>NZ_CP151099.1:2500833-3125416 GCF_038096175.1 Nostoc sp. UHCC 0302
ATGGCAGAAGTTGGCGTAACTTGTCCTCGAAAACGGACTATTTGTGGACGTTCAGGTATTAGTTGAAATCTAGCATCTACAGTATTTGTCTGGAGTCCCAAGTAGAGAAGATAAAATTGTAATAGCTGAGAGCAACCTTCAACCATGAGACTACCGGGCATGGTCGGGTCATTTTGGAAGTGGCAGAGAAAATACCAATCATCTGGTTCTACAGATTTTTGAGCTGTGACTAAACCTAATCCGGCTGCTCCGCCTTTCGGATCAACAGATAGGATTTTATCAATCATCAATAGCTTTTGTGGAGGCAAACGTAGGGATGAATTTAAGCCATTTTGTTGATAGCGATCACCAAAGCAAGCTACAATGTCTCCTTGGCTCAAGTAAAGCAAATCTTGCCAATTAAAGTTCGATTTTTCACAAGGCAGTAATGCATCAAAAGTTTGCTTTTTAATTAAACTTTTTAGTTTCTCATCTCTAGCAGAAGCAATAATACCTTGCCCTTGTTCTAGCTCCTCATCTGAAAATAGTCCGGCACAGCCTCCAGATACTTTCAAAAACAGTTTGTCATTAACAAAACACTCACAAGTGAAAAAGACTATTAAGTTGTAATTCGTTCTGACAAAAGAATTAATTTTGACAGTATAACGAACAGTTTTGATGTCTTCGGGTTGTTCACTGACAAATGTAGCAGTCAAATCTAGTAAGCGGAATGACCGTTGCCCTTGATTCTCAAAATCAGTTCCCAGATAGCCAAGTAAAAGCAAGAAACCCTGTGCTGATTCTTCATATATTCCCAGAGGGATGTGACCGTCAACCGAGTACCAAGCATCTTGAGGAAAATCATATTCAGTTTCAATGAAACCTGTATTATATTCACCTCGTTCACCTGCAATTTTTGTGACTCTGCTGACAAATAGATAAGGAGGATTCGGTAGGCGTACTCGTCTCGGATATGGGTCAATAACTTCAAAATCTTTACCCAGTACTTTTGAAACCGTGCCTTTAGCAAACTCTAAAACATCCACTTCATCGTAAACAACATTTTCTGGCTTCCGGCGAACTGAAATTTTAGAGCTATCCCTATCGTAAAAATCACGTTGTTTCTCGACAGTTCCCGCTAATTTCGATGAATAATTGACTGGGTAAACATCACTAGTAACTGTGACACTAGTTTGTCCTTTTTCTGCTCCAACTAAACTTAGCTGTTTCTGCTGTAGCTGTAAATGGCTTGCTGACAAACTAACTATATTTAAACTTTCACTCCTAGCAACTACATTTTTTGTAATTAACGGATAACGTTCTAAAGTGATAGTCTTCAGCAAAGATTTCTTTTTACTCTCACTTTCTTCTATGGGAGAATATAGTGGCGATAAATCTAGAGAAACACGATGGCTAACTAGTTGCGCCAAAGCTTTGACAATGGTAGCGTAATCATCCGCTCCTCTACGATTGATGGATAAAGTAGTATGTTCTTTCTGTTTGAGGTTATCAGTAATCCATCGAGAACAAGTATTACCAGGGCCGATTTCAATAAATATCTTGGCTCCATCTTCATGAACTCGATTAATCAGTCGAGGGAAATCAACAGGCTGACAAAATCCTCGACTAATGTTGTGAGCCAGTGACTCTTTGTCAAGAGGAATCAAGTTGTAATTAGCTGAAGAATAAAAATTAATCCCTGAGACATTTTGAGCAGGTGATGTATTAAGTCTGATCAAATCATTATATTCAGAAGCCATCAGTTCACAGTGCAGTACCATATCAGCAGGTGAACGGAAAGAATCGCAATTTAAAGCTTCAATTACCCTCAGACAAGCTTGAGGTTCACCAGCAATTACGACTTCTGTAGGCGTGTTGATGTTCGTTAAATAAACTCGCTTTTCTTGTTCTAAGCAAGAAATAACTGCGGATACTGGAGCCATGACAACATAGCTAGTCCAGACAGATTCGCCTTCGTTATTTGCATTTTGAGTTAATTTCCAAGCATCCCGAACAGTATTTTTAGCACCTACCAAGCGTGATTTAAATAGTTCTGATGAATGCACAAACTTACTAACATCTTCACCGCTAGTCCAAACATTCAGAGCATACAACATAGTACCTTCGCCCATACTGTATCCAAATGCAGCTTGAGGCTGTACTTGAAAGTATTCTCTTAAGATGTGGGTTAACAACACTGAGAAACCTGTACCAGAAACTTGCATTGCTAATGCATCATTGAGCAAATTTGTTTCTAGGTCTTCTAACTGTCTTTTAGATAATTTATTTAGACTTCTGGGATAAAGTTGTTTCTCCCGTAAAAATAGGCTAGGATTAGAAACAAATTTAGCAGCACGTTCATAAATTTTAGGAAATAATTGGAAAAGTTTTTGACCCATGCCAATATAGGAATTCAATGCACCTGGATAAACAAAGGCAACAGTACCTTTCTTACCTAAAGGGTTAGCAGTAAAATAGCTACCCGATGGGCTTTTCCATTCTTTCCCTTGAGTAAAGGCATTAGGAATCCCCTGACGTCCACGCTGAATTTCTCGAAGTAATTCTTCTTGATTATGCCCAACAATTGCCAATGCATAAATAGCCTGGGAATTACTTTGAAAAGCAGCAAAAGTCTGACTCGCAATTGTAGAGAAAGAGGAGCTATTTTTAATTCTCTGTTCTAACGCATCTAGTTTATCAAGTAAAGCTGATTGGTCATTAGCAGCAATAGGGAAAAGATACAAAGGGCTTTGTTCTAAGTATTTGTTGCTACGTTCTTGCTGACTTGGTTCTTCAGACAAAATTAAATGTGCATAGGAGCCTTGATTCGCTAAGCTATTAATAGCAGCTACTCTTTTTGTTAGCCCTGGAGTCAAAAACCAAGGTCTGGACTCAGTAGCAACGTAGAAAGGGCTATCTTGCCAAATTTCTGGCTGTTTTGGGCTAGTCCACTCTGGTGTTGCAGGGATATAGCGGTTGTAAAGGCAAAAAGCAGTTTTAATTAAGCTGGCGATTCCCGATGCAATATGGGTATGTCCAAAATTCGTCTTAACACTGCCAATTGCACAGCTTAATTCTGTGTCAGGAATTCGATAGGCTTGGATTAAACCCTGAATTTCTGCCTCATCTTGGTGTTCAACCCCACTCGCAAAAACCTCTAAGTAGCCGATATCTGCGGGACTAACTCCTGCTTTCTCAAAAGCTTTCTGGCAAGTTTGTCTAACTAATTCGGCTGGGGTGGCTACAGTTTCTTGGATTAAACTAACCGCGTCAATCACTGCATAGATGCGGTTTTGGTCGTGCTTAGCTTTTTCATATCGCTTTAAAACTACAGCCCCGGCTCCTTCGCCAACGATTGAGCCACTGGCATTATAGTCATAGCTAAGGGTAAAATTACCCGTTTGAGTATTGGCGCTTGAACTAACAGAGTCAATTCCACCAGCAAAATCTACTGCGCTGACAACAACTGCATCTACTGGCCCAACAGTGAGCAGCATTTTCGCTGTCTCTAATGCCTCGAAAACGGAATTCTCTTCAAGATTTACAGTAAAGTTAGGGCCGGAAATATTCCATAAAGTAGCAATCTTTTGGAAAACAGCATTTGTTTTCTCACTAGGGCTGTTGTCATAACCTATAACTGCATTTAAATTACTATCCAACTCATAATTTTGCTTTTCTTTAATAGCAGTAACTATAGCTACATTTTGTTTTTTGTCTAAACTTGCATCTTTTAATGCATTATCAATTACCTTAAGTAAAAGTAACTGTTTAGGGTCATGTTTATCTAAGTCATTGGGCGGGATTTTGAAACGAAAGGCATCGATTTCAAATTCCTGAATGTAAGCTCCCAATGGCGCTTGATGATTGTGAGAATTCTGTCCTTCCAATATTGGCTGCTTTTGCTGTATGCCTTGACATCTTGTAGAAGGAACGGGAATAAAATGTTGAGTTGCCTCGTAAATACTACGCTCAAAGTTATCCAATCCATAACTAGTACCAAAAAAAGCGTCTATGCCTACAATTGCCAGTTTGACAGTCATTTACATCTCCTTATATATCAATCAAATATTGTTAATTAATTAATAACGGTTGAGTTTTCTATTTCTGTACAAGAATTCTTTAAGAAGAGAACATTAAGCCGTTCACTTGTAGTAACCTGCATTTGTGATATCTGAAGGTATACTTGCCCTTGAGCATCATGGGCTGTGGCGTTGGCATACACATTCGCTTCACTTTTTGAGTAAATTTCTACAGAAATATAAAATTCTTGGTCGAAGGGAATTGGTCGGAACTGTTCTAGATTTTTAACCTGCAAGGGCAAGCTGCCTAACTTATAAAAATGTCTCACCCAAACTAATAAGCACTGAAACAAAATATCAGCTGTGTAAGGATTGAATGTTTGTAAGAGAAATTGTCCTTGTTTCTCTGCTTCAAGTTTGTTTAAGTAACATTGAGCAGTCATTTTTTCAGGAGTGATGTTGATAATTCTCTTTAATCCCTGAAAAATTGGTCTATGAAATAATGTTCCATTTTCATAAGGCAATAGATTTAATGTGGCTGGGTCTTGGCTCAAGGTAAATGTTTTATAAGTATCCGCTAAGGGAATTACCCGCACAATTTTTATCTGAGTACTGTAATGATAGTGAGGGATGCCTTTAGTGCTTTCACTCCATAGTATTGCCTCAAAAGTGATTTCCCCAGAGTCGGATTTATTGATTTCCTTTAAATCCAAAAAATATTTTTTTGCGAGAGTGTCGTCGAAAATAATTCCCTTGAGAACTTTATAATTACTACAACTTAAAAAGTGATAGCCGGGGTAGAGTTGCTCACAAATATTAGCTATCCAAGCTATACTACACATAGCTGGTAAAACAGGATTACCACCAATTACGTGATCGTAAACAAATGGGTTACCTGCTAATGTTAATTGGCGGCGAAGACGAAAAGAACGTAATTCTGGATTTAGCTGCTTTGGTTGCGCCACAATAGGACTGCTCATTACTAATATTTGTGCAGCTTTATTGTGAGAATATGTTAATTCATCAACTAACATTTGAGCGCCTACTTCCAGAGGAATGAGATCCATATTCAGGTCGTCAAAGAATTTCTTTAATTGGGGGGTAACCATACCACCATCCCAAGGCCCCCAACCAATAGAAACTACACGACAAGAAGGATATTTACGCTGAAGTAAACAGGCTGTTTTATTGAGGATTTCGTTGGCTAGTGCATAATCTGACTGACCAGGATTGCCATAAAAAGCCACAAAAGAAGAAAATAGAACAATGAAATCTAACTCAGCTATTTCTACAGAACTTAGTAAGCTTTCTAAACCTTCAGCTTTGGCACTATAAACGGTTTCAAAATCCTGCTCTGTTTTGTTTTCAATTAATTTATCAGCTAAGTTGCCAGCGCCATGAATAATTCCGGTAATTTTCCCTAATCGCTGAACAATTGGTGCTAACTCTGCCTGTAAAGCAGAAGAGTTAGTGATGTCTATACTAAGATATTCTGCCTGTCCTCCTGCTTGTTGAATTGTAGAGATGGTTGTAGTAATTTCTCGTTGAGCTAATAGAGAGTTGAATACTTTTTGAATTTTTGCTGGTGTTGGTTTATCACCTTGGGCAATTAAATTTTGCATAATTCGCTTTTTCAATTCAGCTTGCTCGTAGCAGTCTTGAGACCATTCCGGTTCGGTTTTAGCAAGTTGAGAGCGACCAAGTAAGATAAATTTACACTGATATTGCTGAGCTAATTTGATGGTACATTGTGCTGTAACCCCTCTTCCACCACCGCTAACAAGAATAACGGATGATGAATTAATCTTAGTATTGCTGTTCATGTTGCTTATTTTTTGTGTTCCAACACAGGGATTGAGATGAGCTTGAAAAACCGGGTTTCTATGGTTAAATATTTGTTCTGTGCCATGTATAACCTTGAAGAAACCCGGTTGTTGATTAACCCTGTGGATTACTAGGCGATCGCTGCTGTTTCACACGCTAGAGTTACTCTTCCCTGGAAGTTATATGCAACTTCCGAAACTAGGGAATTAGGGTCGTACATTTCAGTTAAGATGGAGTCTGCCGCAGCTTCTACATTTAATTCAGGACTTAAATCGATCGCTCGGCAAAACACCCCATCCCACTCTAGATTCAGAGTTTTTGTTAGACCGAACAAACCACCACTAATAGCACTAAAGTCAGCCTTTTCTCCTAGTCCAAACTCACCATCAAGACGAGCAACAGTCAAAAAACAACTACGTCCTGTGCGTGCGGCTTGATTGAGCGATCGCTTTAAGTGTTTTGCTAAAAGAAATACACTCTTGAGGATGGATTTTTCTGATTTGGAATCACAAACTCTATAATCAGGATGTAGATGAATAAAAGCCCCAATCGTACCGTAAGTTTTCGAGATACTTGTCAGTTGCTGTTCCAACTGCTCTTCACTTAAATCTGCAAGTATAACGCGATGAACTCCTTGGGGTAGAGATGGGCGCTCGATCATAATAGACTTAGGATAACTGAGAACAACTACCTGCCAACCTCGCTCACTCAACAGCTTAGCTAATCTATTAGTAATGAGGGAACCGTCATCGGTAATTAGGCAGGTAAGAGACTCAGGTAAAGGAAACTCCCAAAAATCAGGTGTAGGTAAAGGCATAAGTTTGACCAGACAGCGCCGAATGTGATGATCTATTACAGATTGCTGGTTATCAGACTGCGCTGAGGCATTTTTTTTTAGCCTCTCCTATTTTTGTTGCCAAGTACTCACTAATCTTGCCAATTGTGCGCTGTTCTCCCAGTTCCTCTGGACTCAACTTGGGCAAGTTGGGGAATAAATCTTGCATTGCACCGATGATTTCAGCCCGTTTGATAGAGTCAATACCCAAATCTGCCTCCAAGTGCATATCTGGCTCTAACATCTCTGCTGGATAGCCTGTCTTATCACTAATCACACTCAACAGGGACTCACTGATAGAACTGTCATAGGTAGATGCTTCTACAGATGGAGTTTCTTGCGTGGTGGGCAGTACAGTCGGCAGGGTGTTGGTTATTTGTGGCTCGCTCACGGGTGCGGCAGGAGCCTGTTCTACTACAGGTGTCTGAGTCACAACTGGAGCAGGCTGTGGCTGGGCAATTGGTACGGTAAATGCCAAGGTATTGGCAACAGTCTGTTGCTTAGGTTCTACTACAGGTATCTGAGTCGCAACTGGAGTAGTTGGTAGTTCAGCAACTGGGGTTGTGGCAGCAGTTGCAACTAAGTTAGCTAGAATCTCGTTAGTTAGTGTATTTTCTGAAGCCAATTCCACTAACTGCTGCTTGGTTTGAGGGCTTCCTAACAACAACCGATATTGTTGCTGCATCAGTTGGAAAAAGGATTGCGAAGATTCTGCCTGACTCTTGAGATATTGCTCGTGTACCCGCAGAATTTCTGACTGATGGTTGCAAAACTGTGTCAGGAGTTTCTCTAAATAGTTACCTACAGCAGGAAAAGCGTTATATGGGGGTTGGGAAATAGGTTGCATCATCTCTTTGGTGTCAATGTAAGGAACAATAATGGATGAATCTGGTGTAAAAGCGTTCTCAGTTAGCGGATTTTCAGATGTCACAGATATAAATTGAGTTGGAATCTCATCTGTGTTTACAGTTATCGTTTCCGGTAAAGTGACATCTAGGGTGACATTTGTCAGTTCTGGTAAATTGGCATCTATGGTGACATTTGTATGTTCCGGTTGAGTAACATTTATGGTGACATTTGTCGCCTCCGGTAAAGTGACAGTTATATCTGCGGGTGAAATCAGTTGAGCAGAAGTGGCAGTTTCAGGTTGATTTACAACCTTAGACTCTATTTGGTGACCATCCTGCAATGCTTTTTCAAAAGCTGCTTTTGTTTTCTCGCTGACATAGTTACTGCCTTTGAGGGTGATATTCACCTTGTTTTTAGCAACTTCGGTTGTTTGCACTTCCACCTGATAGGGATCAAGGTTTTGTAAAGCTAAACCAGCTACACGTAGTTGCATAACTGCCTGCCGCATCTGGAAGTCGCTATCCTTTTCCCGGCTGGGATTTAAGGCTATAGCTAGATGAGGGCGATCGCCAAGGGTAGCTTTAACAAAGTTAGTCAGGATTTGTCTGGGGCCAATTTCTACAAAGCAATAACCACCAGCAGCATAGATATTCTCTATTTCTTGCTCAAAGAGTACTGATTTCAGAAGATGCCCTTCTAAGGTTTGTTGAATGGCTTCCGGCTCAGTTGAGTAAGGTGTGGCGGTTGTGTTGGAATATACAGGTATTTTGGGAGTATGGAAAGCGATCGCCTTCACAGCTTCCGCAAAGGGTTGGCTAGCATGACTGACGAACTTACTGTGGAATGCTGCGGATACGGGGAGCGGGGTAACTGAATAACCGCGCTTGCTCAGTATTTGTTCTACGGCAGCAATTTCTGGCTTTGCCCCTGATAGCACAACCTGACTGGGTGAATTCAAGTTGGCAATATTGATATGAGATAGACCCTTAATAATTTCTGGGATTTGTCGAATCTCCCCATTCACAGCCAGCATACTTCCGGCATCACAATCAGCACCATTTTTAGGGGTACTCATTGCTTGTCCTCTAGCTTTCACTAGGTAGAAGTAATCTGCGTCATTCAACACGCCAGCAGCCCAGAGAGCCGTTAATTCTCCAAAACTATGCCCTGCGGCAAAATCTGCTTTGAAGCCTGCTTGTTGCAGAATTTTGTACAAACCTGCACTAAAAGCGCCGATAGCTGGTTGAGCATTTTCAGTCCGCTGTAAAGCTGCAATCTGGCTAGCCTTTTGCTCACTATCAAATGTCGGGTTGGGGAAAACAACTTGAGAAAGTGGTTGTAGACCATCTTGAATGAACAGGTCATCCAGAGAATTGTAGGCTTGACGCAGGGGCGGGAAGTTTATGGCTAGCTTAGTACCCATATTCAAATATTGCGAACCCTGGCCTGGAAACAAAGCCACCACTTTACCTTCGAGAGATATACCTAATTTGCGGTAGTAGACTCCACGAGGGTGTTCCCAAGTTGCTGCTTGCGGTTGTTTTTGCAGTTGCTTAATCGCAATTTGGAGTAATTCACCAGCCTCAGTTTGAGATACAGCAACAAAACCGACTCTGGCAGCGTTAAGAGGAATATCCGAAGCTTTACTGGAGTTAATTAGTTCTCTATAGTATTGGTGACCAGTTGCAGATTCTAACTGTGATTTGGCATCCTCACACTTAACTAACAATTGCTCTGGAGTATCTGCCCAAAGTAGGACTGATTGCGGAGTGTTGTGCAAACGATAAGCAGAGCTTTGTTCTTTGTTATATTCTTCTAAGACTACATGATAATTTGTGCCACCAAATCCAAATGAACTCACGCCAGCGCGTCTTGGTGTGTCTGCGTCGGGTTGCAGCCAGGGTCTGACATCTGTGTTCAGGTAAAAAGGAGAATTTTCAATCCCAAACTTGGGGTTCGGATTAGTAACGTTAATAGTTGGTGGTAGTACTTTGTGATGTAGAGCTAGCGCTGTTTTAATTAAACTCGCCGCCCCCGCAGCTGCCTTGGTATGTCCAATCTGAGATTTGACACTTCCTAAAGCAACGTGCTGTTTTTGGGGGTTGTTCTCGCTGAAAACTTCTTTTAAGGCAGTGAACTCACACAAATCACCTACAGGGGTTCCTGTACCGTGCGCTTCAATCAGTCCAATACTTGCGGGAGAAAAACCTGCATCTTCATAAGCGCGGTGTAATGTCCTGGTTTGTCCTTCTGGGCGCGGTGCGTAGATGCTTTTATATTTACCATCACTACCTGTACCCATACCTCGGATGACTGCATAAATGCGATCGCCATCACGTTCTGCATCCTCAAGGCGCTTCAGTACCAACATCCCGATGCCTTCACCAACCATCATCCCATCAGACTCAGCATCAAAAGGATTCAAATAATCTTTTTTAGATGAGGCGGGTGTTTTGCTAAAACACATATAGTTGAAGATTGAGTTATCAGTCTCTACCCCGCCTGTAATCATCATGTCGGTGCGACGTTCAATCAACTCGCTAATCGACATCTTCAAAGCGGTGAGGGAACTGGCACAAGCTGCATCAACAACGCAGTTCATTCCTCCCAAATCCAGACGGTTGGCAATCCGTCCCGAAACTACGTTGGCAAGCCAACCAGGGAAGGAATTCTCTTCCCAACCCACATAAGCCAGCTTCATCTTCTCGATGACTTTCTGGGTATCTTCTCCGGACATCCCACTACTTTTAAGAACTTTTTCCCAAACGGGATATTGCAAGCGGGTAGTCAATGGGACGATTAATTGCATACATCCGCCGATGACACCCAAGACTACACCGGTGCGATCGCGAATCTTTTGGTAAACATCGGGGTTCAAGTTTCTCGATTCCCCGTACCCTGCATCTTCCATTGCGGCTTTTGCCACAACCAGCGAGAGTAATTGAGCAATATCAGTCACTTCCAAAATATTAGGAGGCAGCCCAAACTCTAGGGGATTAAAATCGATGTCTGGGATGAATCCCCCGCGTTTACAATAGGTTTTATCAGGAGCTGTTGGATCTGGGTCGTAGTAGTCATCTATATTCCAGCGGGACGCGGGAATATCAGAGATACAATCAACTTTGCCAACAATATTATTCCAATATTCCTGTAAGTTTTTAGCTTTAGGAAATAATGCAGACATCCCGATAATGGCAATTGGAACTCGTTGCAATTGACTATGCAATTGCTCTTGACTTGAATCATCCATATTAGTTATTTCTTTTTCTAGAAAAGTATTTTGAGGCACTTTGATAAACTCAATTTGACATTTCAATTTGATTTAATAGCAACCATTAGGCAGGAATTTAGCAAACTTATGCAAAAAGAAAATGCTTGTGGCTGCATATCAATTGAGACTTTATCATTAGTTACTTATGCTATAAACAACAAAGTGTCAAGATATTTGTTGAACTTTTATATTGTGCAAATGAATTCCTTTTAGCAGGCTATTTGGTAGTTATTTATTATTCAGAGCCTAGTTCCGGTTTTATGCAACTTTAAAAACAAAATCTTCTGGCTTAGCACGACTTAGCCCAGGGAATGAGTTTGGCAATGTAATAGTTGCGTTAGTATTATATTTGCTCTGTGTCTTTCTTTATTTTGAAAAGTTCTGATGGCTGCGGCTCGCCTTGGTGTCGCAAACAAGACTTGCTACCGCAAAGCTTTCGGCTTCGCAGTCCCCTATTCAGACTCACTCACCGCAAAGTGTCTACGCCGGAAGTCGGCGCTCAATGCCAGTGATGCTAACGCTTCTCTAGACCGGAGGCGAACGCTAACGCCCAAGTAGGGAAACCCGCCCAAGCGACTGGCTCAACTTTTCACTGTGCCTTGGTGGTTTAAAAGTAAATCTGATTAACCACTAAGCTACGAACGCACTAAGTAAAATTACGAGGAGACAGGATATAGGGGCTGAAAAGCATAAAAATAGCCTAAGTTAGACTTTATCCCATCTAACTTAGGCTGCGTTGTCATAGATTCTCTTTGCTGCATCTATATATCAGATGCTATTTTGATGATTAACAGTGCTAATTGTGCTACTTAACTTAAGCCGAATATGTTAAGGGGAAGGACTTGGCATCTTTCGGCTTCACATACACTCGCTGTTGTGGTTCTAACTCCAACTCATTAAAGCGATCGCGTGTTAAATGCGCCGTCACAACAGGCCCGTCATCTAAGGTTAATTCTACCTGAATTTCCCAACCTAAATGTATCAACCGACTAACTGTCGCGGTTGCACTAGCCCCTTCGGGGTGTTTTTCAATCAACACGTCTTGCGGACGCAAAAAGACTTGTGGATGTGGTGCATCAAAGTCATTGCTCTGAAAAATCTTGCAGGTGTTGGGTAAGACGTTTACTGGGCCGATGAAGCTCATCACAAATGCTGTGGCTGGATTATCGTAAATTTCTGCTGGTGACCCTACCTGTTCTACGCACCCTTTATTCATGACCACCACTTCATCGGAAACTTCCATTGCTTCTTCTTGGTCGTGGGTAACGAAAACAGTGGTCACATTAACTTCATCATGGAGGTGGCGTAACCATGCTCGCAAGTCTTTGCGGACTTTGGCATCAAGTGCGCCAAATGGTTCGTCCAGCAATAATACTTCGGGTTCTACTGCTAACGCCCTTGCTAAGGCTACCCGCTGTCTTTGACCACCAGACAGTTGTGATGGATAGCGATCGCCTAGCCCACTCAATTGCACTAATTCCAGTAGCTGTTCTACCCGCCCCTTAATCTTCTTTGCTGCTGCTTTACGTATTTCTAAGCCAAAGGCGATATTTTGCCGCACAGTCAGATGCTTGAAAAGTGCGTAATGTTGAAATACAAAACCGATATTGCGCTCTTGCACGCTTTGATATGTAGAGTCTTTCCCAGCAAGCAAAATTTTGCCGCTATCTGGCATCTCCAAACCCGCAATTAACCGCAACAGGGTAGATTTACCAGACCCAGAGGGCCCAAGCAAAGCAACCAGCGAACCATTCTTGATTTGTAGATCGACCTGATCAACTGCTTTGAAACTTCCAAATTGCTTGGATACGTTTTCAACTAATATGCCCACTACCGCTGTCCCTCTATAAAAAATCTACGCCTAATTGCTAGGATTGCCGTGTTATACATATATCATAAATAACTATTGACAGGTAAACAAAATTTGGGCTAACTACTAGCGGACGGGAGTGGAAAGTAGAGAAAAGTCTTACTAGTCAATAAGCAAGTGTTAATACGCTGACGTTAAGACTTCTTGATAATAAAATACTTTTGTTGACATTATGCGGCTGCCCTCGATATCATCCCATTGCCACAAAGAATCGTATTAGATGTGCAAGAAAATTTCCAGGGTTGCTAAATACGCCTTTATTCTTTCTTGTTAAACTCTTATTCTCTGCGCTTCTGCGTGAGACAAATTCATATTTTCACTTGACAAAACCTTAATTTACTTAGAATTTCTTAGTTATGCACAACATTCTACAAGTTGTAAGCTAACTAGATAACTATTAGTACTATTACATTAAGCGTAAATAACAAGATTCTCGATCCAAGAGTCTCAAATTTTGTTTGTAATTTGATGGTAATTGACTGATTAAAGTTGAGTAAATGAACAAGCGATCGCTTTTTCATTTAAGTTAATTTGTATTGAACTACAGCTTTCACATCTATCTGGAGAGTGAGGTTGCTTGTATAGGTAGAAAATTTTATTTGTGTATTAAAATTACCTAAAATTACATTTTTCCTGAATTGATTGCAAGAGATTAATTAGTAAAGAGAGTAAATTAGCACTCGCTACAATTAATAATGATCTTCAACGTACGTAAATCAAACTTATGTCATCTACTACAACATATATTTACGACAGTAACGGCAATCTCACCAGTGAGAAAATTGATAACAATAGTGATGGACTAGCAGAATCAGTAATTACTTATAATCTCATTTCCTCTAGCTCTGACCATGATGGCAATGATCAGCTTGAAAATGTTACGACCTACGTTTACAATGCCGACGGCAAGCTAATATCTTCTAGCTCTGACGGAAATGGCGACGGCACGGTTGACTCTATAGAACTCAATACCTATGATACCAACGGCAACTTGATATTAGTTACCCGAGACTCAAATAACGATGGTGTATTTGAGTTTGTTTCCACTTCTACCTATGATCTTAAGGGCAACTTAATATCAGAAACTACTGATCCAACTTATAGTGGTAAGCAAGTCACTACTTATACCTATGATCCAAAAGATAACCTCACATCTGTAAGTTCCGACTCTGATAGTGAAGATACGTACGAACAAGCAATTAGCTATACTTATGATGCTAATAGTAGACTGATAGATAACCCTAGCCCTGGCGCTTCTTCTACCGCTGCATACGATGCTAACGGTAGTCTAACATCTAGCTCCTTTATTGATGGTGAAGGTAGTACAGACTCCACTTATACTTACGATAACAATGGTAGACTAGCAACCCAAAGAACCGAACAACTTTACAGATATGGCTTTGATGTAAATACATCTACCTATAGTTATGATACCGAAGGTAATCTGACAGCCGTCAACTCTGTAGGTGATATTAATGGTGATATTAATGGCAGCTTCACAAATAACACCAAATCTATTTATAGCTACGATGCTGACGGTAACTTGATATCCCAAAGCGATAAATCAGTTGCACGCGGCTCTATAAATTATATTTATAAATCTGTTACAACCTATACCTATGATTCTGAAGGCAACCGCACATCTAAAACCTCTAGCTCTGATTATGATGACGGTATCAGTGAATATGCCACTGCCACTATCACTACCTATGATGCTAACGGTAACCAGACATCTTTTAGCTATGACTCTAATGGCGACGGCATAGTTGATTCTTTCTCTACTTCTACCTACAATGCCGACGGCAATGTGATATCTGGAAGTACTGACTCTAATAATAATGACGGCAAAGTTGACTCTACCGTATCTTTGACCTACGACGCCAACAGTAACCTTATATCATACAGCACTGACTCTAATAATGATAGTAAAGTTGACTCTGTAACTATCTATAGTTACGATGCCAACGGCAATCGTACATCTGAAAGCCAGGACTCCAATGCCGACGGGACAGTTGACTATGTGTATAACACCATCTATGATCGCACAGTCACAACTCAAGACACCGACGGTGATGGCACGGCTGATGCAGTTACTACTTATAAATACAATGCTAAAGGTCAGCTGATATCTGAGCAGACTGACAACAATAAAGATGGCATCATTGACGCATTCACTGCATACAGATATGATGCTGGCGGCAAACTAACGACTAAAAGATTTGACGCAGGTAACGACGGCACTATTGATACAGTTACTACTTATGGTTACGATGCCAACGGCAAGCTAATATCTGAACAGTTCGACAGCAAAATTGATGGACTCAGTGATACGTTGACTACCTATGCCTACAATGCCTTGGGTAATTTGGCAACTAAGACTGTTGATGCTGGGATTGTTGATGGTCAACTTGTTTCAGTCACTACCTACAACTACGATACTACTGGCAAACTGATATCTGAGAAGATTGACGAAAATAATGATGGTGTCACTGATACGCTTGTCAGCTACATCTATGGTGACAAAGGTAGACTCGTAGCCAAGACCATTGATGATAATGCAGTAGAGGGTTTGACCCTGAATGGTAGCAGTGGTAATGATGAGTTGATTGGTGATGCTGGCAATGACCAAATCTCTGGTGGTGACGGAAATGATGAACTGTTGGGATTAGCTGGTAACGACAAAATTTTTGGTGGCAATGGGAATGATGATTTAGTCGGATTTGATGGCTATGACCAACTTGTTGGTGGCAATGGTAATGATCAACTTTCAGGATTTGATGGCAATGACCAACTTAAGGGAGGCAATGGCAGTGATACTCTCATCGGCGGGGAAGGTGGAGATATTCTGACTGGTGGAAATCGTAGTGATAGGTTTGTGTTTGAGAATTTAACAGATTCCTTATTGTCTAATTTTGATGCAATTACAGACTTGAAGATTGGTATAGACATTATTGATGCACCAAATGCTGTAAATGCTTTAAATGTTGAGCAATTTGGCACTATTAGAACTCTAAATGAGTCCAAAATCCAAACCTTGCTAGACACAACTAGTTTTGTTGCTAATCAAGCAGCGACGTTTACTCTCGGTGTAGCTACACATCCTGATCTTGGACTACGAACTTTCTTAGCTGTTAATGATTCTACCAACGGATTTGACGCCAAAACTGACAGCATCATTGAGATCACTGGTTACAGCGGTAATTTAGGTGCATTGTCGATTGTTTAAGCAAAGTCTAAAGTCACTCAATTTTATGAGAGATTTTGCCCAATCCCCAGTCCCGAATTGTATCGAAACATTAAGGAATATTGCATTTAACCCAAAACCTGGAGGTAGAGCGAGAAATCAGCCAAAAGACCGTGATACGATGCTCTCGGTAAATGTGAAGATTGGGAGAAAGACCTTTGACACTACGGGTTGCTGTTATTGGGTCAGGCCCTGCTGGTTCATCTGCCGCTGAAACACTGGCAAAAGCTGGGATTGAAACCTACCTGTTTGAGCGGAAGCTAGACAATGCTAAGCCCTGTGGGGGTGCTATTCCCCTGTGTATGGTGGGTGAGTTTGACCTACCACCAGAGATTATCGATCGCCGCGTGCGGAAGATGAAAATGATTTCGCCTTCCAATCGTGAGGTTGATATCAATCTGTTAAATGAAGACGAATATATTGGAATGTGTCGCCGTGAGGTGCTGGATGGTTTCTTGAGAAATCGTGCAGCAAAACTAGGTGCAAATTTAATTAATGCCACTGTTCATAAACTCGATATACCCACAAACAATAGCGACCCTTATACCATCCATTACGTTGACCACACTGAAGGTGGCGCACAGGGGATTGCCAAAACCCTGAAAGTGGATCTAATTATTGGGGCAGATGGGGCAAATTCCCGCGTTGCTAAAGAAATGGATGCAGGGGATTATAATTATGCGATCGCTTTTCAAGAGCGGATTCGCTTACCCGAAGACAAGATGGCATACTATAACGACCTCGCCGAGATGTACGTCGGCGATGACGTTTCTACTGACTTCTACGCTTGGGTTTTCCCCAAATATGACCACGTAGCTGTGGGTACTGGCACGATGCACGTCAATAAAGCCAGCATCAAACAGTTACAAGCCGGAATTCGCGCCCGTGCTTCCGAGAAGTTGGCAGGCGGTAAAATCATCAAAGTAGAAGCGCACCCTATTCCTGAACATCCCCGTCCTCGTCGCGTTGTTGGTCGCATCGCTTTGGTGGGAGATGCTGCTGGTTATGTTACCAAATCCTCTGGTGAAGGCATTTACTTTGCCGCTAAGTCTGGGCGGATGTGTGCCGAAACAATTGTGGAGGCGTCTAACAGTGGAAACCGTATTCCTACAGAAGATGACCTCAAAATTTATCTGAAGCGTTGGGATAAAAAATACGGACTCACTTACAAGGTGCTGGACATCCTGCAAAGCGTATTCTATCGTTCTGACGCCACCCGCGAGGCGTTTGTAGAAATGTGCGGCGACCTTGATGTACAAAAGCTGACATTCGATAGCTATCTATATAAGACGGTTGTCCCAGCTAATCCTATTACTCAACTAAAAATTACTGCCAAAACTATTGGTAGCTTAATTCGAGGTAATGCACTTGCTCCTTAACTGAGTACTGAGTGCTAAAAGTGGGGACATAGAAAATTAGGAGTAGAGAATCCAGAAGTTTGAATTCTCTACTCCTTTGCTATTTTCAACAAACTAGGACTTCCAGCAGAATTCATAGAGAATTGTGAAGTAGCTTCCGCTGATGGTGAGTGTTTCTAGTGCTTAAAACATCCCAATAAACAATTTTTTAAAAAGATTGAAGTCAGGTAGTTTATGCAGATTTTATATTTTATTTACCTGGCTTATGTATGAGTTAAATAGTATATGATAGATAAGCGTTGTTTCTATCATCGCCCTTAGCATCAATAAAAACCCCTGGTAGCTACCCAGGGGTTATGCAAGTCAGTACTTTTCGCATGGAATGTATCCCACTCAAATACAGTAGCAAGCCTCTAATCTGTAGGTATGCCATTTTGCCGAATAAAAAAAGACCTCAACAGTGAACCAAGGGTTGATTGTTTCTAAAATAGCGATAATCTACAAAGCTATTATTCCCAAGGAAGCAAGTGAATACTCCTAGCCTACCAAAAGATACCTATAGATAAAAAAGATGAAATTATTAGTTGGACAATGCCCAAGCCAGAAACCTTTCAGTATGATATAAGGCTAATTGATTGCTGACACCGTTGAAAATAGCATCAAAAGCGTGTTCTGCCCAAGGAATTTCTAGGAAAACAGCAGTATTTTCAGAGTCATGTAAACGTTGATACATTTGTCTGCCATATCGGGCTTCTACCAAATGATCACGACTGCCGTAAACTAATAAAGTTGGTGGTAAAGAGTGGGTGACATAATTTATCGGTGAAGCGATTTGATACTCATGAGGGAATTCTTCTACAGAACCACCTATAAACCTTTTTAAAACAGCGCGAGTGTTAATCGGATCAGGATATGGCGGTGATTTGTATCCTTGAGTTAAATCAACAGGCCCATAATAGCTTACTACAGCACGGATAGGAGGTGCATCTGATTGATAAGCCGCTAACATTGCCAAGTGCGCTCCCGCAGAGCGTCCTAATAAAATCATACGTTGTGGATCAGCTTCATATTCACTTGCGTGTTGGCGAATAAAATTGAGGGCTGTATTCACGTCATCTAACTGAGCTGGAAATCGATATTGAGGTGCGTGTCGATAATCAATGGCAAATACTGTATACCCATGACTTGCCATATACTGATTAAACTCACGATTGGCGTGAGGAGTACCATATTGCCAAGCTCCACCATAAATCACCACCAACGCTGGATATTTACCTACTTTTGGCGGTTGATAAACTTCTATTTTTAAAGGTACTCCCGCAGGCATAGCAAACAAAATACCTGATTGATGACGCGTTTTACCTGATGAAATGCCCTGCAAAGTATTAGCTAAAACAAAAGGACTGGGTTGCATTTTGGCGCTTGCTAGTACTGGAATTTTATCTAAATAATCTTGACCTAACCCCCGTTTCATCGCTTCCGACATCTGTATTTGAGTCGATGGTATATTCACTAGCACTAACGCACAAATTAACAATCCGATTAAGCTGACAATACAGGTTAGGCGCTGTAGTTGACGCTGACGTATGCAGAAAAAACAAAGCAACAAAGAAAATAGATTTAATCCAAATAACCAGGGACTGACTTCTGGCGCTCCCACTGCTAAATTGAGTAAAAACATATTGGGAGCAGGAATAATAATCCAAGAACTGATAAATAAGCTAGTAAAACTTAGTAATAATGCAGCCCATGACAAAACTATTTTCTTTCTATCACACATATATCAGAATTCAGGTGGTCGCCGAGCGCAATCGAGGTGCTGAGCGTAGCCGAAGTGAGTCAGGAGTAGAAACGTAATTAATTGCCTCCATAGAGGAGTTAGGAAGCAAATTAGCTCTATATCTTGCTATTGAGTTAAAAATGTGTACCTCGTTAAGTTGCAAACTGCTGTATTACTAAATATTTAATAATCCGTGACTTGGTTTCTGTTGGATTTAATCTGTCCATGTTTAGTTTTGTGGTCAAGGCGCTTTTTCTGAGAGTTACGAGTTGGTTTAGTCGGTTTGCGCTTTTGGGGCAGTATTACTGCACTTTTGATGAGTTCTTGGAGCCGTTTTAACGCTTCCTCTCGGTTCTTCTCCTGGCTTCGGTGTTCCTGGGCTTTGATTACAACGACTCCTTCCTGATTAATGCGTCGGTCATTTAGCTTCAAAAGCTGCTCTTTATAGAAAGTGGGTAATGATGAAGTCTCGATTTTAAAGCGTAAGTGGATAGCTGTAGAAACCTTGTTAACGTTTTGACCTCCCGCTCCTTGAGAGCGAATCGCACTTATTTCTATGTCTGTATCGGGGATGATAATTTTGTTAGAAATTTGCAGCATAACTTAAATATATAGCTTCCAAAGTGCCTTTGTGTAGCATTTTCAAGAAGGAACAAAAACAATAGCAGGCATAAAACTCAGATACTATTCTAGATTGATCATAAAAAATTTCACTCATTTGGGAATTAGATAGGGGTTAATAAAAGCTATACACTATGTAAATAATAAAGCTGCGATCGCTAATTTATAGAGTTAACTTATAGGAAAATAATCAACTAGTCGGTAGGCTCTTATATAATACCTCATTCAGCATTGAGCCAAGGCTAAGTAAGCCGCAAGTATAGGTGGAAACTTTAGCTAAGTCTAATGCTTCTGGTATATCAAAACTAAAAGCGATCACAGATTTTTAAATCATGCGATCGCTTTTTTTTCTACTGGGTAAATTATAATTGTGACCCACCTAAAATACACATATTAAGCACTTGTCAATCTTAAGTTCACTGACTCAACAAAATCGCTGCTGAACTAAGTGTAAAGCCAATTTGAGGCTAAAGATATACTGAAATTATCTAGAATATGGACTCTGGACTGAGTAACGAATTAAGGCTATCTGAGTACTTGAGCAACATAGTGAAAAGTACATAGTTTATAACCATAAGAGTAGGTATTACTATGTGATGTGTCCTAACCAAAGTAATTTTCATAATCGTTGTGATTGAGTTGATTTCTATTACAGAAAAGTGAAGTGAGAGCATTGAAAATAGTTCTCGGCTTCGTCAATATCAAGAAAAGCGAAGACAAAGGTTTTTAATTGATATGAACGAGTATTCTAATGAAACAATTCAATTGTCTAGATGTATGCTCTTGTTTGAAACTGCAACTTAAAAATTAGTAGCAGCGTCAACAATTTGCTTGGTACTACACTCACTTCTAGTAAACAATTACAATTTATACTTACCAAAATCGCAATGAAATCGGTTTAAATACTGATTATGCTAAGTAAATATTTAGGTTATAGCTAAATTTACGGGGTACTCTTCAGACTATTGATAGACCCTATATACCCTTAAAGAGAGACAGAATACTTACGAAAACAAAGTAATATCTGCTCTAATCCTAATAATTGCTGTGTTTCTTTGATTTCATGTGGTGGATAAAAAATTGCTATTAAGGCAAATGTTACCCCGTTCACGGGGTTTTTTATTAAGGAGCGTTTTCCAAGAGCGTTAAGTAGTAAGACGTGCTGTATAACTGTAAATTACTTAAGTTTGCAAAGCTTTGAACCACCTATTCAAAACTGTGCTAATAGTTTGTTTAATTTGATGGTTACGGTTCCACTTCTGGAATGCCATTTCGTACTCTTCACCTTTTGTTTGAAAGGTATTCCAGAAGTCAAGCCCTGCTGGTAATCCGCAAAATAGCAAAATATACAGCGACCAAGAAACACCGCCACCACCGACTAAATCGACGAGCATCAAAAAACCATTAACAATTGCATAATTACTTAGACGTTTCTTAAATTTTCTGAGGCGGTGGGCATCAAAAGCTTTCCGGCTTTGCATCTGGCTGTGTTGTGCTTGCCAGTCACGTTCTGCTAAATTCAGAGACTCTGGAGAAATTTCTAACTCAGCAGCGATTTCTAACAGTTGCTGATAAGAAAATTCTGTGTCTTTGTCGTCAGCTTGACGGGCGATCGCAAATTGCAAAATTTGCTGTACATCTTCTTGGCTATAAGAACGGATGCTGTTAGGTTCAAACGCCGTCATAATTTTTTCTCTTATTATTACTTTGATTAGATATTTGCCACCACCAGCAGCATTATTTCCATTATTCCTAGATTAGCAAATCTAGATAAGACTGGGGATTGGGGATTGGGGATTAGTTCTCTCCCTGTCTCCTAATGTGATTTTGGTTGTCGAAAGGCGTAAATATCTTGAATGACTTCTACCCAACCGTTAGCAACAGATTCGAGGATGCGATCGCCTTTTTCTTTAGTTGCGGTTGTCGCGTCGCCAATCACGCCACTTTTACTAATATCCCGCGTTACCCAAGCCACGGGTAACTTACCCTCCCAACTTAGCAAACTACTTTCTTCCTGTTCTGGTGGATATTCAGCAACAGCTTTTTCCAGCTTTACTTGTTCTGGCAAAATTGTGAGCATAATGCTAGTTTCTGCATCTCCAGCGTGCATTCCTAACTGTGCCTCTTTTGGAGTCAATAATTCTTTAGTAATATTAGGCACACGCCAAGTAAACAGCGGAAACACCAAAAAATCATTATACTTAACGTGCAAATCCCGCGCGGCTAGCTGCATTACTTGGGGTTGTCCACCGTGGGAGTTCATTAACACCAATTTTCTAAATCCAGCACGATAGATGCTTTCTCCCACCTCCATAATGATTGCCGTGAGAGTTGCCGTACTCAGGGTAATTGTACCGGGAAAATCCCAATGTTCATTAGATTTACCATAATAAAGAGTTGGTAAGGCATAGGCGGGAATCCTCGTGTCCAGCTTTTCTAGAGCTTTTCCTAGTACCCCAACACCAATAGCAGCATCCACAATCAACGGCAGATGTGGGCCATGTTGCTCAATTGCCCCTACTGGTTGGATGATTACCACATTTTCCTTATCTGGCATAGCTTGGATATCAGTCCAAGCGAGGTAGGGAAAAAAGCGTTCTGGGGGAATAAAGCTGTGCATATTTCTGAAATCGCGCCATTTTTATTTTAATTGGCATTGGGGAGTCAGTTCTGTGCGGAGGGAACCCCCACAGAAATGGCGTCATTGGGCATCGGAGATCGGGGATAATTTATTTCATATTCTTCAGTCCCTAATCCCTATTTTTTAATGATGTGAAGACTATCAAAACATTCAAACTTTACTTGATATAGCAGAGCATAATAGCCAAAGAATCACGAGGACTTAAGCTAATGGTTGAAGAAAATGGATCGATTCGCACCCTATCGATTGACATTGGCGGTAGTGGGGTGAAAGCTATGGTTTTGGATATCACGGGAAATCCTTTGACAGAAAGGGCGCGTTTGGATACTCCTCAACCTGCTACACCAGAGGTTGTGATTAATGCAATTGTCGTTTTAGCAGCAGCTCAAGGTGAATTTCATCGCGTTTCGGTAGGTTTTCCTGGTGTGGTACGGTCTGGAGTTACAGAAACAGCGGTAAACTTACATCAAGATTGGATCGGGTTTGATTTGGAAACAGTATTGTCAAAACGCTTAGACAAACCTGTACGGGTGATTAATGATGCAGATATGCAAGGGCTAGGAGCGATCGCAGGTAAAGGTGTGGAATTAGTTATTACTTTAGGTACAGGGTTTGGTTCGGCTTTGTTTGTGGATGGTAAACTCGTGCCGAACATGGAAATGGGACATCATCCCTTTCGCAAAGGAGAGACTTTCGAGGAACAACTAGGGCGTGCAGAGTTAGAAAAAATTGGTGAGAAAAGATGGAACAGGCGTTTAGAAAAAGCGATCGCATCTTTGCAACGTCTGTTCAATTATGATTACCTTTACATAGGCGGTGGTGAAGCCGTCAGAGTGAATCTCCAGCTACCGTTAAATGTAAAACTCATCCCTAATATCACTGGTTTATTAGGCGGTATTGCTTTGTGGCGAAATTAGAAAAAAGGAAAGGAGTTACGAATTAGTAGTTAAAAATTAATAGTTATTATTGTCCCCCTGCTCTCTGCTCCTCGGTCACTGAGCGTAGCGGAAGTGCTGCCCCTATGCCCATCTCTACCCTGCGCGTAAGCCTTCTGAGGGATGTACTTATCCTTAATAAAACTTAAACATGGAATAAGGACAGGGTAGAGATGTTTAACCATGCAATTGAAGCCAATTAATCAGCAGGTAGTAGTCATCGTTGGGGCTTCCAGCGGTATCGGGCGGGAGACGGCAGAGAAGTTTGCCCGACGCGGTGCAAAGGTAGTAGTTGCAGCACGCAGCGAACCAGGGCTGAAGTCGTTAGTAGAAGAAATCCGCAGCTTTGGCGGTGAAGCGATCGCAGTTGTGGCGGATGTGAGTGATTTTCAGCAGGTAAAGGCGATCGCAGATAAAGCCGTAGCAGAATATGGACGGTTAGATACTTGGGTTCATGCTGCTGCTACAGGTGTAATTGCACCTTTTGAGAAAATTACACCAGAAGAGTTTCAGCGTGTAATTAATGTCACGTTAATGGGACAAGTACACGGTGCAATGGCAGCGCTCCCTTATCTTAAACAAGAGGGACGTGGGGCATTAATTCATATTTCCTCAATGGAAGGTAGGCGCAGTTTGCCGCTGCAAAGTCCTTATTCTTCTGCAAAACATGGCTTAGAAGGTTTCTTGGATGCGTTGCGTGTGGAGTTGCAATACCAAAAATGGCCTATCAGCGTCACCTCAATATTGCCTGCAACAATCAACACTCCTTTTTACAATAAAGTTGGCACTAAGCTAGGGGTAAAACCGACCGGAATACCACCGTATTATCAACCCAGCATAGTTGCTGATGCCATTCTCTATGCTGCTGAACACCCCACGCGCGATTATGTCGTCGGGGATGCAGGCAAAGTGTTAGATTTGCTGCAACGCATTTCGCCTCCCCTAGCGGATGCACTGTTACAAGCGATCGCTATTCCAGGACAGTATACCAGTGAGCCAAAATCAGAGGACGGGCCAAATAATGTTTTTGGTACAGCAATTCCCGAATATGACCGTGTTGAAGGAGATTTTAAACACTTAACAATACCCAGTTTCTTAGAGTGGTTGGATAGGAATCCGCCGCTGAAGTGGGGGACGTTAGGGTTAGCAGCGTTGGGTTTTGCGGCGATTCTTGGGGGGTGGCGTCCGGGGAATGATGTTTGATTAGCAAACCGCGAAAAATGGTAGCACAACTGTGCTACCATACGATATTTTGTATTTTACTTAATTAAAAATTAGTGTAAAACCAATTCACGAAAATCTTGATAAGTATAGATTTCTCGTAGGGACACGGCGTTGCCATGTTCCTACGTACTTTTTTGTATCATTTTTAAAGTTAAATAATATAAGTAGGTGGGCATTGCCATGACTCATCTACAACTAGTATTTAATATCAATTCTTTAAATGAAACCAACACATCATACTACTTCCCTGCGGGACGCTGCGCGTTAGCGAAGCTTTCGCTTTAGCGATACGTGGAAGCAAGCTAAGTAGTAGGGCTTAAACGCAACTACAAGCCTGATTTAATCTCTCGTCATATTTTAGATAAACAATATAAAGCGTTAACTTTGCTTTGATTACGGGAATCATCATAGTAACCAGCAAAATTTATGATTAAAAACATTTAAGCAACTAATAATGTTTAAATTGATCTCCCGCATCCCAGACTATAGTATTACAAACTTAATTTGTGAAGCTACTACTACAGTAGTTTATCAAGCATATTCCAAGGTTAATGAATACTCAGTTATTATTAAACTTCTCAAAGCAGAATATCCTACTGTCAAAGAGATTGCTCAACTTAAGCACGAATACGAAATTATCCAAAATTTGAACATTGCAGGTGTAATCAAACCCCATGAATTAATCAGTTACGATAACGGCTACAGTAATGGTCTAGCACTGGTTTTAGAAGACTTTGGTGGAGAATCTTTAAAAGATCAAATATCTAATACAGGCATTGAACTTATAAAATTTCTCAACATCGCTGGCCAAATTACTGAAACCTTGGGTGAGCTACATACCCACCATATTATTCATAAGGATCTTAAGCCAGAAAACATTCTTTATAACCCCAATACTGAGAAAATAAAACTTATTGACTTCAGCATCGCTTCGCTGTTGTCAAAAGAAAGCCCAGAAATTAGTAGCCTCAACCTTCTAGAAGGAACGCTGGCTTATATGTCGCCAGAGCAAACTGGACGCATCAACCGAACCTTAGATTATCGTACAGATTTTTACTCAGTAGGTGTCATTTTCTACGAGATGCTGACGGGTCAGCTTCCCTTCCAGAATGCCCAAGACCCAATGGAGTTGGTGCATTGTCACATTGCAAAAATTCCAGTAGCTCCTCACGAGATTAATCCTAAAGTACCATTAGGAATCTCTGCGATCGCGATGAAACTCCTGAGCAAAACTGCTGAAGACCGCTACCAGAGTGCTTACGGATTAAAGGCTGACCTAGAGCAAGCAGCAATACAATTGCAAACAACAGGCAGCATTGAGCTTTTTACCCTAGGTCAGCAAGATTTTTCGCATCAATTCCAAATAGCTCAAAAACTTTACGGTCGGGAAGTAGAAGTGGCGGCTTTAATGGCTGCCTTTGAGAGAGTCAGTCTTGGAGAGAGTGAAGTTGTGTTGGTAGGGGGATACTCAGGTATCGGCAAATCCTCACTAGTTAACGAAGTTCACAAACCGATTGTGCGGCAACGAGGTTACTTCATAGGTGGTAAATTTGACCAACTTAAACGAGATATTCCTTATGCTTCTTTGATTCAAGCATTTCGAGAATTGATGCGACAACTGTTAACTGAAACCCAAGCCAGAGTTGAGGTTTGGAAAAATAAATTACTACAAGCATTGGGAGTTAATGGTCAAGTTATTATTGATGTCATCCCGGAAGTAGAACTAATTATTGGGCAGCAGGCGCCTGTTCCGCAGTTGGGGGTTGCTGAGTCTCAGAACCGTTTTAATCGGGTGTTTAAGCAATTTATCCATGCCTTTACTGCTGCTGAACATCCCTTAGTGCTGTTTTTAGATGACCTCCAATGGGCAGATGCTGCCTCTGTGAAGCTGGTCGAGAATTTGATGACTGACCCAGAAAGTCAGTATCTATTGCTGATTGGGGCTTATCGAGATAACGAAGTTAGTCCCACCCATCCGCTGATACTTATGTTAGAGACAATTCGGGCATCTGGGGCAATTGTTGAAGAGTTGCTCTTAAAACCATTAGCAACACCTCATATTACTCAACTGCTTACTGACACGTTCAATTGCGAATTATCTCAGGCAGAACCTTTAGCTGATTTGCTATTTCAAAAAACCCAAGGTAATCCATTTTTCTTGACTCAGTTACTAAAAATATTGCATCAAGATAATCTCTTGACATTTGATTATCGTTCGGGTTTTTGGCACTGGGATCTCAACAAAATTCAGGAACAAGCCATTACCGATAATGTCGTCGATTTAATGGTGAATAAAATTCAGAGGCTGTCAGAACCGACGCAGCAAGTTTTACAATTAGCTGCTTGTGTTGGTAATCGGTTTAATTTAGAAATTCTAGCTGTAGTAAACGAAAAATCTGCATCAGCAACAGCAGTTGATTTATGGGAAGCTTTGCGGGCGGGATTAATTCTTCCCTTGAGCGATACTTACAAAATTCCTCAGTTATTGAATCAATCGGAATTGGCAACATACTGCGATACTGCGGTAAAAGTTGATTATAAGTTCTTGCACGATCGCGTTCAGCAAGCTGCCTATTCTTTAATTCCAACTGGTCAGCAACAAGAAGTACATCTGAAAATTGGCAAATTACTATTACACAATACTGAAAAAGCCCAGTTGGAAGAGCATCTTTTTGATATTGTCAACCATCTCAATGCTGGAGAAGCATTGATTGTTGAACCAGCAGAAAGATATGAACTAGCAGAATTAAATCTGAAAGCAGGTCAGCGAGCAAAATCTTCTTCGGCGTTTGTAACTGCACTAAAATTGTTGAAAACAGGGATGAGCTATCTCCCTGACAATAGCTGGCAAGATAAATATTTACTCACACTAACTTTATATTTACAATCTGGAGAAGCAGAATTTTTAAATGGTGAATATGAGCAAGCTTTGCTGATTTTTGAGCAGACTTTCAGCAAAGTTAAAACTACTCTTGATATGTGCCGAGTGAATGAATATCGGATTATGTGTTATCGCATGGAGAATGACTTAAACTCCGCCTATGAAATTGGGTTAAACACCTTAGAACTTTTAGGCTTGAAGTTTACAGCTTATCCTGATGATGCATATCTGTTAGAAAAACTGAATCAGACAAAAAAAATTATTGGCGATCGCTCAACTTTTAGTCTTGCAGAACTACCACAAATGCAAGACGAAGAGAAGTTAATGGCTCAACGCATCTTAAAAGAAGTCTGGCCTATTGCCTACTTTTTAGGATCTAAAGCGTTGCACATTACATCGATGAATATAACTCAACTTTCAGTTCAGTATGGCAACTCACCAATTTCGGTATTTGGCTATATGCTTTATGCCTTTAATCTGGTGTTTCAATATGGTGAGGTAGATTCGGGCTATGAGTTTGGTGAATTATCTCTGCGGCTGCATGAAATTTTAAGGACGAAGGAATTAGAAGCGAATATTTTGAATATGTGGGGAGGTTTAATCTGTCACTACAAAGACCACATTAGTGAGGGTAAACCTTATTTATTAAAAGGATTTAATAGTGGATTAGAAACAGGTTCTTACCAATGGTCTGGTTATTGTTCAGTTAATTTTTTGTGGCAATGTTTATTCGGAAATGAATCTTTGGAAACAACGGCAGAAGTAGCCGAAGATTTTATTCCTACTCTCCGCAAGATTGACAAAAATATGTTGAACTACCATCTGTTGGCTATGGAAGCGATCGCTAACCTAACTAAGCCAGTAGCCAAGATTGACCAGCTTGTTGGAACTTGGGCAGATGAACAGCAAGTGCTAGAATTTGCCCTGGCATCTTCGGATATGTTGAGTGCATTTGTAGTTTACATATATAAACTTGCGCTCTGTAACTGGTATGGAGAGTATACCAAAGCTGTTGAATATGCAGACAATGCCGAAAAATTTGTTGGGGGAGCGCGAGGAATTTTTATTAATCCGGTTTTCTACTTTCACCAAAGTGTTGCTTTGGCAGGAGCTTATGCAGAGGCAGATATAGAAACTCAAGTAATTTATCTACATAAACTAAATACCAACTTAGAAAAATTCCAGCAATGGGCAATACACTGCTCAGCGAATTACCAACATAAGTTTCTGCTAATTCAAGCTGAAATTGCTCGGATTTCCCAACAAGATTATCAGGCAATGGAACTGTATGATCAAGCGATCGCTTCTGCTGCCGAAAACGGTTATTTACAAAATGAAGCTTTAGCAAACGAACTGGCATTTCGATTTTACTTGGCTAAGGGTAGGAAAAACTTTGCCAAAGTTTATTTTAAAGAAGCCCGCTATTGCTATCTCAAGTGGCAAGCTACGGGTAAAGTCCAGCAACTGGACGAAGAATATTCCCAACTTTTTAGAGATACAGCCAGGGAAGCAAATGGGCGAGGTACGGCTACAAAACAGATTCCGGATATTTCTGAAGCTAAAACCCAAACTCTAGATATCAGCACAGCGATTAAAGCATCACAAGCACTGTCAAGCGAGATGGAGCTAAGCCGATTGCTGGAAAAAATGATGACAATTGCAATTGAGAATGCTGGCGCTCAAATGGGATATCTACTTGTCAGACGGGAGAACCAATGGCTGATTGAAGTTGAGGGAAGCGTTAATCGCGACCAAGTTACAGTGCAATCATCTAGTCTGGTTCAAGTAAGGAATAAACTGCCAGCTTTGCTGATTAACTATGTTGAAAGAACAAAAGAAAGTTTGGTTTTAGACGATGCCAGCCATACAGAGCGTTTTGCCAGCGACAACTATATTGTTGCCAATCAACCCAAATCAGTTTTATGTTCGCCTTTCGCTCATCAGGGCAAGCTGACTGGAGTTCTTTACCTAGAAAACAACCTTACCACCGGAGCCTTTACCGCAGACCGACTAGAGGTACTAAATCTATTGACTTCGCAAGTTTCCATCTCTATGGAAAATGCTCGGCTTTACACAAATTTGCATATATACTCTCAGGAGTTAGAAGTTTCGGAAACACAAGCGCGTGAAAAAGCAAAGCAGCTAGAGCAGACGCTCGATGAATTAAAGCTCACCCAGTCTCAGATGGTGCAAAGCGAAAAAATGTCTAGCTTGGGGCAGTTGGTGGCGGGCGTTGCTCATGAGATCAATAACCCTGTCAGCTTTATCTATGGCAACCTAACTCATGTGAAGAATTATGTCAAAGACTTGATGAATGTAGTAGAACTTTATCAGCAGCAAAACCAGAATTTACCACCTAAAGTTCAGAATGAGATAGATGCGGTTGACTTAGATTTTTTGATGGAAGACTTACCTAAGCTTTTAGCTTCAATGAAAGTAGGAGCTGATCGCATTCGCCAGATAGTATTGTCTTTAAGAAACTTTTCTCGCCTAGATGAAGCTGAAGTCAAAGCTGTTGATATACATGAGGGCATTGATAGCACTCTGATGATTTTGCAAAATCGGCTTAAACCCGAACCAGACTCTCCGGGAATTCAGGTAATACAGGAGTACGGTAACCTACCACCCATAGAGTGCTACCCAGGGCAACTAAATCAGGTTTTTATGAACTTGCTCGCAAATGCGATCGATTCTTTAGAGGAATTTAACGAACATCGGACTTATGCCGATATCGTACGTCAGCCAAGTATTATTACAATTCGTACTACTGTTGAAGGTGATTTTGCCGTCATCCGCATTGCTGACAATGGTTCTGGTATGTCTGAGGATGTGCGCCGCCAACTCTTTACACCCTTTTTTACAACCAAAGGTGTTGGTAAAGGCACTGGTTTAGGGCTATCTATTAGTTACCAGATTGTGACTAATAAACATAAAGGACAGTTGGAGTGTATATCAGTTTTAGGACAAGGGGCGGAATTTATTATTTCTATCCCTATCTTTATGCCGCTTAGGGCAAAGCTAGAAGCCCTGCTTGTCTAACCGTCTTATTTAAGAAACAACGGATGTTTTATCTCAGGCAGAGGCATATCAATTCATACAACTGAGTTAACGTTTTGGCAATTAGTCTAACGATAGATGAAGATGCGATCGCCTCAGTTTACTCATATATAGAGAAAGATTGATACTCTCTAGCTCAATCAAGAGATGCCAACATGGAATTTCTCTCGAATACCGTTGTATTGTCACGGATGCAGTTTGCACTGACTGCTTGCATCCATATGCTTTGGCCCACCCTGACAACAGGTGTGGGAATTTATTTGGTGATTATTGAAGGACTGTGGTTAAGAACTCGCAATCCTGACTATTACTATAATGCTCGCTTTTGGTCTAAATTGTATGCCCTTAACTTCGGCGTTGGTGTAGCAACGGGTATTCCAATGGAATTTCAGTTTGGCACTAACTGGGCCCCTTTCTCAGAAGCAGTTGGCAACTTTTTTGGTAGTGTCATTGGCTTTGAAGCATCTTGGGCATTTATGCTAGAAGCTTCGTTTCTCGGCATTATGTTATTTGGCTGGGAACGTGTCAATCCCGCAATTCACTATCTCTCTACGATTCTGGTAGCAATTGGCGCAAACTTATCCACAGTTTGGATATTGTCAGCAAGTTCCTGGATGCAATCACCAGCAGGCGGAGAGATGGTTAATGGTAAGTTTGTAGTTCACGATTACTTTAAGGCAATCCTCAACCCATTTATGGGGAACAGCGTTCTGCATATGTTCCTCGCAACGCTAGAAACGTCCTTGTTTGTCGTAGGTGGGATTAGTGCCTGGTATATTTTGAGAAATCGCCATCCTCAGTTATTTTCTAAATCTTTTAAAATTGCCTTAGCAGCGGCAATTATAGTTGCTCCCTTACAAATTTATGTAGGGCATTTGAATGCTGAACAAGTCTACCGCTATCAACCCGAAAAACTGGCGGCAATGGAGGCACAGTGGAATACAATTCCCGCTGGAGAGTCTGCTGATTGGAGCCTGCTAGCGTTACCAAACAACAAAACAGAGAAAAACGACTGGGAAATTGATGTTCCCAATGCACTGGGATACATTTTAGAATTCAAAGAAAAGTTATCTGAGCCAGTACTCGGTTTGAAAGAGTGGAAACCGGAGGATCGTCCACGTCTTGTTGGTGTAATCTACTATTCTTTTCGAATAATGGTTGGTATTGGTTTTTTGTTAGCCGGATTAATGTTCGTTAGTGTTATCTACTGGCCATTGGGTAGATTTTCGCCAGAGAAAATTACTCAGCAGCGCTGGCTGATGCGTGCTTGGATGTTTGCGGCTCCTTTGGGATTCATTGCAATTGATACGGGTTGGATTGTCCGCTGTGTTGGGCGGCAGCCGTGGACACTCTACCGAGAAATTCGCACTGTAGATTCTGCCTCTCATGTTCCTGCCAGTCATGTTCTTGCATCCCTGACAGGTTTTACAATCACTTATATTTTGCTGCTGATTGCATATATCTATTTTGGTAGTCGCATTATTCGCAGAGGCCCGGATTTCAACTTGCCTGTACCCGGAGTTGAAGTTAGCAAACCAGCGATTAAAACAACTCCTGGAGAATTTGTTGCCGATGAACGCCCCGTGGAAGCACAACAGTAGGCAGGGGAGCAGAGGAGATAATATAATACTATCTCCTACTTTATTTAAATTCCAGATTAATGAACCTTCCCCCGTAATGATTCAGCATCGACGGGTTTGATTAGGTATGTCTGCAATAGATACCAGATGATGGAGGTTATCAGGGGTAATTTTTGGCAGAACTTGATAAACTTGGGGCGATCGCTCTGATTAATCTCTGCTATTTTCAGATTAAGGTCAGAACACTGCTCTAAGCGCTGGAAAAACTTGGGGTGATTCGTATTTAAAATCAGAGGAAATGCCCGCGCAGAGGTGTTGTTTGTTTCTTGAATGACTCTGGTATTATATTCGCGCGGGTCTATACCAATGGACTGATAAAAGGTCGCCCGCTCAAATACTGTCAACGTATGGGTTGCAAATACACTCAGCAAGAAGAAGCGCACCCATAACCGCGCTCTCCAATTGTTCCATAGTTGGGATTGCGATCGCAGCAGTGCATTGAAGAAATCCCCATGTCGGTTTTCATCTTGACACCAACTCTCAAATTTGCGGAAGAGGGGATAAATTTGGTGTTCTGGATGTTTTTCCATATGGCGATACACCAAAATATAACGCCAGTAGCCAATTTTCTCAGATAAGTAGACAGTGTAAATAATCCACTCTGGTGGAAAGAATGTATAGGTACGATTTTTAGTTAAATAACTTAAGTCGAGGGAAAGATTAAAATCTGCCATTGATTTATTCAAAAATCCCGCGTGGCGTGCCTCATCCCGTGCCATAAAATTAAAAGCTTCCGCTAAGATAGGATTGCGGTCTTTCAGTCGGCGCGATAACTCTTTAAACAACAGAAACCCAGAAAACTCTGAGGTACAGGAACGTTCCAAGAAATCAATAAAGGCGAGGCGCGTTTCTCCATCAATGTGATCCCAACACTGCTTAAATTCTTCATCACGGATAAAGTGATGTCGGTTATAGTCAGCGCGTAACTCCTCAACAATTGCCCGCAATTCAGCTTCTTGAGCCGAAATATCCAACTGCGCTACAGCATCGAAATCAGTAGTATAAAACCTTGGTGTTAACAAAGTTTCCTGAACAGGCGCTTTCACACCTGGCTTCAGCACATCAGGCTGGAGACTTTCCACAGACTTAACCATCAGAATCCTTTTATGAGTTTATGCTTTTAAAGTTATAAAACCATAAACAGCTATAAAAAGACATCAGTTAAATTATTGAAAGTAAATTGTGAGAAATAACCTTACTATCTCCGTTTCAGGACAGTTAAAATGCCTATCCAACAAGCAATTTTGTCGCTAACCGACTGAAATATACCTCAGCAAAACAATCATAATAACTTAATAGTTATGTAACCATTATCAGTTATATAATTTTGAGATAAATAAAAATCGCTAGGATTTGCGTTGGTAATGGTACTTGCTGAGTAGAGTGATGCAAATCCTCTCTAAACCTAGAATAACAATCTTTTAACTCTGGCACTGACAGGCATTCTGAGTTGATGACTGCCTGAAAACCTTGCGCTTGAATATGAAGGAAGCAACAATGAGTAGCAATCTAGCCATCAAACTGCGCTCTGGAACTCAACAAGCTCACACCTCGGCGGAAAATGTGGGATTCATGAAATGTTTTCTTAAAGGGGTTGTAGATAGAGACTGCTTCGCCAAATTTTTAGGCAACTTGTATTACGTCTACAGCGAATTAGAAGCGGCAATAGAGAGTCATGTCAATCATCCTGTGATTAGCGCGGTTTATTTCCCCGAACTCAATCGCCACGCGTCGTTAGAGAAAGACATGGTATTCTATTATGGGGATGAGTGGAGAAAGCAAGTCACACCCTCAGCTGCTGCTCAAACCTACATTGCTCGTATTCGGGAAGTTTCTGCTAGTGCACCTGCCTTATTGTTAGGTCATGCCTACACTCGCTACATGGGAGACCTCTCTGGAGGTCAAATGCTCCAAAAAGTTGCTCAGTCAGCCCTAAAGCTCTCTGGCTACGAAGGCACGTCCTTTTACAATTTTGAGCAAATTCCAGATAAGAAAGCATTTAAGGACAAGTATCGTCAAGCATTGAACGCACTACCAATTGATGATGCGATCGCCCAACGGATTGTAGCAGAAGCTAATAATGCCTTCCAGTTCAACTTACAGATGGCTCAAGAGCTAGAGGGAAGTTTAATCAAAGCACTTGGTCAAGTATTGTTCAATAGCCTGACTCGTTCCCAAAATCCAGGTAGCACCGAAACAGCAGTAGCTAATTAGGGGTATTGGTGGCTGGGTACTGGGTACTGGCATATTAGGAAGAAAAATCAATTTGTTTTAGTAAACTAAATTTTTTCCTAGCCTCTAGTCCCTAATACCTAGTCCCAAATCCCTATCCCCATTGCTCCTTCCCCAGAGGGGGCCGAGTTCCCTAATACCCAGTCCCCAGCGATGCACTGAGTTTCGGCTGCGCTCAACTACCGCTTGTTGTAAAGCCTGCGGCATAGCTACGCTTAAGGCGCAGCCTCTCGTAGAGAAGTGTCCCTAATCCCCAGTCTCCGGAGGTTTTGATGGTTTTTCTATTACCTGGTGTCAAATTTGATCTGGATTTGATCAAGAAGTATGATACTCGCGCACCCAGATACACTAGCTATCCACCTGCTACAGAGTTAAGCGAAACTTTCACCCAAACCGACTTTAAGGTAGCGATCGCAGCTTCTAATCAAAGAAAATCCCCTCTTTCTTTGTATTTCCACATACCTTTTTGTCAAAGTGCTTGCTATTTCTGTGGCTGTAATACGGTAATTTCTAACAATAAAAAGATTGCTGAACCTTATTTAAAGCATTTGGTTCAAGACATCAAGAACACTACAGCCTTAATTGATCCAGACAGAAAAGTGTTGCAAATTCACTGGGGAGGAGGTACACCTAATTACTTAGAGCGTGACCAAGTAGAATTCTTATGGAAAAACATCAATCGCTACTTTAACATCGACCCACAGGCAGAAATCTCAATTGAGATTAATCCCCGCTATGTCGATAGAAATTACATTTTGTTTCTCAGACAGATTGGGTTTAACCGAATTAGTTTTGGCATCCAGGATTTTAATCGCAAAGTTCAAGTAGCTGTGAATCGCGTCCAGCCACAAGAAATGCTGTTTGATGTCATGACCTGGATTAAAGAAGCTAAATTTGAAAGTGTGAATGTCGATTTAATTTATGGTCTACCTTATCAAACTCGCGAGACATTTCGAGAGACACTGAAAAAGACCATTGAATTAGACCCTGGCCGGATTGTTGTGTTTAACTTTGCCTATGTACCGTGGCTTAAACCTGTGCAAAAAAATATTGCACAAGAGACATTACCTCTACCACAGGAAAAGTTAGAAATTATGAAAATGACCATTGAAGAATTGACGAGTAACCAATATTTATTTATTGGCATGGATCATTTTGCCAAAACTAATGATGAACTGGCGATCGCTCAACGCAATGGTACTCTCAAACGCAACTTTCAAGGTTACACAACTCACGCAGAAACAGAACTTTTTGGATTCGGAGTCACATCCATAAGTATGTTAGAAGATGCCTATGCCCAAAACCACAAGCAATTAAAGGATTATTATCAAACAATTGCAGCGGGTGTTTTACCAACTAGCAAAGGCATCAAACTGAGTCAAAATGACATAATTAGACGAGATGTGATTATGTCTATCATGTCTCACTTTCAATTGTACAAACCAGATATTGAAAAAAAATATCACATCAGTTTTGATGAATATTTCGCTGAAGAATTAAAAGCATTACAACCACTAGAAGTTGATGGTTTAGTTAGTTTATCAACAAACCATATTCAAGTCACAGATATTGGTAGGTTACTTGTAAGGAATATTGCCGTCATTTTTGATACTCATACAAGAACTCGCGAGACTAAATTCTCACGCGCAATTTGATACTATTACGAGAACTTGTTGCGATGTGTTACTTGTTTAGTTTCCGCAAAAAATAGTAGGAATCCCCTAATTTAGAAACAATTGTTTCTCAGGGGAAACCTACCCTATTACGCTAAAATTAGCACATTATGGATTTAGGAAATCATTAGTAATTATCTATCTACCAGAACAACTTCCGCCGGGGCTACCTCCGCCGGGGTTACCTCCGCTGGGGTTACCTCCGCCAAAATCATTCTGCCCGCCGCCGAAGTCAAAGCCACTACCTTGACTAGGGGAACCAGATTGGGGGAAAACATCAGCATGATGGTAGACATATTTATCATATCCTGGTGGTAACTCTCCTGGGCGTTCTGGACGTTCTTGACGTCTGCCGAAGCATTGTCCACCAGATAGATGCTGCTGTTCTTCTATGGATAACTCCACCAATGAATCTGATTTGATAACTTCATACAACATAATTTTTGCCTCACTTACTTACATTAGGTGCTACACAAATATGTTTAAAAACTAAGTGTGCAATACCTATATTTTTATTTCTAAACATATTTTAAATAGATTAAATTCTCCTAAAGGTAGAAATAACTACCTTAAATTTATTGCTTTTGATGCATGACAAAACCAAACCAGATTAAACCATATCTCAAGCAAAGTTTTTCTTTAAGTACTAAAAACTAAATTTAACAAGAAATTCATTTGTAAAAGGAAAAAATTTTACACATAGCTGATGTAAGAGATTTTCTATAACTTTTGGATTTACCATTTATCTCATGTGGTAGAAACAATTGTGAACCAATATTGATAAATTAATTACTAAGCAAGCGAATTCTTAAGGGAATTATGACTATTATTGCTTGGGTAATTTTAGGACTTTTAGCTGGTGCGATCGCCAAAGCTGTTTATTCTGGGTATCAAGGTGGTGGAATTCTCTCCACAATGATTTTAGGTATCGTTGGCGCTTTTATTGGTGGAAGTATCTTCACATTACTAAGAACAGGAACCTTACAACTTACTGCGGCTGGGGCTGGGTTAAGCCTTACGGGTATTTTGGTTGCTGTTCTCGGCGCAATTATAGCTATTTATCTGTGGGGATTAATCAGAAGAAGTAGCAATGTCTAACCGCTTATTGGCAAATTGTAAATAATCAGGTGTGTTTAATTAAGTCTTCTAGTTAACTAGTTTTATCTGCTCAAAAAATCAAAATTCGCTAAATAAAACTAGAAATTCTAGGAGTACTAGGAAAAATAATCCGTAGACTCTGTAACATCGTTTTTTGGAAATATTAAGGGTTATGTTTTTTCACAAAAAAGAGCCGATTCATGCAGTAAACGTTCGTGAAGCAAACCCTCGTTTTGCTCAGTTACTTCTAGAGCAGTTCGGTGGAGCGACAGGAGAACTTAGTGCAGCGCTGCAATATTGGGTACAATCCTTCCACGTCGAAAATGCTGGAATTCGAGATATGCTCCAAGACATTGCTATCGAAGAATTTAGCCATTTAGAAATGGTAGGTAAACTCATCGAAGCTCATACTAAAAATACAGATCAAACAGAAGCTTACAAAAGTACTCTCTTTGCTGTACGCGGAATTGGCCCCCATTTTCTAGATAGCCAGGGTAACGCCTGGACTGCAAATTACTTGAATGAAGGTGGAGATGTAGTACGTGATTTGAGAGCTAATATTGCAGCTGAAGCTGGCGCTCGTCAAACTTACGAAGAGTTAATTAAGTTGGCGACAGATCAGGGAACTCAAGAGACTTTGGTTCATCTCTTAACACGGGAAATTTCTCATACCCAGATGTTTATGAAAGCTCTAGATTCACTGGGTAAGTTGACAGATCCATTCTTTGGTAATATCAAGCCTGATGAAACTGTTGCCCTTTACTACAATCTATCTACGAACGGAAATGGTACTGATGAGCGAGGCCCTTGGAATTCTGAGCCTACATTTAAATACATCGCTAACCCACTAGAAAGCAAATCCTAAATCAATATGTTCTGTAAAAGGATAGGTTGATTCAAGGCACAGATGCCTTTGATTAATCCTTGAAAAATTACTTTTTTTAGTAAGGTGGGCATTGCTCGCCTTACATTATCTTGCTTTAAAATTATTAAATTGGTGGATGAGTGGATGATTTTATTATTAGAATAAAAACTAGTTTAAATTAATTTAAATTAAATTTATAATTCAAAAACTTTTGGGTTAATTAATTTAGCAATGACTACTTAAACTCGAATATTTAATATGAGTTAGTTAAAAACGTATTGTCTAGCTCAGTCTATTTTCTAGACAAGATGCCTATAGTCTTGTGAATACAGTACGAAAAACTGAAGTATTTGTAAGAGCGATCGCTTCCTTAATATCTAGTCGCATTTTGCATTTAGAAATTGATTTAACTCAATCAATTCAAATTAGCTTAACTCAAAATCAAAACAGAGAAGTAGGAGATTAACTTGTGATTGTTAACGCTACACCAACTGGTTGGGAAGTTATTTATCACCGCGCTCATGCTTTGTTAGCCGCTCAACTAGCAGGACAGTGGCGACGTAAAGATGCGCCAGCAAGGTTATATGAAACGCTAGCTGCAATTTCTCATCACGATGACTTAGAAAAAGAGTGGGAAGAGGACAGTCTTACTGAAGCAGGTGCGCCCAAGGACTTTACTCTTAGCACAAATCAGGATGTAGAGATTGGTATTAAGAAATTGGCTGATTTGGCAAAGAATGCTCGCTACCGGGGACGGTGGGTGGCTCTATTAATTTCCATGCACATCAGCCGTTTAAATGAGCCAAGCCGGGGTAAGTTTCCAAAACTAGACAAGCTGCTAGATGAGCAACTTCAAAATCAGCAACATTGGCGCGAAGAACTAGGGATTGAAAAAGAGGAAGTTGATGCTGCCTATGCATTTATGCAATGGTGCGATCGCCTTTCTCTTATCCTCTGTCAGCAAGAACTACCTGCCGATGAGCGTTTTTTAGAAATTAGTAAAGGCCCTGACGGTGAGCGCTATGACATTATGCAGCGCAGTGATAATTTAGTTGTTGTCAAACCCTGGCCTTTTGAGAACGATAAATTTACGGTCAACGTCGAAGCCACCAGCTTGTCCCAGGTAAAATTTGAGAACAATGCCGAACTGGCTCAAACACTTCAGCAAGCTCCTATCAAAATACTGGAGTGGACATTTGTAAAGAGCTAGAGTGATAGGCGTGTAGGGGAGGAATAAATTCTTTATTACCCTTACACCCCTAATCTCAGCAGACAACTTTTGTATATCAGCCCTAATATAACAATTCTCAGACACATGAAATACACCCCACCCGCGCTGTCGCGCACTCTCTCCTTGGTAATGGGAGGGTTGGGGAGGGGTTATTTTGTACCTCACTGGAATTGGAAACGCTATAGCGATCGCCCTACTTTTCTGATAGGTAGCCCTTATTAATGCCATTAACTTTTTTTGTCAACTCTAGTTGACTATATGTAACAAACAAGCTAAGATTGTTTACATAAGTTAATAATTAAAAATAAATTAGCGTTAGCCAAAGTAAGCAGATTTCGGTATCGCTATCTCTCATCGACATTTGGACTTCTCCCATAGACCTCGGCTATCAAGTCGAGGTTTTTTGTATTTGTTGACAGTTGAAAAATTCCAATTCTTGTCCACTGTCAATTGATAAATGCGGGAGGCTTTAAACCTTAAATTAATTGTCAATTGGTAATAATTAATACTTAAAATAGCGAATGAAGAAAAAGCTTTTCATGCTTTGTTATATCTAACAGAGTGTGGACGTCTGATTTTAAATTACCTCTTGTATGTTAGTTCTTCATTCTCTGGCACATTTTATTGACATCAATTCTGTAGTCAGTAACTTATCTGTTAGCTATTACTATCAGGGGCGTTGTCCTCATACTGGCGAACTACTGAAACTGCCTCGCACCTTAATTGCTGAAGCGATCGCTTATGGTTTGATGCAACAACTGGCAAAAAATGACTGCTATGAACGTGAAGGCAAGATGTATGGGGTATTACTCGTTGAACTGCCTGATGGCGAACAACGGGTACTCAAAGCCTTTTCCGGTCTTCTGCGTGGTGAGAGCCTAGTTGAAGGTTGGGTTCCGTCAATTCCAGGACGAGACGAAGTTGTCTTAGAAGAAGCCCGTACCTTGGCAGAACTGGATACTATCAAGCAGGAACTCATTAGCCTAAAGCAACTTCCAGAACGTCAGCAATACGAAACCTTGTCTAGTGAGTTTGAGCAGCAGTTACGAGCAATGAGCGATCGCCATCGCGATTCCAAACATCAACGTCACGAAAAACGCCTACTCCTTTCCCAAACACTTAATGGGGAGCTACTGACAACTGCTCTTGAACAACTTGAGGTACAAAGCCGTCAGCATGGAATTGAGCGAAGGCAACTTAAACGCCAGCAAAATAGTACATTGCAGCCACTCCAGCAGCGGATTTTAACGGCAGATGCACGGATTCGCGAACTAAAACAACAGCGTCAAGCACTCTCTCGTCAGCTACAAGCTCAAATGCACGCTGCCTACAGCCTGACTAATTTTTCTGGGGAATCTCTATCGCTACAACAATTGATGCCAGCAGGCTCCATACCCACTGGTACGGGGGAATGTTGTGCGCCAAAGTTACTGCATTACGCGGCGACACATGGACTTAAACCACTAGCAATGGCGGAATTTTGGTGGGGAGCTTCCTCAGCAAATCAAGACAAAATCCAGGGACAATTCTATGGAGCTTGTGCCGAGCGTTGCCAGCCATTAATGGGGTTTTTACTGTCAGGATTGCCTGACAAAGGAAGAGGGGGAAAAAATCATTTTCTCACTGCCTCTTTTGCTGAACTACCTATTATTTATGAAGATGAATGGTTGATTGCTATAAACAAACCCGCAGGATTACTATCGGTTCCAGGTCGTTATCTTAACAACCAAGATAGTGTGGTGAGTCGCTTGCGTCATTTATTAGCTGATGGCATGGGACTTAATGCTGTGCATAGGCTAGATCAGGAAACATCTGGTATTCTTTTACTGGCTCGCGATTCCCAAACTTATCGGCAACTAAGTCAGCAGTTTCAAGAGCGGCAGGTTTACAAGCTATATGAAGCTGTACTTTGCGGTTCTTTGACAATTGCTCAAGGTGCAATTGAACTACCACTGTGGGGAAATCCTGAGAATCGCCCTTATCAACAAGTTAATTGGCAGCGTGGCAAATCTAGCTTGACAAACTTCCGAGTGATATCGAGAGAAGGAAACTATACTCGTGTAGAGTTTATGCCATTAACAGGGCGCACCCATCAACTGAGGGTTCACGCTGCTGATTCACTAGGACTTGGCATACCTATTTTAGGCGATCGCCTTTATGGATGCTCTACATCTGCCAATAGATTACATTTACACGCTAGGGAAATTCACTTTGAGCATCCGCAGTTAAAAGAAACTCTCCGCTTACAGGCAAAAACGCCATTTTAATCTCAGAGTAAATATACTGTTTTAACAATGGCGATCGCTTACCCCCAGGTTCAATAAAAATGAACTAGGTTTTTTAACTCACTACAAAGCGATGCAGCACAGTCTTGGGATTTTCTACGCCACTTGCTTTTCCTGTCCCAGACCAAGGCGAAGAAGCCGGGAAACTCTTCCAAGGCAGTGGCTTACCAGAAGTGAAATTTAGTAAATGCACCCAAGACACTCCTTTGCACAGTATAAGTTTAGCAGAACTTTTTTCGGAAATAAAGTAACTGGCTATACCAAGGATCTGACGCGTCTAGACATTTTTCACAAAATCTCAAATCCAAACTACTCGTCAAACAACATTGCAGTGTCATGCCAATTAAAAATTAAAAATGTAAAATTAAAAATTGCAAGACGCTCTCTAAGACTCGCTCTATCTATGCCGTTGGCGCAACTTCTCGTAGAGAAGGCTTTACGCTGTGCTATCAGTGGGGGCTTGTACCCAAAATTAATTAAAAATTATTCTTATTCTTAATTTTTAATTTTTAATTTTTAGTTAAAACTGGTCAGCAGTTCATAATCAGCTCTTTCATACTTAGTTAATAGCTGATTTGCTTTTCAGAGTAATTTTGACCACTGGTTCACTACAAAAAATGTGGGCAAAGGCACAGATTAGGACTGGCTATTGCCCGTCAAATTGTCATTGAACGATATCGAGTCACGATTGATGTCCAATCATCAACCTTGGGTCAAAATACAGAGTTTGTCATTACTCTGCCCATTAGAGCAGAAGTAAATTGAGCGTAAAATTTGTTACGAATTTTTTGTCAAGAGTTCCACTGCTGCTTCATATTGTAAATCCGCTTCAGTGCCAATCTTTTCGCGGTTAATTGGCTCTTGGGGAATCACTTTGTCTGGCTTAATACCTAGTTTGTTAATATCTCGATGCTTGGGTGTTTCATACTTAGCAATTGTTACCGCCAAGCCGGAACCATCTGACAATTCAAATAAAGATTGGATTAAGCCTTTACCAAAAGTGGTTTCGCCTACCAAAGTAGCACGACCATTATCTTGCAGTGCGCCAGCAAGAATTTCGCTAGCACTGGCAGTTCCTTGATTTACCAAAATCACCAGAGGGTCTTGAGTCAACGCTGGGCCAAATGCATCAAAATTCCCTTGAATACCCTGGCGATTAACGGTATAGACTATCGTGCCAGAGTCTAACCATAAACGGGCAATTTCGATTCCTGCCTGCAACAGCCCTCCAGGATTATTTCGTAAATCCAAAATATAGGCAGCAGCACCTTTTTTTTCTAGACTAGAAATAGCGTGTGCTAATTCCATTGAGGCATTGGCATTAAATTGAGTGAGGCGAAGATAGCCAATGGGTGTACCCTGCGGCGAAACCCGCAGTTCTGAGATTACAGGGTTAAGAGCAATGCGATCGCGCACAACTCTAACTTCCGTTTCTCCCTCTCCATCTCGTTCTATTACCAAAGTCACAAGACTACCACTCGGGCCGCGCATTCTAGCCGCTGCTTCGTCGAGAGTCAGATTTTCTGTGGAAATGCCTTCAATTTTGAGAATGCGATCGCGTGGTCTAATTCCGGCTTTATCTGCGGGTGAACCCGCTATGGGAGACACCACTTCCAACCTACCGTTCTCTGGATTCAAAGCAATTTGCAATCCCACCCCCGTCAATTCCCCAGAAGTATTAACCTGTAAACTACGGTACTGCTCCGGGTCTAAAAAGCGGGTAAAAGGGTCATCAAGGCTCTTGAGCATCTTCTGAATTGCCCCGTAAGCTGCTTCATTGTTTTGCAGTGGCTTCTCTAAAGCCTTTTGTCTTACTGCCGTCCAGTTTTGATGATTAAATGTCTCATCCAAATAAGTGCGATTGACAATTCGCCACACTTCTGATAGAAGCTTTTGCTCATTAGTCAAAGCTGCTGCTGGTTGAATGAATGCGCCCAGCATCAAGCAAACTGCTACTAGCAGTGAAAATCCTAGCCGAAAAAACTTTGTGTGCATGAACCCCATTTTGAATTTCAACTCAACCCACATTGCCTAGAATTGCCTAATTGCCTTGTTGTTTATGAAATCTATCTCTCGACTATGTTACTTTTTTTATAGAAGTGGTGCATTGCTTTAATCAAGTTGTTAAGTCAGCTGGTTGCAGTAAATCCCGCTCCACAAAGGATAAAATCTACTTTGTGACCACCATTTTTGGTGTTGAATTGCAAAGGGATCGCAATATATTCCATGTTTACAGAGTGTTAAGTTTCTTAAAACTGGGAATGCTCACCAAAGCTAACAAGCAAAAGGACAAATCACTCTTTGGCAAAATCCCAAAATTGTTAATTGGGAGAGAAGTATGAGCGGCAGCTATTGCCAATCAAAACTTCGGACTTTTTAATCAACCGCAACCGATTTTGAGGAACTTGAGATTGTATGGCTAACGTTTATGACTGGTTTGAGGAACGCTTGGAGATTCAGGCGATCGCTGAAGACGTAACCAGCAAGTATGTCCCTCCCCATGTCAATATCTTTTACTGTCTGGGTGGAATTACCCTAACTTGCTTTCTCATCCAGTTTGCCACTGGATTTGCCATGACATTCTACTACAAGCCAACAGTCACCGAAGCTTACTCCTCGGTGCAGTACATCATGAATGAAGTCAACTTCGGCTGGCTAATTCGCTCCGTCCACCGCTGGTCTGCCAGCATGATGGTGTTAATGATGATTTTGCACACCTTCCGGGTTTACCTGACTGGTGGTTTCAAAAAGCCCCGCGAATTGACCTGGATAAGTGGTGTGATCTTGGCAGTAATCACCGTTTCCTTTGGCGTGACTGGCTACTCTCTGCCTTGGGATCAAGTTGGCTACTGGGCTGTAAAAATCGTCAGCGGCGTACCAGAAGCAATTCCTGTAGTTGGTGTTCTAATCTCTGACCTGCTACGCGGCGGTTCTAGTGTTGGACAAGGAACACTAACTCGCTATTACAGCGCACACACCTTTGTGCTGCCTTGGTTGATTGCAGTCTTCATGCTGTTTCACTTCTTGATGATTCGCAAACAAGGTATTTCTGGGCCTTTGTAATCTCGGCTATTAGCGAAACACAAAAGTTTTCAGTTTCCAGATGGAGTTGTTTGTTTTAAACTTATGAAAAATAAGAATCTAGCCACAAATAAGTTACAAGAAAACAAGCACTTACATCTGAAGCTGAAAACTGTAGACCACCTCAAAGCGGCTTGCCGCAGACTAGGTTTGCCTGAAAGCTGACAGTATTCGCAAATGCCATAATTCAAGTTAAGTAGGAGAACACATAAAAAAATGGCAACACAAAAAAAACCTGATCTGAGCGATCCTACGTTAAGAGCCAAACTCGCCAAAGGCATGGGCCACAACTACTATGGCGAACCTGCTTGGCCTAATGACCTACTTTACGTATTTCCAATCGTAATCATGGGTTCGTTCGCTGCTATTGTGGCTCTAGCTGTGCTAGATCCCGCTGGAACCGGTGAGCCAGCAAATCCTTTTGCCACCCCCTTGGAAATTTTGCCAGAGTGGTACTTGTTTCCTGTATTCCAGATTTTGCGATCGCTTCCTAACAAACTTTTAGGAGTGTTAGCAATGGCATCTGTACCTCTGGGCTTGATCCTCGTTCCCTTTATTGAGAACGTCAACAAGTTCCAAAACCCCTTCCGCCGTCCAGTTGCAACCACAGTGTTCCTCTTTGGCACTCTGGTGACTCTATGGCTAGGTATCGGTGCAGCCTTACCATTAGATAAGTCTCTGACCTTGGGACTTTTCTAAATTAGTCACGACAAACTGTTTTGACGCCTGTGAGTTTCAAGAGTATATATTTAGGTATGCTTTTGATAAAATTAACAGGCGTCAATTTTAATAGTCCTGATAGAATCTAAGATTTTAAGTTTTGGATTAAAATGGTATTCCAGAAGCTAAAATCGCTAAAAGTCAACAAATACAAACAATTTTCACTTACTTATTATTCAAGTCACGGTCAATGCTTAGCGCAATGCAGCAAGACCATCTGACGGTGAAGAGCGAACTCAAGCTCCTAAACCAAGTACAACAATGGTTTGATCAATTTTGTCGGCAACATTTGTCTCAACTCGGCTGGTCACCAACCCAACTTTCTTGCCTCAAATTAGCATTAGCAGAAGGTTTTACCAACGCTGTTCGTCATGCCCATCACGCTTTACCACCGGAAACAACCATAGAAATTGACATTTGTCTATGGATTGACCGATTAGAAATTAAAATTTGGGATCACGGAAAACCTTTCAATCCTGATGCGATCGCCGAGCCAGAACCAGGTACTTTGCAAGTAGGTGGATATGGATGGTTTCTCCTGCGGCGTTTGGCTGACCGTGTTGTCTACGAACGTGGTGCGGATGGTAGAAATTGTCTACTCATAGTTAAATACTTTGTAGAAGGACAACAGTAAGGGTAAGGCATCATAAAAGTATGTAAAGCAAGAATGCATCTGAAAGTCGAAAGCATTCTTGCTTCACCATTAAACTCAGTTTTACTCCTAATAGAGATTAAAAGCAATTAAAAGTGGTGCTGTCTTTTAAGTCCTATGTTTGAGCGCAATTGAGTATAAAGCCAGAACCTCACAGAGTAAAATAAAGGCTCCCCCCTCTCCTTAGTAAAGTTACGGTGTACACACAAGTCGGAAAACCTTATCCACAATTGATTTGAATCTGGTAGCGTGCTTTATGGGCTTTAGTCCTAACGTACCGGAAATCTCTGAAGGCGAATGAGCGTCTGGGGTTTCCCCAAGTGGAGGAGCCAGCCGCGTAGGGGGGTCTCCCGACTTGAGCGGACTGGCGTCAAGCGGCGTCAGGCGACTGCTGAACCCGAAAGGTGCGTTAGCTTACGGCGTAACACACCCTTGTATATTGAAAGAAGTGGTAGACCGTCGCACCCTTGGTCATATTAGACCGCTTTGTAGCATGGGTCACTACAAAAATCTCCATGACAGAACTCGAACAGTCGCCGGGGTCAAAACTTTGAGTACTGATATTTAAAGCATACAGTCCGTATCGAGCAAGGAAGAGTGAAATCAAGGGGATGAATTCAACATAAAAATTAGCAATGTTGATTGGTAAAAATGGACAATATTTCTGTAGGGGTGGGGATTGATGTTAGCAAAGCCACACTTGATGTTTACATCTGTCCAATGGGTAAAGCATTAAAGGTTGCTAACACAGAAGTAGAAATAGTTAATCTCGTTGAGTTATTAAAATCCTACTAGATCAACCTAATTGTCTTAGAAGCAAGGGGGGGATTAGAAAAAGAACCAGTAATTCAATTACAAGCCGCTTTGTTACCTGTGGCATTAATTAATCCACGCCTTGGCAGAGATTTTGCTAAAGCGACAGGGGAGCTTGCCAAAACGGATGCTATTGATGCACAAATTTTGGCACACTTTGGGGAAGCAATGAAACCCTAAGTGTTAGCAATTGAATCAGAAACAGCACGTCAACTGAGTGAATTAATTAGTCGTAGAAGACAATTAGTTGAAATGCAGACAGCAGAAAAAAATCGCCGCTCACGTTCTTGTGGTAAAGCATTGGCAGATATTGAGGCTGATATTGAATATCTTGAAGGTAGTCTCAAACAACTCAATCAAGAAATTCAGGAATTGACTCAAAACAATACTCAATGGATTGAGCAAGTTAATTTACTCAAAACTACTCCTGGTATTGGTCAAGTTATTTCTACAACCCTAGTTTCTGACTTACCATAACTAGGGAAGCTAACCGCTAAACAAATCTCTCGTTTAGTTGGTGTCGCACCAATTAATCATGATAGCGGGTAACACAAAGGTAAGCGGATGATTAATAGTGGTCGCGCTGATGTTCGCGCCACTCTTTATATGGGTGCTGTTGTTGCTATGCGTCATAATCCGGTTATCAAAGCTTTTTATGAGCGCCTTGTTGAGCATGGTAAATCAAAAAAATTGGCTCTGACTGCTTGCGTTCATAAAATGTTAATCATTTTAAATGCAATGGTTAGAGATAATCTACTTTGGTGCATTTCTAACCATAAACAACCAATTGTTAACGCTTAGTGACCTCATCATTTTTATACTTTTAATTAGTCTCACTCGTGAACGATCGCATTCCTTGGGTCAATTGATTCTGCTGTTTTACCTACACCAGAGATCCAGCAACTGAGAAAGATTCGGCGGCGCAGCAGAGTGTCTGATGCGGGCTTTGACTATTTAGACTACAAGCCCCAAGTCTTGTAGCCCGTACCAAACACCGTCGAATCTAGCGCTGCGTTCCTCAGTTGCGTCAATCCTCCTACCCTCGCTTTTTTGTTAATGAGCGCTTGACAATCAAGACAGTCGCTACATCTATATCAAATTTATATTTCTTTATATACCTTGAATTTTTATCACCGACTTACTTGCTTACAGATGTAAAATTATTAACATCTAGCTGGTATCATGTTATAACTATGTTAACTAACACAAATAATTACATTTCATCTTTCATGTATAAAACATGATTTTTGTCATCTATCATACTAGAGATAATTTTTGATAGATGCATCAATAGGTGTAGTCTTATTTATAAAAAATAGCAATGCTAATTACTGATTTTTTAGAAATGAATTAGTTAAATTAGCAGTAATATGTTGTTAGCAAACAGCAATTAGCCCATTAAATGCTATCTATATATCTTTCAGCGGTTCAGTTGCAGCTTATGCCAAGCCTCCTGATTCACATAGCAGTTTTCTCAAAAAAATATTTTATTCATGCACTAGTTTCGGCAATTCTGATGTTCCAAACTGGTTACAGTTTCTCAAGCAAATATTAGTATCTCTGGTACATACATCACAAGTAGAAGGCTGATAGTTTTCATAACTTGACATTTAATATCAATGGCAGTTTTAGCTAGTTACTGTTAGCTTTTTGCTTAGATTAAGTGTCGAATATTTTTCATTGGGTATGCAAAATATTCTCAGTTATGTGTTATTACACTCATGTAAATTACTAATACAGCAGAATTCAAGAGTCAGAAGTCAGAAGGAAAACAAGCTTTCTACCTAACTTTACTTCGACTCCTTTCGGCTTCTCTACGAGACCAAGGCGTAGCTTGCTTCCCCCTAGGGGTACGCTCAAGGCAAGCTGCTCAGTAATCATGAGACCTATATTGTGTACTTCATCAACTTGAAATCTGCTGTAACTGCTTCATAACTTACATTTCACTTAAATATAGGTAAAGAATTAATGTGGTTAAGTACACGAGCAATCTTACGTGTCAATAATCGCCAATGGCTTGACTATTTTGACTCTCTGGGTCTCCCCCATAGAACAGAAATTCGCAGTATCGATTCTTGGTGCAATCCTCACGTTCATTACTCCGAAAATTTTCGCTTGCACTCACTAGAACAAGCTTGGGATTTACTTGATTGGTTACCTAGTCCTATTTCTATACGGCAATATTATCTCCTTTTTACAAATGCCGATAAACAAAGGATTTTATTAAACCATCCTCGATTGCAGTTACTGGGACATGATTTATTAGATCGCGAATTTAACTCTTCATTGTTAAACTATCGTCCCTGGAAAGGAACTTTAGCTCCTCTTGCTCAAAGGGTTAATAAGTACGGTCTACTTAGTTGGGATGATGCTAAAGCTGCTCAAGCCATTCTTCCAGAACTTTGGCATGGTGTACCTCGTTCATGGGTAACAATTGGGGCTTTATTTGAAATTTTGCCCCTAATGGCATAATATTAACGACTTATTGAAGAAAAATACGTTCGTTGCAATTCTGAAGCATAAGGAAGAAATAAGTAGTTTTTTGTGGACTGCACCTATCAAGGTTTAGACTATATCCGCTTTCAGTCAGCCGCTAAACTAGCTCTATAAAAATTGTAACTTTAGTTATATATCTCTAGAAGAAATTAGACTTGTATATTTCTCTCTAAAGAACCATGAATTTGGTAGATTTACAGACATAATTTAAAGCAATAAGACAACTCTAATGAAAAGCTTTTCGAGTTTCCCACTAGCTCAAAAGCTAGCAAAGGATTAATAATTTACAAGGAGTTTTATTATGTCAGATACTAGCAACCGTGGTTTTGCTTCCATGGATGAAGATAAACAGCGTGAAATTGCCAGCAAAGGCGGACAAGCTGCCCATGAAAAAGGTACTGCTCATGAATTCACTTCTGAAGAAGCTCGTGAAGCTGGACAAAAGGGCGGAAAAGTTGCTCATGAAAAAGGTACTGCTCATGAGTTCACTTCCGAAGAAGCTCGTGAAGCTGGGCGTAAGGGTGGTGAAAGTGTAAGCCAAGATAGAGAACACATGGCTGACATTGGCCGTGAAGGTGGCAAGAAGTCTCACAATGACGATTGAGCAAAGCTCAGTGCCGTTCGCGTTAGCATCTCCTAAAGGAGAAGGCAATCGCAATTCAGATAGAATGCCGCTTAATTACAGCAGAATTCAGAAGCCAGGAGTCAGGAATAAAAGAGGTTTTATATATAGCTTTTAAACTTAGACCCTGTACTTCGTTTACTTGCCAACTGCTGTAAATTGAAACCTGAATTCTGCTGTATATTCAAGCGATCGCACTTTACCCCCAATGACTTCAACACTCTCAATCGTAAAGGTTTCGCACTTAAAAAGCTCCTGAATTCTGAAGAATGTATTCTTCTTCAATTTGGTATCAGGGGCAACATTGAAGTATTGGGGGCTTTGAAGGATCTACTAGCGATAATCCTGTCGCTGAATATCTCGCAGACGAGCCGCATCACGCATACCATATTCAGGACGACAAAAACGATTTAATTGCATTTCAAAAAATTCTCGATTGGCTTGTAAATGCTTGGGATTTGGGTCATCTAAAGGATATAAAAGTGCAGTTCGCAAAGCTTGAATTACCGCAGATGTGACATTGTACATTGACCGCTGGAAAGTAACTCCCAACTGAATCAACATATCGTCTTCACTGCGGCAATATTTTTTGTAGTACTCAACAAGATATTCTGGCAAAAAATGCAACATATCTTGCATTAACAGTGTTGGTGGAATGCCTGCTGTACCAACAGGAAATACATCGGCATAGAGAATACCATAGTGGAAATCTTCCTGCTTATCAGGTACTTGACCCGCTTGAGCATTGTAAGATTTTGTTCCCCGAAAAGGAGCAGTACGATAAAAGACAGCTTCGACGTAGGGTAATGCTGCTTCGTAAAGCCAAGTAAAGCCTTTGGATTTGGGGATAATTTCGTAGCATTCGCCTCGAATATAAACATGGTGGTAAATGGGACGGCCTGCGATCGCAAAAATTCCATTCACCAAGAAATTCATGGCATCGGGGACGCCTTTAAATCCACCTTCGTCATAGATGTCTGACATTTCAAAGAAAACTGGAGCCATGACTTCCCAGAACAAGCCCAGATTAGCGTAGTAAGACATCTGGCGGCACTGTTCTAAAAACATATCTGGAAATAGCTTGTAGAGTCCCAGCATGAGGGGATTACCTTGAAAGTATGCCCTAATTGCCCTGTCTGCATTGGCTTTGTACTCTTCGCTATCCAAATAAGCATCAAATTGATTCACTGGCGTGTACATCTGACGATGCCAAAGCATAGCCCGCATACAAGCTTCGGCAAATTCCATGTTGATGCGATCGTGAAACAAGTGATGTAATAACTTTGGCATTTTGAAAGTTTCACCCTTTTCTATAAATGCCAAAAGTTCGGGGTGGGCAGTTGCTTTACCACGCCAAATTCGCAAATCTGCATCATCACCTGCATAGTGATTGTGGCGCTCTAAATACTCTTCGGGCAAGAAATATTTAAATAAAGGCAACGGTTCTAAAAATACGCGTTCGGCAATATAAAGCAAGTCACGCCAATAAAAATCCATCGGCACTGCATAAGCTTTATAAATACCGATAATTTGCATGAGGTTTTCTGGCGTATCCGGTAACATGGAACCGCCAGCTTCCAAGCGATGAATTACTTCTGCAAATTCATGTGTAGAAGGAGGTAATTTAGTTACAGGTCTATCTGGAGTTTGTACCATTTCAATTTCCTCTGTTTTTGGGAACTGGGAACTGGGAACTGGGAACTGGGGATTGGGGATTGGGGACTGGGAAGTGGGGAAGGTGGGGCCCCTCTGGGGATAAGGGGTAATGGGGATTAACAGTGCTGAGTCAAAAGTCAAAAGTCAGAAAATAGTAATTATTTTCTTAATCTCCTCCTTGTCCCCCTTGTCTCCTTGCTTCCCCTTCCCCCTACTCCCTGCCCCCCTGCTCCCTCATTCCTTAAGGGCTAGTTGGGGAGTTACAGTTTTTTCCAAAGCAGGTATTGTTGCAACCATTGCTGTAGTTGTCGGTTCTGTCCAACGCACTAACCAGGTAGGTTGTACTCCTAAGAATATGATTAGGGCTGCCAAGATGAGGGCTGGCATTTTCTCATGCCATTGAACTTGTTGATAGTAAGCAAGGCTGCTATCAAGTCTGCCGAAACAGGTGCGATTGAGAAGGATGACAAAGTAGACGGCAGTTAAGCCAGTTGCAACTATGCACAATAAAGTGGGAATAGGAAAAACAGAGTAACTGCCTTGGAAGACAATAAATTCGGCGATAAATCCTGTCATACCTGGAATGCCTGCGCTAGCCATTGCGCCTAAAACAAGTAGAGCGCTGGTGAGAGGTAAACCACGTATGGGACTCATCAAGCCATTGAGTTTATCTAACTCGCGGCTTCCCACCTTGGCTTCTACGATTCCCACCAAATGGAAGAGGATGGCGAGGATAATACCATGGCTAAACATTTGGGCAACTGCACCGACGAGTGCTAAGGGGGTGCTAGCAGCGGCAGCTAAGAGAATGTAACCCATGTGTCCAATCGAACTGTATGCCACCATGCGCTTGATGTCTTTTTGAGCGATCGCTACTACAGCTCCGTAAATAGCACTTACTGCTCCCCAAATTGCCAAAGATGGGGCAACAATACTCCAAGCATGGGGAAATAGTGCCAGTCCAAACCGCAAAATACCGTATGTTCCTAGCTTTGCCAATACGCCGCCAAGAAGAATGGCGATCGGGGCGGAAGCTTCAACGTAAGCATCTGGTAACCAAGTATGCAAGGGAACCAGAGGAATTTTGATCCCAAAACCTAGTATTATTCCCACTAACAGAATGATTTGCAGTGCAGTTGATAGGCCTTGGGTAGAAAGTGCATCATAATTAAAGCTGGAGGAGCCAGTTAGCCAGACTACACCTAAGAAAGTCGCCAGAATCAAGGCTCCAGAAACAGCAGTATATATAAGGAATTTAATCCCGGCGTAGCCTCGTTTTTGTCCTCCCCAAATGGAAATTAGCAGATAAAAGGGTATTAATTCTAGTTCGTAGAACAGGAAAAATAGCAGTAAATTTTCTGCCAGAAATGCACCTGCAACCCCGCCGCTCACGAATAAAACCAGGGAATAGAAAAGCCGGGGACGTTCAGTCTGCTGACTACTACTGTAAATAGCAATCCAGGTGAGCAGACTATTTAAAATCAACATTAAGATGGAAATTCCATCAACTCCAAGCTTATAACTCAAACCAAGAGTTTCGTTCCAAGGTAGATACTCTTGTAACTGCATTCCTGGATTATTAATGTCAAATTTCAGCAGGAGGAAAAGATTCCAGAGAAGAATTATTCCAGAAAGAGTTAATGCTCCTAAACGAATACGATTGGCAGGAATATTTAGAGGCAAGCAGGCTATAAAAGCCGCAGTCACAATTGGGAGCCAAATCAAAACACTGAGCATGGGGAATTTAAGCTTGATTTGATTAATGGAGAATTTTAAAGTCTGTACTGTTCTATTTTGAGTTCAGCAAATGCTAACTAAATTAGGGTGACCTGACCATTATCTAAATCATAATAGCCACCAACAATGACTAGTTTTTTCTCAGCAACCAACTGCGAAAGAAGTGGAGAGGTTTTCAACTTTTGTATTTGTGACGCAACATTGGCTTTACAGGCATTTTCTACCTTGTCTCCAGGTTGATTTTTGACTGATTCTATGCCAGGTTTAATAGCAGCCAGTAAGGTCGCAATTTGACCTGGTACTTGAGCGCCTTTGACTGTGGCTTCTACCGCACCACATCTTTTATGTCCTAGCACCATAATTACTTTTGAACCTAATACTATACTGCCAAATTCCAGACTGCCGGTTTCTTCTGGCGTGGCAATATTGCCAGCCACGCGACATACAAATAAATCCCCAAATCCTTGATCAAAGATAATCTCCGAAGGAACCCGTGAATCTGCACAACCGAGAATAGAAGCAAACGGTTTCTGACCTTTAGCAACTTCTATTAACCGTGTAAAAGTTTGATTGGGATTTTTACGTTGTCTTTTGACAAATCGGTTATTTCCCTCTATAAGTTGTTGCAGTGCTTGCTCAGGAGTCATCTCATCTTTGGCAACTGCTTTTTGCGGAAAAACTAACTCAGAGCCTACTCCTACTGCTACTACTCCCGTACCTACTGCTCCTGCGCCTAACTTCAGTAAATTTCTTCTTGAAACAAATTTTTTCATTGTATTCTCTTCAGACTTTAAAGATTGACAGACAAATTGTACAATACTGAACTATTAACAATTAACCGAACTGAAACATGAAGGTTAAAAACTGATTTCCCCAAAATGGCCAGCTAACAAAAATTCCCAAAACACCAACTCCTAATAGAACTGTGAAAGCATAAAATTGAGCTTGTCCGGAGGTGATGTACTTGAGACTTTCGCCACCACCGATAAAAGCCAAACCAACTAAGTTAACAATCCCATCGACTACAAAACGGTCAACCATATCAGCCAATTTAGAAATTAGGTCAACACTCAAAACTATGCTCATCCGATAAAGTTTTGGTGTGTAAAAATCGTAGGCAATTAAGTCTTGCACAGGTTGCCAAGGCAGGCGAATAGGTTTTGGAATGATATTGCTCAGATAAATGACGCTGCTAATGCTGCAACCAAAAATAGTTGACCAAACCAGTAGTAAAGCAACATCTTTATTGAGACTTGCCCAACTCGGTAGAAGTGATAAGCTTTGCAACACTAAAGGTAGATGCAGAACAATACCAAACAAAATCATCATTGGTACAGCCATAGGAGCGTGAACTTCTGGCGATCGCTCACTCATTTGCTTGGGTTTACCACCAAAAATCAGACAGAATTCTCTCGTTAAACTGAAGGCTGTCAAAACATTGACTACTATCACCACTCCTACCAGCCAAGGTTTAATTTCCCAAAGTCCCGAAGCTAATTTCAACAATGCCCAAAAGCTTCCCAAGGGAGGAAAACCAATTAATCCTAGAGTACCGACAATATAAGCTAGTCCCGACATCGGACGGCGTGACCACAGTCCACCTAACTGGCTGACGTTTTGGGTGATGCTGTTCCAGATGATTCCACCTGTACTCATGGTTAACAATGCTGCGGCAAGGGCGTGGGTAAGTACTAACAACAGTGCGGCTTCGTCTTGCTGTGTGCCAACAGCAATAAACACCAAACCCATGTAAGCACTCACTGAATAGGATAAGCAGCGTTTGATATCAATTTGAGCGATCGCAATTATAGAAGCACCCACTGCCGTTACCGCACCGATAGCTACCATTGCTGAAGAAACTATGGGGGATAGACTCAAAACAGGTTGCAATTTAATTAGTACCCAAGCACCGCTCGCAACTACTACCGAGTTCCGTAAAATTGTACTGGGAACAGGCCCTTCCATCGCCTCATCCAACCAGAGATGCAGAGGAAATTGAGCGCACTTACCCATTGGCCCGGCAACAAGTGCTAAACCAACAAGTGCCAAAAGTGTTGGGTTCACATTGGCAGTAGCCGCCCAATTAGCTAATTCTGTATAATTCCAGGTTCCAGCTAGAGGCCAGATTGCCAGCACTCCCATCAGTAGGAATAAATCTCCTACCCGCTTAGTTAAGAAAGCATCTCTAGCACCTGTAACTACCAAAGGCTGACTAAACCACAACCCAACTAACAAGTAGGTTCCTAAAGTCAGCATTTCCAGAATTACATAGCTGAAGAATAAGTTATTACAAAGGGCTAAGGCACAAAGTCCCGCTTCGAATAAGCCTAATAGAGAATAAAAGCGTCCCCAACCCCAATCCATTTCCATGTAGCCAATGGCATAAATCTGCGCCAGCAAATTTAAGCCGGCAATAACCACCATTGCGCCTACACTCACTGCGGAAATTTCTAAATCAATAGAGAGGTTTAAACCAGCAGTACTCAACCAAGGTATAGATACTTCATAAGGCAGTTGATTCCAGGCAGCTGGAAATGATAAAGCAGCATGGACAAACGCGAAAAATGTCATGACTAAATTGACATAACCCGCAGGTCTTGGCCCGGTACGCCGAATAATTCCCGGCGACCAAGGTACGGCTAAAAGCCCACCAATCAAGGCGTAACAAGGCACTAACCAAACTGTTTCAAGCAAAAATTGAGCCATTAACTCACCTCAAAAAATTTGCAGCAAAACAAAGCGCAGTTGTAAAAATCAACTGTTCTTTTTAGGTAATGTTAACTATGGAAACTAAGACAAATTAATTTTTGCTTAATCTTGTTAAAAATAGATTAGCTTTATATGTATCAAAAGAAAACAACTCCAGTTAGATAATTAAACGATATTTGCTCTAATAAAATCTTATATGTTTATTCTTAAATGGTAAATATAACTTACAGTCTATGATTATTGTTTAAGTTAACTAATAGTATCTATTGATTTAAATATATGGTTCTAAACTAATACACTTGTTGCATATTGCTGGCGCTTATTAGCAAGGAAATGAAACAAAACTTCAACTAAAACGGCTTTAGTATATTATCTAACCATTCAACTCACCGTACTTGGGACTCCACCAACCTTTTTGTGTGCTGAAATAAGCCACATCCTTATGTTTCTGATCTTGGCGAGATTGAGAATTAGAACACCGGAGCATGGTTTTACTCTGTTCATCCTTGATATAGCTGTATTCCTCCAAAGGTTTTTTACACACTGGGCAAGAGTAAGAAGTTAATTTTACTTGTGGCTTTTCTCGATGCTCACTTGCAGATGCCTTGGTTCGTGGTGCTGACCAAGCCTTATTGTTGTCACTCCAAAACAGTACAACATTTTCACAGCCGCTTGTGCATTTGAGAAAGTACTTCTTTTTAACTTTGCTGCTCTTAATTTTAGACAGAGCTTGATTGCATTGTGGGCAACGAGTCCTAGAAGTTTCATATTTGCGCTCTGTCGTAGCAGATGTATTGGTGTTTGTGCCACTGATTACTACAGTCTTAGCTTTTGCTAACGCTGGCGTAAAGTAATCCTGGTTCCAAGTGCTGAGGTATTGTTGCCAGCTTTTCTTTCCGAGAGCGATCGCATCTAATGACTCTTCCATTTTCGCGGTAAACTCCGCCTCCAATAAATCTGGTAGTGCCTTGAGCAAAAAGTCATCTACTTCTAATCCCAAAGCTGTTGGGTGGAGGTTTCCTTTGGTGAGTTCTATGTAACCCCGTTTCTTGAGAGTTGAAACGGTTGGGGCATAAGTACTGGGGCGACCAATTCCTCTACGTTCCATCAACTGTACTAGTTTCGGTTCACTATAACGTGGAGGTGGCTGAGTCTGTTTCTTTTCATGAGCCGCATTTTCTAAGTTGAGTACCTGTCCCTGGTGTAAGGTGGGTAAAACTGTATCCTTGCTGAGATTATTCCAGTAACGAGCATAACCGTAGAATTCAATTACCTGTCCTGTAGCTTTCCACAACAAATTACCAGACTGAGTAATGACTTGAGTTTTACGTAACACAGCAGCTTTACACTGGGAAGCGATCGCTCGTTTCCAGATCATTACATACAGGTTAAACTCGTCCTCCGGTAGCTGGGAACGTAATTCAACGCTTGGACGAAATACATCTGTTGGGCGAATCGCTTCGTGTGCTTCTTGAGCAGTTTTACTACTGCGGTGGCTGGCAACTTTTTGCGGCACATTCTGCGGGTCATTTTGCTCCAACCACTGACGAGCGCTGGTGCAAAACTCTGGACTCAACATCACTGAGTCGGTTCGCATATATGTAATTAGCCCTGCCTCATACAGCTTCTGTGCAAGTAGCATTGTTTTGTCTGGTGCAAATTTCAGCTTTGCCCCTGCGGCTTGTTGAAGTGACGAAGTAATAAACGGTGGCGGCGGTTGGCGGTTAACTACTTTTCCTTCTAGCTGGATGACTTGATGCGGATAACGCCCTGCTTCTTCAACTAATCGTGTTGCTTCAGCTAGAGTTAGAACGCGCTTCGATTCTGGTGTTTCTGGGGTATTGCTACTGACAGCATCATCATGTGCTGACGATTCTTGCTGTGTTGATTGTGCAGAAGAGTTAACTGTCCCATTGTAAAAAGCGCGGAATTCTTCCTTGTAATCAACCCAAACATTCCAATAGTCCTGGGGTACAAAAGCCTGAATTTCTCTCTCTCGGTTGCATATCAGGTGCAAAGTGGCACTTTGGACTCTGCCTACACTCTTAGCACCGTTGTTCAAAGCCCATACTAACGGGCTTCCCTTGTAACCCACTAGTTTGTCTAGGCAATCTCGGCATAGTCCCGCCCCTATCAAGTTTTGGTCAAGTTTTCTGGGGTTAGCGATCGCACTTTGTACAGCTGATGCTGTAATTTCTGTGTACACTACTCGTTTCGGTTCTCTTAGCCCTAGCACCTCTTTCAAATGCCAAGCGATCGTTTCTCCTTCACGGTCTGGGTCAGTTGCTAAAACTACTTCATCCACCTGCTTGACTGCTGCCTTGAGCTTTCCAATCGTTTCTTTCGCCCGTTGGTCACGTGGAATATAATTGCAGCGCACACTGCTGCCATCTATAGTAAAGCCGAGCGAATCTTCTCCTTGGTCACTCAGTTCTCGAATGTGACCACAAGAGGCACGTACAATCCAATCGTTACCTAAAATCTGACTAAGTTTTTTGACTTTACCGGGAGATTCGACCACCAAAAGGCGTTTTGGCATAGCAGCTATTTAGGAATTTCTTAATTTAATATTTTAGTATTAATGTACTACAAAACTGTTCTTAAAATGCTTCGCACTTCACCAATATCAACAACAGATGTAGTATTACATTACCTAAAATTGATCAAGATTTAGCTTATTGTATGAATAGTCCCTTCCCCTTAGACCCTCCCCAAAGTGCATTAAAGCCACTGTTAGTATTACGAGATCACTACGCGCCCTTGGTAGAACAATACGAAAAACTATATACTCAAGCCAAAGACAATCTCAGCCATATCGAGGCTTTGTTGTCTAGCTGGGATCTAAGTGCTACTAGCAATGCGACTGTAACCACAAATAAAACCGAATCAGCACCGGCAGACTCGTTTTTTAGCGTTGACACAATTCCTGAGCAGAATACCAATGTTATAGAGTCTATCTCTCCAGACGCTATAAATAATCTATTGTTAGATGAAGAATCTGATGCGGTTACAGATACTCCTCCGCTGCCGGAGCCGCCCGCATTGCCGCTCATTGAAACAGTACCTTTAAACCAACAGCGATCGCTCTACGGGGTAGAAATTCCCATGCTGCCCCAATATCAATCTCTCAGTCGCGCTGAAGCCATCAAAAAAGTGTTACAGGAACATATTGGCGCTATCTGTCACATAGATTTCATTGTGAAATTGCTTTACGGAGACTTAGAACCAGATGTGTTTAAACTAGTGAAGAGTAGAGTTCAGTCTTCGCTAACTCAGGGCAGAGAAAGTAATAAATGGTACAGTATTCCTGATCAGCCTGGCTGTTACACTCTAAATTTAAGTTTGCTAGTCGCAGACAATCACAATGCTGGATCTTCCATAACCAAAGCCAAAAAGAATAAACAACCATTAACACCTCCAAAACCAAAAGTCATACCGATGCTCAAAGCATTTGAAGGCCAATTTTTAATTGATGCCTTATCTACTTTTTTGCAACAAAATGCTCAAAAAGCTTTCCATATCGATGAAATTGTCAACGGAGTTTATGGAAAACTTAATGCGGCTGATTTTAGAGAGGTAAAAGTCAAGGTACAGAATGAATTATCGCGCGGTTATCGCACAGGAAGATTTTCTAGAGTGCCTGACAAATTCGGATTTTATACTTGGGACAAAGAGTTGATCAATTAAGTAAAAGCGGCTTTCTGCATCAGGTATTAATAAGGCGAAAGCACTCCGGTAGTAATAAAAAGCCCCAGCTATTTTGCTGAGGCTAATGGGAAATACCGATGAGAAAAAGCAATGTTGAAATCTAAAAATTTTAGCTAACTGCAAAAGCCAGCATTACTACAGCACTCACGAATATGGCTGCTACCGCACCTTGTACAACATATCTGCGTTGTTCCCAAATTGCGGGATACTCGGCATAGTATGCTTTTGGTTCAGATGGGTAGTTATTGAGAATGCCGTCTTCATTAGTTGTGGTGTACATAGCTTTTAAAAGGGTTTGTTAACTTATGTAAATAAATTTAACAAAAATATTACAAATAGTCAACAGCACTTGACGTTGAAAAGCAAATACTATCCATTAGAGTAACTTATCAGCTAATTCACTCATGCAAGGTGTTTGTTTAGTATTTATGTACTATAAAAAACACCTGACTTGATAAATTCGTTTGGCGTTTTTCAGCAGCATAGAGAAGATAAGCTTTTAAACTGCAAAACCTCAAATACAGCAGAATTCAGAAGCCAGAAGTCATACCAATTTGAAAAAAGAATGTGACAAATAGACCATCTGTAGAGACGCGATTCATCGCGTCTTCATCCAAAGATGTGTTGCAATCATTAATTGAATTGGTATCAGGAGTAAAAAAGATTTTGTATATAGCTTTTAAACTTAGACACTGTACTTCATTTACTTGCAAACTGCTGTATCTTTCAAATACTCACCGTTTGACACCAGTTGCCAGCAGAAAAACCCTAACTCGCTGCATCTAATTCCAGAGTTGCTGGCTGTTCTGGCAAAGCGACAGCATTCAGTTCTTTGATAAAAGCTTCAATCCCTTTACCTGCTGCGGACTGCTTACCTACTTTCAGTTTAGCAAGGACACTTGAGCGTATTGCTTCATAATCTGGCCGTGATTGCAGCTCAACAGAAGCAACTTCTTCTTTTGGGGTGTTTATTCCTTGCAATCGGTCATCCACTAAGTCTTTTATCTGAGTAATTGCATCTGTTAGTTCTTGCCTTATCACCTGTTTTATGTCTTCATCATTAGACAGTACAGACGAAGTAATAGCTTTCATCTCTTGTCTAACTATCTCCTTAATATCTTCAGCCGTAGATAACTTTGGTGTAGTTTTAGACTGACCCAGAATTCCCTTGAGCAATCTGGTCGCCGTTTTATTTAAGGACTCATTTTCTGAAATTTGCATTACTGACAAAGCTTTTATTTCAGCATCACTTAGCTGAATTGAAATTGTCATACCAGCCATACTCTAAACTCCTGTAAACATTTATCTCTAACTGACCGATTTTCTGCTACTAACATTTGTATACAGTTTATTTGACAATATGCTTGCTTGTATACAGTCTTTATAGACAAGTTATTTACTAGCCCAATTACCAAAACGTCCTTATCTAAACAATTTTTGTCTCACATTAGTTAATCTAGTCTCTAATCAACTAAGTTGCAATTACTTCAATTGTAACGTACCCTTACCAGACATCTATACTTAAAATGACGGATCAGTATCTAACTGAGATAATTACTGCATTTTCACTTCAAAAGCTCAAATTATGAGCAGGAAAATAATCTTGATCAAAAACTTTATCTCTTAAGCTATAGAAAGCAATACGCTAACGTATTTATGTTGGAAATAGTAGTACTAAAATTGAGAACCTATGACTAACAAAAAGGTCGTGCTAGTTACAGGAGCAGGCAGTTAACTGCTCAAAAGCTGGCTCAAGAGGGTTACTGCGTCTTCGGTACTAGCCGCAAGGAACATCAAGCCTCACAAGGTGTAGAAATGTTGAGGCTTGATGTTACCTCTGATTCTTCAGTGCAATCGTGTATCAAACAGTTGCTCACACAAACTAATCGCATTGATTTACTGATTAATAATGCCGGACAAATTCATGCCAGCATGATTGAGGAAACAAGTTTAGAACAAGCCAAGGAGATTTTTGAAACCAACTTTTGGGGTATTGTTCGCCTCACTAATGCTGTTTTGCCAGTCATGAGACAGCAGCGCAGTGGGCATATTATCAATATTAGTTCGGTAGCGGGATTGATTGGCGCACCGGGACAAGGATTTTACAGTGCAAGTAAGTTTGCACTTGAAGGTTATAGCGAAGCACTGAGCGTGGAACTAGACCCCTTCAATATTAATGTGTCTTTAATTGAGCCTGGTTATTTCAAGACCAACTTCAACCAGTCCATGCTACAAGCAGCTTTTGCTTATGCTGATTACGACACTGCACGTGATGTAATTGGCTCATCTGTGAACTAGGCAATTGCACAAGGCGACAATCCTGAAAAAGTTGTACAGACGATTGTCTATGTTGCTCGTAGCCATTCACCACGATTACGCTATCGTGTTGGGACTGAGGCGCAATGGTTGCCTCGGCTGAAAGCGATACTACCAGATAATCTGTTTCGATTTGCTGCACGCAAGCGGTTGAACCTACCATAAAATTTAGTAGTAAAATTTGAGTAATTAGTTCTATGTGTTCTTGTTGGATTTCTAGCCAGTTGTACAGCGACGACGCTCACTTTTTACAGTGCTGTATCAATCATGTAGAGCAATTTTACAGCACTCACACAACAACTGGCATAGAGCGGGACAAGTAATGCAGGGGCTTTGGTTGTATCTTCTCGTACAACTTCTTCATTGTCCCGCGCTGTTGATATCTCTATTAAAACTGCAACAGAAAAATATGAGTTGCCAAATTGCCGAAATCTGACTAGTAATTGTAAAAATCTTCATCCATACTGGACTGTTACTGCTTGGCATTCCTGGTACAATCCTTGCTCGAAGCTAAAGAAATCGTACGAGATTATTCAGTGTTTCGCCAAATTTTAAGGCAGATATCTTCAAATTTACACTCACCAGTTACAAGAGAGAATCTAACTGAGACAACTGAATGAGTAAGCTGCAAATCGGTACTAGTGGTTGGGTTTATAAACATTGGATGGGCATTTTCTATCCACCGCATCTGCCTAGTGACCAACAACTAGCATTTTACGCTCAACACTTTTCCACTGTAGAAATTAACTTTTCGTTTTATCGTTTGCCAGAGCGGTATGTGTTTGAAAATTGGCGAGAGCAAACACCTTCAAACTTTCTTTTTGCAGTCAAAGGTAGCCGCTATCTCACACACATGAAGAAGTTAAAAGACCCGATAGAGCCGCTAACTCGTCTGATGGAACGCGCATCTGGATTGCAAGAAAAGCTTGGGCCTATTTTATTTCAGTTTCCTCATACTTGGCACATTAATATTGACCGTCTCCAGCCCTTTTTAGAATTACTGCAAACCTACCCACAACAATTTACAGTTGAATTTCGTCATTCAAGCTGGCTGATTCCCCAAGTTTACAAACTACTGGAAAGTGCAGGTGTAGCCCTTTGTCTGCCTGTAAGCCCAGCAGTTCCTATTGATGTCTATTTGACTGCCCCTTGGACTTATATTCGTATGCACAGCGGTCAATGGAATGTTGGTTATAGCGATGAAGAGTTATCGATATGGGTTGAGCGTATCCGTTCATTTCTGATGCAAGGAATTGACGTTTACGTGTACTTCAACAATGACTCCGATGGATATGCTATTCGTGATGCTCAACGACTATCTATTTTGCTGGGATTATATTGAATTTCGATTTATTTATACCCTATCAAGTTAAATTTGTATATTGTCCGTTGTGCTAGATTCTCGCCACCATTCTTTGAGGATTAATGCTGACCAAAAAATAAATCCTAATATCGCTAAACCAGTTAACCCATCAGTCCAGATTAAGAGATGCATCTTGGCTGAGAATTGCGACATAGTACCATAGAGATAATGTCCTGGGCTTGCTAGACCCGTTAATGAGTAGACCGAAAGACAAGCATAAGCCAGCCAATACTTTTGATATTGATACAACCAATACCCGGCAATTCCTATAGCTGTAAAAATGAGCCACGATTGATAAATTGCAGAAGCGGTAATCCAGGTTGGTTGAGGATATTTTTCAATGAACAGATAATTATCAGTGAAGTGAATACCTGTAGAAATGATGCTGGCGAGTAGCAGAATTTTCAATAACCTCTGACGCTTGACTTCAAGATTCATAATCAGGTTTCCTCAAACTTAAATTCATGTATTAAACTCCAGCGATGTAAATTGCTATGAGTAAATTGAAGCTCCACTAAACAATAATCATCGTTTTACAGTACATCAAATAGTGACGGAAACGAGTTGCTCATCTACTTTTGAATATACATAAGGTGCGAACAAAGAACGTTCCTCTGGGCGTAACCGCCTTGGGCGCATCGTTTTTGTATCTACAAATAATCCTTTTTGCCATCCCTCTGCGGCTAGCATTCTCTGTTCTTTATAAAAGCAAAACTGCATAATAGCCGAGGCATTTTTCAGTTGTGAAATCCACATTTCCAACTGTACACGATCGCCTAAATAGAGCGGCGATTTATAAGTAATGTTAGTTTGCATCAGAACCGGAGCAAACCCTTGCTGAAAGATTTTCTGTGTTGGCATCCCTACTGCTTCCAGCAGTTTTGTCCGTCCAATTTCCATCCACTGAATATAGACACTGTTGTTCATGTGTCCAATGAAATCAATATGGAAGGAATACACCTCTAGCTCAAAGGAAATTTTTGCCATCCTCAAATCCTCAAAGTCACCGCTCAGTGACAAAGTATCATAGTCACTGAGCGGTGACAAGTAGATGAGAAAGATTCATGGCGCGGGACAAAGAAGAAACGAAGGCACGAATTCTAGCAGCAGTTGGTAAACTCTTGGCAGAATCAGGCTTTAAGCAATTAGGGGTGAATGCGATCGCCCGTGAAGCTGGGGTTGATAAAGTTTTGATTTATCGATATTTTGAGAATCTTCCCTCGCTGCTACAAACTTTTGGCAAGGAAGGCAACTACTGGATTACAGTTGAAGAATTAATTGGGGATGAAACAGCCGTTGATGCCGAATCTCTGGCTGACTGGATGATCTTATTACTAACGCGCTTCCTACATGACTTGCAAGAACGACCCATTACGCAAGAAATTGTGCGTTGGGAATTACTAGAAGGTAATGAGTTAACGCATGAATTGGCAAGTGTGCGGGATCATGTGGCAATTGAGAGTTTGAAATTTCTCAAGCAGAAGTATTCCTTCCCCCCAGATAAAGATATCCCTGCCATCAGTGCGGTTTTGATTGCTGGAATTGTTTATCTAGTGCTACGAACCAAAGTCAACGATACATTCTTAGGAATCGATTTCAGTTCACCAACCGGATGGCAACGGATTGAAGGAGCGATCGCATCTTTAGTCCAGGCAATTACTGAAATTGACGAATAAGTGTAATGACTATCGGCAACGTTAAGTATTTAAATTCATTCCGGATAACACTGCTGCAAGCGAGTCTATGTATAAAAAAGCGAATCGCATTGCATCATGATTAACCAAGTTACCACTTTAGAATCCTGTTGGCATACTTCTCCACCGTGGGGTAAAGCCATGCCACCGCTAGCTGTTCGAATCCTAGAAAAAGTCTTTTTGCCAAATTTCGATTTGTCGGGCTACTGCTGCGGTGTTCAGTGGGAAAAGCAGGAATGGATTTATGCGATCGTTTGCCAGAGTGAAACACTCTACTTGCCAAGGCAAGAATTTCAGGCAAAAAATGTACTAGAAAAGCCTACTGTTTCTACTCCGGCTTTTGAATTAGGGGATGTGGTTGAAGTTGATTTCAGTGAACAGCCGACACAGCGTATTATTCAAGGTATTTTTAGCCTCAAAAGCACTTGGCTTTATGGTGTAGAGTGGCGCTCCCCAATTTTAGAAGAAGGAGCATTTTCCCCAAGTAGAATCATCTGGCTTGCTGATGTTGATTTAATCAGCGTGGATGCATGACTGTTGTAAATTTTTTGTTATGACAAAGAAATTCTTCTTAACAAGCTAATGTAATTTATTTATCCAGGCTAGTTTGCTTGTAGTAAGGGCTTGGTTGCTGATTTTATGTAACTTCAATACCTATTAGCTTACACTTTCACTTAAAAATCGATGCTAATACCAATTCAATTAATGATTGCAACATATCCTTGGATGAAGACGCGATGAATCGCGTCTCTACAGATGGTCATTTGTCACATTCTTTTTTCAAATTGGTATAACTTATGAAAATTTGAATTAACTTTAGAAATCTTGAATTAGTTCTTTATTTAAAAAATCTAGCCTGTATAAAGATTGCCTTGCATGGGTTAGGGCATATGGAGAGTAGCAGCAATCAACAGATTGACCAAATAGATAATTGATTTCGGCTCTAAATAGGTCAAATGGAGTATTATTCAGATTAGAGAAGAAAAATTTTGCAATAATTTAATTTGAGCGATGGTTTTGCCTAAAAACTATCCAAAGATAGTTTTTTCTGCAATACTATAAAGATTTCTAATGCCTAGGGTAGGCAAACAAAAGTACCATTGCCTCTGGTACTGCGCTTTTGAGTGCAATCGCCTACTCAATATCTTGTTCATTTGTAACTACTCATAAAGTACTTGAAGGGGAAACAGCGATCGCAATCTTTTGGCATTCTAGATATTACGTCAGCGTTTCTGGCAGACACAACTAAGATGTCATTTGTTATGCAACCTCCTCTGGCTCTTGCAGGCTTAAATATTCTCGTAGTTGAGGATGATGATGATATTCGCTTTTTCATTACTACGGTATTGGAAGTAGATGGAGCTACAGTCATGGCAGTAGCATCGGCAGCAGCAGCCAAGAAAGTATTACCTGAATTGCAACCCGATGTCTTGATTTGTGATATTGGTTTGCCTGACGAAGATGGCTACAGCTTAATCCGCAAAATTCGTGCGCTCAAATCAGATATGGGTGGAGGAGTCTTAGCTATTGCTTTAACGGCCTATGGAGATAGTGAGAATCGTATCCGCGCTTTGGAAGCTGGTTTTCATACTCATGTATCTAAACCAGTTGCTCCAGAAGAACTAGTTGAAATCGTTGCTAGTTTAGTAGCTTCTTGCAATTGGTAATTGTGGAGCAGATTATAGCGCTTCTCATTATTGCAATACACTTTGACCTGAAGGACAGGGTAAGGTTTCAAAGGCTTTTGGTTGGATAATCAGATAATTTGTATTTACTGGCGTAGCCTATGCTAATACAAGCTATCTTTCAAGACAAACTCACCTTGGATTGTTAACGGTGAAGCAGCGCTGCGGGAGGGTTTGCCTCCGCAGGCGAATAACCGGGGAACCCCAGCAACGTGCTGGTTCGGAAACCCGTCTTCTCCTAACGGAGACCAAGGTTAACTCTTCCTGGAATCACCAGTTGCTACAACACGGCAAACCCGGACACCAGTCGTTTATGGGGGAAATCCCTTCTTCGATAGGAGAAGGCGCTAGCCTCTCCCAAAGGGCTACCGTGTACACACAAGTCAAAATATCGAATTCGGGTGGTCGTTTATCGAATTCGGGTGGTCGTTTATCGAATTCGGGTAGTCGTTTATTGAATTCGGGTGGTTGTTTATCGAATTCGGGTGGTCGTTTATCGAATTCGGGTAGTCGTTTATTGAATTCGGGTGGTTGTTTATTGAATTCGGGTGGTTGTTTATTGAATTCGGGTGGTCGTTTATCGAATTCGGGTGGTCGTTTATCGAATTCGGGTGGTCGTTTATTGAATTCAAGCAGTGGTTATAAGCTAATGAGCATTTAAGTTGCATAAAATCAGGGCTTTAGCCCTTACTACAAGCGAATCAGTCTGGAAAAACGAATGGCGATTAGCTTACCATTTCACGAAATTCTTGATACACATCACTTTTCTTGCTTCCCCTGCTTCCCCTGCCTCCCCTGCCTCCCTGCCTCAAGAGCCTCAAGAGCTTGCCCATGTATATCAACCTTAAAGTGAGACGGTATTAGGGTGGGGTAAAACCCAGATTCTTGAGCAACTTCAGACTTGTGTGTACACCGTAGCCCAAAGGGAGAAGACCGCGCTGGCTCCCCAACGCACTTGCTCCGCTATATTAAAATTTCTTAACATAGCTGTAAATCTTAGTACCGACTTACTTGTTTTCAGTTTAATTATCTATATTGGCTGACTACAATATATTCGAGTCCTGAAGCCAAATTCTAAGATAGATAAAGCAAGAATCAAGCTTGGACTGTATTCTCGATAAAGCATAAAAATTAAGATATCAAAATAGCGGAAGATGAATATACAAACCCAATTCCTGTTAATAGAAATAATAACATCAGTAAGTGATGATTCACTTATTGATTGGCAATCACAAAACCTGATAAAGTTATTAGTATTTATTTTTATTGCATTTGTAGTATTAGCTATAAAATTTATTAGCAATAAAAATGAATATGCTGTTCTTTTTGGTTTTTTGTTAACACTTATGTATATTATTTTTTTAATAATGGAATAGTAATTGTTTTAAAGCTCAACGTTGAGGGAGCTAGTGCGATAACGGCAAAAGGGGTAGCTGTATGGCTGATGGTTGTCTTGCTTTGGATAGAATACTAAGGACGATCACATGATTCCATTGGGTTTTAGCTCAACCTAATATTCAGGCAAGTTATTCACAGCAATTAAGAATAAGAATCTCCAGAGCGATCGCAGTTTTTTAAATGCTGATTTGTTATCTTTTTGTCTGGTCTAAATTATTTATAATAAACCAAATACCCGACTTTTTTGAAAAATTGCGTATCTATGAATTTCAACTTTCACAAATAAAATAGGATTGCCGTAACACTGCAATTGCATTGGTATCGTTCAGCTTTCATCCCAAGGCCCAAGTCTATGGGTAAAAGTCTCCTGCTATACTTTATTTCTATATTTATATAATTTTCAGTAGCATAGGGGTGCATTCCATTGGTTCAACAACCAGAATTCCAGGAAAGTTCGTCGATGCAGGCAATCCAGCGTGTACTGGGAAGTTTGAGCAATTACCGATGGATTTCGCTGGGAGCATTGGTCAGCCTATTGCTTTTGACAGTCGCCAATGCGGTTACTCCTCAATTATTTCGGTGGGGAATTGATCGCGGCATTGTCAAACAAGATTTACAAATAGTACTTTACAGCGCGGGCTGGATGGTAGCTGCGGCGATCGCTCGCGGTGTATTTAACTTTGGCCAAAGCTATTGGGCAGAAGCAGCCTCTCAAGGTGTCGCCTATGACCTGCGAAACAAGATTTTTAGCAAGATTCAAAATCTCAGTTTCAGCTATCACGACCAGTCACAGACATCGCAATTGCTAACCCGCGTCACCAGTGATATTGAGCAAATCCGTACATTTATCGGCACTAGCTTGATTCAGGTGATTGGTGCAGTTGTGACTTTGATGAGTATTGCAGTAATTTTACTGCTAATGAACTGGCAACTAGCGCTGATTACACTAACGGTAGTGCCGATAGCTGGATGGTTAATGGCGCAATTTGTTAGCAAAAATAACAGACTGTTCCGGCAAGTACAAGATCAACTAAGTAACCTCAATGCTGTCTTGCAAGAGAACTTATTCGGGATAAGGGTAGTAAAAGCCTTCGTGCGCGAGTCAACCGAAAGGTCACGTTACACGAGCCTGAATGATGGGCTAGTCAAAGCAAACATGAAGACTATTAGCGCCATCCGCAACACCTTCCCGTTTATATTTTTGCTAAGTAATTTGGTGACAGTAGTAGTTTTCGGCTATGGGGGAGCGCAAGTAATTGGGGGTAGGTTCTCGATTGGCGAACTAGTAGCGTTTAACTCTTACCTAGCGTTAATTTTACAACCAATTTTGTTGATTGGATTTGCTGCACCCGCGATCGCTCAAGCCGCCGCCTCTGCCGAACGGGTATACGAAGTGGTAGATGCCAAGGTAGAAATTCGCGATCGCCCTAATGCCATCCCCTTTCAAACTTGTGGTGGTAGAATCACTTTTGAGAATGTCTCCTTCCGCTATCCGGGAGCGACAACCGAAGCCCTTAAAGAAGTTTCCTTTGAAACAAGACCTAACGAACTAATCGCCGTTCTGGGGATGACAGGTTCCGGGAAAAGCACAATTATGAACTTGCTACCCCGCTTTTACGATGTTACGAATGGAGCGATTCGGATTGATGGGCGAGATGTGCGGGATTTTACACTCAAAAGTTTAAGGTCTCATATTGGCATTGTATTCCAAGAAACCACACTGTTCTCCGGCACTATCCGGGAAAATATCGCCTATGCAAAGCCCGATGCCTCACTGGAGGAAGTGATTGAAGTTGCGAAAACCGCACAAATTCAAGATTTCATCTTCCAACTACCCGATGGTTATGAGACGATTGTAGGTGAACGTGGTATTGGCTTGTCTGGTGGACAAAAGCAACGGATTGCGATCGCCCGTACCTTACTCACCGATTACAGTATTCTGATTTTAGATGACAGTACCTCTGCTGTGGATGCCAAAACTGCTGCCCAGATTCAAGCCGCGTTGGATGGCATGATGCGCCGAAAAGCTTGTACAACTTTTGTTGTGGCTCAACGCATTAGTACCGTCAAAAATGCTGATCGGATTTTTCTCATCGATAAAGGACGATTGGCAGCACAAGGTACTCATGAGGAATTGATGCAAACAAGCCCGCTTTATGGTGCAATTTTGGAATCTCAGGTGAAGCAGAAGGAGAAAAAATAAACAATTCAAAATTCCAAACCCATTATTGGTTAATACGGTTGTAGAGACGTTGCAACGCAACGTCTCTACATAGATGAAATCTGTATTGTTCTAAAATCCTTCAATCCAAAACCCAAAATCTAAAATCCAAAATTGTTATGAGAGGTACAAGTCCAGTTGTTGCATCCGAGGAAAAAACGAGTCAACAACTCTCCACCCTGCAACGCTTTTTACAATACTTGCGACCCTATCGCAAAGAAATTCCGTTCGTCTTCACAATAGTATTGATTGGTGCTGCAACTCAAGCAATTGGGCCATTTATAATCGGCTGGTCTGTTGATCGCTTGATTGCACAAGGAAATTTACAGGGACTGCTGCTTGTATTAGGATTACTGGGGCTGAACTACGGACTTGGTGTTTGGGCATTTCGGATTCAAATTCTGCGAGTTGGCTGGATTATGCAGCGGTTGCTAGGTCAACTGCGGCAAGATATTTTTAATAAAATCCAGAGTTTGCCAATCAGCTTTTTTGATCGCAGCGAAGCAGGCGATTTAATGAGCCGCCTGCTGAATGATGTTAGTACTGTGAATCAGGCGTTTGGGCAAACGGTTTCTCAAATGCTAGGTAACATATTCGGTTTGGTCGGCATTATCATTGCTATGCTCTCGATCAATCTGCAACTCGGCTTGTTAAGCAACCTAGCTGTGCCACTGATGATTTTTACCACAAGCTTGTTCGCGCGTTGGGCAAGAGCTAGATTTCGCGTCACCCGACAGACGATTGGGGAACTTTCCGCCAAATTAGAAGAAGATATTGGCAGTGTGCGAGAAGCACAGGCATTTAATCGTGTACAGATGAATATCCAAGAATTCGACATTTTGAACGCCGCCAATCGCGATGCAAACGTCGAAGCCGTGGCAATTACCGCTGCATTTTTGCCATCTATCGATTTTCTCAACACTCTGGCTACCGCAGCTGTACTAGCCTATGGTGGCTATCTAGCTGTCACAGGAGCAGCAACAGTAGGTGTAGTAACCTCCTTTTTACTCTACGTTCAGCAATTCTTCCGCCCAATCCAAATTCTCAGCCAGTTTTACACCCAAGCTCAGTCTGCTTTTGCCGGATTAGAGCGGATCTTCTTGCTATTGGATGAACCGTCGCAGCTCAATGATGCACCTGATGCAATTGAAATGCCGCCTATTCAAGGTGAAGTCAGATTTGAGAACGTTAAGTTTGGCTATAACCCAAATCAACTGGTTCTCAAAGGAGTGAATTTGCACGCATATCCGGGACAGATGGTTGCGTTAGTTGGGCAGACCGGTTCGGGAAAAAGTACAATTATTAACTTGATTTTGCGCTTCTATGATGTCTCTAGTGGTGCAGTCAAAATTGATGGCATTGATGTGCGTAGTGTCACTCAAGCAAGTCTGCGGCGTCAGATTGGCATTGTCCTGCAAGATAATATTCTGTTTAGCGGTACTGTCGCCGAAAATATTGCCTTTGGCGTGCCATATGCCACCCAAGCCGATATCGAAGCAGCTGCTCATTTAGCAAATGTGCATGAGTTCATCACCTCGCTGCCACAGGGTTATACAACTCAATTGGGGGAACGCGGTGCGCCCCTCAGTCAGGGACAGCGACAACTGATCAGCATTGCCCGTGCAGTGTTGATTAATCCTCGAATTCTGATTCTTGATGAAGCGACCAGTAGTATTGATACTCGCACAGAAGCGCTGGTACAAACTGCGATCGCCCGCTTATTGCAAGGACGTACCAGCTTTGTGATTGCCCACCGTCTCAGCACGGTTACTCAGGCAGATCAAGTGTTAGTGGTTCAGCAAGGAGAAATTGTCGAGCAAGGCAGCCACGCAGAACTCATCAGTCAACAAGGTGTCTACGCAAACCTATATGCTCTCCAACTAGGTGCAACAACCACCAGTGTGTAATACTAATTCGTAATTCGTAATACTTCGGCTACCCTTCTCTACGAGACGCTATGCGAACGGCAAGCTCAGGGCATCGCGCTCAGTACAAGTTCGTAATTCGTAATTAAGAGGCATGAGATTTGATTAATTACTAATTCGTAATTCGTATTTTTTGGGTTGAATTCCTCTTATCTATATGTATATCCCAGATTCCGCAATACGGTTCGGTTAAGGGAAGAGACGCGATAAATCGCCGTCTCTACAAAAGACTGATTATTGTAAAGACGGCGATTTATCGCGTCTTTGTGATCTATAACTTTCATTAAAAAACCTTAACCGAACCGTATTGCCAGATTCCGCAGGTGCGATCATAAAAATACTGTATTTTTAAAAAGCATATGTGACGAAATGGAACTAATAGAGCAATATCAATAAGCTAATCGGCACGTAAGTTGCATAATAGAAAGATGAAGACGTTTCAAAGCAAAGATGCCACCACCAGCCAAGAACTTTTTAACGCCGTCACAAGTTAGTAAGCTACAACAAGCTCTGAAAGAGAGCGAGCAGCCACACGTCAGGGAAAGAATTCTCATTATTCTGCTACAGAATGATGGGAAACCACAATACGAGATTGCTAAATTTTTAGGTTGTTCGCATAGAACAGTAGCATATTGGTGTATGCACGGTGATCCTGATAATTTGGAAACTCTACATAATAAAAGAGAGGACGAATATTACCGAAAAGCTACGCCTGAATATATTGAACTGTTATTAAAAACTGTTGACCAAGAACCCTCAGATTTAGGGTATGAATTTGGAAAATGGACAGCAGAGCGACTAGCTACATATTTAACCGAAAAAACAGGAATTGATTTAAGTAGCTCTCAAGTAAGGAGGATATTAAAGCGAAAAAAGTATAGCTATATCTGGGCTAAGTATAACCTGGAAGATAAACAAAACCCAATAGAGAGAGCGAAGTTTAAAGAAAAACTTGCTCAATATTTATCAATAGCGCGAGAACAGCCAGAGCGTTTGCAGGTATGGTTTTGGACGTTAGCGTAGCGGGCGCGCGTACCCGCGCGACGAGTGGTTTTAGTTTACGCGTGATTCGTCGCAAGGGTTGGGGTAAAAAAGGAAAACGCAAGAATATTCCAGGACAACGACGTTGTGGTCGAGTAAACGTCATGGGAGCAATTCGAGAATTAGACCGGAAACGCGTATGCTTTTTTGTAAAAAAGGGAAATGCAGATATTTTTTATGAGCAATTACAACAATTAAATGAACTAATAAAACAAGAGTGGGTAAGTAAAGGAAATGTGGGTAAAGATTTCTCGAAGTATGGGCCAAAGATAATTTTAATTTTAGACAATGCTAGTTTTCATAAACGCAAAGATATTCTAGCTAAAATATCCCAAGAGTTCCCGAATTTTATTTTAGAGTTCTTGCCTGCTTATAGCCCTGACTATAACATTATCGAATTAGTTTGGCATTCATGTAAAGAATATATTGCTCATCGCTTATTTAAATCAGTAGATGAATTACAAACACTGCTAGATAAGTTGTTGAATCAAGGCGAGTTAGTGATTAAGTGGCATCGGAAAATCAAACATAAAACTAATTTCAGCTATGTTGCAGCTTAAATGCTGATTAGCTTATTACGAATTAGCCTGAGTGGCTTCCCAGCCAATAATAGTAGTTTTACGCTCTATCCCCCAGCGATAACCACCCATATCGCCTGATTCACGAATCACCCGATGACATGGAATTAAGTAACCAATGGGATTATTACCTAATGCATTACCCACTGCTCTGACAGCATTTGGGTGACCAATTGCTTTAGATAAACCTTTGTAAGTTGTGATGCTCCCGAATGGTATTTTTAGCAGCCCACGCCAGACTTGAATTTGAAAGTTAGTTCCTTTAACAAATAAAACTAAAGGTTTACCGCTAGTTAATTTAGAAGTATTAAAAATGCGATCGCAAATTTCTTGAGTTACTTGCTGATCACGAACAATATCAGCTTTTGTCCACTCCTGATGAAGAATTTGTTCAGCATTTTCTGCATTCATCACATCTAAGAAATGCAGATTACAGATACCACGAGATGTTGTAGCAATTAGAGATTTTCCAAAAGTCGTGTCGTGAATGCCATAGTAAATTTGTAAACCAACCCCTCCTGACTTAAATTCACCAGGCGACATAGCTTCTAAATTGACAAATAAATCGTGTAAACGCCCCGGACTAGATAAACCTACATCCAACGTTAAATCTAAAAGGCTTTTTGTTTGGGCAATTTTCGATTTTGCATATTCAACTGTGAGATATTGCAAAAATCGTTTTGGGCTGATACCTGCCCACCTTGTAAATAACCGTTGAAAGTGGTATTCGCCCAAATGCACATACTGAGCTACAGTAGCCAAATCGGGTTGACTTAGATGATTTTCTCGCATAAATGCGATCGCTTGGGCAATTCGCTCATAGTCCTCACTACTGTAGACACTTAATTCTTTTATCGGATTTATGTTGGTCATTTAATTACACACCTAACATATACCCCCTCAATTTATCGGTTGTAAAGGTTCAATACCACCCGTTTCTTGCTATTGATTGCTCTATCCCAAAAACAACTTGTATGCTGGGTTCTGATTTTCATCCCAGTAACGATAGCCAAGGTTATCCAGAAATGCTTGCCACTCCTTCATTTCGTGGGGCGGTACTTGCATCCCTACAACAATTCGCCCGTAGTCAGAGCCGTTGTTGCGGTAGTGAAAAAGGCTAATATTCCAGTCGGGACTCATGGAAGCGACGAACTTCATCAATGCGCCGGGACGTTCCGGAAACTCAAAACGGTAGAGTAATTCATTGTGAGCAAGGGGAGAACGTCCGCCAACCATGTGCCGCAGATGTAATTTTGTCAGTTCATCATCAGTTAAATCAATAGTTTTGAAGCCGCAATCTTCAAAGGTTTCTGCCATTTTTGCTGCATCAGCGCGGTTTTGAATTTGTACACCCACAAAAATATGGGCTGCTTTTTCATCAGCAATGCGATAGTTAAACTCAGTTAGATTGCGTCTGCCCATACATTCACAAAACTGGCGCAGACTCCCCTGTTCTTCAGGAATTGTGACTGCAAAAATAGCTTCACGGCGTTCTCCGAACTCTGCCCGTTCTGCCACAAAACGGAGGCGATCAAAATTCATATTCGCACCGCAAGCTACAGCAATTAAAGTTTGTCCTTGGATTTGCTCTCGTTCTGCATAGGTTTTAGCCGCTGCGATCGCTAATGCACCCGCTGGTTCTAAAATTGACCTGGTATCCTCAAACACATCTTTAATCGCGGCACAAGTAGCATCGGTATCAACTAAAATTATCTCATCCACATATTGCTGACATAAACGGAAAGTTTCTTCACCAACTTCTCGCACCGCCACCCCATCAGCAAATAAGCCCACCTGGGGTAATCGTACACGTTGCCCAGCTTTTAGCGATTGATACATCGCAGCAGCATCTACAGGTTCAACACCAATAATCTTGATTTCGGGACGCAACCGTTTGACATACGCCCCAATTCCAGAAATCAACCCACCCCCCCCAATTGCCACAAAAATCGCATGAATAGGTTGCTGGTATTGCCGGAGAATTTCCATCCCGATTGTTCCCTGTCCAGCAATCACCTCTGGATCATCAAAGGGGTGAATAAAGGTTAAGCCCTTTTCCGCCTCTAGTTGACGGGCATATGCATAAGCATCATCATAAGTATCCCCATGCAGAACCACCTCTCCCCCTCTGGCTTTCACTGCATCTATCTTCACTTGAGGGGTAGTTGTCGGCATCACAATAATTGCCCGTGTTCCCAACTTACTAGCACCTAGAGCAACACCTTGGGCATGATTACCAGCAGACGCCGCAATTACTCCCTGTGCTAGTAAATCCGGCGGCAAATTTGCCATCTTGTTGTAAGCACCCCGCAGCTTAAAGGAAAACACTGACTGCATATCCTCACGCTTGAGCAGTAGTTTATTATTCAGCCGCTTAGAAAGATTCGGGGCATACTCCAGCGGTGTTTCCTGAGCAACATCATACACACGAGCAGTCAGGATTTGTACCAAGTAGTCGCAATACATGAGTGTTGGGGTAGCAGATGACGGGTGGAGTCTAATTTTACCGCTACTGGTGTATATGTTTTGCAAATTTTTAAGGCATTGGGTATTAATGACCAACTGGCGCTTTAACTCCTGCGCCTCCTTTGCCCAGAAATAACAGCAAAGGTAATGAGCAAAGGAACCCTATCCCTACTACTCGAAAGCAGTCTGCATAAGATAAAATAGCAGCTTGGGTATCTACTGTTTGACTAATTAAAGCTAATGCTTGTTGTTGCGCTGTTACTGCATCTATACCTTGACTTTGGAGCGCTCCATTAAGCAAGTCAAGACGCTGATTGGTTTCTGCATCATAAGGACTAAGTTTTGCTAATAGGATAGCCCGATGAAAAGCGTGTCGTCGGTCAAGCAGAGTAGTCAATAGAGCAATGCCGATACTGCCACCTAATTGTCGAGTCAGGTTGTAGAAACCAGAGCCAGCAGAAACATCTTGTTTGGGTAGCGGGCCTAAAACTGCCAAACTCAAAGGAAGAAACATCAATACAGTAAAAGCTCCGCGCCATACTAATGGCCAAAATAAATCGTCTGTCCCGGTTTGTGGGGTAATTTCCGCCAATTGAAACATGACTCCTGATGATCCAACAGCGCCCATTGCAATTAAAAATCGGGCATCGATTATGCTAGACAGTTTGCCTAATAAAACCATAACGATCGCAGACGCTAAAGCCCCAGGTGCTAATAATAGTCCTGTCTGGGTTGCTGTAAATTGCAGTATGCTCTGAGCAAAGATCGGTACAGCAAAGAGTGTGCCATAAAGCCCCATACCTACCACTGCTGAAAGAACACTTCCCGCCGCTAAAGAGCGGTGACGCAAAACTCGCAAATCCACAGCCGGATGACCTGTTTTCAGTTCTCGCCAAATAAACAACCCCAAGCCAATGATGCCGAGGATGAACAGAGTGATGATGAAACTAGAGGAAAACCAGTCATCTTGCTCTCCTTGTTCTAATACAGTTTGTATGCTACCCACAGCCACGATTAAAAACCCAATTCCCCACCAATCAATAGCTTGGTTTTGGGTATTGTTCTTGTCCTTATTCTTTGGTAAAAATGCCAAAGACATCGCAACTGCAACGATTCCAAAGGGAATGTTGACAAAGAAAATCCAACGCCAGCCTAAACCATCTACTAAGAATCCTCCTAAAGTTGGGCCAATTGCTGGGCCAGCAATCACACCCACGCCAAAAACTGCTTGGGCCAAACCTTGTTCGGCCGGGGGAAAAGTCTCGAACAAAATCGCCTGAGCTTTAGCTAGCAATCCGCCACCGCATAAACCTTGGAGAATTCGAGAAATAATCAGCATCGGTAAGTTGAATGCTAACCCGCACAAAACCGAGGAAATTGTAAAGCCAATCAGCGAGAAGATAAAGTAGGTTTTGCGCCCAAAGTAATCTCCCAACCATGCAGATAATGGAATTAAGACGACGTTAGCGATCGCATATCCGCTAACTACCCAACCCACTTCACTCACAGTCGCACCCAAAGACGCTTGGATGTCAGTGAGCGCTACGTTAACAATACTTGTATCAATTACTTCTAAGATTGCGCCTAATGAAGCAGTAAAGGCGATCGCCCACTTCAAAGGCCCTTCAATATAACCGCTCTGATTAACACTTACAGGTTTAGTCTTAGTAGGAAAGGAAGGTTTATTAACGGTAGCCATACATATTCATAACAATATTTTTTTCATAAAACACTTAGATGATTCGGACATAGGCGCAATCGCCCAAGCAAATATTAAATTTTATATACATACGCTACGGTAGCGTATCATATATAAATAGTCAAGCCAGTAAAGACGCACTATAGAGAGTCTTAACTGTCTTAGAATGAAACCATGCGTTATGTTGTATGTCCTAAGCTAGAAGCAAATAGCTAAGATGATATTGCTTGGGGATGATATTTTTATGAGTAAGCAAATCAATACCCCATCTGGTCGCCCACGTAGCATCCATGCCGACCAAGCGATTCTCCAAGCGACCTTAGATTTGCTTGCAGAGGTGGGATACCAAAGTATGAGTATAGAAGCGATCGCTTCTCGTGCAGGGGTTGGAAAAACGACAATTTATCGGCGTTACACCTCAAAAGAGGAACTAGTAGCAGATGCGATAGAAAGTCTTAGGGAAGATTTACCGATCCCCAACACTGGCAGCTTTTGGGGAGACATGGATATCTTGATCAATCATGTAGCCCAAAAAATAGATAGTCCCCTTGGTCGTCAGACACTTGCCCTAATTATTAGTACAGCGTCTAGCAATCCTCAGTTTGCCAAGGTTTACCAGACAAAATACACTAAACTGCGACGTGAAGCCTTTTTTACAGTTTTAGAACGTGCCAAGTCTAGAGGTGAAATTCATCATGATGCGGACATAGACTTGATTATAGACCTCTTGAGCGGGTCAATATATTACGCACTTGTTTTTAAACCGACAACTGAGTCAATGGAAACTTATATGCGCCGTACTATAGGCATTCTCTTTCAGGGTATTGGCACAGATTAAAAGGCATTATTAATAGATCAAATGGGAGCGTTCAGGGAATGTTGAACTGCAATAATAGAGAATTTTCAAGCAATCAATTATTTCTTAATTAAACAAGTAGTGAATAAGAATACTGGAACACCTAAAGATGCCCCAGTATTCAGAAAATAGATAATTTTGACTCTTTTATCCCTAAAGCATTCCTGGGGATATCTGAAAAATTTGGAATATTGAGTTCCAAAAATTCTCAGATGAGTACCGAGTAAAAGTTTAACAGTTACCTAAACTTCAGGAAATTAACCTAAAGAGATGGCTTGTTTAAATCCGTATTGGATTTCATCAGGGGTCAATCCAGGGTTACCAAATACAACGCCAGCGCCTAAGACAAACAGGTATTTGTTCAGGTCAAAGTTAACATAAGTACCGTAGCTACCACCGCTTACGGTAGCAGATTCTTCAACTGTGATGTTGGTGAAAAGAGTGTTGTTGATAGCTTGCATGGTTTTTATTCCTTAGTTAAGATGACTTACTTCGCTACTAGTTGATTGCCTTGTTTGGGCTACTCAGCTGCTCGCTTGATTAAGAGATTATGTGCAAGCACTTAGGTTAGTCATTTACACTTTATGCAAACTTAATTACCAGATTCAGAAAGCTCAATTGCACAATTGTGACAGCCTTAATTCTGAAAAATTCATCCGGCAGAAAAACATCATCTAGCTATTGCTCTTTCATCACCCTCATGTAATGAATAATAAGTGGAGTATCGTAAACTCCTTGCTGGACTATATTTGAGTTTGAAACAAAAGCAAGGTAACAGAATCATGTCATTGAAGAAGAATTCTGACTTCTGAATTCTCACTCCTGTACAGACGCGTAGACGCTCGAAGGGCGGCTTCTCGTAAGAGTATAATCGCGTCTATACTTTTGACTCCTGAATTCTGTTTCGACCTAACTTATTCCTAAAAAATTAGGCACTGGCAAAGCCAGTGCCTTCTAGCCGTAGAGGCCATGCGAATTACTGTAGGCATCGCTTTGAGCCTTAAAAACTAAATCAAACGATAAATACTGATCCCATCACTTATTTGTAATTTTACTGGTGGTCTAGACTAATTTAGATGCATTTGCCCTAACGGAATGCCCATCTAAGGTTTGTTGAGAATTGTGCAAGATAGCAGCTTTGCTGAAATAAGCAATTATCAGCCAGATTGACAAAAGTTAATATTTTTTGCTTTTATATATCAATATCTTACATAGAGTATGAGATTTTCTAATTTAAAAAAGTTGTTGCAAAAATAACTTTCCACTGTAAGACACAGATGCGATGATAGAGTAACCAGAGAAAAAGGTGAACAATTGTTATTTTTCCCCCTCCGCTTGTTGTTGGAGAATAGCATTACAGTATTGGATGAGAATTGCCAAGCGATCGCCAATAGTCTGAAGTCTCGCTTGTGCAGTCGGTGCTTGCCGCGCTCCTTGGAAAAACATCACATCTACTTCCAACAAACGCAGTTGCTTGCTGATCTCCGTTTTGATAGATTGTTCGCGCCAGTCTTCTGCTTGCAAAGAGTCTTCACTTTGTGGCGCTCCGCGAACGCCAACATCAGCCAAAGGCACAATTTGTTGCCTAAAAAATTGTTGCAACGAAGCTACACGCTGCTGTAGTGTGGGTGCATTAAATTGGTTAGCGTTGACATCAGCGCGTAATTGCTCTAGCAAGGCTGCTAGTGTCCGATATTTTTCTCTATTTAAAGACATCCAGTGCTAGTTAAGATAGTATTAATGTCACATAATTTTTCTTCTACCATAAACATTTTTGAGCTACTATTCAGCACCAAAAGCCTCAAATAATGATTTTGAGGCTTTGTTTGCCATTAATGGGTTTTGAAGTTTATGATTCTTGAAACTCATATTGGATGACTACCGTCGGCAATTGGAGAATCATCCTTACACTGTTTTTTCTTGGCGTTTGTTGGCAACAGCACCTCTCAGGGTAGTGCTGCCAGTTTTGTCTATCTCTCAACCTAACCACCGCTCACCTTTAACCCCAAAATTATGAGCAGCTTAGCTATAACTTCCTCTATTGATCTTGCCCTTCCGGATTGGTTAAAGAAATGTTTAAAGGAATCATCAACTAGCGGCGCAGCAGAAGATGACCGAAGGCATAATGATGCAGTCTTAATTGGTCGGGCATTTGAATTTGCTTACCGATTGCATGAAGGTCAATTCCGCAAATCGGGAGAACCATATATTGCTCATCCCGTTGCTGTGGCTGGATTGCTGCGTGACTTGGGGGGTAGTCCTGCTATGATAGCAGCTGGCTTTCTCCATGATGTAGTTGAAGATACGGAAGTTACAAGTGAAGAAATAGAAGAGCGCTTTGGGCCAGAAGTACGACAATTGGTCGAAGGTGTCACCAAGCTTTCTAAAATCAATTTCAAAAGCAAAACCGAAAGCCAAGCAGAAAACTTCCGGCGGATGTTTTTGGCGATGGCGCAAGATATCAGAGTAATTGTGGTGAAGTTGGCAGACCGTTTGCATAATATGCGAACCTTACAATATATGTCAGAGGCAAGCCGACGCCGCAGCGCCCAGGAAACACGAGATATCTTTGCACCTTTAGCCAATCGCTTGGGGATCTGGCAGATTAAATGGGAATTGGAAGATTTAGCTTTTAAATATTTGGAACCGGAAGCTTTCCGCCAAGTTCAGGAATATGTTTCTGAAAAACGGATGGCGCGTGAAGAAAAATTGGCTAAAACCACAGATATTTTGCGGGAGCGTTTGCAGCAAGCTGGAATTCGCTGTCAAGATATTAGTGGTCGTCCCAAGCACCTTTATAGCATTTACCAAAAAATGCAGCGACAGCAAAAGGAATTTCATGAAATTTACGACTTGGCTGCGCTGCGGATTATTGTTCATAGCAATGAGGAATGCTATCGGGCTTTGGCAGTAGTTCACGATGCTTTTCGTCCAATCCCTGGGAGATTTAAAGACTACATTGGGCTGCCAAAGCCTAACCGTTACCAGTCGTTGCATACTGGAGTGATTGGGTTGACTGGTCGTCCTTTGGAAGTACAAATTCGGACGATAGAAATGCATCATATCGCTGAATATGGGATCGCAGCTCATTGGAAGTACAAAGAAACAGGCAGTTCTGGGATTAGCCATTTGACAGCGACAGATGAGAAGTTTGCTTGGTTGCGGCAGCTGCTGGAATGGCAAAGCGATCTCAAAGATGCTCAAGAATACCTTGACAGCGTAAAAGATAATCTATTTGAAGATGACGTCTATGTCTTCACCCCTAAGGGAGATGTTGTACCTTTAAGCCCTGGTTCTACGAGTGTAGATTTTGCTTATCGCATTCATACAGAAGTTGGAAACCACTGTGCAGGGGCGCGGGTGAATGGGCGGATGGTTCCGCTATCAACAAGGCTACAAAATGGCGATATTGTAGAAGTGATGACCCAAAAGAACGGCCATCCGAGTTTGGATTGGTTGAACTTTGTGAGAACTTCGGCGGCGAAGTATCGAATAAAACAATGGTACAAGCGATCGCGCCGCGAAGAAAATGTCGCCCGTGGGCGGGAATTGTTAGAAAAAGAACTTGGTAAAACTGGTTTTGATAGCCTGCTGAAGTCAGAAGCGATGCAGAGTGTAGCAGAAAAGTGCAACTACCACAGTGTAGAAGATTTACTCGCAGGTCTAGGTTACGGTGAAGTCACGCTCAACTTAGTGCTAAATCGTTGGCGCGAGGTGGTAAAAGCACAACAACCAGTTACTATTGAGCCTCTATTTATCCCCAAAGAGCCAACATCTACGCCAAAAGCTTTGCGGGATGCAGCTACAACTACCTCCCGCTCCACTGATTCACCAATTGTTGGGGTTGAAGGGTTAGTGTATCATTTAGCTGGATGTTGTAGCCCCATTCCTGGCGAACAAATCATTGGTGTAGTGACACGAGGTCGAGGAATTTCCATCCATCGGCAAGGATGTCATAATCTGGAAAGCGTGGAGTATGAGCGCCTAGTTCCAGTCACATGGAACTCAAGAACAGAAAGTAGAACCCGTCCTCAAACTTACCCAGTAAATGTCCAAATTGAAGCACTTGACCGTGTGGGTGTATTAAAAGATATATTGTCGCGCTTAAGTGACCAAGGGATCAATGTGCGTCATGCTCAAGTTAAAACCGCGATCGGACAACCAGCATTAATTGACTTAGGAATAGATATACGCGATCGCTCTCAGTTAGAACAAGTGTTTACCCAAATCAAAAAAATGAGCGACATTCTGAATATACGTCGAGTCGGTCAGATTGACGAGTAGTAGTATATAGGGCAGAGGAGCAGAGGAGCAGAGGAGCAGGGGAGCAGGAAGAGATATAATTCTGACTAATAACCACTGACCTTTGACCTTTGGCAATTGCAGGTTATAGTAATTTTCTAAAATCCGGTAACAGATTCTCTTCCCGGAAACCCAGACTAAATCTGACGCTTCTTAATTACGAATCACGAATTAGTCTAATGGCAAAATGACTGTAAATGTAGAGCCTTTTCCTAGCTGTGAATTTACTTTAATCTCACCATGCATTAACTGAACTAATCGAGAGACTATTGCTAAGCCTAATCCTGTACCATCAGTACTTTGCACTAGGGGATCAGTTACTGCACGAAAATAAGGATTGAAAATTTGAGCTTGAGCTTCTGGAGGAATACCAACACCACTATCAGTAACAGAGATAGCCCACTGTTGTTGAGATTCTATCCAGCATTCTAAACGGATTGAACCCGTTTGTGTGTAGCGAATTGCATTACTGAGCAGATTTGTGAGAATTTGCTGAAGCCGGAGTGGATCTGTGGTAACTTGTTGGGGAGCGCGATCGCAATCAACAACTAAAGATAATTCTTTGGCAAGGGCTAGTGGCTCAATCATCTCTATAACTAAGTTGATTAAATCACCCACATCGGTGAGAGTCGGCTGCAATTTCATCTGCCCGGCATCGTAACGCGAAATTTCTAAAGTATCGTTGATTAACCTAAGAAGCAGCCTGCTACTCTTGAGAACTCGCTCGATACTTTCAATATCAGAATACGAGTCTTGGAGGGATTGTTGACGATGCTGGCGAAGAAATAAATCCGAGTAACCAATGATTGAAGTTAAGGGCGTTTTCAACTCATGAGCTAACTGAGAGACACTCTCTTTATTGGCATGAACCAAACGAGTTAGTTCTTGGTTAGTCAAACGCAACTGATTTTGGAGTTGTTTAAATTCTTGTAGTCGTCCTTGGGTGTAACTGTTGAAGCAACGAGCGATCGCTTCATCAATTACTGTATCAATCAGGCGAACTGCCCGCAAAACATCTTGTGGAGATCCCTGTAATAAGTCTTGTTCTAAATGAGAAAAAATCACAAATCGGAGTAAACGATACTCCCGCGCAATTTCTGCTGGCTCAAATCCTTGTTCTGCTCGAAGTGTACCGTGTTCCAGACTTGCATCGACTACTGTCTGCAAATCGCTGGTAGCAGATTCAGAAAGTACTGTCGCTAATGCTTTCAAAACGCGGGGTAAGCTATCTCGTACAGCTTTAAAAGTCAGCTCTTGAGTAGCTTCAATTTGTTGATCCTGGTAAACTGCTTCTACCCATTGATCAATGATGGCATCACTTTTATCACTTAGAGTCTGACTAAAATCCATCTTTTGCTCAACCAAACACAGTAAGCGCTAAGCCTTTTCGGCTAGACGTAGATTAGTGCGTTTGATTTAACCTTGGCAACTGACGGAAGATGGAGGTTAATAAAAAGCTGAGATTATGTTCAAAGTGATCGCTAAGGCATTTTTTAATCCATATAAATTTTAGTTGCGATCGCAACTAAAATTATTCCTGCCCTGATTCAATAATTCGCGGGAAAAAATAACCACTACCTCTTGCTGTGATGATTAACTCTGGATCGTTAGGATCGTCTTCTACCTTTGTCCGCAATCGTGAGATATGCACATCTACCACACGGGTGTCTGCATGATGTCCTGGTACACTACCCCACACTTGCTGCAACATTTCTAATCGGGAAAAAGTTTTTCCAGCATGGTTTACTAACAACTCTAGTAAGCTAAACTCTACACCTGTCAACCGAATCCGCTCATCATTTTTGTGGACTTGTCGTTTATTTGTATCGATTTTGAGATTGCCCACATGGATTACCTTGGAATTATGAATAGCATTGATACTAGTTTTGTGAGAGCGCCGCCTTAGTAGACAGGCAATTCGAGCTTCTAGCTCCTTCGGAGAGAATGGTTTTGCCATGTAGTCGTCAGCGCCTAATTCTAGCCCAGTGATTCGGTCTGCTACATCTCCCAAGGCTGTAAGCATAATAATTGGTACATCTGACTCTTTGCGTAATTCTTGACAAACACCATAGCCATCCAGCTTTGGCATCATCACATCCAAAACTATTAAGTCAGGAGCGGATACACGAAAAACTGACAAAGCTTCTTCGCCATCGCAAGCTGTGGCTACATCGTAGCCAATCATGGAAAGCCGCGTATCTAAAATCCGGCGTATGCTGGCTTCGTCGTCTACTACCAGAATCTTTCCTTTATGGCTTTCCACGTCTGTGTATGCTCCTTAATGACGAAGATAGAACTGTTAACCGTGTATTATCACCTAAACCTGCTGGAGATTGAATGCAGGTATCGAGAATTTAACAACGTTAAATATTGTTTTCTTTAGTTAGAACAGAAAAGTAAAGTTTAATTTCTAAATGAATATTTATTGAATTTCTAGTGGTAGTTTAGTAATCAAAGCTTAATAGCTTTCCTGGCAGATACGACAGCTATAGGTTCGATAGCCATAATTAAATTAAGAGGTAAAAAAGCTGTTATATCATCTGTCTCATCAACTAACTGCAACACTCAACTCAAAGACTGATATTTCCTAAAATTAGCAAATAGAGGGCAATAGAACTAATACTTATTAGTGTAACCCTATAGAAAATGTTAATATAAAAGGAGATCGCTTGGTTTTTTCAAAGTTGAGTGTTGTTGTTTTAAGAATTTTAAAATAAAGAAGTCTCTACACTTTTTGAGCAAGGAACAGTACAGTTGCTGTAACAATAAATCCAAAAATTGGAAAAAGCGCTCAAGCTTTAACTTAAGGATAAGTCTCCACCTCCACGAAGTAGGTTTGCTTAGTTAATCAAGAGGTAGAGCAATCCTAAATAAGTTACAAACAAGGTACATATTATTCCAACTTAGGAAAATCGAATTTTTGATGATTCGTAAAGAATTTAAATAGCCACTTGACGACTGGGAAAGATTTGCAAAGAGACAACAGCACTTGTTAAAGTAGCTAGGCGAGCAGTTGAATATAATCCAGAAGTTGCAGCAACAGTGTTATTTACTCAGACTTCAGCACGAGATTTAGTAAACTCGAATTCTCGAGTAGGTGAGTAATAACGTTCAGCAAGAGTGCAGACAAAAGCAGCAATGGAAAAAGCTAAAAAAGCTGTACCTGTATTTGTCGGTTAAAATGTATAAACCCAAATAGACTAGTATCCCCAAATAAGATATTGTAGTTCGTGGTATCCTGAGCTTTTCTCAGACATATTGAGGCTGAAAATTAGCCTCCTTGTTACATTAAAAAAAGTTAAATGAACGTTGAGAATATCCGCCTAAAAAACATCAAACTAGAGCAAAATAGAATTTCGGAGAAAATCTTTAATTTGTCCTCAAATGTTGTTGAATCGACTCAAATGCAAGAATTACATCAAATTTTAGTCAGAACAGCGACAGCAATTGAAAAAATATGTTCTAATCACCAAGCAACACCAGCATATCTCACTATTCCATCTCGTAGAATCTACTCATGGATAAAGTTTTTGACAGATAAAGACTGTCTACATCTCCACCTACAAACTACGAACTATCTCTATAAAGTTGCTAAACAAATTTTAAGTATACATGATCAAGAGTCGCTTAAAGTGAGGATTGAAATAACTAATTTAGCAGGATTATATAAATGGAAAAAGTCTGGTAGCTTTGCTAATATTATGATTAGTGAAGGGTTTATAAATGCACCAGAAGAAGTTTTGCAAGCGTTAATGGAATCTGCTCTTTTTGACAAAAGTCAAAACAGAACAAAACTTATCAGAACATTCGCAGGTACAGAAGAATACAGCAATGTACTGCTAGAGCTTGATTTAATTGCTGAAGTAGTGGCAGAAAACCCACAAGGGAAGTTTTATAACCTAGATAAGTTATTTGATAAACTTAACTGTGAATATTTTGCCACGACTCTAGCTAAACCACGTCTAGCATGGAGCCAAATTAATACTCACCGGAAATTTGGACATTATGAGCCAGCTAGAGATAGGGTAGTGATGAGTTTGACTCTCGATGCTCTGAATATACCTGAATTTGTGACTGAGTTTGTTTTGTATCATGAATTACTACATAAGTATCACGGCACAAAATGGGTTCACGGGAGAAGGATGGTTCATACAAAAGAATTTCGTGTCAGTGAAAGGCAGTTTAAATCGTATAAACAAGCATCTCAATGGCTAGAAAAATTGGCATCTGGGCAATTGACAAGTTCTGATTACTGGCCTAATTTGATAAATTAAGTTGGAGGACGTTTTATTTCCCCTTCGCAGTAACCTAATTCATACATACTTGCAGCTTGAGAATCTTGTTCTGGTGGCATTTTAGGTTTTCCAGCCCAGACATCACATTTTCCTAAATTAAACCAATCTTCATCACTCATAAAAGAAATAAATGTGTTGTTCGTTGTTTTTTGCATTTTGATATTCCTAGTTCTGTTAATTTCTAAACAAGCATTTTGGTAATTATTTTCTTCTTGTTCTCTAATGGTTTTAAGTCCGGCTAACTCTAGAACATAAATAGAGCAGGCAAAAAATTGGTATTTTGGTGAGTCATTATCTTGTTTTAGTCGACATGATATCCATAAAAATGGAGGGTGGGTCATCTGTCAATTTGCTGTTGTCTTTTTTGGGTTTTGGTAGCTACCAGATCAATCTATAAAAGAGATAGAGCAGACATTTAAGGGATGACTAATTTCTCCAGAAGGGAATAGATGCGTGTTTGCGTTTGAGTTGGTAAATTCTCACGGGGTAATCATCGTTACTCCATCCTGGTTCAATTTCAGAAGCATTTATTAACTCGCGTAATGCTTGGTTGAGAACGCTATAACTACAGTCAACTGCATCCTTCAATTCTCCGGCAGTTTTTCCCCCAGAACGTAGCTGTTCTAGAATAGTTTGATTGACATAATTCATAATTTCTCCAGTTGTAAAATCAGAAATTAACTGGATGCAGCAACAAGCTCTTGTCTAAACAGGGTGACGATGGGTGTAAAGTTGTCCATCTGGCTCAGCTCGTCGCAATCGTTGGGCGCATTCTGAGCAATAATACTCTTCACCCACCCAGTAAACGGGATAACCGCAACTATCGCAATGCTCAGTGTTGCCCAGTTCTGGATTGTATTGCCAATGCCATTGACAACGTATAGATGTATCACTGATTGTTTTGCTGTGTGCATCAATGGCAGCAAGGGCTTTTTCTTCTGCTTCAACAAGTGAGTCAGCTTGCCCTTGCCAGTGTTGCTCTCCAGATTCAGTATTGAGAAATACTAAAAATTTCATAAAGGAGTAACCTTGCAGAAGTTGTAAACGATAAAAGACTAATAAAATAGCTTTGATTCTAAGATACTGCCCTTAGCTTGTGGTTCTGGTTCTACTAAAGGGCATATTTTTTTCTGTGGGAAATTTTTGGCGTGCATATCCTTGCTCAGAGAACAAGGTTTCTCAGAGTTAGGCTGCCGAGGCGATCGCTTACGCCAAAGAAACAAATTAACAAAAAGTCTCGGCTACCGGATTCAAGCAGAATCTTTCTAAAGCTGTGGAGCCATAACAGCTAATTATAACAATTTTAAAGTAAATTTGATGTTCAAATGTTGACTTGTAGATTTTACGGGGCTTCTACTTCAAGAATAGGATGACTCATACTAACTAACGTGCGCTGCATAGGTTTATTGGTAAGCTGAGATTGTACTGATCTCTGACAGTTAGCATCAATTGCGATCGCTACCCCCGCAGATTAGCAGGCAGAACATAGCATAGAGTGACAATGCAAAAACTCCTTTTTAATAACAGAGATAGATTTAGAGCGCAGGCCCTATTTGTTGGTAAGGAGATTAACCTACAGGCATTGGAGAACTACGTTTGCTTGGCAACAATGCCACTAATGGTTACAGTAGGTGAACACGGCTGTGCAGTGCTGCTGGGCTATGGTGCAGTTGTTCTGTTTAACCTTGAACCTGTGGAAAAGTTAGCCTTTTTGACCGAAGTATCTTCTCAAGTTAGCGAATCTTTTGCCAAGCCGGAGACTGAAGAGGTGGAAGTTCATCTCAACATTGTGGAGAGTGAGCGAGTTAGGGAAGGAAAAATTTTGCTGCATGAATTTAGTCTTGAACGCTTGCAGATAGTGGCTGATATTCTCGCTAAGAGTGTTGTGCTGTCTCATTATGAAACTAGCCTAGCCACTGTATTTGATCAAATTGAACCTTTTGCAGCTAGTCTCCAGCGTGAAAACAGGAGCAGGCGCCAAAGTCGTGAATTGCTGCGTCAACTTGGGACTACCCTGTTAGTTCAACATAAGATTGTCGGTCGAGTAGAAATCATCGATAAGCCGGAGTTGCTTTGGGAATCCCCACAACTAGAAAACTTATATCTGCGATTGGAGGATGAATACGAAATCCGTGAGCGCCACAATGCTCTGGAACGCAAACTAGAGCTAATTTCCCAAACTGCACAAACAGTGCTGGAGTTCATGCAACATAGCAGTAGTCAGCGAGTAGAGTGGTATGTGGTGATTCTGATTGTAGTGGAAATTCTGCTGTCACTGTACGACATCATTTTCAAAGGCTAGTGCTAAATTTAGAGAGGGTAAACAGTTGCTGGCTTTGAGCAGCAGTCTTGAGCCGGGCGGTGTCGCTTAACAGTCCTAAGTTTCAAGTAATACCAATTTGAAAAAAGAATACGACAGATGGTAAATATATTACAGAAGTAGGATTTAGGGTATGTGATGGCAGGGATAACGCATATCGAGATTGAAGAAAGTGTCGAGGAACTAGAGGAGTTGCTTAGAGATAAAAAAGAGTCTCGGCTCAAAGAACTTATATAAGCCCTATATCTTATAAAAGCGCAATCTCTGAGTGTGAGTGCGATCGCCAAAATTCTAGGCAGACATCGGGGTAGAGTACAACGATGGTTAGCAGACTTTTGTAAATGTACAACATTCACAAATTAAATGTAGATTTTCTCGGTAATAAATTAGGAGAGAAAATCCAGCAAAGATACGATCAATATTAGTAACTTTGCTGGAATGAACTTCTTATGTCACTAACTGAAGAAATTCTCTCACAATTACCGGGTAATGTTTTAGAAGGATTGCGTCAAGGCGATCGCATTCTCACGTCTTTAAGAGAAAACACCGCACCAGTACCAGAGGTAGTTAAAGAAAGTCAACAATCTTTAAGTACTGTTGACTGGGATGTAATTATCTGCGGTGGCACTTTGGGGATTTTGATTGGTTGCGCCTTAGCGGTGAAGGGACTGCGAGTGGCGTTGCTTGAACGAGGGATTCTGCGTGGGAGAGAACAAGAGTGGAATATTTCCCGCCAGGAGTTACAGGTATTTTTGGAATTGAACTTACTCACAGAAGATGAGTTAGAAAAAGCGATCGCCACTAAATATAACCCAGCGCGAGTCAGTTTTCATCATGGAACAGAGGTTTGGGTAGAAGATGTTTTAAATATTGGTGTAGATCCGGTTTATCTACTGGCTACCTTGAAAACACGATTTCTCGCTGCTGGTGGAAAGTTGTTAGAAAACACACCTTTTACTGAAACGGTGGTGCATCCAGATGGCGTGATGGTAAATAACCAATTCAAAACTAGGTTATTAATTGACGCGATGGGACATTTTTCTCCCATCACTCAACAAGCACGCCAAGGAAAAAAACCAGATGCGCTTTGCTTGGTTGTCGGAAGTTGCGCTCAAGGTTTTCCGAAAAATGACTCAGGCGACTTGTTGTTATCATTTACATCTTTGCAAAATCAATGCCAGTACTTCTGGGAAGCTTTTCCAGCTAAGGATGGTAGAACCACTTACTTGTTTACCTACATGGATGCACATCCACAACGCTTGAGTTTAGAAGCTCTCTTTGAGGAATATCTGCGTCTTTTACCAGAATATCAGGGTGTGGAATTGAGTGAGTTGAAGTTTCAACGAGCGCTGTTTGGCTTCTTTCCTACCTATCGCCAAAGCCCTTTAAAAACTCCTTGGAGTCGCATTCTCCCAGCCGGAGATAGCAGCGGTAGCCAATCTCCTTTGAGCTTTGGTGGTTTTGGCGCGATGGTGCGTCACCTGAAGCGTTTAACATTTGGCATTTATGAAGCGCTGCAAACTGAACAATTATCTGCAAAGGCACTATCACTATTGCAACCATATCAGCCAAGCCTGACTGTTACTTGGTTGTTTCAAAGAGCGATGAGTGTTGGTATAAATCAAAAGATTGCCCCAGAGCAAATTAACCAACTGCTTACTGCGGTATTTCAGGAAATGCAACAGCTAGGTACACCAGTGTTAAAACCATTTTTGCAAGATATAGTGCAGTTTTCAGGATTGACACAAACACTGCTGAAAACTGGTTTATCCCATCCGGGATTAGTTGCCAAAATAATTCCACAAGTGGGTGTGGGAAGTTTACTGGATTGGATGGTGCATTATGGGAATTTAGGTGTATATACTACCTTATTTCGGCTGAGTCCAATGCTAGAAACATGGGTGAATAATCAACCAAGCGAACAACAGTATTATTGGCATCGTTTAATTGATGCTTGGAAGTATGGTTCTGGTAGCGATTATTAGAATGAACTTGAGTAATACAAGTGTGAGGATAATATGATTGAACGGAAAACATTGGGAATTAAGTACTTTGCAGTACTTATTGGGTTTTTGCGCGATCGCGAAGGATTTCTAGAAGAAGTTCGCCAAGGTACAAGATTACCAAATAAAATCATTTCTCTATTAGTATGCAGTTCTTTGTTTCTTGCTATTTATGGCGGCATCATTGGTGCATATCATAGCTGGATGCAAGCTTTATCTTCTGCTATTAAATTGCCTGCTCTCTATTTAATTACATTGCTAATTTGTTTGCCGACTTTGTATTTTGCTAATATCATTTTTGGTTCAAAACGGACTTTTTCACAGCATTTAGCATTAGTCTTGACTGCTGTTTCAATAACTAGTGTACTTTTATTCAGCTTCGCGCCAATTACACTATTTTTCATGAGCAGTACCAATAACTACCAATTTTTAATCTTGTTAAATGTAGCTATCTTTGCAGTAACTGGGTTTATTGGTATTTCTTCCTTATATCAAGCTACAGCTTTAGTTTTAGAACAAGAGAATGAAGGTAGTAAGACACGCCAGAAAATTTTAAAATTTTGGCTATTCCTTTACGCTTTTGTAGGTAGTCAGTTAGGATGGACTCTCAGACCGTTTTTTGGTACACCTGATTCTGTTTTTCAACTATTTCGCGAAAGAGAAGGTAACTTTTATCTAAGTGTGATTAAAGCTATTAGTTACCTGTTAGGAATTCGTTCATGAGTCAAGAGTAAATTATCTTGATATTCTAGCGATTTTCATATCACCCCAACAATTCATCAACTGCTACATTGAAACCTTTTAGTACAGATTGAGTACTAGCAACCTCACCAGAAATAAATACAAGTCGCTGATGTTGCGTGATTACAATAATCCAACGATTTTCTGGAAACACTAACCAAACTTCCTCACCTCCAGACTGCAAGTATTCTTGAGATTTAGCAATTATCTCTTCAGCAATATCTGTAGGGGAAACAATCTCAGCAATTAGTGGGAAACTTTGCGGTAACACAGCCGGTTCGCCAAATTGAGTAATTAGTTCTGGTGTGAGATAAGCAACATCAGGAATTCGCCCCTGTTTATTAGTACAACAAGGTACTTCTGTATAAACTTGTCCCCCCTGCCCACTAGAATCTTTATAATTTCCCCAGGAAATAGCTAGATTAGCTTGAATTCGACTATGTTTCAATGTCACCCCATTTTTCTCCACTAGCTGCCCATCCACCCATTCTGTATGTTCAGGGGGATTCTGCATCCAGTCTTCTAGGGAAAATGGTGATACATTTGTAAGAGCTGTAGTAGTTACCATTACTATCTATTCTCCCAGTCAGCATTTATTAATATTATCACTGATTATTTCTTAAACTACCCATTGCTAGTTGTACTCTTTGAACTTGCTTAGGCGCTGGCATTTCGTAAAAGAGAAGAATTGCTTGATTAAAACTTTCCCAACTACTACTAACTTCACCCATTCTTTGATAAGTCAAGCCCAATTGATAATAAGCTTTGGCTAAACTGCATTTATCTACAAGCTTTTTCATACTGTTGATAGCTTCTAAATGCTTATTTATTGCTGTGGGAAACTCTTCTTGCTCACGGTAGAGCGAAGCTAGACAAGATATAGCTCTAGCTTTTAAAGAAGTAAATTGGTTAACTTCACAATGAAAAATAGCTAGATTGCAAAGCTCTAACGAAGTTTCTATATAACCTAAATTTTTATACGTTAAACTACTAAATAATAAGCTAGTTCCTCTACCCCAAGAAGTTAATCTGTCACTTGCAAATCCTGCTTCTGCTTCTCGCTGCATGGCGAAAACTTCTTCGTTGAGTCCTATAGAAGAGTCTATATATGCTAAACAACATTGAGAATAAACTACATACTGATAATAATTTACATCGATTTCTGCAAGCTTTTTAACTGAGTAAAAAATATTTTTAGCTTGTTCAAGCTCCCATAAATCTATAAAACAGAGAGCTATATTAAAACTGCTGGATATTTTTTCCTGAAAAATCTCATATTTATCAGCGATTTCGTGGGACTGTTGGTGGCAATCAAGGGCTGATTCAACATTACCTGTTTGGTGATATGCACGCCCCAACATATTATAAAGTAAGCTCAGGTGATATTCAGAATTTAAGTTTTTAATTAGGGGCGTAATTACAGAAATTAGTGTTTCTAATAAACCAAACCTGTTGAACAGTACACCTAAAGCTAAGCTTTTATCCCATTTGTTATTTCTGCCCCGAATAATTACATTAGCGGCTTGTTCAAAATCGCCAATTTCTATATAGTGATGATATGCCTCTAGAGCCATTAAGGCGTGTTGAGGATTTTCAATTTTATTAACACTAGTATTCCAAAATTCCGCAGCTTTCTGGTTGGCAATTTGCCATTCACCGCATTGTTTTAAACGAGTGATCGCTTCTGTGCAAATTACAGGATGCAACCAGTATTTTCCTTTGCGGCATTCTAATAAAGAACGGTCAGACAGAGATTTAATTACTCGTCTACATTGTTGTTCTGGAATATCCCAGAGTAAGCATTGTAATCCTTGGATACTAACATGAGTCACATCTTGATAACGATAGCATCCCAAACGACAAAGCAGCCTATATGCCTCAGTATCTAATTGTTGCAAGCGGTCAAATTGACTGGCAACTAAATGTTCTAACTCTCTTTCTATTAATAAATCATCTTTATTTTCCCGCCAATAAATATCTACGTTTCCATCAAAATCTGTTATTACTACACCGCTGATAATTTGCATTGCTTTGGCATTACCGCCAAAGGCTCTGCATATTTCGCTGAGTACAGTAGAACGAGAATTTAACTGCCGACTGATAAAAAATTGTCTCCACGCAGAATCATTTAAACCCTCAAGGGAATAGAAACTCACATCAACCCCTGATTCATAGAGGCGTTCACGACTAGTAATCAGCGTCACTGATTGAATTGTCGGATCAGCAAGTACTCTTAATAATTCTACATACGGACGACGAGACGCAATGATTCGGCCATTCTTATCTAAAGCAGATTCTAAATTATCAATTAATACGCCAATCTTCTTCGTTCCATCTCGCAGCTTTCGCCGCAACCGCTCCAAATTGATCCCAAACTCTCTTCCTGGTTCTTCGTTAAAGTCTCCTCTAAGCCATTCTTCAACTACGCTTTCTACAGAAATAATGTTTTGGCTTTCCTTAGCCATCCACAGTTCTAAGAAGTAGAAACCCTGAGTTTTAAAATATTTGCGGGCTAAGGTTGTTTTACCAACACCGCCTTCTCCTTGGATGAGAATAACTTTGGCTCCTTGACTGACAAGGTGATTGAGGTCGGCTATTTGGCGATCGCGCCCGACGAAGTTAGAATCTAAATCTTGGAGGTTAGCGTTATTACTCGTTGGTTTGGGAATTTGGACGATTTTTTGCAACTGTTGAGTTTTCCAAAATCCCTGAATCACCACTCTTAAAGTTGATTTTGAGACTTTCTCTCCTAGCACTTTCGATAATAAATGCCAAAGTCCTGCACCAACTGCTTTTAAATGCGCTTCTGTATAACCGCCACTATGGGCGATATCTTGGTAAGTGCGCTTTTCATCCTCCCACAAATAACGTAAGATAATTCTTTGAGTTAAATTTAAGTGTTCTCCTGTCTGAAAAAAAACTAAGTTATCTACAAACTCTAAGGCTTCTTCCGCACCCATCTGTTGCCATCATGTATCATTTGTAGTTAATTATAACTATACTTTTCCTACCAAATCCTACTAGCTATACTACAAACTACTCTTTCCTACTAGCCAGGAAGCATACTTTATCCTACTGCAAAGTATTGTAGATTGTATTACTCTTGTAATTAACAGAGGAAAAGTTAAGTTCAGCGCTTAAATAACATGGTTGAGGAGAGATTATCAGCACTACTACTGCAAGCTTTAGTATTTGGCAAAAGTAACTTTTTACCCATATTAATCACTTTTGAAAGTTTTGTCTAGTAAGCAGGTAGTAGATATTAGTTAACTAAATTATTTAGAGCGCGTTCACAACAAGTATGTGAGTCTTCACCTTGAGGAGGTGAAATGTTGTTGGACAAAACTTGCCCTGATGATTGCAATCCACCCAATCAGGCGATCGCCTAATTGCAACAGGATATCCTTGCTCAAAATTAATTTCCAGTTGTGAGTAAAAATTATGACCACAAGTAACCAGACTCCTCTACTACGCTTAGCTGGCAAATGCCTGAAATATTTCTTGTTGGTGCTATTTGGTTTTGCGATCGCCTACGCCCTGTCAAGTGCTTTGGGAATATTTCATGTTCTTCCCATATTGGGATACATTTTACAACTGTTTCTGTTTCCAATGGGAGTTATTTTGTTGTGTTTAATCACAACAGCTGTAATTCTTGAATCCCTTCGGTAGTAGCGGTGCGTTAAGCGCTTTAATCATGTTTTCCGTGATAAATCAGATTGAAATATGCGCTTAACACACCCTACAATAAATTTACTTTTACTTTATAAATGACCTTTAAAGCTCAACATTGAGGTTCAAAAGCTCAACTTTGGGGTTCAGAGGCTCAACGTTGAGGTTCAAAAGGTCATCATTGAGGTTCAGAAGGTCATCATTGAGGTTCAGAAGGTCATCATTGAGGTTCAGAAGGTCATCATTGAGGTTCAGAAGGTCATCATTGAGGTTCAGAAGGTCATCATTGAGGTTCAGAAGGTCATCCTTGAAGTTCAGAGGCTTAACATTGAGGTTCAAAAGCTCAACATTGAGGTTCAGAAGCTCAAACTTTGACTACTTTCTCCCACTCCCCCACTCCCCCACTCTCCCACTCTCCCACTCTCCCACTCCCCCACTCTCCCACTCCCCCACTCCCCCACTCCCTCATCTCCCCCTTGCATCCAAAAACTTCAGTTGATGGTACACACAACTAATCTGTGATAAATTCACACCTGCTGCTTGTGCCTTCCGTAATGGGTTGCCGAAAATTGCCTCTACCTCTAAGGGACGATGTTCATCGTAGTCAATTTTCATGCTGGTGCGATATGGCTTCATCTTCACAGTGTAATCGAGCATTGTCGAGATAAAGCTATCGGGGATAATGCGCCCGTAACTTTTCGCTCCCGCAGCCACTTCATACATTAACTCTTCAACTAACTTGCGGGTGTAAGTATCGGCCATCAATTCGTCTGTTGTCGCATTGAGAATCACAGAAAGCCCATTGTAGGGGATATTCCATACCAGCTTTTTCCAACGTGCCAGTAGTAAGTCTTCAACCAACTCCATTTGGATACCAGCATTTGTAAAGTCATTGGCAATTTGCTGCATCCTATCTGTATTTCCCATCGGAGAATAATTAGGAGCATATTCGCTTAAGGTAATATGCCCGTAGTCTAAGTGGTGGATTTTTCCTGGCCCCACTTTGTTAGAACACAGAAAGCATAACCCACCAATAACCCTAACGTTACCCACAATTTGAGCAATATCTTCTTCTATCGCCAGCCCGTTCTGCAATACCAAAACCACCCCATCATTCTTAACCACAGGTGGTAGCAACTTTGGCAGTAAATGATTTTGTGTCGTCTTTAATGCCACCACCACTACATCGCATTGTGGCATCTTCTCAACATCGTCGTAGGCGTGGACTTGCGGCAGCGTAAAGTCACCATCTTTGGATTCGACTACTAAACCATATTTGCTTACCTGTTCATAATCACTCTTGAGCAAAAAATGGACATCTAAACCAGCTTTTTGGAGTTTGGCTCCATAGAACCCGCCTAAAGCACCAGTTCCCAGAATGGCGTACGTGCGATCGGACATTTCTTTTACAAAGGGATTTTCTTACAAAGATCATAAGTCGATGTCTGTTACCAAACTACCCCTGAAGTTGCGGTGTCTGACGAATAGCTCTACCTGAGTGTGTATGCACATAAGAGTAGTTTATTCAACTTCTCATTTTATTTAATAAAAATTAAAATAGGTTTATTATCCTTTAAAATCATTTGCAGAGATTAGGTAAGACATATGGCAGATATTGTTGATATTGCAGCTAGTAACGATTCCTTCAAGACACTAGTCGCAGCTGTACAAGCCGCTGGTTTAGTAGAAACATTAAAAAGTCCTGGCCCATTCACCGTCTTTGCACCAAATGATGATGCTTTCGCTAAGTTACCACCGGGAACTATACAAACTCTATTACAAAATATCCCTCAGCTAACGCGAATTTTGAAGTACCATGTCGTTTCAGGAAAGTTGTTGCAGGCTGATTTGGCAAAGCTCAGTACAGTTAATTCTGTAGAAGGCTCCCCCATCAAAATTAGTACCTCTGATGGTTTTGAAGTGAAAAATGCCACAGTTTTAGCAGCAGATATCGAAGCTGATAATGGTGTAGTTCACGTTATCGATACAGTGATTTTGCCGGGTTAATTAACTTATGGTGGGCAACACCCACCCTATTTTTCCAAATATTTTAAGATTAATTATTATAACTATTAGTTTAATGAAAACTTAGTTAATTTATTAAATTTATGTTACATTTCTAATTTGCTTATTTACATCGTGTGCTAAGGTAAATTTCGTTATTTAGAGTTAAATTAAAATAGTAGCCTGCTAACATTATTCCCAAGAAATTAATGCTCGATTTCAACACCTTAGCTGACTTCTCTCGCGCCAATTGCATAAGTATCTGTGCATTTCTCGTGCCTGCAAACTTACTTGTCACATCTTTGACAATCTTCCTGACAGCAGTACATCGTCCATCACATCAAGTGTGGCAATCGGCTGGAATTGCCAGCTTTTTCGCTTCCGTAATGATACTGCACGTATATACTTGGTTCATTATTGGTGTGGTTATGCCTCCCACCTACATTTTGCTATGGCTAGCAATCACCTGTTTGCTGTCTAATTTAGCAGCAATTCTTTTTCAACGACGCTACAGTAACAGCCTTAGTCTTTCCAACAACGTTTGAAATTTATACATAGATACATACCCATACAATGACGCAAAGACGCTAAAGAAAACTTTGCGCCTTTGTACTTAAATCCATCGGAAACTGCCCTTTTGCCCCTGCAACACCAGAATTAATCGCAGGACTACCTGCTAGTAGGGGACGCACTAGTACACCATTAATGTTTTGTAGCGCACCTAGTTTAGGATCAGCAACTAGAGAATTAGCAATTACTTTAACAGCCTTTTTGGTTAGCGGCCCTGGAAACTCGATATTACTGCCACCATCCTTTAGTTCACTCACAAAGCAAGAGATTTTAAAAGCTTGAAAAGTCCTGGCTAAAGGAATTTATTTACGCGATCGCACTAATTTACTGAATTGATGACGCAGATTTGGCCAAGCAAGATGCGTTTATGCTTTTAATGGGGTAGGGTGGGCAGCTTGCACACCCTACTACAAGATAGATGTTTTATCTCTTGCAAGTCCTTTACACTACTAAAGGTTTATTGCTTTGAGATTCGCTATAAAACCAGTATTAAGGGATTTCTGGGTCTAACAATCTCAACGCTAACCCTAGTAAGTGTCTTAAATCATGGACAGCAATCTGCCATTTTAAAGGGAATGACTGAGCAACGTAATGCTGATCTACCGTCAGATGAATCTCAGCAATCTCAGGAGCCGACCGATAAATTGACTACCAAGTCGGTCGATAGTTCCTGGACAGATCGCATTGCTGGTGTGTGGAACCAGACAACAGCACGCTTAACACAACTCCTACCCGTAGAACAACTGGCACAGACAGTTGTTGAATGGTTTAGCGTTAGCGACGCTCAGGTAGTAGAAATTTTGGAGAAAGTTCGAGCCGAACTGCCCACTACGGAAGCACTACTGATTGGTAAACCTCAAGCAGGAAAAAGTTCAATTGTGCGGGGATTGACGGGTGTTTCTGCCGAAATTGTCGGTCAGGGATTTCGTCCTCACACACAAAATACCCAGCGCTATGCCTATCCTTCTAGTGACCTACCATTGCTGATTTTTACTGATACGGTAGGACTAGGGGATGTCAAACAGGATACTCAAGGTATTATTAAAGAGTTAGTTGGCGATTTGAAACAGGAAAGTCGCAGCGCTAGAGTTCTGATTTTAACTGTTAAAATCAATGATTTTGCAACTGACACCCTACGACAAATTGCTCAACAACTGCGTCAGCAGTATCCAGATATTCCTTGTTTACTAGCAGTTACCTGCTTGCATGAGCTTTATCCTTCTACTACAGAAGATCATCCAGCCTATCCGCCAGATTATCAAGAGGTAAACCGCGCATTTGCGGCAATTGAGCAAGCTTTTACCAGACTATACAATCGCTCGGTACTGATTGACTTTACTTTAGAAGAAGACGGCTACACACCAATATTTTATGGCTTAGAAGCTCTGATAGATTCCTTAGCAGAGCTACTTCCTGAAGCAGAAGCCCAGGCAATTCATCAGTTGTTAGATCGAGAGGAAGCTGGTAAGCAAATCGGCAATCTCTATCGGGATGCTGGACGCCGTTACATTTTGCCATTCGCGATTATGTCTGCCACACTCGCGGCTGTACCTCTGCCATTTGCCACAATGCCTGTGCTAACAGCCTTGCAAGTATCAATGGTGGGCCTGTTAGGAAAATTATACGGACAGACGCTGACGCCATCCCAAGCTGGAGGAGTTGTGAGTGCGATCGCTGGTGGTTTCCTTGCACAGGCGATTGGACGAGAGTTAGTTAAATTTATACCAGGTTTCGGGAGTGCGATCGCTGCTTCTTGGGCAGCTGCTTATACTTGGTCGCTAGGAGAAACAGCTTGCGTATACTTTGGCGACTTAATGGGTGGTAGAAAACCCGATCCTCAGAAAATTCAGTCTGTAATGCAAGAAGCGTTTAAGACCGCGCAAGAACGGTTTAAAGGAATTAATAAATGAAGGGACTGGGTACTGGGGAGCAGAAGGGAAACCCAAAAAAGAATAAGAATTCTTAAGTCCTATCTTCTGTCTCCCCCTTCTACTTACTCAATCACTTTAAAGTCGCTTATTCCGATATATATTTCTTCATCGGCTAATTGAGCGTCTTTATCAATGGTAATTTGGGTTGGGTAGCCGAATGTGGGGTCATATTGCACATCCACTTTGTATGCTCTATGAGCGATCGCTTGGTTAATCACATTAAAGAGCTTGCGAACTGTATCGTATTTTTGAAAAAACTCTGGATTACTGACTGGCTGACCCTTAAAAGTGACAGAAGTTGTTTTCCCGTTACGTACTTGAATGACTACTGGCCCTCTAGCTTCTTCTACACAAAAGCAACCGTTGGTGTATGTATAGTCATAATTGAGGATATTTTGCTGATTCCACAATCGGCGATTCTTCTTGTACTGCTGTATATCAGATTTAGTGATGGTTGATGATTCTGTTGTTGATTCAGCTACTTGTATAGGCAGCTGAGACATTACTGGTACGTTCAAACTTAGAGATATCAGTAATCCCGCACTAGCAATAATAGGTAAACGCATATAAATCGACTTCACTGGAGTTCATCGCTTAGTATAACTGAACCTAGCTTACTTTTAAACTGTTATTAGCTTTATATAAGGAGGCTTTTACTCAATATTAACCTTAGTTTCGAATTCCGTAATATTGCAAACCAAAACTATTAATAAATCAACCTAAAGAAATAAATCAAATATTAGGTATCAAGCTATTAAATAGAAGATAGATAAGTTCAAGCCATAAGGCTATAGGAGTAAAGGCAATGGATTTGTTTAATAGCTTTGATCAGTTTTTTAGGCAGCTTAGTGAGTTACAAAAATCAATTTTTGTGAACTGGGAGTCGATGATATTAAATATGCAAAATATAAATATATCAAATCTCCCTGACGATTTTGAGAAGGCAGCTAAATTACAAGAAGAGTTAGTAAAAAGCTCTTTAGACTTTCAAGAGCAAGTCAGTCGATTTTCTATCGATACTCAAAGGAGAATGTGGGATAGTTATTTTAAAATGCTTCGGAAAAGCTAGATTTCAAGATAGGAATTAAGTAGAGACGTTGCAATGCAATATCTCTACTGATTGATTCTACACTCTTTTTTAATTGGCAAAAGTTGAACTAAAGATAATATGATGTTTGGAGTCAAACAAAATCTTTCTTTGTTGCTGTAACTTGTTTAGCTCTCGCGTCACCGTCACTCTTGTGGTGCAACAAGCATCAGCGAGATCCTGATGTGTAAGGCGAACACTCAAACGAGTACCTTGTGCCACTGGTTCACCAAATTCCTGTGTTAACCACAGCAATAGATAATATAAGCGATCGCTAACACGACGCTTTCCAGCAATGTTTAAAAGCAATTCTGCTTGGCGGACACGCGCACTTATTTGAGGTAAGAGAGCCTGAGCTAGACGAGGTGAAGCAGCAATTTCTTCAAGGGAAATGCAAACTAGTTCGACTTCTGGCGAAAGGCTCGTTACTTGATAAATAGGTAGAGAAGTGATACTAGAGCCAAAGGGCATAGATGGCCCTGCCAAACCAATGAAGACTTCTTCGCCGGTTTCATTCATTGTGCTTAGTTTTACTAAACCTTGAGAAACTAGCCAAATGCTTTTGGGTTGTAGTGGGATAATATCTCCCTTGCAATAATTATACTTGGGACGATCCTGAGTAGGATCGTACTCATTGCTTTGTAATGCTAGTAGTGCACGCTTGGATTCAGTAATATCGCGTATTATCCAACGCCAAACAGTTAAGTTGCTTTCAAAGTCGCGAACAGGGGATACAGTCAAAGCAGCGTCAAAAGGCTCACTGTGACGGGGCTGTATACGTAGCCTCCACTCTTGTACATACTCAAAGCTCAATCGGCTGAGTTGATTACGAAACGCCTGACGCTCGTCTAAGGGTATGAAGCAAACCAACGGTTTGTTTAGTAAAAACTCCTGTTCAACATTAAACAGTGTAGCAGCCGCGCGATTTGCTTCTTGAATTTTCCCTCGTGTGTCGCTTACCAAGTAAGCATTTGGTATAAGATCGCATAGGTCTTGGTAGCGTCGATGTTCTGCTCTAAATCGCGCTCGTGCGATCGCTAATTCTTGTGTTTGCTGTGACAGTCTCTTTGTAGCTACCTCTAGTGTTTCCGAAGCTGTGCCGAGTTCCATGAAGACAGCTGGCAGCAAATTGGCTTTCGGTTCTCCCGAGGCGATCGCATCTTGGTACAAATTAGTTAAGCGCCCATACAGCGATTCTACCTGTTGGGTAAAGGTATCTTGGTTCATTATTTAAGTTCGGTGGTATATAGGTTTTTAGTCTCTGGCTAGAAACAAACTATTAATTAATTCCTCATGGGTCTGGCCGAAGACGCAAGGAGGCAGGGGGCAAAGGTAAAATATGTTATGAATTCCCTCTTCTTTACCACTTGATTAATTTGCCAAAAATTTCTTCAATAATTGCCTACATTCAGTCTTATTTAAATACTAAAAAATTCAGTCGAGAAAGTCGGTACGATTTCGTACTCAGACACTAAATCAAAATTCTTCCAAAATCTAACTAGGTTCCTTGCCTAGTAACTGAGTTCTAATATTCAACTGTTTTCCATTGTGGAAACTCAGACTTGCAAAGCTAAATCCTACAGTCAACAAGTATTTTTTTAAAGGTTATGTACTTTCCAATTTCTAATTTACAACTTTTTACTGTTGGAAAAATAAATAAATTTAAAGCACTCTTGACAAGAAATCCACCTTATTATAGAAGTTTATAAAATTTCAAATGTAATCAGCTTTATGGGTGATTGCAAAACTAATCAAAAATTGTTAATTGAGATTACATACTGGTTTTAGACAAATTTATCCAGATAACAGTCAACTGAAGCCGTTGCTCAAATATATAGACAAATTCCTGCTCTGTATCTATTAAATGTACTTCTGACAAACTTTCAGATGCCAATGCTCAATATAGCTGCAAAGGAAGTAGATATAAATTCTCGCTCGTAGAGTACCTTAGTACCAAAAAATGAATACCTCCGCTATTTATATTAAGCAGAGGTATTAAGACTATTGTATTAGAAAGGATATAGGGGAAGAAACGAATGGCACGCTTGTTAAGCCTAAAAGTAGGCAGTGTATGGATTGCAGAGGGGCAGGGGAGGCAGGGGAGGTAGAGGAACTGGCGTTGCTTTTTTTTCCACTTCCTCCCTTGCCCCAGTTCCCCTCTTACCTAATTCCTCCTCTGCTCCCCCTGCTCCCCTTGCTCCCCTTGCTGCCTCGACCATTTACCTTTTCTTAGTGCCATTCGGGGAAGAAACCTTTACGCCCAGAAATTAGACTTGCTCTACCCCTGGACGGCCATTTTCAACTACAAATGAGGCACGGTTACTAATTGTGCCAAGTCGTGTTGTTACCTCTGACATAACTAGGTAATCTGTTTTCCAACTTGTGGGAGACAACTCGCAACGCGCATACCCCCGTTGATTATTGAAAAATTTGATATGTGGATTGTCTGGTAAGTAGGCTGCAACTGTGGGGTTTGTGTCTGACCCATCTCCACCGGAGCTAATTGAGCTACAGACAAATTCACTTCCAACTGTAGCGGATTGTGGGTTATTAAAGTCAGCCTTTAGATCCATTGCCCAGTGAGAATGTACATCGCCTGCTAGGGAGACTGGATTGGAGGGTTGACGCTGTTCTAAAAAAGATAAAAGGCGATCGCGGGAAGCCAGATAACCATCCCACTTATCCATACTGAAGGTTCCGCCTTCCCCTGGTTTCATATCTCTTTGAGCAATTGGAACTTGTTGAGCTAGAATGTTCCATTTGTTTTCCGAGCGATTTAAAGCATTGAACAACCAATCTTCTTGGCGTTTGCCAGTAATTGTTGCCTGTGGATCAAAATTTTCTGGACAACGTTCTTTTGTTCCATCTCCACAGGGCTGATCGGTGCGATATTGGCGGGTATCTAGGACGTAAAAGTTTGCCAGATTTCCAAAGGAAAGCTGACGGTAAAGTTGCATATTGGGGCCACGAGGACGAGAGAAAGGACGCAGTGGCATATGTTCGTAGTAAGCTTGGTAAGCAAAGGCTCGCCGTTGCAAAAAGATTGCCCGATTCTGATCTGGTTCGTTATCGACTTCTGAGATGTCGTTAGCATAGTTATTTTCTACCTCGTGATCATCCCAAGTGACAATCCAAGGAAATGCTGCATGAGCTGCTTGCAGATCACCATCGGTTTTGTAGAGAGCGTGACGATTACGGTAATCTTCTAAAGTTATAATTTCTGGACTGTTGTGCGGTCTGACGACATTTGTTCCAATTCCTCCCTCGTAAATGTAGTCACCAACATGAACTACTAGGTTGAGGTTTTCTTGAGCCATATATTTGTAGGCAGTAAAATACCCTTGCTGATAGTTCTGGCAGGAAGCCAGTGCAAAGGTAAATTTACTCAAGTAGCTCTCTGGCGAAGGAGCAGTACGAGTCCGACCAATCGGGCTGGCTTCGTTGCCTACATTGAACCGATACCAATACCAAGTATCAGCTTGGAGTCCATCAACTACAATTCGGACAGAATGAGCCAGTTCTGGAGTAGCAAACTCGGTTCCTCTGGCGACAATGCGCTTCATATTGGGATCAGTCGATACTTCCCAGCGAATTGGCACGTTAACAGGTGGTACTCCGCCTCCATTCAGGGGATCGGGAGCCAGACGAGTCCAGATCACTACGCTGGTTGGATAGGGTTCACCTGACGCTACACCAAGCGTAAAAGGATAATTGGAAAATCTACCTGTGGCGATCGCTCTTTGATTGGAAAATTGGTTAGCGATCGCTAAACCAGTAAATGCTCCTGCCCCAATGATTAAGTTACGTCGCTTGATTCGGCTGTGGAGCAACCGCTCGAAATGTCCGTAATTTACCATCTTATACCCCCAATTAATAGGTCAAGGATGGCAAAGCAATATCTGACACTAAAAAGGCAGAACGATTGTAAATTTGTAATCAACACCCTCACATTAGGGCTTGAAACACTACATTCTTCTGCCAGATAAAATATGCTTGATGATACTTTGCCGTTTAGAACCTACCAAGGGGATGTTAATTCTTTATAAAGGTACAGTTAATATCCTCTTATCAGGCTTGCTTCCCTACTCAGAAAATTTACAGCAGGAGCAGGGAGCAGGAAAACAAGGCGGACAAGCGTAAGAAATACTTATTGTACAGACGCGTAGACGCTCGAAGAGCGGCTTCTCATAAGAGTATAATCACGTCTCTGACTCTTACTCAAGCTGACATCAATTTCTGGATACGCTGTGGTTCTTCTCCTAGCCAATCTGGATTTTGAGCAGTGCTGTCGAAAATTGATGAGGTTTTGAATGGCTCAAACTCTCCGCGTGATGCTGCTTTTGCCGTTTTAGCTAAGAGCGATCGCACCTGCTCTTCATCCATTGGTTGGAATGTTCGCACTGCTTCAAATGCTTGATCGAGAATCTCCATGCTGTCAATTCCAGTAATCACAACTGATGTAGGCAGATTTAGGGCATAGTGTAGACACTCAATTGGCGTAACAGTATTTGACCGTAAAAGAATACCGTTTGCCAGACTTTTCATACCCAGAATGCCAATGTTTTGTTTAACCAGTTCTGGCACAACCAACTTCGAGAAACTGCGGAAGTGTGCATCCATCACATTGAGCGGCATCTGAGCCGTATCAAACTTAAAGCCGCGATCGGCTGCAACTTCCAGCATATATAGATGAACATGGGGGTCTTTATGCCCAGTGAAGCCAATATAGCGGAGTTTACCTGCTTCCCGCGCTTCAATTAAAGCGGCATTCGCGCCTTCTTCGTCAAAAACCCGATCTGGGTCTTCATAGCGGAGAATTTCGTGATGCTGAACGAGATCAATATAATCAACTTGGAGACGTTGAAGCGATTCGTCTAGTTGTCTGGCTGCTTCTTTCTTCGAGCGGCCATCAATTTTCGTCATCAGAAATACTTTGTCTCGGTAACCATCACGTAGCGCCTTCCCCATACGAATCTCGCTGGCTCCACCGTTGTAATCCCAACTGTTATCCATAAAGGTGATGCCGCGATCAATCGCTGCACGAACAATCCGAATACCGAGTTGCTCATCAACGTGCTTTAAAGCGATGTGCCAACCACCCAGTCCAATCGCAGAAACTTTCTCTTCTGTACTGCCAAGAACTCGGTAGAGCATTTCTGAATTTGACGTTGTTCTGGACATCTGTTCTCCTTGTATGCCAGCTATTACTTAAGTACATATAACTGTGTGCAAATTCAAATACAAGGAATAGTTCACAATATCTTTCTTAAGATACAGTTTCCGAGCTAATTAGGAAAACACTGGACAAGCCGAAATACTGATGGCAATTTGGGATGTGTGTGGCATGGCGGATAGACCAAATAAACGCAGCTAGAATTTATAAATTTTGGGATAATTCAGGTAGTAACTCAGCATTAATAGAAATAAGCGCCAATTCTACAAAAGAGATGAGCGCATATAGAAAAAGCAAAATTTCCCAAATGTTTAACTTTAGTTTTTGGAGATATCTCCGGTCTTTCTTAATCTTTCTGATGCATTTCATAACAGCTCATCGTACTTCCTTGCTACTCTTATTAATTGGAGTATTTCTACCTCTAAAAGTTTTTGGTGAGTTAGCAGAAGAGATTTGGGAGAATGAAGGCGGTTTTCCGTGGGATGTACCTATTTTATTAGCAATTCACTCAACCGCTCAACCTCAATTAGATGTTTTTGCCTCAACGCTAACTAAATTGGGGGTTTTCTGGGGGGTGTTTCCTGTTGCTAGTGTAATTTCGCTTAATCTGTTTATTCAACGACAATGGCGTAAATTTGCGTACTTAATCACTACCCTACTGGGAAGCATCATCATTAATCGCACAGCAAAAGTACTACTACATCGAGTGCGCCCTCATCTCTGGGAGTCACCATCTCCAGAGTTTGACTATGGATTTCCTAGTGGTCATGCTATGTCAAGTATGACCTTAGTAGCTGCCTTGTTAATTCTCACACGGGGCAGTCGCTGGTTTTGGCTAGTTTTAATTGTCGGAAGTTTGTTTGTCTTGGCTATTGGGTGGACGCGCCTGTATTTAGGAGTTCATTATCCCAGCGACATTTTAGCAGGTTGGACAGCCTCAATTGCCTGGGCAACTGGAGTCAGTATGCTTCTTAAACCACATCGGAGTAAAAGGACTTCACTTGAGCGGGAGGTTTAAAACTTACAGCAGGAGTTAGGAGTACAGACGCGATTATACTCTTACGAGAAGCCGCACTCCCTGCGTCTACACGTCTGTACAAGAGTCAGGAGTCAGAAGTAAAAATTTAGCAGATCAGCCACAGATGGATGCTACTTGTATCTTATTAGGGTTTAAGGCTTTAGTCTTATCTTGACTTTTTGCGCGATCGCCTTAATATTAATGGGGTAGATTTGTTCTCTGTCGAATACGTTTTTTCTAACTAAGTATTATAATTATTAATAGCTAATGATTTTATTTTTTGAAAGTCCCTAAACCTTGGTATTAGTAGTGGTGAATCTATAAGTATCAGATTCATCTTTATAGGCAGATATAGGACTCATATTTGATTGTTGAAAAAACTCAGTACACTTTTATTCCTTTTTACCTGTTCCCCATTCCCTCTTGAATTGGTTGATTCACGTCTAATCAACTACCTTTGATGCTAGTAATAGCGGAGACTATGCTAAAGCTAGGCGATCGCTTCTGTTGTTGTCTCCGCTGATGAGCTTTTGTCAAGAAATGTCATAGTCTTACCAATCACATAACCAAAAGCGCACAAAGCTCAAGTTGCAAAATACTTATTTTGTACTATTCGGTTTCACTAATAGCTCTACTTACATCCGTTGGGGTTTCATATTGGTCTTCTGGTAAAGATTCTAATGCTGATATGGCATTTTCATCAGCACCATGTTGTTGAGCATGAACTATGAGTTCTTGCTTACTAGCTGGATAGTCTATTCCTTTCAAGTGTTTCTGTAATTGCACTGGGTTAATTCTAGCCATGACCCTTCTCCCGCGAAGCTTGAAACAATAGTTACAAGACTAAGTAACTTAATTTCTTTAAACTTCTTCTCTAAGTTATATCTAAATATGAAGTAAATTAGTTTTGATAAATACAAAAATGTATCTCGTAAACTATCAAAGTATAAAATTGCTATTTTTTTTAATGTTTTATACCTTGACTAATAAGAAATATATGTATAACTTTTTCCACAACAGTCCAACATAAGCATGTGTTTGATTAGTGGGCAAAACGTAGAAACACGGTGCAGGTGGAAAATACAGTAGAAAATCATTACTACTATAGTATGCTGTGCTGAACTAAATATCGAAGGTTACTCAATATTTTGAGGAGAAAAATACCGCAGTACAGAGTATCTAAATATACTTCAGCGGTGGACTTTGAATACTTTAGGTTATATTCGCGCTAACCCCAAAGCCGGGTACAGCATGGATTTTTCTAAAACTTCAGTAACTATATTATTAATGTCTGTTGGAGTAATGATCACATGGCTGAGCGATATTCCAGATATTTATAACCGGGAAGGGCTTTTGGAAGAATGCGAAGATACACTTGCTTCAGGTACTGGTTGGTTTAGTAGCAACAGCTCCTGGATTACTATCTATTATCAAATCCGAACCAGATTGAGGAACATTAAACAGTGACAATTTATTATTAACTGTTCCTGATAAATAAGTGTCACCCGCTATTTCACCTCCTAAATCTATCTCTCCAAAAATTTCTTGTGTAACTGTATTAAAGTTGAATTTGAATAAATTACTATTTGAAACACCATTTACAACATTATTGTAAGTCGCACTCAAATTATTATGACTATCAAAAAAAGAGATGTTAAACGATTTTAAAACATTTGTAGCTCCTTTTCCATTCTCTGAAAAACTTTGAGGGGCTGTACTTTCATCATAACTAAACGAACCTTTAGCTGAATAACTACCATTACCATTCCAGTTAAAGTCAAATGTAATAGCTTGACAGGGAAGTATTTGTGCCAGCATAAATGTTAAAACTGTGGCTATTATCAGAACAAAATTTGAAAAAATTTTTTTCATTGTTTTAACTTTCTCTTGAGTACAACAAACTAAACTGCTTTATTCTATAAGGCTTTATTGTATGCATCTTAATGAGAGAAACAGCAATGGTAAAAGAACGGCTTAGATTGATGTAAGTTCTACTCCTAAAAAATAGAAATTAAAAAGCGCCCTCCTGTTATAGAGAGCGCTTTCATTTAGTAGAGACGCTGTTACAGCGGGTCTCAAACTGTATTAACCGTTAATAGCAGGAGCAGTTAGGGCTACAGGAGCATCTTCAGCAGAAGCCAAATCCAGAGGGAAGTTGTGAGCGTTACGCTCGTGCATGACTTCCATACCCAGGTTGGCGCGGTTGATAATGTCTGCCCAAGTGTTGATTACACGACCTTGTGAGTCAATAATCGACTGGTTGAAGTTGAAACCGTTGAGGTTGAAAGCCATTGTGCTGACACCCAAAGCGGTGAACCAGATGCCGATTACTGGCCATGCTGCCAAGAAGAAGTGCAAGGAACGGCTGTTGTTGAATGAAGCGTATTGGAAGATGAGACGACCGAAGTAGCCGTGGGCTGCAACGATGTTGTAGGTTTCTTCTTCTTGTCCAAACTTGTAACCGTAGTTCTGTGATTCTGATTCGGTTGTTTCACGAACTAAGGAAGAGGTTACCAAAGAACCGTGCATTGCACTGAATAAACTTCCGCCGAATACACCTGCTACACCTAACTGGTGGAAGGGGTGCATGAGGATGTTGTGTTCCGCTTGGAAGACAATCATGAAGTTGAAGGTTCCGGAGATACCCAAGGGCATACCGTCTGAGAAGGAACCTTGTCCGATTGGGTATACGAGGAATACTGCGGTTGCTGCTGCAACTGGTGCAGAATATGCAATTGCAATCCAAGGACGCATTCCTAAGCGGTAGGATAGTTCCCACTCACGTCCCATGTAGCAGAATACGCCAATCAAGAAGTGGAACACTACCAATTGGTAAGGGCCACCGTTGTACAACCATTCGTCTAAGGATGCTGCTTCCCAAATTGGGTAGAAGTGCAAGCCGATGGCGTTGGAGGAAGGCACAACTGCACCGGAGATGATGTTGTTGCCATAAATCAAGGAACCTGCTACTGGTTCGCGGATGCCGTCGATGTCTACTGGAGGTGCAGCGATGAAGGCGATGATGAAGCAGGTGGTTGCAGCTAGCAAGGTGGGAATCATCAGTACGCCGAACCAACCGATGTATAGGCGGTTGTTGGTGCTGGTGATCCAGTTGCAGAACCGCTCCCACACGTTGGCGCTTTCGCGTCTTTGTAAGGTTGCTGTCATGGTTTTATGATTGCGGTTAGTTATGTATGTATTTAGGCGGTTTGTTTTTGCCTATGTGAGTACTTTACATTGCTTTACATTTTTTCAGCAAGTTTTTAACTTTTGTAAAGCTGATAACTAGTATCAGCTTTACTTATTTAAGAGTCAAAATTGCTACGCTTCGCATTTTACTAAGGTGTTTCCTGCAAGTAGACATTCTTAGTTACTCTGTAACGAGGAAAGTAACCGTACAGAGTGCAGCGCTCAATTCCAAACCTGAAAATCTTGTTATCTACATTAATAGGTACTACTTAGCGATGCCATTCGCCTCAACTTTGGCAACCAAAGCACGGCGCTATATCCTCAGCAATACTAAAAGTCTTATCTCACGGAAGAATTTATTTTTAACTTAGAAAACGAGGCAATGCTGCTAGTGGGTTCCTCATTAGGGTTGCAATCATGTGGAAAAACAAAAAGTTCTTTCCCGAATCGCAGTGCTAATCGGTGAAGCGCGATCGCTTCTCCCAATGTATAAAATATAATTGGAATCCATCTGCCGTTATAAAAGTAAACACTGACTCGGCTCGTCATGTACTCTTTGAGCGGGAGTGGACTTCGCCAAGGTGAGAGCATGATAAATCTTTTGAGTAAATAAGTTTTAAAAAAGCAAGTTAAACTTTCTATTAAAATTTTTACTTTTCTTAAACCTGATTAACTACCCTCTAGGGACAGATGAGTATATATACTTAAGATTTTCTTAATATTTACTTTATTTGATATGAGAACGCCACGCTGCAATCGCTTTTTATTCTGAATTAAGTACTTGTATGTTTTAAGGCGTCTGATGCATTTCGAAAAGAAATTAGGTTGTAAAAAGAACTGTCTTAATCTGAGGGAAATCAATTTACAACCGATTAGCGTCTTGTAGTCATTGGCAGTAATTATAGCTACGATGAAAAATAACTGTGTAAATTTTTGCCATTCAAGCTAAAGTAATCCTCAGTTAAATACAAGCATAATTACTTAGATGGATACGAATGAGTTAAAGTTTCTCTTAAAGCTGTTGGGATGCCCCGATTATCGCTCTAGCCTTACTGCAAGCGCTTTTAAGACTTTTAAAGGTAAAGACAAAATTTGTTTGGATTTAGGCGAGCGCGAACTAGTAGACTATTCTCGTGAGATTGCTACAGTCAAAATTTTACCGCCAGGTGATGCCCTACTGAAAGATCCAGGTGAAATACCTATCACAGACAAAGAACTGAAGGTACTGGAGAAGATCAGTAAAGCTTCAAGCAAAATCACCCCCAGCAAAATTACCTCGCTGAAAGCTGCTGAACGAGATGCGATATTGAAAGCGTTGAGTGATAGGGGATTAATTGAAGCTGAAATCAAAAAGGCAAAGAGTAAAGCTGAGATTTGGCTGACTGAACGAGGAATTGAATATTTGCGGGATGATTACAGTCCCAACAAAGGCTCTAATCCTGTCATTAGCTTGGAACTACTGAACAATTACCTACGGTTTTTACGGAAAACTCTGCGGGTGAAGCCAGAGCAAGTATTTAGTTCACTACTTATTAGTGAACATTTATCTTCTGAAACAACTACCAATATCAGTGATAAAGAAATTTTACAAATTATAGAGAAATTATACAGAGATTTGGGTACAGAGAATTATTTACCAATTTTCCATCTACGGCAAAAGTTAGAACCACAATTATCACGGGATCAATTAGATCAGGTGCTGTATCGTCTTGAAGAGGCTAACCAAATTGAGCTAAGTACATTGGCAGAGCCACGCGATTATACTCCTGAACAAGTTGACGCTGGAATTTCACAAATAAGCGGTGGCTGCTTGTTCTTCATCACAGTGAATTAGCGGTGTATACCCAAGTTATAAGCAGGTCAACTTTCAATAAAACAGATATATCAATATGTCAACAATTGATGAACTTATTAAACAATCACTTAACCCATTTGATAACTTTGCAGCAGGTAATTTTTGGGAAGAGCAGGAGCCATTTCCTACTGTTGACTCTATTCATCAAGAGGCACTAACTCAAATCCAAAGTGTTTTGGATCAGATTGGTCAAGACCATCAAACCCGTACCATGATTCTCTATGGCGATGCTGGAGTGGGCAAAACTCATTTTATGGGTCGGCTAAAACAAAAGCTAAATAATGAAGCTTTCTTCGTATACATAGAGCCGTTTCCTCAAAGTGACCATATCTGGAGGCACATTTTACGCCACACCGTTGATAGCTTGGTTAATGCTCCAGCAGGACAAGCAGATTCCCAATTAATTCTTTGGCTCAAAAGCTTTCTATCTACTATTCGTCACGACTTACAAAGTGAACAACAAGGTTTGGTTGACAGAATAAAAGGTTTTTTTGGAAAAACGAAAATAGATGCTAATGCTGATCGCAAATTATTTATTGACATCCTCAAAAAAACCATAGGTACTAAGGGAATTTACAATGCTAATGAGTTTTTTGGTGTCCTTTATGACCTAACTAATCCAGACTTAAACTCTCTAGCCTGTGAATGGTTAAAAGGGGATGGTCTAGATGAAGAAAGCCTGAAAAAGTTACAAATTAATAAATCTATTGATAATGAAGATACGGCACGAGGTATTTTAGGCAATTTTAGCAAAATTTCTGGTAAAACTCAGCCCATTGTTTTGTGTTTTGATCAACTAGATAACATTGCTCGTTTGTCAGATGGCTCTATTGACCTACAAGCTTTATTCAATGTCAACTCTACGATTTATAACGGTAAGTGGCAAGGTTTCCTGATTATCATCAGCGTCAGAACTAGTACCTGGAATGAAAATTACAAGCGAATCCAACCTGCTGATTTGGATAGGGCTAGTGTAAAAGTACCTCTCAAACGCATCACTTTAGACGAAGCCGAAGCTCTTTTAGCTTCTAGACTTTATCAGTTGCACCATCAAGCTTACTCTCTACCTAATTCTCCAATTTACCCCCTGAATACAGAGGTGCTAGGGAAAGCATTCCCCGGTCGTAAAGCCTCACCTCGTCTGGTGCTAACGTTAGGTAAACAACTATTCCAAGAATATAAAGAATGGCTATTCAAGAATAAACAACCTCCAAAGCCAAAATGGTTAGATGGTGAAATGCCACCACCTCCATCACCTCCACCAGATAAAATAAAAGCAGAATTAGAATTATTTTGGCAGCAGGAATATAAAAAAGTTCAGGGCAAAATAACCAAAATAACCTTATTAGCTGCACCTGATTTAATTCGGATGTTACAAGAAGCTTTAGAGGCATTGCAAGTACAGGCTATTAAGCCTAAACTCTTAAGTGGGAAGTATGCCAGCTATTCCTTAATTTATCAACAGCTTGATAATAAAGAAAGGATTGGAGTAGTCTGGACAGAAGAGCCAGGGATGAAACCATTTTATGATGTAATGAATGCTTGTCAGAGAGTGGTTTCTAATAATCTATGTAACAGTCTGCAACTGATTCGCCTTGCGGGTGTGGGACAGCCAAACCTTGCTGGAAATCAAATATATAGACAGATTTTTACATATACTAACCATTATCATATTAAGCCAAATGTGGCTTCTGTTCACTACTTAGCGACATACCATAGCTTGGTGAATTCTGCACTTGCTCATGAATTGGTACTAGCAGGTCAAACCATTACTTTGCAAAAACTCCAATATTTAATTAGTGAGTCTGAGATTTTGCATAAATGTACTTTATTGCAAGATTTAGGAATTGTTCCTAGAAAAAATTCTGTAGAAAATAACGGAAACGGAAATGGTAAACAAGATTTAAGACCAGTCAAAGACTTCTTATTAAATCTAGTAATAACCCAAGGCTATATGGGAGTACCAACTTTAATTAAGGAGGCTGGTAGTCAATTTCCTTCTGTGAAAGAAACTGACACTCAAAACTTAATTGACCTCTTATGTCAAGAAAAAAATGTGAAAATTATTAACCCCAAAGCTAAACTGCAAGATCAATTAATTTGTTTAGTCACTAAGAAGTAACTTTTGATAGACTTTTAGCCAATGCACTACCTGAAAGAATCTGCTGAAATCCAGACCCAAATTCCAAAACTCGCTTTGGCTAAAGTGCTATGGCTAGATACAGAAGTAGCTGACTATAACACTTATTCTCCAAGATTATCATTAATTCAAGTATTGGCAGAACCCACAGATTATACAGGAGAGTTTACTTTTATTCTTGATGTGTTGGATAAACCTAATTTGGTTGCACTATTTATTAACCAAATCATGGTAAGTTCCCAAATCGAAAAAGTATTTCACAATGCAAGTTTTGATTTAAAGTACTTGGGTGGAAATTCTGCACAGAACATTACCTGTACTCTCAAGTTAGCAAGAAAGATTAGCCAAAAAATATTAAAAACATCTAATTTAAAACTAAAAACTTTAGCAACAGAAATCTGCCACTTTTCTAATGTAGATATAGAAGAAGGAAAAAGTAATTGGGGAAAGCGTCCTCTTAGTGACAAGCAGCTACAATATGCAGCAATGGATACAGTGTATTTGGCTGCTGTCCATCGCCGCTTATTACAAATTTATACCCCGGATTTTGTAAATAATATTTTTGATATGATACCTAATGGTTCACAGCAATCAACAGAAAAATCTATAAACACATCTTTAACCGCTACTAAGGTTAGGGTTGCTTTTGAATGTCCCCGGTTATTTTATTTCCATCAGCGATTTGGCGTAAATACTTTATTTATACCACCAGAAAATCATGTTGGAATCGGCAATATTTTTCATCAAGTAGCTGAGAATTTTATAAATATAGCTATTAGTGAACCAAGATTTACAGAAATATTTAAAACAAGTGTATCCCAATTAAATCTTGAGAAAATTACTTCTCATCTGCAACAGCTTTTTTATGAAATTAAATTTTCTGCTTATCTAGAAAAAGCTGTCGAGAAAGATTCTAGTATTGCACAACCACTATACAAAGTTTGGCAAGGAGTGCAAGGATTAATCCGACGCTTTGCAGAATTACTTATAGTAAATAGGCGTTATTGTAGTGCAGATGCAGTTATTCGCAATACTTTTGTTGCAGAAGAACGTAAGCTTGAGCATTATTTTCAGCTAGCTGATGGCACACAACAAAGAGTAGGAGGAGAATTTGATTGCTTAGTTTATAATTTTGAAGTCAAGCGTCTATGTGTACTTGAGTTTAAAACCTATCAGCCTATAGATCCATCAGCACAATTGGCTCAGGTTTCTCTTTATAGTTATATGCTGTGGCAAAAGAAAAAAGTACCTGTTGACTCAGCAGTTTACTGTGTTTTGCCAGAGTTTAAAGAGTATCAGTATTCTTGGGAACAGCTAGAAAACACTGTGCATCAGTTGATTCCCTATAAATTACACCAGATGCAGCAATGGCTGAGTTGGGAACCTCCTAATGATAATCCACCCCCACCAACAACTCAACCAAACTTGTGTAATATTTGTCCACAACAACAAAAGTGTCAGACTTATTTTATTACGTCGTCTGAGAGTGGCAGACAAGATAAGCATTTCACAACTAATAGTCAGGATACACCAAACGCTGATGTTATGGGTGAACAACTGGTTAGTACTTTATTATCTTTTGGTATTGGTGTAGATTACCAGGGTGCTGCGATCGCTCCTGGTTTTATCCGAGTGAAGTTAAAACCACATCTTGGCGTTAAAGTTAACTCGCTGTTAAAATCATCTGCGGATTTGCAAGTGCAGTTGGGTTTGGTAAATCCACCTTTGATTGCTCCACAAGCTGGTTATGTAAGTGTAGATTTACCTCGTAAAGACAGGCAAGTTGCTAAGTTTGAGGATTATATAAAATCGCAAATATTACCCGCCACTGCCACTATAAAAATTGCGATTGGAGTAAATTTAGAGGGAGAGTTAGTAGAGGCTGATTTATCTGATCCGAATACTTGTCACTTTTTAGTTGGTGGTACAACTGGTAGTGGTAAAAGTGAGTTTTTGCGATCCCTCCTCCTAAGCTTACTATACCGCCATTCTCCGCAGCATCTGAAAATTGCCCTAGTTGATCCCAAGCGAGTCACGTTTCCAGAGTTTGAGAAAATGCCCTGGTTATATTCACCTGTTGTTAAAGATAGCGATCGCGCAATCGAACTAATGGATGAGTTGGTTGCAGAGATGGAGTCCCGTTACCAGCAGTTTGAAAAAGCTGGGTGTGCTGATTTAAGCGCCTACAATAATCGATCCCCACAAGTTTTACCTCGTGTTGTCTGTATTTTTGATGAATATGCGGACTTTATGACAGAAAAACAAATCCGCGTTGCGCTAGAACAAAGCATTAAAAGACTAGGAGCAATGGCACGAGCTGCTGGAATTCATTTAATTATTGCTACTCAACGTCCAGAAGCTAGTATTGTTACCCCAATCATTCGTTCTAATTTACCTGGACGAATTGCACTAAGTACCAGAAGCGAAGCTGATTCAAAAATTATTTTGGGTGGTACGTCAACCGCAGCAGCCTACCTTTTAGGGAAAGGTGATTTACTCTACCAAGTTGGGCCTCAACTACAGCGTTTACAAAGCCTATTTGCAACAAAGATTCTACTACCAGCCTCCTAGACTGAAATCAAGCTTATCCTTCAGCAATGCACTACCTACTGCTATAATCTGACTGCCTCAATCAAGACAAGATAACTAAAATCACTCTCTTGAGTCCGGGACAATATTAAAATTAGCGAAAGTTTTAATAAATTAGGTAATGTGTACGCTACCTAGATGGGAATGCGTCAACAGAGGGATGAATCAATGGGATATGTAATTGCTACTGCAAATATGAAAGGTGGTGTCGGCAAAACTACCATCACTGTTAACTTAGCTACTTGTTTAGCGAAAAATCATGGTAAACGGGTGCTGGTTCTTGACTTAGATAGCCAAATTAGTGCCACACTCAGTCTGATGTCGCCTTTAGACTTTGCCAAGCGCCGCAAACAAAGTAAAACATTTAGGTATCTGATAGACGAAGTTATAAATCCAGGTTCGCGGGGAACATTGACAATTCAGGATATTATTCAATCCCAAGTTTGTAATCTTCCTGGGCTGAATTTGTTACCCGGAGATATCGATTTATATGATGAGTTTGTTGTCTCAGAAATGCTGCATCAACAAGCAACAGCTTTGGGTGAACAAGATTTTGAAACAGTTTGGAATCGCTTTGAAAGAGTCTTGATAAACAACATTTTAAAACCAGTGCGTGAAGAATATGATTTTATCCTCCTAGATTGCGCCCCCGGTTATAATCTATTGACTCGTAGCGCTTTAGCTGCAAGCGATTTTTACATACTTCCTGCGAAACCTGAGCCTTTATCTGTGGTAGGTATTCAACTGCTAGAAAGACGCATTGGTCAATTAAAAGATAGTCATGAACATGAAGCGAAGATAAATATTAAAATGCTGGGTATTGTCTTTAGTATGTCCAGCACTAACCTGCTAAACGCCAGATATTACAAACAAGTGATGCACCGCGTTGTTGAAGATTTCGGTGTAGAAAAAATTTGTAAAACCCAAATCCCAATTGATGTCAATGTCGCTAAGGCTGTTGATAGTTTTATGCCAGCTGTTTTAAATGCTCCCCAATCTTCTGGTTCTAAAGCGTTCAATCAGTTAGCTCAAGAGTTGTTGTTGAAGTTGTAAGGGACTGGGGACTGGGGACTGGGGACTAGAAAAAGTTTTTCTAATGCCCCATGCCCAATACCTAAAACTTTCCTGCTAATGCTGCAACGCAACGTTCGCAAATTAAGGGATGTTCTGCTGATTCTCCCACATGGGTGGAGTAGTTCCAGCAGCGATCGCATTTTTTTCCATCTGCGTTTACTATTCCAATTCCCCAGCTATCAGACTGCAAGTTGTATTTCACGTCTTGCAGTTTTTCAGGAGAATCTAACAATTCTACCTGGGAGGTAAGAAATAGATAGCGGAGTTCATCGATACCGTTACCAACAGATGGATTCAGTGCTTTCACATAGGAGCGCAATTGCTCGTCCTTCACATAGAGCAATGCTTTCGCTTCTAGAGAAGAACCAATCAATTTTTCTACCCTAGCTTGCTCTAGCACCTTGTTAACCTCAGTGCGGATTTGCCGGACTTGTTGCCAGAATTCTGCTAACTCTGGATTCTGCCACTTCTGGTCTACCTGCACCCAACCAGCTTGAAACACCGATTTATAAGGTGTTTTGTAGGGAAGATGTTGCCAAATATCTTCAGCGGTGTGACATAACACAGGAGCGATCGCTCGTGCTAAATTCTCTAAAGCTATCTTCAGCACTGTTTGACAACTGCGACGGCGGAAAGCATCAACTGCACTGATGTACAGTCTATCTTTGGCAACATCCAAATAAAAGTTGGATAAATCCACTACGCAGAAATTCTGCACCGTTTGGAAAAAGCGGAAGAATTGGAAACTTTCAAAGGCTTCTGTCACCTCCTGAAACACCTCACCGATGCGGTGCAGCATATAGCGGTCAAGTTCTGGCAATTCCTCAAAAGGTACTGCATCTTTTTCCGGGTCAAAATCGTGCAAGCTACCCAACAAGAACCGCGCTGTATTGCGAATCTTGCCTCTGACATCGTTCAGTTGCTTGATGATGTTTTTACCAATGCGTACATCACCGGAGTAGTCTACCGATGATACCCACAATCTCAACACATCTGCACCGTAGGGCGGTTCTGCTTTTTGATTTTTCCCGCCTTCAATGATTGCATTTGGGTCAACCACATTTCCTTCTGACTTGCTCATCTTCCGGCCTTGTTCATCCAAAGCAAAGCCGTGAGTTAGCACAGTTTTGTAAGGTGCAATGTCGTTAACCGCTACACTAGTGAGCAAACTCGACTGGAACCAGCCGCGATGTTGGTCGGAACCTTCCAAATACATATCAGCTGGATAGCGTAACTCTGGACGCTGCTTTGCCACAGCCGCCCAAGATGAACCAGAATCAAACCACACATCCATCGTGTCTGTACCTCTGCGGTAAGACCGACCATTATTACGGTAGGATTCTGGTAACAACTCCTCTATTGAGAGTTCCCACCAAGCATCTGAACCTTTTTCTGCGATAATTCCTTGGACGTAGTTGATAGTTTCCTTATTCAGCAGTGGTTCCCCCGTGGCTTCATCGTAAAAAACTGGAATTGGCACACCCCAAGCACGCTGACGGGAAATACACCAATCAGAACGTTCTGCCACCATTGGCGTGATCCGATTTTCACCTTGGGCTGGAATCCATTTTACCGAAGCGATCGCTTTTAATGCTTCCTCCCTAAATCCCTCCACGGAAGCAAACCACTGTTCAGTCGCCCGGAAAATCGTCGGCTTTTTCGTCCGCCAATCGTAGGGATATTTGTGGGCGTAAGCTTCTTCCTTCAACAAGGAACCAGCCGCCGCCAAAGCATCAATTACCGCCTGATTCCCATCACCCAGGACATTCAACCCAGCAAACACTCCCGCTTCTTGGGTAAAGTCCCCATTATCATCAACAGGCGCGAGAATCGGTAAACCGTAACGCTGACCAACGATGTAGTCTTCTTGACCATGACCGGGGGCAGTGTGTACCAACCCAGTACCCGATTCTGTAGTGATGTAATCGCCACCAATCACAACCGGGCTTTCGCGGTCATACAGCGGATGACGATAAGTTGTATGTTCTAAATCCTTACCCTTGAAAGTAGCTTTTACATTTAGTTGAATGTCCAGTGTGGTAGATAAACGTTCCACCAAATCAGCTGCAACAATGAGATATTTAAAATCCTTTTGCGTCTTTGCGTCTTTGCGTGAGACTTCCACCACCGCATAGTTGAGTTCGCCATTCACCGCCACCGCCAAATTCCCCGGAATAGTCCAAGGCGTAGTCGTCCAGACAGCGACGCCCAAATCCGGCAGATATTCCCCCAGCACTGGCTTAACCGCCTCAGCAAGACAAGTGACAGGAAAAGCCGCATAGATACTGCGGGAAGTATGACCTTCAGGATATTCCAACTCAGCTTCTGCCAAAGCAGTTTTAGAACTGGGACTCCAGTGAACAGGCTTCAAACCACGATATATGTAGCCTTTTAACACCATCTGCCCGAACACACCAATTTGCGCCGCTTCATATTCCGGCTTCAGCGTTAGATAAGGATTATCCCAGTCACCCCAAATACCGTAGCGTTTAAAACTTTGGCGCTGGTCATCTACCGTAGTTAGAGCAAATTCTTTCGCTTTTTGCCGCAGTTGTAATGGCGTCAAGTTTTGCCGTTCTGCTGACTTCATATTCTGCAAAACTTTCAGCTCAATCGGCAAGCCGTGACAGTCCCAACCTGGGACGTAGCGAACCTTACGCCCTTGTAGCAGTTGGTAGCGATTAATAATATCTTTGAGAATTTTATTTAAGGCATGACCAATATGAAGTGAACCGTTGGCGTAGGGAGGCCCATCGTGCAGTATAAATAATTCGCCGGGATTGTTTTCGGAGAGGCGATCGTAAATTTTATTCTCTTCCCAAAATTTCTGGATTTCAGGCTCACGCTTGAGCGCGTTCGCCCGCATATCAAAACTAGTCTTGGGTAAGTTTACAGTATCTTTGTAGCTTCCAGGTTCTGTCACAGTCTCATGCCTAAAATTAATTGTGCAGATTTTACTAATTATAGAAGATGGCATGAAGCTCAAAAAATAACCTTGACAACTTGTTCTCAAAATGAGAACGTAAAATGACTTGGTAAAAAAGTAAAATATCTAATTTAATATCGAAAGATGAAAAATGCACCTAATCAGCATTCGTAACTTACGTGCTGATGCTGGTAAATACCCAGATGCAATAGAACCAGTGAACTCTTGGTATCAAGTTGTAAAATCTGCATCATGGCAAAACTTCAATGAGGTTAGACAATTTTACCCAACAGCAGATGTCGTGAGCAATTTCATAGTATTCAATATCAAAGGTAACGCCTATCGCTTAATTGTTAGTATTGATTATGGAATCCAAACAGTCTACTACAAATATTTTTTAACTCATGCTGAATACGATAAAGATAAATGGAAAGATGACCCTTTCTTTTGATAGAACTAATCTTAGATGACTGTAGTTGATAGTGGCTAAGATTCATCACTTAACTTTTGGGAATTGGAGTAAGTTATGATACGGATCGCCGCCGATAACAGTCAACAATTCTCCTAATTATTGGGTCGCCGCCAAGCGGGCGAAAAGGTATATGACCACTTATTTTAATACAACTACTTACAGTCAACTTCTGGTAGAGTTTCAGCCTAAAATTATCACTACAGAAGAAGAATATGATCGCACTCTAGAAACTGTTGAGAAATTAATGGCTTGTAAAGCGCGAACACCAGAGCAGACTGCTATACTACAACTTTTAGTTGCTTTAGTTGAAGAGTTTGAAAACAAACACTATCCCATAGAGCCAGCACCGCCTCACGCAATTGTCAAACACTTGATGGAAGCAAAGGGAATTAAACAATCTGATTTAGTAGGAATTATTGGTTCTAAAGGAGTTGTTTCAGAAGTTTTGAACGAAAAAAGATCAATTAGTAAAGAGCAAGCTAAAGCACTAGGAGAATTTTTTAATGTCTCCCCAGCATTATTTATCTAGTTGCAAAAATAGGTGATGCGAGTGGGAGCGATCGCGTTATGCTCTAAATACCTGAAAACTGCTGTAAGTTTAATTGATATTTCAGTAGCAGTAAGACTTAGTAATTAGTTAGACAGCACCTTTGGATTGGGAATACTGACAATTAGGGTAATGGATTGCTGTAATCCGTTGAGGTAGAAAAAGTTCCAACCTCTTCCCTAAAGCACAGTCTTTCTAGGATTTTACTGTTTATGACAATGGTTGAAGTTACCTACGCAGGTCGGATTGAAGTTAAAAGGGGTGAAACTCCCAAAGAGCTATACTCCCACCAGAACGAAGCAATCATAGCGCTGAATAAGAAGAATCAATTTCCCTTTGAAGGTTTACTAGTTCTACCCACCGATGGCGGAAAAACATTGACAGCAGTTCACTGGCTACTACGTAATTTTATTAACAACAAGAAAAAGGTTCTGTGGATTGCTCATCGCCATGAACTACTTGACCAAGCACTTGAGACAGTTTGCCTTAGTGCTTATTCATCATTATTGAGTAATGTATCAGGATTTAGATACCGCATTATCTTAGGCCATCCTAAACATGGACGGCCCGTACACATTGAACCCAGTGATGACATTATCATTGCCAGTAAAAATAGTCTAAACAGTGGGCTTGATCACTTGTTGAAAAACTGGGTCGGTAACTTACAGGAAGTTCTCTTAGTAGTGGATGAAGCACATCATGCAACAGCTAAGACTTATCGCAAGTTAATTAATGCTGTCAAGGATAATCTACAGAAGCGAGGTCATGAAAACGGCTTTAGAATGCTGGGGCTAACAGCTACTCCCTTCAGAACAGATGAGAGTGAGAAGAGTTTGCTAAAGTTAGTTTTCCCAAATGATATTATCTTTTCAGAACATCTGAGAAATTTAATCTCTAAAGGAATCCTTGCTGAACCAACTTTTGAAAATCTAAAAACGAACATAGAAATAAAGCAAAAATTAAATGCATTGAATGCAAGGCAAATCAAACATATCGAAGATTTTGACAGGCTGCCAAAGGAAATTGCTGAGAAAATTGCTCAATCTAGTACGCGTAACAATCAAATTGTTGATTATTATATTAACAATAGAGAAAAATACAAGCCTCTTCTAGTATTTGCAATTGATGTAGAACACGCAATCACTTTGAACGCCCTGTTTAAGGCTAAAAAAGTTAATTCTGATTTTGTTGTATCTTCAGTTCAAGATTTAACTACAAGTGCTAAAGTTTCTGCCAGGGAAAACGCAGAAAAAATCAAAAAAAGCTAAACAGCAAGGGCTTTCTGTTGAAACATATACTTTGCAGGTTTTACAAGAATATATTCTGCCAAAAGAAAAACAGTCTAAGTTAGTCAATGTGCTTCAGTCTTGGATGAATGAAAGTAACAGTGATGAGCACCAAGAAACAGGAGAGTATTTAATTCATGCCTTGGATGAAGATAGACTATCTGAGCGTAAATTATTTCCTGTTGAGTTAAAGGGTGTAACTTGGTAAGTCAGGTTATTCTCTTGGATGCAGGGCCAATAGGTTTAGTCACAAATCCGAAGCTATCTGCTGAAAGCTTAGCTTGCACCCTATGGCTGCAAGTACTCGTTTCCTGTGGAAGTCGAGTTATAATTCCTGAAATCGCCGATTATGAAGTGCGGCGAGAATTATTACGAGCAAACAAGCTTAAGGGTATTGCTCGCTTAGATGAGTTAATTAGACTTCTAGAATACCTACCCATTACTACAACTGCAATGCGCCAAGCTGCTTTATTATGGGCGCAGGCTCGTCAACAAGGACAACCAACAGATGGTGATAAGACAATTGACGGTAACATAATTTTAGTAGTTCAAGCTGTAACTCTTGACATTCCAGATGTAGTAATTGCAACAACTAATGTTGGTCATTTATCTAGATTTGTTGCAGCCGATTTGTGGCAAAACATTCAAACTAGTTGAGTGAAACCCAACATCATATTAGGTTAACGTTGGGTTTCACAGAATTCAACTAGTTTGATTAGGCGGTATTTCTTCAGGTGGTGCTTCTGCTGGGGGAGCAAGTACCGCATCTGGAGCAATTTCTTCTACAGGAATCGGTTTTTTGTCCTCAGCTTCAGTATCTGGTTGCGCTGCTTCCACCAATTCGGGAGATGGAGGATTTGGTGGAATAACTTCCGGCAAACTCTCGGTATTTAATTCTGTGTCAGTAGTTGTAACTGCTTCCTCTGTTGGTTTTTCTGGTGTAGCAGTAGTTTTGTCAATAATCTCAACAGTGGGTTGCTCTCTGAGTACAGAGGTAATGTCTTCAGGTTTGGGGGTTGTGGGTGTTTTTTTACTCACAGTCTGCTGTACTTTGTCTTTCACACCACTGAAGGTGCTACCAAGACCTTGTTGGAACTGAGCTAGCCGTTCCTGAACAGACAATTTATTAACCTGTTCCTGAATGCTAGTTTTCACCGTTTCAGAACTGGGTACTTGGGTTTGTTGTGCCTGTGGCGTTAGTTGCCGACGTAATGAAAGAGTTTGCCAGCCAAACCAAACCAAAAGAGCCACACTAGCTATATGACCAAGTAGCAATCCTCCAGAAATGCGTGGTGCAAACACCCATAAAACTAAAGCATAAAATAGTCCTATTCCACTCCAAATAAAGTCATTCTTACGGTGGATTTCTGGGAAAAAGAAAGCTGATATGTAAAGGGCTAAACTACCAAGACCGACCACTAAAGCTAGGACATATGCCAGCATTATTTGGTTACTCCTTTGACTAGGGACTGGGTACTGGGGATCGGGGACTGGGGACTGGGTATATGGTATTGGGTATTAGGTATTAGGAAAAAACTAATTTAGTCAATTAAATTCTTTCCCAGTCCCTAGTCCCTAGTCCCCAATCCCTCAACTAACAATTTTGCAAATTTTGCCAGTTAATTGTTGATTAAGATACAAATTAAAATTAATTATCTGTGTTAGTTGCGGATTTTTGCTATTTATATCAACTCTTAAGGTCTTCTTTAGGAGATCAGCGAAAATCTCGGACTACCCTTAAAGATAAAAGGATCTGCAAGAGTTAGCCAAACAAATTTATGACACTACAAAGCTTTGGTGTGATTGGATTAGCCGTTATGGGTGAGAATATCGCTCTAAACGTCGAGCGTAATGGCTTCCCAATTGCAGTTTACAACCGCTCCAGAGAAAAAACGGATGCTTTTATGGCGCAGCGTGCGCCAGGACGGAACGTCAAAGCCGCCTTTACCCTAGAAGAATTTGTCGCATTATTGGAACGTCCCCGCAAAATCCTAGTAATGGTGCAAGCTGGTAAGCCAGTGGATGCGGTGATTGCTCAACTCAGACCTTTGCTAGAAGAAGGCGATATCATTATCGATGGTGGCAACTCTTGGTTTGAAGATACAGAACGACGCACTCAGGAATTAGAACCCGCTGGACTTCGGTATCTCGGTATGGGTGTTAGCGGTGGTGAAGAAGGCGCACTAAACGGCCCTTCACTAATGCCTGGAGGTACAAAAAGTTCCTACGAGTATCTCTCACCAATTTTCAACAAAATTGCTGCCCAAGTCGATGATGGTCCCTGTGTAACGTACGTTGGCCCCGGTGGTTCGGGTCACTACGTGAAAATGGTACACAACGGCATTGAGTACGGGGATATGCAGCTGATTGCTGAAGCCTACGACTTGCTGAAAAATGTGGCTGGATTAAACACTACTCAGCTACATGAGGTGTTTGCTGAATGGAACACCACGGATGAACTCGATTCATTTTTGATTGAGATTACGAAGAATATCTTCCCGTATATTGACCCAGAAACAAATCTACCCCTGGTGGATTTGATTGTTGACGCAGCAGGTCAAAAGGGAACTGGACGCTGGACTGTGCAGACTGCGTTGGAATTGGGAGTCTCTATTCCCACAATTACAGCAGCAGTTAATGCCCGGATTATATCTTCCATTAAAGAGGAGCGGGTTGCAGCATCTAAAGCCCTTACAGGCCCCAGCGGCAAGTATGAGGGGCAAACTAAGGACTTTATCAACAAAGTACGCGATGCTCTCTATTGCTCAAAAATCTGTTCTTATGCTCAAGGGATGGCGCTGCTATCCACAGCTTCAAAAACATATAACTGGGATTTGAATCTGGGTGAATTAGCGCGGATTTGGAAAGGTGGTTGTATTATTCGCGCTCGCTTCTTGAATAAGATTAAGAAGGCTTTTAGCGAAAATCCAGCTTTGCCTAACTTGCTGTTAGCTCCCGAATTTAAGCAGACAATTCTCGATAGGCAGACTGCTTGGCGGGAAGTGATTGCGACAGCTGCAACGCTGGGAATTCCAGTACCCGCATTTAGCGCATCATTAGATTATTTTGACAGCTATCGCCGCGATCGCTTGCCCCAAAACCTCACTCAAGCACAGCGCGATTACTTCGGCGCACACACTTACCTTCGTCTTGATAAGCCTGGGACTTTCCATACTGAATGGGTTCCCATTGCTGAAGCTGATAAAAAATAGACTTTCACGCCTCTACATCGGCAGATTCTGAAAGTTTAGAAAGTTTCAAAATGCAGATTTAACAGTGGCTCTGAGTTTCAGAGTCACTTTCTTTTTACAAGTGCTGAATTAAGAGACGCGATTATACTCTTACGAGAAGCCGCTCTTCGAGCGTCTACGCGTCTGTACAAGAGTTAGGAGTAGAGGCGCGATTCATGGCGTCTGTACAAGAGTTAAGAGTTGTTATTACCAAGATATTTAGCCTTTAACTCTTCTAATTCTTTATCTATTTTGTCTGTACTAGAAGGTTGAGCTTGAGGAGTTGGTGTTTGGCTTGGATTATTTTTGGCTTTCCCACCACTCAAAAATTGAGTTTTCATCTCCTCTAGTTCTAAGTCAATTTGACTATGAGATTTTGTGAAAATTTGGGGTGCAGAAGTAGGCAGTGGTTGCGGAGCAGGCTTTACTGCTATTGCTGGTGTTGCAGCTACTTGTGAATGTTGATTTAAGTCTTTGAGAACTTCATCTACTGTTTGATAACGTCGAACCGGGAAACTTTCTAGCATTTTATTGAGAATGCTACTCAGCTGATTGCTCACGGGAGTTTGCAAGTATTGCTGCCAAACCCATGTATCGTTATTGGTATCATAAGAATCAAAAGGCGATCGCCCAGTTAATAAATTAATACAAGTAGCACCTAAACTATAAATATCACTGGCAAAAACAGCCCTGCCTCTCATTTGTTCTGGGGCAACATATTCAGGGCTGCCAATACTAGTTCCAGTTCTATTTAAAGAAGTGCTAGTGGCAGATTTAGAGGCTCCAAAATCTACTATAACTAGCTTGCGATCGCTCTCACGTAAAATAATATTTTCTGGCTTAATATCACGGTGAATAACTTGTCTTACATGACAAAATTGCAGTACTGGCAATAAATCATTGAGTAATTGCCGAATCTGCGTTTCATTGAAAGCGCCTCTGTATGCTAATTCCTGCGCTAAGTTTTGCCCATTAATAAATTCTTGGACAAGATACTGTCTATCCTCTTGAGTAAAATAAGCTAACAGTTCGGGTATTTGCGGATGTTTGCCTAATTCATCTAACTGCACCGCTTCTTGGTTAAATAACTCCACAGCTTTTTGCACAGTATTAGTGCCTTGGGCTTGAGGATAAAATTGTTTAATCACGCAGCGGGGTTTGGAGGGTTTATCCTCATCCACCGCCAAGAAGGTTCTGCCAAAACCACCTTGTCCTATTGGTTTGATGGCGCGGTAGCGTTCTTTGAGAAGTAATTTGGAACCACAAGTCAGGCAAAACTTGACATCATCAGTATTTTCAGGCTTTGGACAACGGGGATTAAGACAGTAGCTCATTGGCAGGGTGGCGCTTAGAATCGCTCTTACTTGTTTTTATTTTGCCCTGTCCTAGACAGAAGAGTATCTATATTCGCCAATTATCCAGCTTTAGACTGTAACCGAGTGCTTCAATCCGTTGATAAAATGACGAGACTTTGCTAATGCGTGCGCTTTCTCAAGGTTTTTCTCATCGAGTTACAGTTCTATTTTTTCCACCCTGACTCTTGTAAAAGCATTTGCGCTATGGTGATTCTAGCATTTTCGATATGCAGCGAATACTAGGAGTGATCGCTTCACCTAATTAATGTTAAGAGATTTTTTCAGTGCTTCTTGCACCAAAGTCAAGATATCTGATGGCAAGTTTCCTAATTGCCTTTCAAATACTGACTCATTAACAGTGGCAATTTTATCAGCCCTGATTAAAGATGTCTTTTTTAGTCCTGTTTGTGAAAACTGAGGATATGTTGATGAAATTAATACCCAAGTTTCCCCTAACTCACCAACAGGAATTTTGGAGAAAATACCTAATATAATTAATTCTTCTCGATGCACTGCCAAAATCAGGGCTGGTCTAAGTTTTGTGGAAGTTAAATCACTAAAAGGAAATCGGACTAACCAAATTTCTGATGTTTTAGGCTTAGTCATTATAAATATCTTCTTCTGGGTCGTTCCACTCCTGAAAACCTGTTTCTGCCAGTTGCATGATTCTCACTGTTTCGAGTTTTTCTTCAATTTCTGCTATCAACGTTATTAGTTCTTCAATTGGTAGCTGAAAAAGCATAGTTTTGATTTCCTCAATCCTTGAAACTTGGGTCATAATTAATACTCGTGAATAGTAATTTACGCTGTTGTTTTAGGCTTCAGAATTTTGATAATTGCTGCGTAACTGATTAACCTGTCTTGCTTTCTACCACATTCTTATATAGCTTCACTAATAGCTTCATCTTTAATATTAACAAGATTGCCAAGTTTCTTTAGTCCACCTGGTGTAAGTTGAGCTCCCTCTTGCTCATCCATTGCATTAACCTTTCACCGCATACTCTGCACCAGGAGTAATTCAAAACCTTACTCCAACCTCTGAACTTGACTCTGCATTAACCTTTGTACGCTTACCAATGCTCGATTCAATTCGTAATTACGTCTCTCGGAATTCTGCAAATATGCCTGCTGTTCCTCTTCAATCATTTGCACATCTTGAATAACCAAACCATCAAGTAACTTTTGCGCTGCACCAAACAAACTATCTTTGACAAATCGCCGAAACCATACAGGCAATTTATGCAAACGCCAAAATGCATTTAATGAGGTGAAATGAATTAAATAAGCTTTTGTCTGTGTCTCATTCACTGGACACAATAAACAATAAATTTTAAAATATTTTCCTAGTGTAGAAACCCAATGTGGATAAACATAACTCACGTCTAATAGTTCAGGATGCAACCGCCTTAATGCTGGAAAAAATAATTGAGATATAGACCAAATTTTATCTATTTTATAATAACTTTGTGCTGTATAATGAGCATCCACACGGTTAGTATCTTCATCAATATCTTGTAAGACTGCCTCAGCCCAAGCTTGTAAATCTTGATGTAAATGTCCGTGATACATATCCATCAGATTTTCTATTAAGTAAGAATAATGAGCTTGACAATTAATAACTGAAACTGTCGCAATATAATTTAAATGTTCCCATTCTGGTAAACCCAGAGGTTCTACAGATGGTTCAACGTCTCCGGGAAATAACCATATAAAACCGTCTTGTTCTTGGACTTGGTAACGGCGAATTTTACAATTTGGTAGTTTCTGATTGGCTGCTAAGTAAGGAACTGCTGCACATTCACCTGTAGAATTAAAACGCCAACCGTGATAAGCACATTCCAATTCATCGCCAATAACTTGCCCGTGACTCAGTTTAACTTGGCGGTGGGGACAGCGGTCTTCTAATGCGTGAATTTGTCCTTTACTGTCGCGATAAAGTGCGATCGCCTGCTGCCAAATTATCACACTTTTAGGCTTAGTTGTTACTTCATTACACCGTGCAACCACATACCAGTGATTCGGGTTAATACCCAACCGTCGAACATCACGTTGCACAATTTGGGAGATAGAAGACATAGTTTCGCGCATCCTTTTGGGCGATAGACTTTAAATATGCTGTTCTGTGTGTGTAAGCTAGGTGCAGCTAAAAATATCTTACAAATAATTTTTTAGCTGATTAAATGTAATATTTTTTACTATATTTACCTGAAATATATCCGGTATGACTGATGACAAGACTATCACTTAAGGAAGCTCAAATTAACCTTGCTCACAAGCTATAAAGTATGTGTAGATGAAAGTGTGAGTAGATTCAAACAAAAATCTGTATGACAAGCTACCAAGAAACCCCAACTAGCAACCAATTCACCAATGAGTTAAATGCCGATACAACAAGCATTAACCATCTGGAAGTAATCGAAAATGTTATAGACAGTCTAGAACAAGATGACAGCGCGATGGTTCGCCACAGCCCAGAGGGTGGCTATCTCTGGAAGTTTAAGTATGGCAGTGTGGAAGTATTTGTACAACTTAGTGGGACAAGCGATGAAGACACTATAACGGTTTGGTCTGTAGTGCTAAAGTTGCCTGTTAAAGATGAACCCAAGTTACTACGACGTTTGTTAGAGTTGAACTGCTCTAGCACCTTTGAAGCCCGTTACGGTATTATTGACAACCAAGTAGTTGTCATCTCGACACGCACCTTAGCGGAGTTATCTCCTGGCGAAGTCTCGCGGTTGATTACAATCGTGGCAACGATCGCTGATGACAACGATGAAGCTTTACAATCTGAATTTGGAGCGGCTTAACTAAGTCGCTTCGCTCTAGTTGTGAGTTATGAGTTGTCAGTTGTATCAACTTTTTTAATTCATAACTCCTCACTCCTAACTTTTGACCTTGAACTCTAAAGTGTGGCGACTGATTCCCGAACTAGAAGCTACCGGAAATGTGCAGATGGCGATTGACCATTGGTTGCTAGAACAGCACCATTCAGGCAAACATCCCCCAACTCTGCGCTTTTATAGGTGGTCGCCACCTGCCATTTCTCTCGGCTATCATCAACGCCAATATCCTGAATATTGGCAGCATTTGACTTGGCAAGGTCAAAAACTAGATTTGGTGCGGCGTCCTACAGGTGGACGGGCGGTGTTGCACCAAGGTGATTTAACTTACGCTGTGATTACATCTAGGCTGACTGGCAAACGCCTGGAAGTATATGAAAAAATTTGTGAGTTTTTGATTCAAGGGTGGCGATCGCTTGGCGTAGAATTGCATTATGGTACAGCTGGGCGAGGCTATATCCACAACCCTAATTGTTTTGGCACGGCTACTGGTGCAGATTTAGTTTTACCAAATGGAAGCAAACTCATTGGTAGCGCCCAACTGCGACGCGGTAGCACAATTTTGCAACATGGTTCTATCCGTTTACAATCGGATGCTGAGTTGTATTCTCAAGTCTTTGGTGCAGAATCTTTTACGGACGTGCAGCTGCCCCAAAGCCTAAGTGTGGAAAAAATTATTTCAGCCTTAGTTGTTGCTGCTAGTGATTGTTTTGATATGCAAATAAATACGCAACCCCTCTCTAAGCCTGAGTGGGAGCATATTTTAACCCATCAGTCTTGAACAGGGAACTGGGTATTGGGGAGCAGGGAAAGAAATAACTAACCTTGTACAGACGCGTAGATGCTCGAAGAGCGGCTTCTCGTAAGAGTTTAATCGCGTCTCTCTTGACTCCTAACTCAGCACTCCCAAATCAGGAGATTCTTGTAAATATCCTGCTGCCACACAATCATCAATTAACTGTACAACAAACGGCCATAGTTGCGGCGCACCTATTTCTACAGGTGCTACCCGTTTCATTACTTGATTCCGCGTAATACCATTCACGCGCCAAGTCCCGCCTCCATTTTTCTGATTATGCAGTAAGGGTTGTATGCGGTCTAGGGCTGCGGCAAATTTCGCTGTGGGTGTTTCTCCTGCTTCAAACTCACCCCAGAGTAGATGTAACTCTTCCCCCTGGTCTGCTGGTAAAAGTCCGAATAAACGTAACGCTGCTTGAGCTTCTCTTTGAGCTTTATGCTGATTCGCCTGCACATCGTAGCAGAAAGTATCACCTGCATCAATTTCTACCAAATCGTGAATCAGCAACATTTTGATAGCATGAAATATATCAACAGCATCTGGTGCATATTCTGCTAACGACATTGCCATCATAGCCAAATGCCAAGAATGCTCTGCACTATTTTCTCGGCGTGACCCATCTATGAGCAGGGTTTGGCGCATTATCTGTTTAAGCTGATCAATTTCGATAATGAACTGAATTTGTTGCGTCAGTCGGTTAATTTGCACCTGAAGCTTTGCTGTTACTCTACAGATGATGATTTAAAAATTTTAGCAGATGCGTGAAGGCGTTTTACGACATACCAAGTAAAAAGCGCCTGGGAGTGTTGCCGTGTTTCCACCCCAGACGCTTTTTAGCTTTAACTTGCTCCTCACACATGAGTACATAGTATTACTAGTTCAATTAAAGTAGCAGTGTCTTGTGTGACACTTTCAAAACCGGATTTAGAAATGCTATTTCTGGGCATAAATCAAAAAGCGCTTGGGAGTGTTGCCGTGTTTCCACCCCAAACGCTTTTTAGTTTCAACTTACTCCTCACACACAAATGAAGAATAACACTGCTTCAAGCAAAAAGCAAGTATATTAGGTGACACTTTCAAAACCGGATTAGAAATGCTATTTCTGGACACAAATTAAAAAGCGCTTGGGAGTGTTGCCGTGTTTCCACCCCAAACGCTTTTTATTTTTAACTTGCTCCTCACACATGATTGTAGGATAACACTGCTTCAATTAAAAAGCAAGTATATTAGGTGACAATTTCAAAACCGGATTAGAAATGCTATTGCTGAGCATAAATTAAAAAGCGCTTGGGAGTGTTGCCGTGTTTCCACCCCAAACGCTTTTTATTTTTAACTTGCTCCTCACACACGATTGTAAGATAACACTGCTTCAATTAAAAAGCAAGTATATTAGGTGACAATTTGCAAACTGTACCAATTTGGGGACTAGAACTTTTAAGAGGCAGAGGGGCAGAGAATTAAAGGAACAATAACCAAATAACTTCTGATTCCTGACTCCTGTACAGAGGTGATAAATCGCGTCTCTACTCCTGACTCCCCACTAAGGACTTCCAATGCCCCATGCCCAATAACAATTTAGTGTAAAAAGTGACGCACACCAGTAAACACCATTACTAAGCCGAGTTCATTAGCAGCTTTAATGGAATCTTTATCACGTAAACTTCCCCCTGGTTGAACAATGGCAGTAATTCCCGCCGCCGCCGCTGTTTTCACTGAATCATCGAAGGGAAAAAATCCATCGCTGGCAAGAAATGCGCCTCTAGCTTTGTTTCCAGCTTGTTCTAAGGCAATTTTAACCGAGCCAACACGGTTCATTTGACCAGCACCAACTCCTAAAGTAGTACGATCGCCTGTAATAACTATGGCGTTCGATTTAACGTGCTTGCAAACTTTCCACGCAAATAACAATTCTGCTAACTCCACAGGAGTGGGTTGACGTTCAGTGACTATTTGCCATTTACTAGTGTCAGCGTTCGCATCATCAGCAGCTTGGACAAGAAAACCACCAGCGATCGCTTTGACTGTTTCTTTTGGCCCAGTAGCTAAATCTGCTAAAGTTAAAACGCGCACATTAGATTTTTTTGCCAGAATTTCTTGGGCGTCCTCTGCAATTGCTGGTGCTACCACGCATTCTAAAAATGTCTTAGTTAATTCTTGTGCAGTCGCAGCATCAATCGGACGGTTGAGTGCAACAATCCCACCAAATGCCGAAACAGCATCCGCGTTAAAAGCTTTTTCATAAGCTTCTACCAGAGAATTTCCCAAAGCCACACCACAAGGATTAGTGTGTTTGAGAATTGCGGCGGCGGGGCTATCGGTGAATTCAGAAATTATCCGCCGTGCTGCTTCTAAATCCACCAAATTATTGTAACTGAGTTCTTTGCCTTGCAGTTTGGTAGCGGCTGCCCATCCAGTTGGGGTATTTCCAGTTTGATACCATCCAGCGCTTTGATGAGGATTTTCGCCGTAGCGTAGAGGTTGCAATTGCTGCCCGGAGAGGGTGTACTGTGACGGTAGAGATTCCTGAGATTGACTGCTGAGATAAGAAGCGATCGCTTGGTCGTAGCTAGCAGTATGCAAAAATCCTTGTAGTGCTGACTTTTGACGAAATTCTAGAGAAGGTTCGCCGTTATTTTGGCGTAACTCTTGCAAATACTCGTCATACTGTCCTGGATTAGACAATACTGTCAGATGGGCAAAGTTTTTTGATGCTGCCCTTAGCATTGCTGGGCCACCGATATCGATTTGTTCAATCGCTTCCGGTAAAGTTACCCCAGGTTTAGCAATAGTTTCCTCAAAAGGATAGAGATTTACTACCACTAAATCAATCGGGCGAATTTGATTATTTTCTAAATCTGTTAAATCTTGCGCCACATCTCGCCGCGCTAAAATTCCCCCATGAATCCGGGGATGCAGTGTTTTGACTCGGCCACCTAAAATTTCTGGAGAACCTGTATATTCAGCGACTTTTGTAACTGGTAACCCTGCATCCTTGAGGACTTGGGCTGTTCCCCCACTGCTGATTAAATCGAATTCAAATTCTTCAACCAAGCTACGGGCAAGGTCAACTAAACCAGTTTTGTTAGATACACTCAGCAGTGCCAGACGCGCCATAATTCCCAAGGTTCCTTTGAAGTGAAAAAGTTGGGGCAGATGTTTATTTTACAAACCACCAAGAAACTAAGAGTACCAAGAAGGGGTAAGAAATGTGAAATTTCTCTTCCTGCCGTTGCATACTTAGCAATAAGACTGTCATTTGTCAGTTGCGAGTTACTAATGACCATTGACTAATGACTATTGACCATTGACCATTGACCAATGACTAAAACTTTAGAATCTATCACCGTTTCCCCAAGCACAGGGCAAGAACCTAAAGGCTTAATTGTTACTCTACACGGTTGGGGTGCAAATGCTCAGGATGTGGCATCTTTATTGCCATTTTTCAACTTGCCAGATTATCACTTTGTCTTTCCTAATGCACCTTTTCCTTATCCCTATTCTCCTATAGGGAGAGCATGGTACGACTTAAGTGCAGAAAATATGTATCAGGGTCTGCCAGAAAGTCGGCAATTGCTAATAGATTGGTTAGTATCTCTAGAGAGTAGCACTGGTGTACCTTTATCGCGCACCATTTTGAGTGGATTTTCTCAAGGCGGCGCAATGACTTTGGATGTGGGATTGAAGTTACCTTTTGCAGGTTTAGTTGTGATGAGTGGGTATTTACATCCCGGTGCAGCAACAGCAGCTAACAATGGTTTGACGCCAACTTTAATTACTCATGGAAGAAAAGATGAAGTTGTGCCATTGCAAGCAGCCATAAAAGCACAGGCAACTTTAAAATCACTAGGAATCGCGGTAGATTACCACGAATTTGACATGGGACATGAAATCAGTCCACAAATGCTAGAAGTGCTACGAAATTTTGTTGTAAATGCAATTGGTTAATCAGGGTTACAAATTTTTTACAATTTCTGGTATAAATCCTGAAAAATTTCACGAAATCAATGCTCTTAAATGAGTAATATATATTGGGTGGCTGCAAAAAAGCGCAACTTAACCCATGCTGAGGAGCCACTGCGATAAGGGAGTGTGGTCTTGGGGTTTCCCCCATGAACAACTGCCGAACCCGAAGGGTCTTGGGGTTTCCCCAAGTAGAGCAAGTGGCGTTGCTGAGTGCTGCATTAGGGAGGGGCAAGCATTATGACAACTCTAAGCATTTCCCGGAAAGAAATTGCTGCCATGACTGCGACAGAAGTAGAACAGTTGGCTACACGTCTGGAGCTGGATAATTACAGTAATGCTTTTGAGGGTTTGAATGATTGGCATCTGCTACGCGCGATCGCGTTTCAGCGTCCTGAGTTAGTTGAACCCTATATCTACCTCTTAGACTTGGAACCCTACGATGAGGCGTAACGATTTGCTTAGTTAGGAGTTAGGAGTTAGGAGTTAGGAGTTAAATGTTAATATTTCCAACCTCTGACTCTTTGTAACTAATCACTCCTAGTTCTTTACTATGTCAAATCCCAAATTAAAAAGGGTTCTAGTTGGTGTAGGCGGCGGTATTGCCGCCTACAAAGTTTGTGAACTAGTTTCAACATTATTTAAATCTGGGGTGGAAGTTCGAGTCATCCTCACCGATTCGGCACAAAAGTTTGTCACGCCTTTGACTTTAGCCACTCTATCGCGTCATCCTGCATACACAGATAATGATTTTTGGCAAGCAACTCACTCTCGCCCTTTACATATCGAGTTAGGTGAATGGGCAGATGTCATAGTAATTGCCCCTTTAACAGCTAATACACTAGCAAAGTTAGCCTACGGCATGGCTGATAATTTGCTCACAAATACTGTGCTGGCTTCTACTTGTCCTGTACTTTTAGCGCCAGCAATGAATACAGATATGTGGGAACAGTTAACGGTGCAGCGGAATTGGCAACAGCTATTGCTAGATAGCCGATATCATGGAATGAGTACAGCATCAGGTTTACTAGCGTGCGATCGCGTTGGTGCTGGTAGGTTGGCAGAACCCCCGGAAATTTTGGCTTATATTCAATCGTTGTTGCACACTCAAGGCAAACGAGATTTAGCAGGAAAAAGGGTATTAATTAGTGCTGGGGGAACGCGGGAGCATTTTGACCCAGTGAGGTTTATTGGCAATCCCTCCACAGGTAAAATGGGATTGGCTTTAGCACAAGCGGCACTTCACCGAGGGGCAAGCGTTACAATGGTAAACTGCCCAGCTAGTTGGGACGTACCATTGGGAGTGCAAGCAATTTCTGTTCTCAGTGCAGACCAAATGCAGCAGGCAATGCTAGAGTATTTTCCTAACGCTGATCTAATTGTGATGTCGGCAGCAGTAGCGGATGTCAAACCCAAGGATTATAGTACAGAAAAATTACCCAAGCGATCGCTGCCTCAAGTCTTACCTTTAGAACCTGTACCAGATATCATCGCCCAATTAGGACAACACAAACAACCGCATCAACTGCTAATTGGGTTTGCAGCACAGACTGGGGATATTGTTACGCCTGCAATGGAAAAATTGCAAAGTAAAAAATTGGATGCTATTGTTGCTAATCCTATCGATCAACCTGATAGTGGTTTTGGCAGTGATCAAAATCAAGCGATCGTTTTAGATAAGCAAGGGCGTCAACTAGAAATTACACCTTGTTCTAAATTAGAAATGGCGCATCAACTATTTGATTTTGTGATTACAGATAATTAGAAAATGTTTGAAAGCCACAGATTCTCTACTTTTAAAAAGTTTGGTCTGCCGCTTTCAATCTGGATGGAAAGAAGCCTGCCAGCGGCAGTCAGGACAGCACAATCAATATTTGGTGAGTATCTCCACGATAAAGCTAATTTATGGAGATACTTTCACCGATAATTTAATTAAGTCGAGTTATTGTAAGTTCGACTTGTGCAATTGGGTTTTACGTACTGCGGTAAACTCCTATGGGCATAATTGCGCTGGCTTCCGATAGGAGAAGGATAAGAGGCGATCGCCCTCGTTAGCTATATCATTTGAGCAGACGACGGCTGGCGTTATAGATTAATAGATGTATCTGCAATACCGGACTTGTTCTGGCTTGGTTTCAATAGCAAAGGTTTGGAGATGTCTACTTTATCAGAAACTTCTATTATTGCGGCGATCGTGCTGGTAGCTTTCGGCATTTTGGGCTGGGGCTTTTATCGCGCCAGACCTTTTGGTAAGCTGGGAATCTTAGCCTGGTTACAGTCGGTGGTGTTGATGGCTCCTTGGTTGCTGTTTTTTGGACTGTTTGCAGCCGGGATTTATATCAATATAGTGGGTATATTATTCTTGGTGGTGGGTTCTGCTGGGTTGTACATCTTTTTGGGAAAACGATTACGCGCAGCTGGACAAGAAGCCATACTTAAGCAGCGGGCAACCGAAAGGCTTAGTGCTAATTCCTCCGCTGAAGCAAATTCTACACAGTCAGCAGTAACTGTAGAACTAAAACCAGAAGTCCTGCCGATACCTGAAGATGACTTGAGCGCAATTAAAGGCATTTTCGGTATTGACACGTTTTTTGCCACAGAAACGATCGCTTATCAAGATGGAGCCATTTTTAAAGGCAATTTGCGAGGAGAACCAGAGGAGGTTCACAACCGTTTAACAGCAAGTTTACAAGCACGTCTTGGCGAGCAATATCGCCTGTTTTTAGTAGAAAACACAGATGGTAAACCCGTGGTGATTGTCCTGCCGAGCCGCAATGATCCCCGTCCGATGTTACTATCACAGAAAGCCTTTGCGGGTATCTTATTAGTAGCGACAATCGCCACAAGTTTAGAAGCCGCAGGTTTACTCCTGAATTTTGATTTCTTTGCCAATCCAGAACGGGTTACACAAGCTTTGCCGATAGGTGCTGGGATATTTGCGATTTTGGTAGTACATGAAATTGGGCATTGGTTACTTGCTCGACGTCACAAAATCCGCCTTAGCTGGCCATACTTTCTACCCGCTGTACAAATTGGCTCCTTTGGCGCAATTACCCGTTTTGAATCCTTGTTACCCAACCGCAAGGTACTATTTGATATTGCTTTGGCAGGGCCAGCCGCAGGTGGTATTGTTTCTTTACTAATGTTGATCACTGGTTTACTGCTTTCCCACCCTGGTAGTTTATTTCAATTGCCAAATCAGTTTTTCCAAGGCTCGATTTTGGTAGGAAGCTTAGCACGAGTTGTCCTTGGTTCAGCTTTGCAGTCACCTTTAGTAAGCATCCATCCTCTCGTGGTGATTGGTTGGCTAGGATTAACAATCAACGCTTTGAACTTAATGCCCGCTGGACAGCTAGATGGAGGACGTATCGTTCAAGCGATTTATGGACGCAAAACTGCAAGAAGGGCAACAGTAGCAACTTTAATTTTGTTGGCGCTAGTCTCTCTCGGTAATGTTATTGCCATGTACTGGGCGATCGTAATTTTCTTCTTACAACGGGAGCAAGAACGCCCCAGCTTGAATGAAATCAGTGAACCCGATGATGCCAGAGCCGCTTTAGGTCTTTTGGCTCTATTCTTAATGATTGCGACTCTTCTCCCTCTGACTCCCGGCTTGGCTGGGCGTTTGGGAATAGGAAGTTAGGAGGTAGGGTATTGAGAGTGCTGAGTTAGGAGTGAGGAGTTAGGAGTCAAGAGTTTTTCTCCCCTTGCTCCCTGCTCCCCTGCCCCCTGCCCCTTCATCCCCCTACGGTTTCCAATCTGCTAGCAAATTTGGGTAAGTCGTTGGGGTTGGGAAGATTTTTCGGAAAGCAGACTGGCGTTGTTGCGGGTTTTCTTTGCTCATGTTCCAGAGGGTTTCATAGAAAAAGAAAGAGACACCGGCAAAGTTGCGATCGCGTACTTTTTGCACTTGTGTCTCTATCTGTTGCATCGGTATAGATTTGTTTTTCAAACCAGCCAAAATACCTACGCTCACAGGAATATGTTTCTTTGCAGCTTGGACTTCTGGGTACTCTAATTCACTAATAAATACATTTAAGTTATCTCGGTATATCTGCAACACCAAGTCTTCGATAATTCCCATCCGTTCCCATTTCTGCCAATCTGCTAAAAAGAAGTCGTAGGAGAAACGCTGAGGATTTGGCGCAACAGAAACGATGCAATCTTTTTTAGTGGCTTTGATGGCTTTAAATACCCGCTTTGTGAAGTCGGTAATTTTGTTTGCTCTCCAGCGCACCCATTCTGGATCTTGCGGGTTTCTTGAGGGCGCTTTTCCACGATGTTCTTTTTTGTACAGTGCCACTGTGTAAGCATCGTATCCCAATATCGATGGCAAGCCGAAATGGTCATCAAATTGAATACCGTCGATGTCGTAGTTTCTGACGATTTCAATAATTAAATCTTGGATGAATTGTTGTACTTCTGGGCGAAAGGGATTTAGCCAAACCCGATTATGTGTTCCTTCTTTGACAATTCGGCTACCATCGCTGCGACTGGTGAGCCATTGGGGACGATTTTTGGCTAGCAGGGAATCAGCTGGAGCCATGAAACCAAATTCAAACCAGGGAATGACTGTTAGCCCTTGCTGATGCCCCACATTGACCATTTCTTTGAGTATGTCTCGCCCTTGCAGCCCCGGTGTGGGATCAAGCGATCGCCCAATAACTCTGGCAGCCACTTTGCTGGGATATAATGTATACCCCCAATTCCAAACCGCTGGATATATAGTGTTAAAGTTTAGTTGATCAAGGCGTTGCAAAGAACCTTTAAGGCGATCGCTCGAAAACAGCACATCACTATCAATATTTGTTAACCATACCCCCCTTAGCTCAGATGCTGGCGATTGCGCCAAGCGCAATGCCGGAGACAATCGCTGTCCCATGATTTGAGCGTTCAGAGGAAACGATAGCATTACCGTAGCTAACACACTCAAGGTAACGATTATGGCAAATAATCCTGGCTTTCTACTTTGGCGAAAATTCCGCCAAGGATGAAACTCAACACACCACTTTACAAACCTGTTCATAATTAGCTACAAACTTCATCAAAATTATGAACAATGACTGAGATAACTGGGCAGAAGTTGCGTTTCCCTTCATATAAGCCAGTAACTAATTAAGTTTTATCCCACTTCTCGATATTTATTTTACCGTTTATACTTAGTGTGTATTTTAACTATATTTATTAAGCTTTGTACTTAATTGCTGACAGAGATGACATTTTAGAGATTAGGATGATAGTTGAGTGCTAACTTAGCTTTTGCTCTCTTTGGTTTACACGAATTTGACATTACTTGCCAATTATCCGTTGACTGTATAGTTGCTGATCAGATATGAGTCAGATTATGCTAGGTATCACAGAGAAAATACTATCCCAATATCTGGGTAACACTTTTGAGTAAAAGTTAACAGGGTAGAATAGCTGAATATCGCTCAGCTATTTTTAAAATAAAAAGCAGGATTTTTTAATGATAAGCTCAAGTGATTCGGAAAATAGCATGATCAGTACCACAGCCGCCACTAAGAGATTAGCGAGGGCGATCGCGGTTTCTGATGGAGAGTTTTCACTGTTATTAGCCTGTTGTAACTCTGTTAAAAACCAGCAACAAATACTGAATTTGTTAACAGAATTTTCATCAACAGGCATTCAAGAAATCCTGCTCTCCCCTGACGCCCAAACACTTTACACAACTATCACAACTACAATTGGCACTACCCAACCAGAAGCTTTGATGGTGCGGGGTTTAGAATCTGTGGTAGAAATTAATCAACTAATCAGCAGCGCCAATCTGATGCGGAACGAGTTTCGCAAACAATTTCATTTTCCCCTAATTTTGTGGGTCAATGATGAAATTCTTCGTAAGTTAGTCTGGCTAGCACCTGATTTGAAAGACTGGGCAGCCTGTACTATTAGATTTGATGCCCTAAGTAATCAATTAATGGAATCTGAACAACAAGCTATTAGCGCCTAAAACCGCTTCAGATTATTTTAAATTTTGGCATTGCTGATAGATTGGGGTATATGGAGGCAGTGGTGAGACAGTACTGCAAAAAAAGGACTTGTTATTAGATATCTTCTTTTACAACGCTACATAAATTTATTGTAAATGTTAAGGAACAAACAATCAGTACATAAGCGTCTGTATTTATATCTGCCTAAGCAGAAGACAGATGCTAATTCACGTTTGATTTGATAGATTCGTAGTTGACACTTTAGCGAAGAGGACGCCAACTACGAACAGCATATACTCTTCAATTTTTCGTTGACAGAGTAGTAGTTTAGTTTCGGGTGTTCCTGAAATAAGTAGAAATGCGGCTTAATCGAGATTTGTTATGTAATTGCGTAAATCTCTGAATTATCTGAGATAAGTTAAAAAAGATTCCGATCTGGAAAACCGGATATTATACTTTTATCTGCCAATGCTTTCTTTTGCCATTACTTACTAGTTATTGTTACTTTGCCTTTTGGCCAGTAACTAATAACAAATAAGTAGTAGACACTGGTTAATTACTAATGTGAATCACTTTACTATGAACAATCTCCTAAAAAGCAAATATACTACCAATCAAAGACGAGTTCTCACTGCTTTTGTTTTGACTGCTATTTTGTCGGTTGGTAGTGGATTAACACTAATAAAAAGTGCTTCTGCTGATTCTACAAATCTCTCACTAGAAAGAACCAATCAATTTTTAATTAGTAGCCTGCCAGCAAATTTACCAGAATCTGTCAAAAATGCGGTTTTGCAAGCTGCATCTGAGCGTTTGCAAATTCCAGTTTCCCAACTAACTATCATTAAAGCTCAAAAGCAAACTTGGAGAGATGGCTGTTTAGAATTGCCTAATGTTGACGAATTCTGTACCCAAGCTTTAGTCCCAGGTTGGCAAGTAGTTGTTGGTGAGAGAAAGCAAAGCTTGGTTTATCACACCAATCAAACAGGTTCTGCAATTAGGTTAAATGAAAAGGCTAGCGATAGTACACTGCGCCCTGTCTCAATTCCCGCAAGTGAGTTACCACCACCATTAGATCAAGGTGTGGTATTTCGGGAAATCTCTAGTGGAGGCATAACTGGCAGAACATACGAAACTGTTTTGCTTAATGATGGGCGTTTGATTCGGGTACGGATTGGTGATGCTAATGATTCTGAGCGTAGTGTTCGCCGCGTTTCTGTAAGATTAGTGCAACAGTTTGAACGATTATTAGAGAAAAAGAAATTTGCTGAATTCAAAAATTTGAGTTATCCAGCACCTAACGGTTCTGCTGATTTCATTACTTACACTCTTACCAGCCAAGAGGGTACAGTTCAGTACAACGATATTTCTCAAAATCAGCTACCAAAGAAATTACAGTCAGTGATAGCAGCTTGGAATCGAATTGCAGCTAGTGCAGAGAATTTATAAAGCAATACGGTTCAGTTAATGATTGTTAGTAGAGACGTTGCACTGCAATGTCTCTACATCGATATATTAGCCATGCAAACTCTCTGATATTATTTCACCAAATAAGTAGCTCAACCTAAAAAATCTAACCTAAAAAATCTAAGATGTAGGGTATGTTATGGTGGAACGCCTAATGCACAATGATAGACGATATCAAGATGGTGCGTTGCGCTACACGACAACGCACCCTACTATTGTTTTATCTTTAATTGAGTTGACCTACTTAACTGATACAGCCGATTCCAATTATTGCAAAGATTTTTGAAAATCATTATTTTGAATTCTGTTGTATTAGGTAATTTATACAAAAATTGAAGCTGGTATTAAATGCAAACCTATACTAATCCAGTCTACAAAGGCTATTTGGCCGATCCTTTTGTTTGGCAGCACCAAGGCGTATACTATGCGATCGGTACTGGTGCAGCAGAGGCGGAAGGAACAGTTAATGAAGTAGCTCCCGCCCAAAACATTGACTCCACTAGAAATCAATGTGTTTTTCCTCTGTTACAGTCATTTGACTTTGTAAATTGGAATTTTGTTGGTAACGCACTACTGCGGCCAGACCCCGCCCTTGGTAATAATTTTTGGGCCCCCGAAGTAGCTTACTGTGATGGCAAATTCTATCTTTACTACTCTGTGGGACACGAAGATAAAAATCATCAGTTGCGTGTAGCTACAAGCGACACCCCGTTAGGCCCTTATCAAGATGTTGGCGAGTCGCTTGTAAACCTGAAGTCTTGTCCCTTTGCAATTGATCCGCACCCATTTTGCGATGATGATGGACAGTGGTATCTGTTTTACGCCCGTGATTTTCTGGATACAGAGGGTGGTGTACGTGTTGGCACAGCACTGTTTGTAGACCGCCTGCAAACCATGACAAAGCTTGCTGGTGAGGGTAAGGTCGTTTTGCGTGCGCGATCAGATTGGCAACGGTTTTTAGCCAACCGTTTGATGTATGGTGAAATTTTTGACTGGCATACTTTAGAAGGCCCTTGTGTCCGTAAACATGAGGGCCGATACTATTGCTTTTATAGTGGTGGACGCTGGGAAACCGAGAACTACGGTGTAGATTACGGCGTTGCTAATAGCGTGATGGGGCCTTACTCGGATGCGGGAAACGAAACTGGGCCGCGCGTGCTAAAATCTGTCCCTGATTTTGTTATAGGGCCGGGACATAACTCTATTGTTCTTGGGCCAGATGGTGAGACAGAGTACATGGTCTACCATGCTTGGACGAAAAACATGGATAAGCGGCAAATCTGTTTAGATAAGCTGATTTGGACAGCAGATAAACCACATTGTGACGGCCCCACTTGGACACCGCAAGCGATCGCCACTAAATCAATTTGATTCTAAGTCAGCTATCTTGCATTATCCTACTGACCAGATGTTGTAACTGATTTACCAGAATTACTAGCTAGATTATATCTCCGTGCAACCTGGGAAAATTGGTAATTTGTGATGGCACTGGCAGTATTAAAGTGCTTCCTAATAATAGGCAATCCCCGGTTTCCAGCACCACGAGATCGGGATTTTGTCCAAATGCTGCTTCGCGTTGGAAAATAGCTGCGTTCTCTAACTGAGCATTAACGCCACCCTCGTCCATATACGCTTGCTCAAAACGGTTATCTTGTAGCTGAGACAGCCGCACTAGCGCTGCTTGATTCTGAATACTGCTGTGGGTCTCAAAGTCAGGTATAAAGCCTGTTTCCCTTCCCAATTATGTCGAAGTTTTATTCTTTTAAAGAAGCTTTATGACGCTGTTGCTTTAATCGTAAACCTGCTCCAATTACACCTATGCCAATTAGGGTAGTAGTATATGTTGGTTCTGGAACCTGCCGGGCAGTTTGCAAAGAGAATGTCAGTTTAGCTAAACCCTTAGAGGGAGTTCCTGGTGGACTAAGTTTATCTTCTTCAGTAAAACTTATTGCGCCTGTAGCATTCTTGAACAAGCCTGTGCCGCCAAAAATAGTTATAGTACCACCACCCTTGATAGTCTGCTCTGCAAAGTTAATTTCCGCAGTATCACTAGCTCTACCAAATAACTCATTAGCACCGCCATAATACCTGTCAAAAAGTATTGGTTCATCCTTTAAGCCAAATACGGTTGGATCTGAATTAAAGGTATATTTGTTGATGGATGGATTGACAATCGGCTCAAGCTTGCCATAAGTATTGCTGGTAAATGAATTCAACCCATAAGGGGCGGGTTCGACGCTTTCGCCTGTAATAGTTGCCCTAACAATACCTAGGTCTGGTCTAAAGTTTGGATCAATGACAACTGATGTATTGTAGTCAGCGGAAAATGTATAAGTATTATCAGTAGACTGTGCTGATACAGTTTTTATATTCGACCCAAAACTTAGTATAGACAAGATTAATGGTATGGGCCACGTGATATTTAAACTAAGCATAATTTTCCTTTTTGAGCCGTTGAAGAAGAACTCAGAATCCAGAATGGGCTGTGCCCCGCTACGCTAACAGGAGCGGAGTCGGTAACGCTCGCGGCTTGGCGTCAGAATGCAATCACTGGCGGGTCTTAAACCAGTTTATTCATCTGCCAGCGATGCACTGAGTTTCGACTGCGCTCAACTACCGCTTGTCGAAGTGTAGTACAGAATTCATGCTGAATTCTGGCTTTTGACTCCTGAATTCTGTTTTGATAAAAGATAATATAAACTCCCACACGGAGCGGGTATTTATATTACCAAGTGTGTTAATGAAAACATTTTTGGCAACTATTACAAAATATATTAAATTTATTTTTTGGTTATTTCAAGTGTTATTTTTTTGCATTTACAGGATTATTTTTAGGTAAATTGCGATAAAATATGCAAGATAATTTGAATAGCTTTTATGTTAGAATTTGAAGCTCATTTATTGTTACTGTTCTAATGGCTATTTCTCATGATTTAGGTAAAAATTTTTTAACAGTTATGGAGATACTCGGATCATCTTTAAATGATATCTACTCGGTAAGAGTCAAATCCTGATGATATGCAATCTATAGAAACATTTTCCACTACTCATCTCATTGGCGATCGCTTACAGCTTGAACATCTTGCTCAGTTTTGCATTATGCATCAAGATCCTCAAGTTATGGCAACTCTTGGAGGCGTTCGTTCTCATGAGCAATCAAAAATAATTCAAATCTTGAGTTTTGAAAATGCCTATTTACGATTCGATTGGTCAACAATATACAAAAACTCGCGTTCCTGATATTCGGATTGTCAACACATTAATTGATTTGCTTAACCAGCCGAAAAATAGTATTATTGCTGATATTGGCGCTGGTACTGGTGGTTACAGTCGTGCGATCGCCAACCAAGGATATTCTGTTTATGCCATAGAACCTTCATCAGTAATGCGAACACAGGCGGCAGAACATCCCCAAGTAAAATGGTTCACCGGATATGCAGAAGCTCTCCCTTTAGCAGACAAATCTGTTGATGCATTAATAAGTATTTTAGCAATTCATCACTTTTCTAACCTAGAAAAAGCCTTTCGTGAAATGCATCGAATTGTCAAATCAGGGACAATTGTTTTATTGACTTTTGATATTAGACTGGCTCAAAAAATCTGGCTTTACGATTACTTTCCTTGGCTTTGGGAAGATGCCTTACGCTTTCTACCACTCAACGAACAAATAGAGTTAATACAGGCAAATACCCAAAGAAATGTTGAAGCCTTTCCTTTAATGTTACCCTACGATTTATCTGATTTATTTGCCGCAGCAGCCTGGAGACGACCTGAATTATATTTACAACCAGAAGTCCGTGCCGGTATATCATCTTTTGCCTTAGCTGACGCGAGTTTATTTGAGCAAGGATTGAAGTCACTTGCAACAGATTTGAGTAATGGTCAATGGGATACAAAATATGGAAAAATCCGCGAATTCACAGAAATTGATTTGGGTTATCGCTTTTTACGTGCAACTATTGATAAGTAAAATATGACAAATCTCAGTGTTAACCTAAACAAAGTCGCTTTACTTAGAAATACTCGCAACTTTGGTCGACCGAGTGTGATTGAAGCTGCTGCTACCTGCATTAAAGCAGGCGCACAAGGTATTACAGTTCATCCACGTCCAGACCAGCGACATATTAAGCCGGCAGATGTTGATGCATTGTCGCAGATATTAAGTGTTGAGTTCAATATAGAAGGCTATCCATCGCTTGAATTTTTAGATATTATCCGAAAGATCAAGCCAACACAGTGTACATTAGTTCCCGATGCACCTGATGCTTTCACATCAGACCACGGATGGGATTTGGCTGTTGATGGTGCTTGGCTCAAACCAATCATTCAAGAGTTAAAAGACCTTGGAATCAGAGTGAGTCTGTTTATGGATGCAGACTTGAGTCAAATTCAACGAGCGAAAGAGATTGGCAGCGATCGCATTGAGTTATACACTGAACCTTATGCGACAGCTTTTCGTAATGGCAATGTAGAATCTGTATTTCAGCAATACCATACAGCTGCCGAAAAAGCTCAAGAAATTGGTTTAGGAGTGAACGCTGGACATGATTTAAATCTGCATAACCTCGAAAAGTTCTGTTCAATTCCCGGAATTTTAGAAGTATCTATTGGTCACGCTCTAATTGCTGATGCATTGGATATCGGACTATTTACTGCGGTGAAAGAGTACTTACAAATTCTCACAAAGTAGAGTAAAAATATGGCTTTAATTAATCAAAGAGTAGACGTTCCTGTAATCGTAGATGAGTCAAAATGTTTAGAGAAATGTGTAGCTTGCATTGAAGTTTGTCCTTTAGATGTGTTAGCAAAAAATCCAGAAACAGGCAAAGCGTATATGAAATACGATGAGTGCTGGTTTTGTCTACCCTGCGAGAAAGAATGTCCGACAAACGCGATTACAGTACAAATTCCTTTCTTATTGCGGTAGAGGTGTTGGGATGTCTACAGGTACAGATTCTGAATTAAATCAATGGTTGGAAATGCTGCGATCGCCTGATGTTAATGAGCGTTTAGTGGCAGTCAAAACTCTGCAACATTTGGGTGAAGAAGAAGCAATTGATGCCCTAATTACTGCTTTACAAGACGAAAGCACCGCTGTGCAAAAAATCGTATTAACTGCATTGTGGGAACTAGCTAATCCTGCTGCCATTCCTGCTTTATTGCAATCTCTTGCTTCCCCAGAAGCGGAAATTCGTAGTGAAGCATTATCAGCATTAGGTGAGTTGGTTTCCTCAGAGCATCTGTTACTATTACTTGATGCTTTGCAGCAAGAAAATGTGAATCTTCAACTCAACGTATTAATTCTTTTGCGAAAAATTCATGACGCTAAATCTTTACCTGCGGTACTGTCCTTCTTTGAGTCAGAACATCCTCAATTAAAAGAAGCAGCTATCACAACTCTCCGTTATCTAAATCAAGTTGAGATATGTCCACCCGCTTTATCTCTTTTAGCTGATTCAGATAACAACGTGCGCCGTGCAGCAGCTTTAACTTTAGGACATTTGGGAGATGAAAAAGTTATAGAATTATTAACTCAAGCACTGACATCTGATTCTGATTGGCAAGTACGCCGTAATGCTGCTAAATCTTTAGCAATTCATGCTAATCCTAAAGCTGCTTCCGCTGCGGGAATTGCTATTAAAGATGAACATTGGCAAGTACGGAAATTTGCCCTGCAAGTGTTGCAAAAAATACCCGATTTACAATATTTACCAACAATAATTGAAGCATTAACAGATGAGTATTCAGATGTCAGAAAAGAAGCTGCGATCACTTTAGGTAATTTAGGCGATCCTATAGCATTAAATGCTCTTCAGCAAGCATTATATGATCCAGATAGAGATGTTTGTATTTACGCAGAACGGGCAATTAAAAAGATTAAAAATTCAGAGGTTTAAGTATGTATAAATTTGCTCCTGCCTGGGAGCATGAACCAATAGTATTTGGTGCTGCACGACCAGGATATTCTCAAAATAAGGTATACGAATGGATTGAGTTTATGAAACAACAAGACATCCAGCGAGTTTGTTGTCTTCTTCCCGATAAACAACTAGCTAAATACTCTAATCTTCTAGGCATATACCAACACGAATTCGGAAATCAACAAGTCTGCTCTGCACCTATTGAAGATTTCCATTTAGCTGATTTAGAAACACTTACACAAAAAATAATTCCTTTTTTAATAACAGCAGACAACCAAGGTAAGAAAGTAGTTGTACACTGCTCAGGTGGTATTGGACGCACTGGTCATGTATTAGCTGCATGGTTAGTTAGTATTCGAGGATTATCTAATAAAGATGCCATAACTGCTGTTAAGAGAATAGGTAAAAATCCTTATGAAGCTGCGATCGCAGCTGTATTTATAGGTAAAAATCCCTTTAAAGTTACTAGAGAACTTGAGACGCTGCTCAATAATTGCCGTCTCTTGTTTCGTGATAATTAGTAGAATACAGTACTCACAAACCCTAAAACAAGCACTATCCTCTGAACAGGAAGCCGGAATTAGAAAAATTTAGTGGACATATAAAGGCAAAGTTTTGGCTATTTAATGGTCTGCTTATTTCTGCCGTACTATACTAGTAACAAGTAACTTTACGTCTACATGCTTGTATTTTGGTAATTTAGGCTTCGTTGAACTCCTGATTTTCACCTAAGGTTTGTTGTGCAGCGTGCCGGATGTGGAGAATACGAACTATAGAAAAGTCAGTAGTTTCAAGAATAGTGAAGAGAATACGGTAAGAATTACGGCCTCGACCGTAGAGAATTTGCCGAATTTCTTGGCTGAAATACTCATTTTCTCTTGCTAGAGGACAACGCTTAGGCATTTTCGATAAAGACTCAATTGTTCTTAGCAACCCTTCATACCATTGTCTTACTCTCTCAGGATTTGTCAATTAATATAGTTTAACAAATGCACTGTCTGCTTCTGCCTCAGCTATGCTGGAAATTTCAACTTGATAACTCATTAATCAACTGGCAGATTGTACTTACGGCGTTGTTCCTCAGCAAACTCTTGAAAGGAACGAGAATGTCCTGCTTCAAAATCATCCAAACCGCGCTGGATACCTGCAACAGCTGCTTCTGAGTCTTGGGACTCCCACTCCAGAATGCGAGTTATCAATTCAGCCGCAACAAGGCTTACATCTTGACCTTGTTGTGTAGCTTTTTGACGCAGTTGTGCTTCTAATTCTGGACTCAGAGAAATGACGATAGACATAAACTCGGTTTTCCTGCTATCAATCCTGTACGCGTTATTCTAGCAAACTATTATTGTACTTTCTAATTCTAATTAGAACTATACCTGTAGTGGCTCCAGTGTAATGTATAATCTGTTTCCAGAAATTTTATTGAGATAAATCCTATGGCAATGATTCTAGATAAAGTAGTTCCTTTTGGGAGGTCGATGGATGAATATGTAAAATTATTTAATTTAACAGACGCAGATTTAAATAAAAAAATTATTGGAATTGGAGATGGCCCAGCAAGCTTTAATGCTGAAATGACCCGTCAAGGTAAAAGTGTAGTTTCTGTTGATCCACTGTACCAATTTTCCAGTGAGGAAATTTTGCAAAGATTTAATGAAGTTGTGGATAACATCATTAACCAAGTAAAGGCTACACAAAATGATTGGGTATGGAGCTATCATAAATCTCCAGATGATTTGCGACACAATCGAGTAAAAGTCATTCAAGAATTTATTGTTGATTACGAAAATGGGAAACAGGAGAATAGATATGTAGTTGGTGAATTGCCTAAATTAGAATATAAAAATCAAGAATTTGAGATAGCCCTTTGTTCACACTTATTATTTTTATATTCAGACCATCTTGATTATGATTTTCACCTCGATTCAGTGGGTGAAATGCTACGTATTGCCCAGGAAGTTCGGATATTCCCACTCTTAACTTTAATGTGGCAGCCTTCACAACATTTAGATGAAATAGTGAAACATTACACATCAAAAGGTTACAAGATAGACATTGAAAAGGTGGATTATCAACTACAACCTGGAGGCGATCGCATGATGAAAATTTCCAAAGAGCCTAACTAGCAAATCTAGCTGAATCTACAATACTGCACGACGCAATTCTGGGAAAACTTTAGACACCTTACTCAACACATAATCACCATAAGTTCCATGAAAGTTGTGAACATTAGCGCCATCCCAGCGTTCATCCTGGTTTTGATGTATGACGTTACCTAGATCAATTGGCTTCACTTCGACATCAAAATTGGGATCAAAGAAGAACGGAAACGAAAGGCGATCGCTTCTTGCTTGATTTTGCACCCTATGAGGTGTGGATTTATACAGACCTCCTGTCATGCGATCAAGCATATCTCCGATATTGCACACAAACGAACCAGGAACAGGCGGTGCAGCAATCCAGCGTGATTTCGATTTCACCTGCAATCCGCCTAAGTCGTCTTGCTTGAGAATTGTCAAAACACCATAATCAGTGTGTTCTCCAACGCCCCATCTAGCTTTATTGTCAGGCAATGATAAGTCAGGAGGATAATTAAAGATGCGGAACAAAGTTAATGGATCTGAAGTGTAACGGTCAGCAAAATAAGATTCTTCCAATCCCAGACTTAAGGCGATGCCAGCCATCAGCCTGTATCCTAGCTGCGTCATAGCTGCCATGTATTCCAACACTGTCTCACGAAACAGCGGAATATTGGCAGGGAATAAATTAGAACCATGCATCGGAGTACCAGCCTTCACAAGTGGGTGATCTTCTGCCAATTCAGCGCCAAAATAAATACCCTCCTTGAGGTCAGGTTTACCCGATGTTAGTTCATCCCCCACCGGGAAATATCCCCGCCATGCTTTACCACCCAAAGCCATACGAATTTTAAGCTTTGTTTCCAAATCTTGGGCAAAGAACTGGCGGCTTAGCCGTTCTAGCCGTTGTTGTAACTCCTCGTCCACCCCATGCCCGACAATATAGAAAAACCCGCATTCGCGACACGCCTGCCCAATTTGAGTAGCTACTATGTTGCGATCGCCTTCTCCAAAAACCAACGCCTGGATGTCAATAATCGGAACGTGAGTAAATTCGTTGTCCACAACTTGCAAACTTTTTATTAAGTGTCGAGAGATTTTACTTTGTGTCTTTGTAGTTAATCAAATTTATTTTTGAACCACAGAGATACTAAGAAAATTCAATGCCCTTACATAATGAGAACTATAGCTTACATATCAGTATCTCGCTTTTTTCCAAAATTGATCCCAAAATCGAGTTAGTTATTAATGTCTAGCCACCAATCCCCCTTCCATAGGTCAGATGCAGCGGCACAAACGCCACCTCCTGATCCTTTCACTATTGCCCGTCAACAAGAAGTTATCCAACTCCTTAAACAAGTCATCGAACCTACCTTAAAAAACGACATCATTAGTTTAGGAATGGTGCGAAACTTACGTGTTGTCGATGACTATGTTTACCTACGTCTATACATTGGTTCTCACCAACACCAGTTACAAACAGACATTCAAACTGCGTTATCACCACTTTCTTGGAGCAAAAAAAACTACATTCAAATTTGTACAATTCCAGGAGTAAAAACAACCTTAGCAATCTCTAGTGGTAAAGGTGGCGTTGGCAAATCCACAACCTCAGTTAACCTAGCCGCTGCACTCAGGTTAGCTGGGGCTAAAGTCGGGTTATTAGATGCAGATGTTTACGGCCCCAACATTCCCCAAATGTTAGGTCTGAAACAATCTGAAATCAAAGTTATAGACACTCCCAACGGTCAAAGATTTTTACCCTTGGAAGCTCATGGGATTAAGCTGATGTCTGTGGGTTTGTTAGCAGAACCAGATCATCCTTTAGCTTGGCGTGGGCCTGTTTTACACAAAATAATTACTCAATTTATTAATGAAGTGGAATGGGGAGAACTGGATTATTTACTGATTGACCTTCCTCCTGGGACTGGAGATGCTCAAATCACTATCATCCAAGAAAGCCCAATTTGTGGGGTAATACTTGTGACCACACCCCAACAAGTCGCCGTCTCTGATGTACGTCGCAGTATCTATATGTTTCGTCGAGTAGGGGTTCCGGTTCTCGGTATTATCGAAAATATGAGCTATCTTATCAGTGGTGATGGCAAGCCTACAGCAATTTTCGGCAGTGGTGGTGGTCAACAATTAGCAGAGGAACTCAAAGCACCCCTATTAGGGCAGATTCCCCTTGATCCTGCTATCTGTAATGGAGGCGATGCTGGGCAGCCATTAACACTGACTGACCCTGACTCGATAGCTAGCCTAGTTTTTATACAAATTGCAACTGCACTGGATACTACTTTTTCTTCTTCAGTTAATTTGTAAGCTACTTGGAAATAAAAGCAGCCAAGGTCTTTAAATCAGGCACTTCTAAATCAGGTTGACTGATTGCTGAGACAGTAGCACCAACCCCTTCTTGTCCTACTCTCCGGTTTACCCAAACTGTTGACAATCCTAGAGACTTGGCTGGAACGATGTCGTGATAAACGCTAGCTGCAACGTGTAATATCTGCTCAAGCGGCAGATTAATTCTTTCAAATGCCAGTCTAAAGTTATTCAGAGAAGGCTTATAACTTTTTACTTGCTCTGCGGTGATAATTTGCTCAAATTCAACTTCTAAATGTTTCGCAGAGAAAGCAAAGAGATCATCATCTACATTTGAGATAATTACAAGTTTAAACTTTTGCTTAAGGGTCTTAAGCGCCTCAACTGTATCAGGAAAAGGTAACCAATGCCGAATCGAATCGGCAAGCGAATCTAGTTCCTCAGCCGTTGGATTAAAGCCAAATTGTTCGCCAAACTTTTGTACTACTTTCCTGAGAACTTCTCGATATTTGATGTATTTTCCTTGCTCCAGCTCTGCCTCAAATTCAGCAAAAAGTTCCAGAATTTTATCATCACTCAAATGAGTTTCGTGGGCAAGCAAAAGTGGCTTGATTGCTGATAAAATACCGTTTTCCCAATCAATTAGGGTTCCGTAACAGTCAAACGTTAAAACTTTGTAATTATCAAAATCAATCACATCTTTTACTCCAGACCTTAATGAATCGTGTTTAGTAATACGCTTGGTATAAGACAATTTACACGACCAATAATATCTGTAGAGACGCTGCATTGCAACGTCTCTACATCAAATTTTGCCAAAAAGCCTTTTCTCTCCAAGAAGAGTACAAATTTAAACCTAGAAACTCAAATTTAATCTGACTTTCTTAGTTAAAAATTAGTATTGAAGCTACCTAGACACGCGAATAGCGAAAATGAAGCCTTAGCAGACGTAACCAACGCATCCAGGTTTTAGAAGGTTGCTCAAAGAAGGTAAAAATATCACCGAAACCCAGGTTAGTTTTTTGATGATGTAGCCAGTGTCTCTCAGGAGTCGTGATGAATAGAAACTGGCATAAAAAAGCTACAGGCTTTGGAGTTTGCCAACCCAGGACTGCTATGTGTCTCCACCATACATGAAACTGACCAAACAATAGTCCAGAGATAACGCCTATGGGAGAGAAAGACCATAAAACCACTGCCACAAGCAGATACGGTAGCGCACCCAAGATACCATCTAAAAGAACCTGGGGATTGAAGGTTAAGATGGCGTAGTGACGGAAATCCTTCTTCCAGGAGTGGTGCGTTGTCAGATGGAGGCTACCAAATACATGCTCAGGTATATGGTAAACGAATGTAGAAAGGAAATCGCCCAAAAATAGTAATAGCCAAGCAACAGCGATAGCCTCAAGCATTTGTACTCCTCAAGTTCACTAAGAAAACTCCACACAGAAAATTGTTCAAATCTCATGCAAAACAAGGCGATCGCGTAGATAAATATCTCTCAACCAAAGCTGTTCTGTATATTCTGCATCTACGCTTTACTTAGTTATGCTCAAAATCTACGTATGTTAGGAAGTTGCAGTTTCATGAATCTCCAATCCTTATTTGCGTTGAACAGCAACTGTTGAAAGCCTCTAATCTGGGTTTTGACTCTAGGTTGATGGAAGTGATACATCTAAAGCCCGATAGAAATAGTGTACTTTACCATAGTTACCTCACAATCTTCTTACTAAGGCATACGCTATTAGCAAAGATTGAGTTAACTGTTGTACAAATTTAGGTTAAGCTTTTTGCCAGCTAAATATGTGATTATACCCAAATACTACTTACGCATGAAAACCAAAAATCAAGCATTTAGGCTAGAATTGTAAGTATAAATGAGTAAAACCCATTAGTTTGGACGAATAATCTCATATAAATCATGTGTGCGAGTATACCAGTTTCCTGAAAGGCGACCGATCGCGTGTAGCTTCGCAACATCAATTGTATTTTCGGGTGTAAGTAAATCATCGCGAACGTGCCACAAAACTGCCTCAGCGATAATTAAGCCCGACGGACTGCTCTCGTTTCCCACATAAATTACTTGTTTGAGCAGACACTCAATATTAATTGGTGACTCGGCAACTCTCGGCGGACGCACCCGTTTCGAGGGTACAGGAGTTAGTCCTGCCACTTTGAACTCGTCAACCTCTGGCGTAAATTCGCCACTAGTGGCGTTCATCTGTTCCCCCAGTTCTTCTACAGCTAAGTTGACTACTAGTTCCCCAGACTGTTCCACATTTACTAACGTGTCCTTTTTTACACCACTACGAGAGCCACTGGAGATAGCTAGAGTCGGTGGGTTAGCTGTCACACCCATAAAAAAACTGAAAGGTGCAAGGTTAGGCGTGCCATCACTGGCGATCGTGGACACCCAAGCGATCGGTCGAGGAACAATTGAGCCGACGAGTAATTGATAGGTATTTCGTGGGTCAATTTGGGAGGGATCGATAATCATCTATAATTTTCCTCACAAAAACTACGCTTGTTAAAAGCTATTAAGACTTACGCATACACACGAAAAATCAAGGGTTTTATCTTTTCTTAATGCCATTCGGTGTAAGGGTACAAGGGACAATTAATTGTTTATTCCCCCTGTCTATACCTTTACACCTCTAGCTTTCATTATTGCTCTTGCTTTTTGCAGCCATCTGTGAGATGTTCGTACTCAATGAAATACTACTATATTCCGATAGATTTGCCGTATTTAATGGAAAATTAATTAGCCTGAAGGTGCATATACTTTAGTTCAATCATATCGTGAAGCCTTTAGCCACCTTTGCTACTGGGCTTTTACAGCAGTTTTCAATTCCATAAATTCAGGAGAAACAAGCTTTTCATAATGAGTTAGTGCATTTTATGGCTGAGTCGCGCAGAGAATTTGAAGTTTTCGCTAACTCTAGATTTGGAGATAATTATGTCAGAACCACGTTACGGGATTTGGGCCCCTGTCGGTGGCAACTTTGGCCCCCTCAACACGTCAGAAGAACCTATTGATGCGAGTTATGAGCGGACGCGATCGCTTGTTCAAGAAGCAGAGCGGTTGGGATATGCCACAACCTTGATAGCACAGCACATCGCTAACCCCCGCAGTCTAGAGTTAGACCAGTTAGAAACCTGGACAGCATCCGCAGCTTTAGCTGAAGCCACAGAAAAAATTGAGATTATCGCTGCTATTAAACCTCTACTGTTTCATCCCGCAGTTTTAGCAAAAATGGCATTGGGCATTGACGCCATCAGTCGCGGGCGTTTTGCTATCAACTTAATCAGTGCTTGGTTCCGTCCAGAAATGGAACGTACTAATATCCCCTTCCCGCCCCACGATGAGCGTTATCGCTATTCTGATGAATGGTTGCAGGTTGTAAGAGCTTTATGGAGTGGCGAAAGAGTTAACTTCCAAGGAGAATACTTCAAGATTCAAGATTTGAGCTTCCAACCAACTCCTGTAGCCCAACCATATCCCCCTGTCTACCTTGGGGGTGCATCTAGCCCAGCCCAGATTCTGGCGGCTGAACAAGCAGATATTTACTTTATTAACGGTCAACCGATTGAAGATGTCGTCAAGGTAATTAAACAAGTTCTGAGTCGACCGCGTGCTTTACCCAAACCTGTGCGCTTTGGTCTATCGGCCTTTGTAATTGCTCGTCCCACTGATGCTGAGGCACAAATAGAGCTTGAGCGACTCATGGCACTACAAAAGCAGGAAGAACACCTGAAATTAAGTGTTGCCAAAGGAATTGATCCGGACGCTGTGATGTTCCAGTTGTTTGCTAAAAATCCTGCTGTTGGGGGTAATGGTGGTACAGCAGCGGGCTTAGTTGGCAGCTATGACACAGTAGCAAAAAGAGTTGCGGCTTTCGTCGATGCAGGTATAGACACTTTCATGTTGCAATTCAATCCCTTTGTACCAGAAATGACTCGCTTTGCTCAGGAAATTATGCCCCGTGTGCGACAGTTGCAGAAGGTATAGAAAAGAAACCTCTATTTTTCTTATCTCTGTGTTCTCTGCGCCTCTGCGGTTTGATCAATTACTTTTTAACCACCAAGAGACAGAGATAAGTCTAAGCTAAGGCTTCTTAGTCTGGAACTTTGATGGAGAACAGATAAAAAAGCGAAAACTGATAGTTATTCTCAACATTCAATAGTCAACAAAAAGAGGAATTTTTATGTCTAACAATGGCTCTAATACAACGATTTTGCAACATCCAACCACTGATACAGAAATCTCTTGGCTCAAGCTGCCTGAAGAAGAGAATTTACCAAAAGAAGTGCAAGCTATTTTCCATAATCTACGCGATCGCTATGGTTTTGTTCATAACTTCTTTCGGGGTTTTGCCTTAAATCCCGAACATCTGCTGCGCTGGTTTCAGTACTATAATTCGGTGATGAACACTCCAGGACAACTTTCTTCCAGAGAGCGAGAGTTGATTGCAGTTGTGGTTTCAGCAGAAGTTCATTGTGAATGCTGCGTAGTGACTCACCAAGCACAACTGCGAGAGGTTGTTGGTGATCCTGTGCTGGCTGACTTGGTTGCACTTAACTACCATCGTGCTAACCTCAGCCAAACAGAACAAGCCTTACTCGATTTTGCTGTCAAGATTACGCGAGATTCCTATGAGATGAGTCCACAAGACCTCAAGCCTTTGCGTGAATTGGGCTTGACTGATGAGGCAATTTTAGAAGCTGGAGAAATAGCGGCGCAGTTCAACTTCACTAAACGGTTGACAAAAGCGTTTGGTTGGTTAGCAAACCCAGAATATCACCAGTTGTATCGTTAAGAAAAATCAGCATAGTGCAGGTAATTATTAGCAAACAAGAAGCTCAGCAGAACGCGACTCTAAACGTGTTGTTCCTTATATCGAACTCGAAAAGCTCTCAGCAATTTGAGAAACAAACAAATGAGGTGACATACAATATCCTTTACCTTCTGATTTCACTGCCGCAGTTGGCGCAACACCGCTCCCAGCGTGGCAATTCCTTCGACAATCTTCTCAGTTGGCTGATAGCTAAAAGCTAGTCTGATGGCATCATCTCCTTCTCCATTGGTATAGCAGCGAGTTCCTGGTAAAAATGTCACGCCGTGTTCGCCAGAAGCGTTCAAGAGCGTTTTAGCACTGATGTCTGCGGGCAATTTACACCAGACGAAAAAACCTCCATCAGGCCGTAAAGCAATGACATCACTAGGAAATTCATGAGCGATCGCCTCTAGCATCACATCACATTTATGCTGGTAAGAGGCGACGAGTTTTTGGATGTGTGCATCTAGTTTGCCTGCGGCACAATAGCGGGCGATGACATGGCTGATAAACGGCCCTACAGGCCCCTCGCTTTTGAACATTGCCAACCGCTCAATAATCGGTGGAGCGCCGCAAGCCCATCCCAAGCGTACACCGGGTACAATGATTTTCGAGAAGGTACTCACATACAATACCCATCCCGCCTTATCTAGAGATGCCAGGGTAGGTACAGTTTCGCCACGAAAACGTAAATCACTATAGGCATCATCTTCCACCACTAAAACCCCATATTCTGCCGCCAGCGCTACTAGCTTTTGTCGCCGAGACAACGGCATAGTTACACCTGTAGGATTGTGAAAAGTCGGGATGGTGTAAATAAATCTCGGTCGAATGCCCTGTTTTTGCAAATCAATCAAAGTTGCTTCCAGCGCATCTACATCCATCCCCAACTCATCCACAGGAATAGTAATTATCTTTGCACCAGCACTGACGAATCTGGTAACTACTCCCAAAAAGGTTGGCCCTTCAACAATTACCACATCACCTGGTTCGACAAATACATCTGGAAGTAAGCCCAATATTTGACCAGAACCATAACCGATGAGAATGCGATCGCGATCGGCGGTAATCCCTTGTGCCTGCAAGCGGAGGATGATTTGCTCATATAGTTGTGCTGCGGGTGGGCCGTAATTCAGGGCAGTAGGAGCCTCTTTTGTTAAGACCTCGGCACTTGCAGCAGCCAAATCGTCATGAGGAAACAGAGTTGGATCAGCTAGACCGTAAGCAAAACTAACGGTGATAATCTTGGTTAACTCTGTCCCGTAAGTTGGTGGCGCTATATTTTTGGCTCGTGCAGCGAACAAATCAGCAATTCGGTAAGCAGGGGTGGAAGCCATAGTCAGCTTTTCTTCTAGATTTACGGGTGTATCAGCATTGTAGATAAAAAATACTGATAGTCAGCTTCACCATAGTTAGTTTTGTTGAGCAGGGAGCCTGCCAGAAACACAGCATTGATATGTTGGCTGTCCTTCAGCGAGCGGCAATAGACTTGTTCAACGCCTTGGTAGCACATTGTGTAGGGACAATTGCCATTATGCTAGATAATTCTTAGTAAGAAATAAGATGCGTTTCCCCTGGTGTTAGTGGTGTTTAATGTGGCGTTGTCTATAAACACCGTACCTGTTGACGAATTAATAGAGATACCAGCAAAGTTTCTATCTGGGAGATTATTAACGCTAGAAGCTTGTATGTTGGGAGATTGAATATTACCTAGAGCGGTAAGGGTAACATCTCCAGCTACTCCATTACTCGACTCTGCTCTGAGTTTCCACCCTGTTGTGTCATCTTGATTGTCAACAGTTCGTACAGTCTGACCCCTCCCTGTCGGAGTTACTAGAATCTGACCCTGAGAAGCAGTAAGTGTTATATTTCCACCAATTCCATTAGGGTTAGAAGACCTGATATCTCTAATCAACTTTCTCAGTCTAATGTTTTCAATTTCAATAGCAGAAGGTGTATCTTCTCCTACAAGATTTATGTTACCAGTGTTACTGATAATATCGATTGTTCCTGCTCTTCCTCTTCCTGCTCCAGCTTCGAGGATACGAGACGCAATTTCATTTGCAATTGTGATGTTGCTGTTAGCTTGAAGGCGAATGTTCCCACTATTACCATCAGGAGTAGAGGAAACTATTTTTCCTCTAGTGTTAATGCTTCCATTTCTGCTTGTGAGAGTAATATTTCCACCATCACCATTACCGCCAGCAGCCACAAAGGACTCTATTCCAGCAGTAGTAATGTTTCCTTCGCTAAGTATCTTGACATTTCCAACTGTGCCATTATTTATACTATTAAAAATGTTTGCAGCAATCGTAACATCGCTTATAGCATCTATCGTGACTGGATTACCGGAGGCAAGAACTGATGTCAAACCATTAGAAGTATTTATTCCACTTGTAATTTCAATTGAACCTTGTAGATTATTTGACTGAAATTGATTGGTTAAAAATACTTGACCATCACCTTGTATGCTAATGCTTCCTATTCGTAATATTTGCACTTGTTGGTACACTATCAATCCTTAAATTGACAATTCCTGGAACAGGATCTGGTATGTTCGCTACAGGATTAAAGGCGGTTGTACCTGCTCGAATATCCAGAGTTGAAGAGTTTCTGCCGTTAATGCTTATTGATGTCCCATCTGATAGTGGTACATTTTCTTCAATAAGCCCATTCGTTCCATCTGCACCTGTAATTACAACTGTGCTATCGATTCTCACACTCCCTCCAGCAAGAATGTGTAATGAACCTCCGCTATAGCTTTCAAAACTCACATCTTCAGCAGCTCGAATAATCGGATCATAAGGGCTAAATAGACCGCCTAAACTCCCATCTAATTGTTCAATCCGAAAACTGCCTCCAGTCCAGTAATGTGCATCGCCTCCGACTGCGTTAGCCGATCGCAACACCATATTCCCGCCCGACAATAGACCGCTAGAAGAATTATTCAAAGCAAAAATATCAACTGCTTGTCTGCCTTGAACTAATAAGTTTCCTCCAGCTTGCGCCACAAAGGGATTCGCTACGCTATCTCGCACTCGCACTGTATCCCCTGCTAGCAGGTTCAAATCTCCAGTTGTCGCTATCTGACTGTCTACCAACGTTAAATTATTATGCGCTGTGAGTGTTGCACTCTGAGCTGTAACTTTGTTTGCGACTAAATCACCATCTACTACAGGTAAGCCAGAACTTGATAATTCAACCTGTCCGTTGCTATTCACTGTCAACCCTAAACGCGATCGCTCATCAATATTTGTCAGTAACTCAGCCAGAGAAGTTGAATTTCCAGTCTTTATAGATGAAGTATCAATATTTTGAAATTGTCCTGTTGAACTCAGGTTCACAACACTACCACCTGGCACTGCTGCAACAGCAATCTGTCCTGCTGCTGACAACTGCCCTGTACTTGCAACTGTACCTCCCAACAGCGTTAAGTTTTGGCTTGTTGAGAGATTCCCAAAATTGGCGATCGCACTCGGCTGTCCCTGATTAAATTGCACTCCTAAAGGTACTGACACAGATAGTAATGGCAAGGCTGTGGGATTGGTAGCGCTAAACTCTTTCCCATCCCCAAAATTAAAACTATTGCCTGTACTACCTAAAAATGAACCATTCAAATCTAAGGATGCATTAGGGCCAAAAATAATTCCGTTGGGGTTGAGCAAGAACAAATTCGCATTCCCTAGAACACCCAGTCTTCCATAAATATTTGAGGCATTGCTCCCCGTCACTCGACTAAAAATGTTCTCAATTCCAGTGGGATTGCTGAAATAAGCTCCTCGTCCCTCTCTGACATTGAATTCTTGAAAACTATGAAATAGACCAGAACCGCGAATAGCACCACCATCTATGCGATCGCTCGACACACCTTTAATATCAACATTAGGTGTGACAACAGAATTTTCTACCCCTAAAGTTTGATCTGGAACAATTTGAGCTATTACACTATTCCCACAAAAAACAACTCCAGGGCGAACGCACGGTATTTCTGAAACCTTTGCTGGGCATGGATCTTGATGAAAAAATAGGCTAAATTAAAAAACGCCGAAACCCTTGCTATTAAAGGATTCTTATACTTTAGATGCGTTTGCCCTGAAAACAACTCCGCTTGTTGCAGCCAGAGTAATTCCTATGTGCCAGAACTTGAATATATTACTGCGATATCCCCTACGGCTAACTGAGTTTTCTGGTTGCATCTTCATTACGTTCCAAAAGCTGTAGGATGCCTGTAAGCAACATAATTTTCCCATGATTTTCATGGTCTAACTGCCATTATTTAGGTACATAAATTTTTTAGCTCCAACCACTGAGGGAAAGAACATTAATGCTATACACATTCCTTCACCACAAGTAAGCTATTATACTTTTAAATTGCATATTTACTCATGAGGGTTGTCAAGAGTCTAAAGTCAAGGTGAAACTGGACTCTGGACTTCCTAGACGAAAATTTATGCAAGTTAAATGCACGATAGTTTAACTGTAAACTTTCAAAGAAATTGAAAGTTCAAGCGGAGAAAGTCTTATATTACGCTTAGGCAACTGTATAAATAGTGCCTAATTACTAAGTAAAATTTCAATTTATGGGAAACTAATCAGATTAAGTTTTTAAATGACTCTACGGATAGTAACATGTACTCATCCAAGAATCAAGCAGCAAATATTAGTAACAGCAATTATGTATTTTACTTAGTACATAGAAACTATCAATCTTCCGTAACTCTCATGAGAGAACAATAGGGTAAAATGCCGCAAACTCTTTTCTGTAAGAGCTTTTTGGAAAGAGAATCTGCATCAGCAATAAAATTTGTAGACAAGTACCTGAGCGTAAAGTTTCATGATTGTCTGCTAATTTTGTAGTAGTAGGTGTAATATCGAAATCATCATTACTACTCTTGTCATAAAAAGTTAAAAACGCTCAATGACAGAATTCAGAATTATATAATGGGCGGACTGCGAGCGCCATATCTACTATCATGCATCTTATGCGGCTTATGCCTCTAAACTGTATTGTGTACTATATCTCTGTTTAAGCTAGAGGCTGTAACACAAATCCAGACTATGACGGAATTGCTTAAATTTAATTGGCGAAACCTATTTTTAGGCTTAGGCTGTTTACTATTGGTTATTGCTTGTAATAGTTATAATCCATCTGTAAATCCAAGTGCTAAAACTTGGAAAATCGCTACAGACCCTACCTTTGTTCCTTTTGAGTTTCAAACACCTCAAGGTAAAATACAAGGCTTTGATATTGATTTGATGAATGCGATCGCCAAGGTATCTGGATTTGTAGTTCAGTTTGAAAGTATGCCCTTTGATGGCATGATTTCTACTTTGCAAGCCAAAAGAGTTGATGCAGCAATTAGTGGTATTACAATCACTGCTGAACGCTTGAAAACAATTTCTTTTTCCCGTCCTTATTTTAAAGCAGGGCTGGCGATCGCAACTCGCAAAGACAACCAAGATATCAAAGACTTCAACAGTCTTAAAGGTAAAAAAATTGCTGTGCAGATTGGTTCAACTGGCGCAGACTTTGCTAAAACTATCCCTAATGCCAAAATTAGTACGTTTAATTCTGGGCCAGAATTTTTTCAAGACTTGCTCAATGGTAATGCTGATGCTGTAGTTAGCGATGCTTTTGCTACTTTATATGCAATTAAAAATGGCAAAATCAACGGTATCAAAGTTGTGAGTGAGTTACTCACAGAGGAATACTACGGCATTGCTACACCTAAAGATTCTCTTCATCTGGATGCTATTAATCAAGGCATAGCTACTTTGCTATCTAATGGCACTTACAAACAAATTTACCAAAAATGGTTTAATATAGAACCGCCAAAATTGCCAGAAAGTTTGTAATTTTAATAATTAATCGCTTTGGTATCATCAACAGCAGCTTAAAACATCCGCTACAATGATTTTTTAGGAAACTTTTTTCAGTTGCTCAATAGATATATCAGAGTCAATAAATCGCAAATAATACACATCTGGATTACTCAGATTTTCCCATTCAGTATAGCCAATACACTGATCAAAATGTTTCAACATTAGTGTCATTAAATTGCCATGTGTAACTATAACGCTCGTGGTTGTTGACTGTTGTAATAATATCTCATCTAATACAGCGACTCCTCGCTTCATTGCAACGCGGCTCGATTCACCTCCCTCGAAAAAAATATCTAGATTGACAAATGTCTCAGCCAAGCGATCGCGCCAATCATCCAATGGTTGTGAACTCAGTACGCGCTCACTCAGTCTATTATCTGTTTCAATGTGCAACCCAAGTCGCTCTGCTAGAGGAACAATAGATTGATAGGCTCTTACGAAGGGATTAAAAACAATTCGCTCTACTTTCGCATCTTGCAACAAATTTACTGGCAAGGGTTTGGTCGAAACAAGCGTGCCATTCGTTGCATACGCCTCATTCCGCCAGAAATATGCGTAAATTATGAAATAGTGGAAAATGAAGAAGTACAGTAATGGCTAAAAATTTTTCAAAATGGGGAAAATTTGTCCTGAAAATCGTTAACGCCAACACGCCTCAACTGCATCTTCTAGGGTCAATCCTGTTGTTGTATGTATCTTTGTATTCAGAAAGCGTCAACGCCTATCCCAAACTGACACCTTCAACCCCACCGCCTCAACTCCAAACCCAAACCAACACTCCAAACAGCAACCGTGCTGCGGCTGAAAAAGCAGAAGCAGAAGCTAAAAAGTTAGACGTAAAAACGACACCCATTACCCAAGTCATTGCTAAATGGGAAGAAGCGCTAAAATATTGGCGTATAGCAAAAGACCTGAACAAAGAAGCCAAAACTCTCAATAAAATTGCTGGATTCTACTCGTTTCGGGGAGAATATGCCAAAGGTGTGGAATATGCCGAGAAAGCACTACCTATTTGTCAAGCTTTAAAAGAACGCAACTGTGAGGAAGGAGCTATTACCTTTCTTACCTGGAGCTATGATCGCTTGGGAGAATATCAAAAGGCGATCGATAACTCTCAACTTGCATCACGGGTTTCTGAAAATCCGAATTACCGACCTATTTCTTTAAGTCAAATTGGGCGTATTTACGGTATTGACTTAGGCGAAAAAAAGAAAGCACTTGAGTATTACAACAAAGCTTTGGAATACTGGAAAGAAAAAGGTGATGTAGTCAAACAATCTGAAATACTTGAAAAAATTGCTGGTTTTTATATACACTTAGGTGAAATAAATAAAAGCGTTGAAATCTTCAAGCAAGCTAATACTTTCGATCCAGAATTTAAAAGAGATAGAAGTGTATCTAATTTGGAGTACGAATTGTTATCAGAATCCATATGTACAAATAAATTAGTATCATTAAAAAAAACTCCCCAAATTGAGCAACCAAAGAATTCGTCGAACCAATCAGAAACGGCTAATCTTAATGCAGCTACCTACAATCTGATCGAAAAATCGAAACGAGAAGCCCAACAGTTTGGTAAACAAGAAATTCTGAGTTTTCAAGCAGATAAGCTAGGATTTATTGGCGATCAATACGAAATCATCGGGGAGTATCCAAAAGCCCTGGAAGTTTATCAACAAGCACTAAAATTGATAAGAATTATGGGCGCTAAACCCAAGGAAGCAGAGACAATCACCGAGATTGCTAATATTCTAAATAAGCAAGGTAAAAAACAAGAAGCCATTAATTCCCTCAACCAAGCTTTAGACATTCAACGTCAGATTAAAACTCTTCCAGCAGAAGCAGATACTTTAAATACTCTTGGTAATGTTTACTTATCTTTAGGGGCGTATCCTGAGAGTTTAAATGCTTATAATAAAGCATTATTTTTATGGATAAATATTGGCGATCGCAGCAGTGAAATTAGTACTCTGTGGGATATTGGTTATATATATCGAAAGTTACAAAATTACCCACAAGCTCTGAACTATTATCAGCAAGCCTTGTCTACATCCCGAATAACGGGAAACTGTCACTATGAAGCCTTATCATTAGAGCTTATTAGTCCAACTTACCTCAATTCCGGAAATGATCAACAAGCAATTAGTTTTGCCAATCAGGCTCTAGATTTATCTCGTAATTTAGAGGTGATTGAGTTTAAATCAGCCATAGAAGCAAATATGCTGAATATCCACGCTCAAGTTGAGAGTAAACAAGGAAATTATTCCCAGGCTCTAGAAGACTCTCAAAAAGCCAGAAAATTGGCACGAGAAATAGGCGCTAGGGAGATAGAAGGTATAGCTTACACCCGAACGGCTGAAGCTTACGCCGCCTTCAAACAACCCCAAAAAGCCATCCAAGCTTATCAAGAACAACTTGCTCTTTATGCTCAAATGGGCTTAAGTACTGAACAAGCCCAAAGTCACTACAATATCGCCAAACTGCAACGCCAAAACAACCAATTACCAGAATCCCTCAGCGAAATAGATAAAGCAATCAAAATCATTGAAAACATCCGCAAAGAAGTCGCTAGTGAAGATTTAAAAACTTCTTTTTTCGCTACCGTACAAGATTATTATCAACTGAAAATCGACATTTTGATGGAACTGCACAAACAAGACCCATCAAAAGGATACAACACTCTTGCCCTCAACACCAGCGAACGCTCCCGCGCCCGCAGTCTGCTAGAACTCCTGACTGAAGCCCATGCAGATATCCGTAAAGGAGTAGATCCAAAACTCTTAGAAGAGGAACGTAGTCTACAACAACAAATTGATGCCAGAAGAAAAATCCGGATTGAACTCTTATCAAGTAAAAAACCCCCAGAGCAAGTAGATGAATTAAATAAAGAAATTGAGGAACTTTCAGAGAAATATCAGCAAATCCTAGCTTCTATCCGCGCTAAAAGTCCGGGTTATGCAGCAATCACCCAACCCCAACCCCTGACACTCGCAGAAATTCAATCCTTAGTTCTTGATGACAACACAATTCTTTTACAATATTCCCTTGGACAGGAACACAGTTATCTTTGGCTAGTGACAAAGACGGGAATAAAAAGTTATGAATTACCCAAAGGTGAAGATATTGAAACGGTAGCTAAGAAGTTTGCTCAAAATATCAAAGGCGGCGGGGAATTATATTCACGAGGTGGAATTACAGTTCAACCTAGAAAAAATGCTGAAAATCCTGAAAAAGTTGCCACTAAATTAAGTCAAATGTTACTTCAGCCTGTAGCGGAGGAATTAGGAAATAAGCGATTGTTGATTGTGGGTGATGGAATTTTACAATATATACCCTTTGCAGCGTTGCCAAATCCAACATCAACAAAATTACAACCGTTGTTAGTAGAACATGAAATTGTGAATGCGCCTTCAGCTTCTACAATTGCGGTGGTGAGGAATGAAATTAAAAACCGCAATATTGCTGTAAAAAAATTAGCTGTGTTGGCAGACCCGGTATTTAGTAAAGATGATAATCGCTTAAAGCCAAGTGTAGCTCAAGGTGGTCAAAATAGAGGTAAAAATCCCAACTCTACTGAGTTAAATGCTTTAGCAATGAAGCGTTATAGCTGTGATTCAAATCTTAGCTTTCCTCGCCTTGAAGGCACACATACAGAAGCCACAAATATTTTGAGTTTAGTTCCCAAATCATCAAGCAAATCAGCTTTTGATTTTGATGCTAATCGCACTACCGTAACGAATCCAGAAATGAGTCAATACCAAATTGTACACTTTGCAACTCACGGATTTTTCGATACGAACAATCCTAAGTGTTCTAGTGTAGTGCTGTCTTTGGTAGATTCAAAAGGAAATGCTGAAGATGGTTTTCTTCAACTTCAAGATATTTTCAACCTCAACCTCCCAGCAGAATTAGTGGTGCTAAGCGCTTGTGAAACCGGACTTGGAGAACAAGTAAAAGGTGAAGGTTTGGTAGGATTGACAAGAGGATTTATGTATGCAGGTAGTCCACGAGTTGCTGTCAGTTTGTGGAGTGTAGACGATAAAGGAACAGCAGAATTAATGACAAAATTTTACACAAAAATGCTCAAAGATAATTTACGACCTGTAGCAGCGCTGAGGGCTGCACAATTAGAAATGTGGCGCAGTCCCAATCCCAATTATTCTCGGACTAATGTCTGGGCGGCTTTTACTTTACAAGGTGAGTGGCGATGATGTGAGGTGATACTGCGAAGATTTGGAGCCGGGAAATAAATGATACCGAAGGCACATCGTTGGGTTGGTGAGATGGAAGAGATAGCAGCTACATTTGGTGCTGTTGGTTTAACAGAACGCACCTTTGAAGGAGCCGCAGATATTTATCGCTTTGTCAAAGACACATCCTTGGGTAAAGAAACTCCAGAAGAACGCCCTCGCGATCGCTCACTTACTGATATTATTGCTATCCTCTCTGAAGAAAACTCTTAAAGCGATCGCACTTGGTTTAATTTTTTATCCTATGCTTAATTGTCAGCTTTTCACCTTTATGTCTTTGTAGTTCAAAAGTCAATTTTTTACAAGAAAGATGAGGGCAGCCGTGTGTGAGTTTCTCGACTTAAACGGACTGCCCCTACTAAGACACTAAGAAAAATACATCATTAATCCTTGCAGATTAATTAAAGATGGTTTCTAGTAATTATGATGGGATCTAGCATCCTAATTTGGTGTTTGCTACATTCCCAAGTATTTCTGCGAAACCTGAATCCCTAAAACTTTTCTAGCGGCAATTATCACAACACAGCATAAAGCTATCACTCCCCAAGAATTTATTAGTAATTGCGTGATCCAAAAGTTTTGTAAACCAATTTTGCTGGTTATTCTACTAAACAAATCAAGTACTGGTACATGAAATAGATATATCCCAAAAGAAAATTCCCCAAGAATAATTAAAGCTTTTGGCCAATTACCAATTTTTTTTCTTGTCCCCAAGAATAGTAGTATTAATAAAAACGAAGATAAAAAGGATGATACCTTAATCTGTGAACCTGCAAAACCATGAAGATTGTGGGCTTTACAAAGGTAAAATCCTTCAGCAACAGCTAAAAATATAGAACATATATATAGTAAAGTTATATTTTTAATATTTTTATTTGGAACTACTAGCTTACCTTGAGATGCTAGGATACCAAAGTAGTAAAAGCTAACCCACACAGTAAAAGGGAGCGCGTACCAAGGAAGTTTGATCTCATAGTGAAAATACAAGTGAGAAAAATATAACCCAACTAAGGATAAAGGCGACAGCGACAACCATAGAAAGTTTTTAACTGTGCTTTTTGTTGACATAACCATAAAAGGTGTCAACACAATTAACTGAATAAGAACAATGACGAAGTAGTAAGGGGTAACAATCTGTCCAGTTATCACATGATAAAAAATTTTGCTCCAATGCCATTGATAATTAGGCTTATAAAACAATATTATTAAAACACACCATGCTATATAAGGTAGCAATATTCTGCTGAGTCTTTTTTTATAAAAATCTAAATAGTCTGAGCGTTTTTTTAACTCACCTTTATATGCAAAATAACCAGAAATGAAGATAAATATGGGAACCGCAAAATTAATAAGTTGCCTGATAATTAGCGATAACTCATAGTTCCAGGCAATTTTATTGTTAATACCACATGCATGAATCGTAACTACTGCCGCAATCGCTAGCCCACGCAAAGCTTGAAATGATTCATCTTTATTTTTCATTTTTGTAAAAATTTTGCATTTCGCTCTTAATGTATCAAAAAGCGGTATATAAACAATCACTATTTGCTTGCTAAATACTGCTCTTATATTACTTTTATGAGAGAATAACTTGTAATCCTTACAAGATAAAGCTTTTCTCAAAAACCTTTGTTTCAACTATTATCTTAAAAAGATACGCTCAAATTCCCCTCATATCTAAAATTTAAAAAACTGACTCTTATTTTTATTTTTCCAGAGTAAAAAATAAAGTTAATCTCTGCGCTCTTTGCGGCTGAAGTGTGACACTTCATTGCTAGAAAGATGAAATGAACAGGATTGCGGTATAGTATTTCCCGTTTATTATTAATCTGCGAGGAGTAAAAATCTTGTTTCGCATAAAGCGATCGCCGCAATCTCTTATTTTCAAGGTCATTGGATGCCTTGCTTTGTTGCTTGTGATTAGTTTCACAGCAATTCATGTTCTGGCTCAACCTGCTTCCACCTCATCAGAAAATCCAGCTAAAATCACTGCTCAAACGCCAAATTTGGGGCGACACTTCCGAGAATTTGGACTTGAGGGATCAATCTTAATTTATGACTTAAATAATAATCGCAGCTACGAACACAATCCTCAACGTAACGCAACTTCCATTATTCCAGCTTCGACATTCAAAATTTTCAATGCGATGGTAGCCTTAGAAACGGGTATCGTTCCTGATGATGTGGCTGTCCTAACTTGGGATGGGATTCACCGAGATATCGAAGCCTGGAATCATGATACAAATTTGCGTCAAGCCTTCAAAGATTCAACCGTGTGGTTCTATCAAGTATTGGCACGTAGAGCCGGACATGAGCGGATGCAACAATTTATCGAAAAAGTTGGCTACGGTAATCGTCAGATTGGTACTACCGCAGACATTGATCGTTTCTGGCTGCAAGGGCCATTGCAAATTACTCCCAAAGAACAAATTAATTTCTTGCAAAGGTTGTATCGAGGCAATTTGCCCTTCTCGCAACGGACTATAAATCTTGTCAAGGATATTATGGTGCGTGAACAAACTCCAGCATATACATTGCGAGGAAAAACAGGATGGTTAAACACTACTAATCCACAAGTTGGTTGGTTTGTTGGATATTTAGAACAGAATAAAAACGTTTACTTTTTCGCAACAACTATTGATATGCAAAAAGCAGAGGATGCACCTCGGCGAATTGAGATTACACGACGAAGTTTAAAAGATTTGGGTTTGCTGTAAGCTATAGAGACTACAATCAAACCCTCACGAGCAGGAGCGATAAGCGAAGCTTAAACCTACGGCTATCGCATAGCTTCGATCAATAGTTCGTGAGGTTATTTGTGCAGCAAAGGACAGATTTGCCTATGTTGCTTTTACACCAAATGCCTTAGCATACAGTTCAGCCAACTCTGGTTTAGTAGTCTTTAGCCAATTAAAATAGAAGGGGATCGCCTTGCTCACTAAATCAGCTCCCGCTTTTTCTGGTGAACCTACATTGAATGGAGGGGCTGGATCGTACTCCATTAATAGTTCAGTGATCTTGGCAGTTTCCTCACCACAAAGCATTTTAGCAATAACTAAGCCAAAATCAATACCTGCCGTAACACCCCCACCAGTGATGCGATTTCGGTCAATTACGACTCGCTCTGTTCCAACCTCAACTCCCAAAAGAGCTAGCTGTTTGCGTGCCATCCAGTGAGTCGCTGCTCGATAGCCTTGTAGTAGCCCTGCCTTAGCAAGAAATTCAGAACCTCCGCACACAGAGGTGATGTACTTTGCTGTACTACCTTGCATCTGGAAAAATCCAATCACCTCTGGATCATCTACTACTGTTATTTGTCCTGAGCCGCCGCCGACACAGATAACATCTAAACGCGGGCAATTTTCAAAGGTGGTATCGGGCAAAATGATCAATCCCTCTTCAGTTTTGATCGGGTCTAGCGTTTTCCAGATTCGATGCAGTTGGATATTGGGAAGCGTACTAAAAACTTGCTGTGGCCCTGTAAAATCAAGTGTTGTCATGCCCGGATAAATTACCAAACCAATGATGTGCTTTTGTGAGTGAGTCATGGATAAATTTCTTGATGACAATTGCAATGAAATCCATAATAGGAGTGGTAACTGACCACGCCCAGTCCTCGAACGAGTACTCTTAAAGGCACAACTATGACGAACTCGCTACAGTCTCTGTTTAAATCGATCGCTCAAGCGAAAAATGAGCAGGCGTTGCGATCGCAGCTTTCGGTAGAGGCGAGAGAGCATTTTGCTGCTAAACGGTCAGGATTATTTTTCCTAGATCAAATTCCCTTCGCTGACCGAAGACTTCAGAAAGCATTGCAATTTGGGTTAACCACCGAACATAATCCAGTTGTGCGCTACTTGGTGGAGCGTCATGCTCCAGTTCACGAAGCATTGGTGGTATCACCAAAGGTCTGGAGTCTAATTTGCCCTCGTGCTGATCATTGGCACGTTATGGCAGGGCCAATTGTGAGCAATGGTCAATTAGTGGGTGCTGTGGGCTTTACCCGTGAGCAGGCAACGCCAGCATTTAACGCACAAAACCTAGTGGACTTGAGCGCACTTTGTCTACACTTGTCAACTTGGGCTGCAACGGTGCGTTCACAACACTGCCCCTTAAGGGCAGATTGCCTAACATTCCGTGAACTGCAAATCGCCCAATTGGTTGCTCTGGGACGAACCAACGCAGAAATTGGCATTGAACTTTGGATTACTGAAAATTCTGTGAAGCAAGCCCTAAAAAGAATGTTTCGCAAGCTTGAGGTTTCGTCTCGTGCCGAGATGGTTGCACAACTTTCTACAAGTACAAAGGTTTACTCGTTTAACAATGAGGCAAGCTAGCAACTTTAGTAGCGACTGTCTTAAAAGTCAAGCAATCGTTTGCGCTCTTTTAGAAAATTGGTCTTATACCAATTCGCAATTAAGAAATTTAGATGCAGCAAGACAATCCTTACTTACATCTATTGCCTGATTTTAGAGAATTGGTCTTAAGCCAAAAATGTCAAGGCACAAGCCGTTACAATTTAGGTGAAACACGGAAACGTTAAAGCAGAAGTCGCTACAGTGAAAGCAGAAGTTGCTACAGGCTGCGCGAAACACGGAAACGTTAAAGCGGAAGTCGCTACAGTGAAAGCAGAAGTTGCTACAGGCTGCGCGAAACACGGAAACGTTAAAGCGGAAGTCGCTACAGTGAAAGCAGAAGTTGCTACAGGCTGCGCGAAACACGGAAACGTTAAAGCGGAAGTCGCTACAGTGAAAGCAGAAGTTGCTACAGGCTGCGCGAAACACGGAAACGTTAAAGCGGAAGTCGCTACAGTGAAAGCAGAAGTTGCTACAGGCTGCGCGAAACACGGAAACGTTAAAGCAGAAGTCGCTACAGTAAAAGCAGAAGTTGCTACAGGCTGCGCGAAACACGGAAACGTTAAAGCGGAAGTCGCTACAGTGAAAGCAGAAGCCGCTACAGGCTGCGCGAAACACGGAAACGTTAAAGCGGAAGTCGCTACAGTGAAAGCAGAAGCCGCTACAGGCTGCGCGAAACACGGAAACGTTAAAGCAGAAGTCGCTACAGTGAAAGCAGAAGCCGCTACAGGCTGCGCAAAACACGAAAACGTTAAAGCAGAAGTCGCTACAGTGAAAGCAGAAGCCGCTTGAGCCTAACGCACCCTACCAGATTCTGACACGGGGCTAAAAACTAATAGTCTGACAGTAAACAAGGCAGTTGGTACATAGAGTCAAAGATAGGTATTGCAAATGACTGTAGTAAAGTAGCCTCACTTTGGTTGGTATACCCTAAGGCTTTCATATTAGCGGCAATAGCTGCACGCACACCCAAAACACTATCTTCTACAACAATGCAAGATGAAGGTTGAACTCCCATATTTTTAGCTGCATATAAGAATAAGTCAGGTGCTGGCTTCCAGCTTCCAATTTCATACGAGCTAAAGATACACCCTTCAAATCGAGGTAGTAGGTTAGTGACACGTAGAGCTAACTTAATTTTTTCCAGTGGCCCACTAGAAGCAACACATATAGGTAAATTAATTTTGTCTAAAGCCGCTTCTATTCCTTCCACAGGAAGTAGTTCACGCTCAAATGCTTCGGCAGTGCGGGTACGAAGCTGAGTCACAAAATCTTGCGGTAATTTCTGCTCAAGCCTTTGCTCAATAACAGCAACACAATCAGCCATTTTGCAACCCTTGAATAATAAAATGGCTTCTTCAAGTTCTAACACGAGTCCGAATTCTGCGACAAATTCGACAAGAACGCGATTACCCAATGTCTCGCTGTCTACCAACACTCCGTCACAGTTAAAAATAACTAGTTTTGTTTGCACTCCTAATTATTGATTCTTGATCAACTACCGATTATCACAAGCATTTTTTAAGGATTGGGGATTGGGCAGAATTAAAGAATTAGATTTCTCCCTTGTCCCCCTTGTCTCTTCACTCCCCATTCCCAAATATTGTTATGGGCGACTGGCGGAGGCACTTGGATACTGATGTCCTAAGATGGGATGGGGTTTGTAAGGTTCTTCAAGGAATTTCCGCTCTTCATCCGAAAGCTTCAAATCTACAGCTTCGACTGCTTCTTTGAGATGTTCTATCTTACTCGCGCCAATAATTGGAGCTGTTACACCTGGTTGATGTAAAAGCCACGCTAGAGCAATTTGTGTTGGTTTTACACCGCGTTTTTGTGCTAATTCTACGACGCGATCAACTATTTGAAAATCTGAATCTTGATAGTAGAGATTGTGAGCAAATTCATCTGTTTTTGCCCTTACTGTCTCGCCATAGGCTTGTTTTTCCCGATTCCCCGCTAAAAAGCCTCGTGCTAAAGGACTCCAAGGAATAATCCCAATTCCTTGGTCTAGGGATAAAGGTATTACTTCTCGTTCTTCTTCGCGATAAACCAAGTTGTAGTGGTTTTGTATGGAAACGAAGCGAGTCCAGCCGTGTTTGTCAGCTAGGTATAAAGCTTTGGCAAACTGCCATGCGTAAACACTTGAGATTCCCAAATAACGTACTTTACCTGATTTGACTACATCATGTAGCGCTTCTAGGGTTTCTTCAATTGGTGTTTCGTAGTCCCAACGGTGAATCTGATATAAATCTACGTAATCTGTCTGTAGCCGTTGCAATGAGGTATCGATGCTATCGAAAATATGTTTGCGAGACAGTCCCCGGTCATTGGGGCCATCACCTACTTTATTGTAGACTTTGGTAGCAATTACTACTTGATCTCTTTTAGCGAAATCTTTTAATGCCCGCCCTAAGATTTCTTCGCTGACACCCAAGGAATAAACATCAGCCGTATCAAAGAAATTAATCCCTAAATCCAAAGCTAGTTTGATAAATGGGCGGCTTTCTTCTTCTTCTAATACCCATTCTCGCCATTTACGAGAACCATAAGTCATAGTGCCTAGTGCAATGCGCGACACTTTCAGTCCACTTTTTCCAAGATTGACGTATGTTGTCATACTGTTTGCTCTACTTCTTGTTGCTTTATTCGATAATTTTGTGATAGTTCACGGGCTATTTGTTAGACTCGATTTGCTTCATCGGTGCGTCCTAGTTGGCTGTAGGCGTTAGCTAATTCTCGCTTAATTACAGGAATATTACTGCGAGAGGCGTTGCGCTTTTCTAGGACATTCAGTGCTTTGTGATACTCTCTGGTGTGAAGCAGGGCATCGAGATAAACTTGTTCAAATAAGTCTCGTTGAGCATGAGATCCACCGGTGGATTGCAAATCTGGTAATACTGGTTCTAGATAGGCGATCGCTTTTTGCCAATCACCACGTGCGTGAGCTGCCATACCCTTGCCCGCAGGTACTCCTACCTCTGCCCAAGTACGTCGGGCATAAGGTAATACTTTCTCGGCATGAAGTTGCATACTATCTAACAACTCAGATGCCCAATCTTCTTTACCACCTCGTACCAGTGCATAGATGTATTGCAGATCCAGGAATGCGAGGACGTGTTCGTGCAGTCGTGGTTGCAAATAGCTAGCTAGTTCCTGCCAGCGCAAACCGACATCTACACCACGCAACTCTAGCCGTAGCAGTAGTGAAATGGCATTGATTTGCTCCCGACCATTGTCTTTTTTGGCACGTCCCCAGATGCGCGTATCATATATTTCTAGTACTTTGGCAAAATTTTCTATATCTAGGTAATAAAGGGATGTATGCCACCAAAGATGTCCGTAAAAAGCGGAACTACCATCTTCCCAAGTATCACTGAGATTTTCCATTAAGGTAATTCCTTCTTCTAAGCGTCCTTGAGTTTCTAATACATGAGCAACGGCGTGGTGCGCCCAACGGTTATCTCGTTTTAGAGCGATCGCTTGTCGTCCAAATGCTTCTGCTTCTGCTAAACGATGACACTCTTCTAACCCGAAGGCTAGCATTCCATACATATACGGGTTATCTCGATTGGCGGCAAAAACTTTTTCGGCAATCCGCAGCATTCCCTGACTATTACCAGAATTTCTGTAGTGGTATTGCGCCAGATGCACTGAGGCTAAATCGCGAGGATAATCATCGGCGATCGCTTCATGATAGGCGATCGCTTGCTGAATATCGCGCTTTGCCCAAGCCTCAATTGCTGCAACGTAAAGTTTTTCGCGATTATTAGCGTGGGTGAGGTTTACTGTCGCCACGTTGAGATAAGATGATGCCTGAGTTAAAGCATTAGAACCACCAGCAAACAGATAAAAAGCGGCAACTTGAGCATTGGCGATCGCGCAGGTCGGATCTGCCTCAACTGCTTTGAGAATAACTTGGGCATCGTTACCGACACTCAATAATTGATCAACAAAGCTATCTATGGCATCTACCGCTGTTGACGAGTCGGTAGTAATTTCGAGTTGAGATAAATCTTTTAACATTGAATTTCCCAGAGCATTGCACAGTTACAAGTCTTACTTTGCAAAAGCCAGGTATTACAACAATTTTCAGGTTTATAGACTATGGTTATGATCAGCAGTGGTGTAGTTGAATCATATAAACAATTCCATCATCTACTGTATCTCAATCAGTTTACAGTAGAAATGATGATTAGATTAAGAATTTCGTAGGGACGCATCACTAACTGTGGACATTTACAGCGCGTTACGTCCCAAGGTCAACTGCCGAAAATCGGGTAACATCCTATCGTAGGGGCGCAAGGCCTTGCGCCCCTACTACAAATGTACAAATAATTTTGGATAATTTATTTTTTGGAAGTCCCTTAGACAGTAACTTTTGTACCGTCAAATTTGGTGAAGGTGAAACCGTTGAAACGTTCGTTATATCCTAGTCTTTCATCTCTGAGGATACTAATAGCAACTTCTTCTCCTAAAGCTAAAGCAGCTGAACCATCGGTGCGCCAATGAATACCGCCGTGTCCGCGACCAATAGCATAGTTAGTTGCCAGTTTGTTCAACTCCCCACCGACTGTTAGAGGCGGCCCACTGTAGGGGATCACCTTCGTCGGATCATTGGGATCAGGCACTACCGGATCAGGAATAACGAAGTTCTCGTCAAAGAACGCTTTCAGCAGTGTGACATTGACAGCGGCAGTAGCAGCAGCACCGCCAGTATAGGAGGAATGAGCCGGAGCGCCTTCTGGGTAAGCTTGGGGCAATAGATAGCTGCCAAATTTGCTAAAGGTCTGAGCCAAAGCTTGGGAATTCAAAACCTCAGAATTAATCGGATATTGAGTTTTATTGACAAGATTGTTGTAGACTAGCCCACCATAAGCTTCCGGGCGTAGAATGCGGTGTACATAATACTTCTGCCAGTATGATGCTCTGATCACACGTGAGCCAGCAAGACCGAGTAAGGCTTGTAAATGTCCCACTGCAAACGTTGCATTAGAACCCTGTTGAGTCTTTGAGTTGATATAAGGATTGCCCGGATTTAAAGGTGCGTTAATAGCACCGAGAATCAAGGAGGCTCCAAGGTAGGTAGGGCCACCGACATGGGCGTACTCGCCTAAGTCACGAACTGTGACTATGTAATGGTTTGTAGGGTCATACTGAATTAGTTTGCCTGAACTGCCTCCATTTTGGACAGTCAACCATTCCTCGAAATCGATGAGAAAGTCATTGCCAGGTAAAGCAGTACGAATCAATGGCGAAACTGATTGAGTTCCCCAAGGGATACTCCGCAACAGAAATTGTGAGATGTAAGGCCCGTCTAGAACTCCTGGTGGAATAACGTGTTTAGCTGTCTTACTTGAACCGTCAGACGGGTCGATGTAGGTGACGCTACCACGAAACAAGGTTCTAGGAGTGACAACACCATTCTGTTTTGGCCCTACGAATGCTGAAAGCTTGTTGAGGTCTTGGACTGCTGCCAAAACTTTCGGCTCGTCGGTGTTGTCCTCAAACTTAGAGAAAGGAACGTCACGTAGTAAAGCTTGCCAGTAGAGTTCGACTGCTTCAGCAGCCCTAGCTGCACTAGCGAGAGCTGGTGGTGGTGGAACTGCTATCTGTGCTGCATTAATCCCTTCCAGGCTGATTGCTAAAGGGCCTTGAGGATTGACCAGTTTCCGACTACCACCCAAAATTATATTTTCATAATCATCTGGGTTTTGCGTTAACAGTGCTTTAGTCAAAGAGTTGTATGCTTCTAATTTGACTTCACCCAGTTTGTCATGTGGTAGCGCCCTACTATCACTGCCGATTTTGTTCGGGTAAAGTTCCTCGTCACCATTAGTCGGATGTGGTGGAATAGGAATATTTCGTTCAAGCTTTGCTGCTTCAACACGCACTCGATAGGCTCTATCAACAAATCTTTCATAGTCGAACCGAGGCCTTTTTGGATAACGTCCTAAGAAGCGTCCGTCGATATCCTGGGCCTGAACAATATCCCCTTTCTTAGAGAAAGGTGAACCTAGAACTCCCGCAACAACGCTAGCGGTAGTGAACAAACTAGCGCGACCGAGAAATGCACGTCTACTAGCGCTATTACCCAAGAAGCGTTTGCTACGTGAGCTAGCTACTGGGGGTTGCTTTCCCTGAGCTATTTCGCTCTGTACTTGATTATCCTTTTCGGAACCTTGATGAGAATTGGGGTCTACTTGCATGAGATGTTCTCCACTGGACAAAAAAATACAAAAATCTGGCCATAAGTAAATGGTTGACTTAAAGCTTGAAAGACTTTGAGCCAAATACATTTGTGATAGCCAATACTAGAAAGCTTGTGTAGTTTTCATCAGTCTGATATGTTGCCGCTAAGGTTTAAGCATCGCTAGTAGCACAGCTAAAACCACTGCTTTCTTCCAGTTAGACTAAAATCTACTGTAAATCTATCGGATTACCGCCTTTAGTTGTTAAAACAGACTTTCTCACAAACAACCATGAAAATCAAGAGGTCTTTACCAAGTTGATACAAGATATCTCAGCCCTGTATTGGTGACGATATGTGTCAAGCAGAGAGAATGAGGCGATCGCTTTAAGACAATATGGAGAATTAGCCTCTTGGTGTCTTTCTACCTTGGTGGTGAAAAATCATTATTCTACTAAGACAGCAAAAATAAAATCTTGTCTGCCAAGAGTTGGTTTAATTTTTCTCCACAATATAAGACAATACGGTTCAGTTAAGTCTAGAACTCTTTGTCAAAGATAATTTTTTTAACGAACCACATTCGCGTAGCGTCTCGTTAGAGAAGGACGCAAAGGACACAAAGAGAAGAAAGAATTGCTTAACTGAACTGTATTGCAATATAAGAATGCCTTACCTTTGGCTTGATTGAGGAATTAACCCCATGTCTACATAAATTGGCTGTACTATCTTGCTGATAGTAGGCAGCTTTGTACTAAATAAGTAGGCTCCTAAAACACAACAAACACCGCCAAATAATAAAGAATTTGCTACACCCACTTGAGCAGCTAATCCTCCAAAAAATAAATTTCCAAAAGGCAGTATTCCTAAAAAACCTGTTGTAAATATACTAGTTACTCTACCTCTTTTATCTTCGTCTACGAGAATTAATTGCGTAAAGTTATTAATTGACGCTAGAGTTAAAGTGTTATTCATACCTATCATAAATATGAATAAGAGGCAAATTTCTAATTGAGTTGAGCGGGAAAAGACTATTAACGATAAACCGAGAGTTGCCGCAGACCACGCCATAACTTTTCCCAGTCCTATGATTTTTTTGCGTGAAATTAAATAAAGACCTGCAACTATAGAACCAAATGCTGAAGCTGTCATCAAAAATCCCATAGTCTCGGCATTACCTTTTAATATTTCTTTCACAAAAATAGGTATTAAATTTACATAGGTCATCGCCATAAAACAAATCAACATTTGCAACATTAATGCATATTTAATTGGTAAAAATTCGTATGCAAAAGTAAATCCTTCTTTCAGATTTTTCCAGATTTGCGGTTTTTGGGCTAATGAATTGCTAGGCAATGGCTTGATTCGGACAGTTAAGATAGCGGATAGCAAAGGTAAATAACTAATACTGTCAACTAAAAAGCATGAGGCTGCTCCAGAACGAGCAATCATTAAACCCCCAATCATCGGACTAACAAATTTAGCTGTATTAATTAAGAACGAATTGCTAGCCATTGCGCTATAAGTGTCTGCTTTTTTATCTACAAGTCTAGGAATAATCACCTGACGCGCTGGCAAATCGAAAGCTTTAACTATGCCTTGTAACATCCCGATGATAATAATCGAAGTTACATTAATTTGACCACTCAAAGTTAGAAAAGTTAGTGTAGATGATAATACAATAGAAACTAGCTGAGTAGTAAGTAAGACATATCTTAAGTTCCAGCGATCCAGTAATACTCCTGCTAAGGGTGTAATAATCAAGCCTAATGCTTGATTTGTAAATCCAGCTACACCAACTAACATAGCTGAATTTGTTAGTTGATAGACTAACCAAACTAAAGCAATTTGAGTCATCCAAGAGCCAAAAAAAGATAAGCTAGCTCCGATAAGATAACAAGACACATTTGCAGATTTAAGAGCAGGTGGAACTTCAAAAAAAACAAGCCTAAGTTTGTCTTTTTTAGAATTTTCTCTATTACTTGATAGCATTCTCATTTCCCTGGTTAAAAATTTTTATAATGCTGAAAGCTTTTCTCTTTTAAACTTTCCCTACATCTGGCAAAAGACATAGCGTTTTCAACTCCAGTGAGGTACAAAATAACCCCTTCCCCCTTGGTAAGCTACGGTGTACACACAAGTCTGAAATAGCTGATTAACCAAGGTTTTACCCCACCCTATCCCTACCCTTGGAAAGGGTAGGGAACTAGATTTCCTATAAGGGGGATGAAAGGGGGGTGCGCGATAGCGCAGGTGGGGTGTATTTTATGTGCCTAGTAATTGCTGTATATTTGCCAGCTATTTTATGTTTCTAATGAAGCTTTAGGGGATTTGCACATCACAGGCTATAAACTAGTGTTAGTAAAACTTACTATTAGTTTGCCATAAAGTTTGCACGCTTACTATTAGTTTAAAAAAATAGTGGCAGGATTGCCAGGCATTTATTTTAACGCGTCTGACTAAGTACTGAATATTAGTGCGTATGTTTTTACTCGAAGCCCTAGCGCGATCGCGTAGAAGTTGGAGTGTCTTGATAATACTAGTGTCTTTGTTGAAAAAAATATTGAATCACTAGGATACAAAGGGTTTTCATCCATCCTGATGTAGTAGAGTGACCGGGTTAATTTAGTGCATAAAACATCAAGACAATTTTCTTTTCTGTCTCTGTGTCGCGCCAGTTGCTACAACGGGGGGAACCCCCGCAACGCACTGGCTTCTCTGCGCCTCTGCGGTTTATTAATCCACTATTTTAATCCGGTCACGTCACTACACCTGTGTCTGATGTAGGGAGTTTATTAGTTATGACAACCAAGCGCGATCGTATTGAACAGGCCAGAGTTTATCGTGTCCTAACTGCTTGGCTGCTAGGTGTGGCCAATAAGGATTACGAAGTAGTTCGCGCCCTAACAGCACTATATCAGCTACTTCTGTGCTAATAATCTGGTCAGCTTGTTCGGGAGATGTAATTAAACCGACTGCTCCTGTAGGGATATTGGCTTCACGGCGGATGCGTTCGGCAAACTGAGTTTGATAACCTGGTTTGAGTGATACATTGATACCTGGGATAATTCCGCCTGATGAACTGTCTATTAAGTCAACACCTAGAGACTTGAGTTTGTCGCTTAAAGCGATACTTTGCTCTATGTCCCAGCCTTTGTCAACCCAATCAGTGGCGGAGATGCGTACCCACAGGGGATATGTTTCGGGCCAAACTTCTCGCACTCCTTGAACAACTTCTCTGAGTATACGAGTACGGTTTTCAAAGCTCCCACCATAATCATCCTGGCGTTGGTTAGAAAGAGGCGAGAGAAATTGGTGCAGTAAGTAACCGTGAGCAGCATGGATTTCTACTACTTTGAAGCCGGCTTGTAGAGAACGTTTGGCAGCTTGGACAAAGGCGTTAATAATCTGTTGAATTCCTTCGATACTGAGTGCTTCTGGTACTGGACTCTCTTTGCTGAAGGCGATCGCACTACTCGAAACCAATGGACGCCAACCTTCCTGAGATTCATCCAGCACTTTCCCGCCCTTACTCGGTTTGGCAGTGCTGGCCTTTCTGCCTGCATGAGCAAGTTGAATACCTGCAACAGCGCCAAAGTTATGAATTAACGCGGCAATCTTGGCTAAAGTTTCTATGTGTGCATCTGACCAAATTCCCAAATCTTGCGGACTAATGCGCCCACGAGGTTCTACTGCTGCTGCCTCTGTTAGCACTACACCCGCACCACCAACTGCACGAGAAGCTAGATGAACCAAGTGCCAATCGTTAGCATATCCATTTGTACTTGAATATTGGCACATCGGTGAAACGGCGATGCGGTTGCGAAAGGTAACTTCACGGATCTTGAATGGTTCAAATAGGTGAGGCATTAGTATTAATTCCTTCTCATGCTAGGGGGTTGGGGATAAGGGGATTGGGGATTGGGGATTGGGTACTGGGGACTCCTTAGCGCAACTTGTTAAATAGCTGTAGGTTTTCTGCTCCCTACGCTGAAGTGAGTAATGGATGCCACAATTAACAAAAAGAATCCGATCGCACAAACGCCATTCCATTGCCACAATGCCCAACTGTAAGTACCAAGAAAAGAGCCGAGTGCGCCACCGCTGTAATTTGTGACCATAAACACTGTGTTCAATCGGCTCTCAGCATTTGGAACCAAGCTATAGACGCGGATTTGGTTGGAGACGTAAGCAGTATGCATTCCTAAGTCCAGAACAAGCACCCCGAATGCGAGGCCTATAAGATGCTTTCCTGCTATCCAAAGTATGACAAAAGCTGAAAGGACAAGAGCAACGCCTATACCAACCAACATCCTGGGGCCTCGTTTGTCTACTAAGCGTCCAACGATAGGGGTAGTCAAGGCTCCAGCTATGCCAAGCAAGCCAAATAGGCCTGCAACTCGACTGTCGTAATTATAAATGGGTGATTCCAACAGAAAAATTAGGCTAACCCATACGGTATTAAAGGCTGCAAATATGAGTGCAATGTTGAGTGCTGATTCACGTAACACGGGCTGTTCGCGAACAAGTTGCACAAGACTCTGCATCAGTTGTTTGTACGATAGTGTAGATGCTGGCTCACTTGCTGGTATTCGCCCTTTGATAGCAAAAGCAAAAACAAGCATCACAGCAGCAGACATTAAGTATACGGCTCGCCAGCCCAGATAGTTGCCAATCACTCCACTAATTGTCCGCGCCAGAAGGACACTAAGAATCATACCGCTGAGTAACGCGCCGATCACTTTGCCTCGTTCTGAGGGATGTGTTAGCTGTGCAACTAGTGGCAGAACTAGATGTGCCACGATGCTACAGAAACCAAGTGCAAAGCTGGAGACAGACAACCAAACAAGATTAGGGGCTGTAGCTTCTGCCACTAAAGTGCAAGTCAGTAAGCCTAGCATACTAACAATTAACCAGCGACGTTCTATCTTGTCCCCTAAAGGAACTAACAAAAGTAACCCTACTGCATAGCCAACTTGAGTTAGAGTCGGAATAAATCCTACCTGCTGCACAGAGATATTTAAGCTGCGCCCCATATCTGCAAGCAGCGGCTGGTTGTAGTAGACATTTGCTACTGATAAACCGCAGGCGATCGCTAAAGTTAAAACAGTACTTCGCTGTGCCAGCATTTGGCTAGCAGTAGTTAGAGCGTTTTGCTCTTTAGAATCCATTATGACCAACCCAAAGTATGGAATAGTAACTTATGGTAGTTCTCAATTGCCTGCAAACCACTCTTACTAGAAATTGGTAATTCGTAATGACGCTCTCTACGAGACCAAGGCGTTGGCGGAGCTTTCGCTTTAGCGATACGCAGACTCGCTACCGCTACGCTAACGTAATTCGTAATTAATAGAAATTAGGATTTCTTTATATTTTGTCTCCCATCTCCTGCTTTCTGACTCGAATGTCACTAAGAAAACGTGAAACCTCGCGCTTGGCAGGGTGTTGGGGGTAGGGGGTAAGGTGTAGTGTTTAAGACAATTAAACTTTAGTTGCGTCAAGGAGTTCAACATTTTCTTAAATCCCTACACCCAAAAGCCAGTTATATCAAGGATTTACGCTTAACTTAGTGCCATTCCTTTCTGACTCTTTGCTCGGACTTTTCTCTGTCTTCTGACTCCTGACTCTGACATTCCCAAATATCACATTTTCCTTTTTCTTGATGGACTAATAACTCTAGATGCTCAGGTAATTTAGTTTTTTGCCATATTGACCAAATTTCCCCACAGAATAATTCTCTTTCAATATGTCCAGGAAACATTATTTTATTCTCCATATATGCGAGTATTTAGTTTTACTAAATGAACTTACGCAGGATACATATTTACTACAAAATTTTGGCTACTTTAGCTATTGTCTATGCAATTTTTGCATTATCTACAGTCTATATAAAAATAGAATGTACTTGTGCAAAAGCGCTTAAGTCAGCAAAAAGCTCATATCCACATTGTAGTTAATTTTTGAAATGCGTAACTCCAAGTAATTACTAGTTTATGAAAGATAAAATTGCAAGATTTTTATCTTTCGTAATTGATATTTTTACAGTCATCAAAACACAGGTATTAATCGCCTGCATACTGTTTATTGATAAAGTATCTCACTTGTTTATCAACAAATAATTTGTTCAATTTCTAAATTTTAGGTTCATTTTCTCTACCTTTTAATATGACTAATGCCAGAGTATATTTGTTATCTTTGGCTGTCTCCTGTCCCATAGTCTGCGGTTTTATTCCTGCTAGAGCAACAGTTTGAGATGAAGAAACAATAAAGTCTACATCGTTAATAGCTCGAACTACTTGTACTCCTTCTACTTCTTTGATTTGTAAATTTTGGGGATTCTCAGCAATATCTCTTTGGGTTACGAATTCTTTGCTATTTTCCTTAAGTATGATGTGTTTTCATAATTAAGTTTCTATTAAATAGAGAATTATCGTTTTCTCATCCGTTGTGCTAGTAAATCATCTAAAAACTGCATTATTTGCACTAAAGTAATCAACACTATGATTGTTGCAACCATCACTCCTACATCGAAATGTTGGTAGCCGTATTGAATTGCTAAATTGCCTAATCCACAGCCACCAACTGCCCCAGCCATTGCTGAGGAGTTTAGTAGACTCACGACAAGAATGGTCATACCGAGTACTAGTGATGGTAAAGCTTCTGGAATTAGGACTTTGAGAATAATTTGCCAGTAGTTACAACCCATTGCCTGGGCGGCTTTTATCAGTCTTTCATCAACTTCTAAAATACTGATTTCGGCAATACGACCAAAAAAGAGAATAGCAGCTAGAGTTAGGGAAACTAGTGCGGCTGTGCTACTGATGGAAGTATCGACGATTAATCGCGTTAGTGGGGTTAAAACTACCAGCAGAATAATAAAAGGAAGCGATCGCCCGGTATTGACAATCGTACCTAGGACATACGTTTGTTAAGGTCGCGCAGTAACTCAAGAATTGGTCGTGTAGTTTGCGGACTCGTGAACTTGGCGGGGTAAAGGGTAAGGGGTAAAGGTTTTAAATCCCTTCCCCTTTAACATGAACCCCTTTTCTCAGCCCTCACCTAACATTTTTAGGTTGGCGGACTACTAGTTCCTAGTTCTTTGTCTGAGACTGATTGCTCCAGGGTTGTATTCTGCCTTGAGCATCTGTAGGCAAACTACTGGTAAAGCCTCTAAACATTTGAGCCGACTGTTCTCTGAGTCCTGCTGGAATACCTCCGGGTTTCCAACCAACAGTTTCTCGATATCCGCCTAACAATCCTGCTTCTATGAGAGTCTCCTCGTCAACTGGGACAGACTCATCTGCTTGTGGAGCAACGAATAGAGCATCTACCGGACAATACAACTCGCACATAAAGCAAGTTTGGCAGTCGCTTTGACGGGCAATTCTCGGCGGCCCGTCTGGTACTTTGTCAAAGACGTTGGTAGGGCAAGCAGAAACGCAAATATTGCATTTAATGCAACGAGATTCACTAACTAATTCAATCACAGTGTTACTAACTCCCTATCCTTGATGGCATTTTTCAGTTTTTGAGGCTTCACCCAGACTTGATCTAAACCACCACTGACTAGACGGTGGTATTGGTTCGGGTCTTGTTCGGGATAGTCTAGATGTTTGTGCATTCCGCGAGTTTCTTTGCGTTCTAGGGCGCTAGCATACATCCAACGTGCTGTTGCTACCATTGCAGTGGCTTCCCTGGCTTGGACAGCTTGTTCTTCTGATACAGCCTCGCTATTACGAATTTCTTTCCACAAATCATCTAGACGACCGAGAGATTCTGTCAATCCTTTCTCGGTACGGAACATATTGCGATCGTAAGGGAATACTTCTGCTTGTACTCCTTTAATCACTTCTGATGGATTAAAGCTGCGGCGGCTAGTGTTACTAGTAGATATTGCCGCTTCTCCCAATCCTCGCACGGAGCGTTGATTGGCTTTCGTTCCGAGTTTTTGGGCATAAATAGCTGCTGCTTCACCTGCCCAATATCCAGAAGAGGTTGCCCAAGCGGCGTTATGACTACCACCACCGGTAAAGCCACCACAAATGAGTTCTCGTGTTGCCGCATCGCCAGCAGCATAGAGTCCTTTAACTGTGGTGGCGCAGGTTTCATCAACTATCCGAATGCCACCTGTACCACGCACAGTTCCCTCTAAACGCAGCGTCACGGGGAAGCGTTGGGTAAAGGGGTCGATCCCCATGCGATAAAAGGGTAGCAAGAAGTTGTGTTGCACAGTCCGCAACATCGCCTGAATTTCGGGAGTTGCTTTGTCTAGGCAAGCATAAACAGGTTGGGTGAGTAAAATACGGGCAATAATAGAGCGACCCTTTTGGGAACCTGCTCCTTCAATTTCTGTACCGTCTTCGTAATAGAAGGTTGCCCAGCGGTAGTAAGCTCCCTTAGTAACCGAGGAGAAAGCAGGTGATAGGGCATAAGCATTGGAGAACTCCATCCCTGACATTTCAGCCCCTGCCTCAGCTGCCATCAAGTAACCATCGCCTGTAAGGACGTTACAGCCAAGAGCTTTACTGAGGAAAGCACAGCCACCCGTAGCAATTACAACTGCTCCCGCTCTGACTGTCCATCGCTCTCCTGTTTGGCGGCGAATCCCTTTAGCACCAGCTACTGAACCTTGTGCGTCTACTAAGAGTTCTAAGGCTGGGCTGTGGTCAAGTATTTTCACCCCTGCCTTGGTAATCTTTTTCCGCATTAAGCGCATATAATCATGGGCTTGCTGAAGCGATCGCCGATGGGGATTACCTTCGTCATCCACTGGAAAAGGATAGCCCCAATCTGAGAGTTTATTGAGGTTAGTGTATGTTTGATCCAATACACGCTCCATCCAAGAGCGCTCTGAAAGGAAACCCCCCAAAGCTTCCCGGCTAGCCATCGCAGCTTCACGTTGCTGTGGATCTGGTGGAACGTACCAAACACCAGTACCAGAGGGTGCTGTTGCCCCACTTGTACCGCAGTAACCTTTATCCACAAGAACTACCCTTGCTCCTTGAGCAGCTGCATTCCAAGCCGCCCAAGTTGCAGAAGGCCCACCGCCTATGACTAGAACATCAGTCTCTAGTTCAAGAAAAGAAGTAGAACTATTACTTAACTCAGATTGATAAGCACTTACCATTATTTACATCTCCTAACTTATTGAACTGGGGATTGGGGATTGGGAATTGGGGACTGGGGGCTTCAATTCTTTTCCCTCTGCCTCCTGCTCCCCCTGTTACTGAGCGCAGTCGTAAAGCCTGCGGCACAGCTACGCTTAGGGCGCAGCTTCTCGTAGAGAAGTATGCTCCTCTGTCCTCCCGCCTAGCCCCCTTCATCCCCTTGCTGCCACAAGTTCTAAGGAACGAACTCGTGGCATTACTTCTTCGGAAAAACGCCTCATTTCAGTCGCGAAAGGCTGAAATTGCAGCATAAATGTACCGATTCCCACTCTGGTAAAGTCGGCTATGCGAGTTGCAATGGTGTCATAGCTACCGACTAAACCAGCAGCTGTGCCACCATTACTACCAACACCAGGGTACTTGGCCATGTTTTTGAACATGACTACTTCGGAATCGACTCCTTTGAGAAGCTCTGAGCGATCGTCTTGCGCTCCTATCATTGCCCTCAAGTTGTGATATTCCTCTTGAGCTTCTTCATCTGTGGGTCGAGCAATTACAAATGCTGACATGGCAAAGCCCAGAGCTTTGGGGCGAGAACGCGGTTGTTTGAGAACTTGGGCAATTGTTTCGCGGATTACTTCTATCGGACGACCATTGAGAAAAAATATATCTGCTTCTTTTGCTGCTAGTGTGTGCGCTGGTTCTGACTCGCCTCCCACATAGACACGCGGGTACGGATTTGCTACTGGACGAGGCCTGAAACTCAGATCATTGATCTGAAAGTAATCTCCTTGGAAGTTAACTCTCTCTTGGCTCCACAGAGCTTTCACTACTCTGATCCATTCGTCGGAATAGCGGTAACGCTCATCATGTGGAAGAAAAGATATACCTGCTTTCTCCATTTCTGGCTTGAACCAAGCACTTACCAAGTTGATCGCAAAACGCCCTCCACTAATTGCATCAATGCCTAATGCCATCTTTGCTAAAACTGCTGGATGGAAAAGTAGAGGCTTCACCGCAGCAATAATCTCAATTGAGTTGGTGGCTTCGGCAAGTGCTGCTGCTGCTGTCCAAGTTTCCAGCTGATCTAATTCTTGATTTCTGGGATTAATAATATGTTCTGCTATCAAAGTTGTAGTAAACCCGCACCGTTCAGCCAACTGAAGGAGATCCTTGGCTCGTGAGTAACTGGCGTTACGAGGTTCAAGAGGGTGGTTCATCACGCCGCAGTTACCGTAAACGGGAATCCAAATTCCGTAGCGTGGCTCAGACATAGCTTTCAAGAACCTTTGTTATAGACACTAAAAGTTTGCTTGCCACTAAATTTTGAGTTTATTGGGCAATCTATCTAATTTACCGCTAAAACTACGGTAACTTGACTGATTTGCCGTAGTTTATAGTTATGAGATTTACATAGATTTTGCTAAAAGACAAGAGGCTATTAAGATTTATTGATATTACGTAGTAAAGGCGATACTCTTTCAGAGTCACTTCGTTAACGCATCGGTGGCGAAAACTTTCTTCAAAAATAAAGGACAAGTATAATTCTTGTCCTCAATGGTTAAAATAACAGATTTTGCTTCAAATAACTTAGATGAAATTAATTGTCTGTACTTGGTGCATAAAATTGTAGGCGACCAATGCCGAGAAACTGACCAGCAGTTTTCTGCCCATAGGGAAAAGCTTTAACACCAAATAAATAGACGCCATCATAAAAGGGATTACGGTAAGTTCGCAGACCAATAGTAACTGTCTTACCCGGTGGCACAGGAGTGTCAAAAGATACTGTCACTGTTTGTTCTTTATCATTGCTGTTAACAGCTTTGAGTGCCAATTTTGCTCCTTGGTGGTTGCGTGTTCCTTCAAAAGCAAAAGTATCTTTTTGATTGAATTCAATATCTTCAGTACCGCGAATTTGGGTAAAGGTAACCTGTTGCAGTGGTTCCCCAGCAGTCGCTGGCACTTCCAAGGTGAAATAGTATGTTGTATCCGAAACGCTTGTATCAACGTATGGGGTGCTGGCACTAACCAAACGAGGTGGTTGGACAAAAGCGATCGTGCCATCACCTAAAGTAACTGCATTGGCTATCGATTGAGGTAATGAACTCAGCCCAGCACTAACAACAAATAAAGCGCTAAATAAACCAGTAGTATACTTCATCTTTATATTTACACCTCGACGTTTTTTCTAGATTTATATCATTTGATTTTTACTTCAAATTTTCATGGCAAAGCTTGAGCAAATAAATTACTCCAGCCCTGTTAGTCAGCGAATTTAATCAAGTTTGCTAGCTACTTTTTAGCAAATTGTGTTGTAATTCTAGCACGTGATTTTAAAGTTGTTCAGGTAGAAAAAACAGATATTTAAATCCAAATTTAACCTTTAATATTTGCGAGATTTTTATTAATAAATACACTCAAAAGTCGATAACTTTACCGGCCTTTCGAACTGTGCAAATATCTAAAACTCCATGTATTTACCGTAGTTTAGATACTTTTATACTGCTATAACTTGGTAAGCATACCGTAGTTTGTAATACTAAACTTTCTAGTTTCGTAATTAAGGCTAATCCCGCATCCGATGTTACAGCCCACTCTTTAAATTAACTATGATTGAAGATGGCTATTCTCCTTCAAATGTGAATTGCTCTGGTATACAATCTGTATTACTTTAGCTCATGCTTTAAAACGCTGGAATTCTTTCTCTATATACATTTTGCCAGTTGTTGATTACTCTTTTGTCAAGCTTCGTGAGAAATTAGCGTAATCTATCTTTTATCAGATGATAATCTTTTCAGAATCATCACAATAGATAGATATAGCTGATATAGAAGACAAAATATTCAGCATTTAGGGATATCTTTAACTGCCATAATTGTCTTAAGTAATTATGTGGCGGTATTTTATTCAAATTTTCAAGCTCTAACTTGAAACTATAACTTCTTTCAAGGAAGTATTTTTCAGCACCATACTCTTCAAAACCCTAAAATTCGCGATTGAATCGACAATGATATAGGAAAAACCTCATTTAATGAGGCTTTTATCCTTATACACAAAAAGTCATCGTTTAGGGTTTAGTTAGATTTTCGGCTTTTCAATTGTTATCTAAGGATAAATACATAGGATATAGGCAATACCAGTGCAATCTTATTATTAGTTATTTTCTACAGCCTACCCAAAGTTAGATTAATTATATTGGCAAGCAATTTTTTAACTTTCGTAACTATCAAAGTTTCGTTGAATAAATTGTAGTTATATTGAACAAGCGTAATTGCCATGTCTTCATCAAACATTTTTGAACAGCAGAAGGCAGAAACTCATACTTCTCCTAGCTTCGAGTTTTGGAGACAAGTAGGCCTAATCACTGGTGGCACTCTCTTATCAATCAGTATGCTGACAAGTTCTGTTGTGGCTGGAGGGCTGATTGGTTTAGCCATTAGTTTCCGCAACTTGCCAGATGCCAGACAAATACGAAACTTTTTACCCCCAGAAACAACTTACATTTACGACATCAAAGGCAAACCCTTATTCGGTATACACGGTGAAGCCAATAGAAAAGTCGTACCGTTAGATAAAATTTCCCCAAATTTAAAACGAGCAGTATTAGCCAGTGAAGATAGTTATTTTTACAACCACCCAGGTATTGATCCTGGCGGTATCGGACGTGCTGCGTTAGTTAACTGGATGGCAGGTGGCGTGCAAGAGGGAGGTTCTACAATCACCATGCAACTGGTGAAAAATCTATTTTTATCTCACAAGCGTGCTTTGACGCGCAAAGTAGCAGAAGCGGTACTAGCAATTCGTGTAGAGCAAATTCTTAGTAAAAATCGGATTTTAGAAATGTACCTCAATCAAGTTTATTGGGGACATAATAACTATGGTGTGGAAACCGCAGCACGCACTTACTTTGACAAATCAGCAGAAAATTTGACTTTGGGCGAGTCAGCAATGATGGCGGGTTTAATTCAGGGCCCAGAAGAATTTAGCCCTTTTGTGAATATAAATTTGTCCAAGCAAAAACAAAAAGTAGTGCTGGCAAGGATGCTGAAATTGAAATGGATTACCCAGCAAGAGCATGATAGCGCCATTAACCAAGAAATTAAGCTTGGTAAAATCACGTCATTTCAGGCTAGTACCCATCCTTATGTCACCAATACTGTGGCACAAGAACTGATTAAAAAGTTTGGGCGTGACGCAGTACTCAAAGGCGGAATGCAGGTGCAAACCACGGTAGATGCAGACTTTCAAATGATGGCAGAAGAAACCATCAGAAAGTGGCATAAAACCCTTGAAAGTCAAGGGTTAGATAAAAATCAAATCGCTTTAGTGGCAATTGATCCACGCACACATTTTATAAAAGCACTAGTGGGTGGTGTAGACTCGAAAGCTAGCGAATTTAACCGGGCAACTCAAGCGCTGCGTCAGCCTGGTTCTGCCTTTAAACCTTTTGTTTACTATACTGCTTTTGCTAGCGGTAAGTTTACACCAGAGACAACGGTGGTTGATGCCCCAGTCAGCTACAGAGATGGTGATAATTGGTACTCTCCACGCAACTATGATAATAGCTTTAAGGGTGCAATACCGATTCGTACTGCCTTAGCGCTGTCCCGTAATGTCCCTGCTGTTAAGATAGGTAAAGCTATAGGAGTAAATAAAGTCATCGCAACTTGCCGCACCTTGGGAATTATGAGTCCGATGGAACCTGTGAGTTCTTTGCCATTAGGTGCTATCGGTATTACACCATTGGAAATAGCTAGTGCTTATGCGACTTTTGCTAATTATGGCTGGCAATCGCCCCCAACGCTCATCGCTCGTGTGACTGACAGCAGTGGCAATGTCTTACTGGATAATACCCCTAAACCTAGTCTAGTTCTTGACCCTTGGGCGTCAGCCACAATTTTAGATGTGATGCAAACGGTAGTTAAAGAAGGAACTGGGAGAGGTGCAGCTATAGATCGTCCAGTTGCTGGCAAGACTGGGACAACTTCTTCGGAAAAGGATATTTGGTTTATTGGTTCAGTACCACAATTAACAACTGCCATCTGGGTAGGGAGAGACGACAACACACAATTAGCTCACGGTGCGACAGGTGGAGGTATGGTTACTCCCATCTGGCGCGATTTTATGCAAAAAGCTCTTAAAAACGTACCAATACAGAATTTCAAAACGCCTTCTAAGTTTTCTCGACCGAAGCCAGTTAAAAATAAGTAACTAGACATAATTAAACTGAAGATGCTTTGTAGTTTGTAGTTACGCTTTAGCGCTAAAGCGTAACTACAAGCTTTAATTTATTTGTGTCTAGCTACTTATTAAAAATTAAGTATTAGATAAAATAGCACATTTGTTAAGCTCGACTTTACTCATTTTCATAGAACGCGATCGCCTGTTAGTCTTAGCTTTGCGTATGGGTATAAGTCTGTAGTGTCCGATTGGTTAATGATAGTAGAGTAAATTGGTTATCAGTATAAATTCACAGTCTCCACTAAGTTAACCCAGAGCCTGGGCCAAAATCGGTAAGGTGATGATAAATTCAGTTCCCTCACCGGGTGTAGAATTCACAGTTAGCAAACCGTTGTGTTTTTCTTTGACTATTTGATGAGCGATCGCCAATCCTAAACCTGTTCCTTTGCCAACCGCTTTAGTAGTAAATAAATGGTCAAATATTTTTTGTTTGACTTGTTCGCTCATCCCCATGCCATTATCAGCAATAGCAACTTGAATTTGGTGAGTTTTGACTGTGGTTTTAATGATAATGCGGTTGGGATTGGCTTTAATTTCGTCAAAAGTGCAGCCCTTGTTCGAGTCTTCTAATGTGTCAATTGCATTCGCCAAAATATTCATGAATACCTGATTTAATTGACCAGGAAAACATTCAATTTGGGGCAAATTTCCATACTCAGCTATCACATCAATAGCAGGGCGTTGTTCGTTGGCTTTGAGGCGATGTTTGAGAATTAAAATTGTACTATCAATCCCCTCATGGATATTAAACAGAACTTTGTAATCTTTATCGGCGCGGGAAAAAGTCCGTAAACTAGTGCTGATATTTTTGAGGCGATCGCACGCCATCGTCATGGAATCAATTATCTTGGGTAAATCTTCTAAATTATAATCCAAGTCAATCTCTTCGGCATGGTCTTTGATTTCATTATGGGGATTAGGTAGACTTTCCTGATATAGTTTCAAGTGTTCAACAATATCTGCAAGAGTAGGTTTAGCTTGTTGGAGGCTGGCAGAAATAAAACCCAAAGGATTATTCATTTCATGAGCTACGCCTGCTACTAAATTACCTAATGTCGACATTTTCTCACCCTGAACAATTTGTAATTGAGCCTGTTGTAAATCTTGTAAGGTTTGTTCTAATTCTTGTGACCGTTGGTTGACTTGATACTCTGACTGCTTCAGGGCAACTTCCCCTTGATTTCGCGCAATCCAGATGGCGATTCCACTAGCAACTGATGCAAGTGCTTCCAAGGTGTCTTCCATTAGTCGCTGTCGAGAAAATATCGCAACTACTCCTAGTAATTGATTGTTAAATATTAATGGATAGCCTGCAAATGCCTGCATTCCCTCACGTTTTGCCCATTCTTTGTCACCAATACGAGGATCAGTCATAACATTATTGGTTAAATGGGGAAGGCGTTCTTCAGCAATTAAGCCAATCTTATACCAATTCTCTGAAATAAGGCTACAGATGAGATAATAAGATGAAACTAGATACAAAGATGAACAATGTCAGGGGTATATCAACTAGAAATTAAAGAGACTGTCGCAGAACTCAAAGATTTACTGGCAATACAAAAAACTGCGACGGCTAAAGAAAGAGTGCAGCTACTATATTTACTCAAAACAGGGCATGGTCAAACAATTTCTCAAACCGCAGAAATTATTGGTCGAAATCGAGTGACCCTACACAAGTGGATTCGACAGTACAAAGCAGGCGGTATTGAAGGACTATTAAAACAAAAATCTTCGCCAGGAAGACCAAGAACCATCCCAAACTGGGCAGAAAAAGCATTAGAGAAAAGATTGCAAGAACCACTTGGATTTAATGGTTATCAAGAAATTGTAGAGTGGCTAGAACAAAACTTGGGAGTCAATTCTTGCTACAAGACAGTTCACAAACTGGTTTATTACCGTTTGGAGTCATCGCCAAAAGTACCACGCCCCAAAAGCGTTGAACAAAAACAACCACAAGTAGAGGCATTTAAAAAAACCTTGCACACAACTTAGCAATGCTGTCTTGGTTTTGCTTAACAGTTTTATGCACAACGAAAACGATTCGTTTTTGGTGCGAGGACGAAACTCGAATTGGATTGAAAACAATCACAGGACGGAAAATCACAGGCAAGGGTGTCAAACCCGTTGGTGTACACCAGTGGCAGTTCAAAGCAACATATTTATATGGAATCATCGAACCACTGACTGGCGAAAGCTTTTTTTGGGAATTTTCACATCTTAATACTGACTGTTTTCAGATATTCCTCAATCTAATTTCTCAACATTTTACTGATTCAGTACTAATTATTCAACTGGATAATGGTGCCTTTCATAAAGCCAAACGTCTTCAAGTACCAGATAACATCATTTTATTATTTCAGCCTGCACATTCTCCCGAGTTAAACCCAATTGAGCAGGTTTGGCAATATATTAAGCGCCGACTGCGTTGGTTATTACCTAAAAAACTTGATGATTTACGTACTGCTCTCTACGCTGAAATTGGGAAATTAACCAAACAAATTATTGTATCTATTGCCCGAAGACAATATATTTTAGAGGCACTATCTGTAGCTAGCTTTTAGAGAATTGGTATTAAATTTCCCGATGGGGACTCGACTATGTGCGCCATCAATATGTGTATATAAACCTGCACTGGCTTGTAGTTCGAGCATATTTTCTGCTGGATTCACTGTCCAAATTCGAGCAAAAGCAGCATCAAGATGTTTCACAATGATTTGTGTACAAGTTTGTAACATCTCTGTCAAACCAGTGCTACGAATTAATGAAGAGTCAATTTCTGCTCGAAATGATAAAATATTTGCCTTTAACTCTAGGGCTTGGAATCTCTCTTTCTCAAGTTGATAAAGTCTGGCATTTTCTAGGGAAATGGCAGCCTGAACGCAGAGAAAAGTCGTAATCAACAAGCGATCGCTAGTAAATACTCCGGAAGTTAAACTATTTTCTAAGTAAAGAATTCCTACCAAATAAACTTGTCCGAAATATTAACTTAGGAAAAGAAAAATGGTAAAACGTTAGATTGGGCGTCTACCATTTTCCACAATTAGTTATGATTTTAGATTATATACAAAAGTATCCACTACGAACAAAACAGATTTTAGGGATTAGTTACGAACAATTGCAATCACTGCTAAATTGCGCCTTAAAACGAAATCGATACATCAAAGCTAAACAAGAGAGTCATAAAATTAGAATTAATGCGGCTGGTGGTGGTCGTCCCGAAAAGTTATCAACCGAAGAACAAGTATGTTTATGTCTATTTTATCTAAGACAGATGCCAACATTCCAAGTATTAGGAATGCTATTTGGTGTTTCCAAAACCGAAGCTAATGATACATTTCACGACTGGATACCAATTCCTCGTGATATATTACCTGCTAGTTTATTAGAACAAGTATCAAATAATGAAAGTGATTTACTATTTGTTCAAGAAGTATTAACAAATTTTAGGCTATTAGTCGATAGCTTAGAACAGCCAATATATAGGGATTCTGACCAAAAAGAGCAACAGAAATATTTTTCTGGAAAGAAGAGACAACATACATTAAAAAGTCTGATAATTGGCATACCAGAAGGCAAAGATATTGTAGAGGTAGAAGTAGGTGTTCCTGGGCCAACAGCAGATATAAAATTGTTTCGTCAATCTCAAAATAAATTTGATAAATCTCAACCCTTTTCAGGTGATAAAGGCTTTCAAGGAGGTGAGAATATCACTACTCCTCATAAAAAGAAACCAAAACGAGAATTAACTCAACAGCAAAAAGATGAAAATAAGGCTTTATCTAGTAATCGGATATTCATTGAACATTTGATTCGATTACTTAAAATATTCCGCATAGCCTCACAAAGATTTCGCTTAAAGCTTGAGACGTATGAGCAGATTATTTTAACAGTTTGCGGATTAGTTAGGTTAAGAATTGGTAGCTTAGTTCTGCCAACTTAGCTAGTAGCAAAAATCATAAATTTTTAGAAATTAGGAGTTAATTTTTATGCCTCTAAATTATCACTAACTATCTCAAAGCCTTATAATTACGTATTTACGAAGATATCAAAGTTTTGCCCCAAAGCTTTGAACAGTCTGGCTTTGGAATTTTCGGACAAGTCTAATGTCCTTGATTAATAATTGGCATACACAACACACTCTGGGGTTGTGTTCTGTGCATATATTCCCCCATCACACCAGGAATATCTGTTTGACAATTGTCTATAACAATTGTTTTTTGGGTATTTTTGACGTACTGGATAATTTTTACAGGAATTTCTTGACAATTCTCTAGTAACTGTGGAGTGAGGATAGTTTGTATTTCCTGATGATCTATAGAGGTAATTGCTCGGACTTGCCAAATATTATCTTGAGGAAGAATTAGTACAGATTTTTTCGCGCCAGAGTTTTCTAGAATAATCCGCGTGAGGTTGGTGATGAATATATCTAATTCCAGAGAACTAGAAATAGCTTGAGCGGTTTTGAGGAGAGAGGCAAAATCTAGGGCATCGGAAATATAAATGCTGTCGGTATTAGAAGTGCAAGTGGATGAATAAGTCCCACAAAAGGCAATAGTTTCTAGGGTTTTAAGGTTGAGTCGTTGCTGTTGCAGGACGGGTTGAAGTAATTGAGGGTAGCGTTTTTCTAAGTCATTAGTTTTGGCTTTTGCTCCCCAACGGGCGTAGCAGTAGTATGCTTCTTGCATATATGCTTGGGCAACTTTCTCTTTGCCCCAGTCGAGATAAAACTTGGCAGCAAGTTCGTTTGCTAATGCCTCATTCTGAATGTAGCCGTTGGCTTTGGCTAAAGCGATCGCGCGATCGTAGTATTCAATTGCTTCTAACTTGTTGCCTGAGATATGACATCGTACTGCTTCTACCAGATCATATTTGTGTTGATAATTAATTGGCGCAGCATTGGCATAGATTCTCAGTTTTTTTTGATTTTCCTCAACCTGCCAGAGCAGTTTCTCTTGCTGCGGGGGATCAACCGTGGGATAAAGAGCCAAACAAATCAATGAGTCGTAATAGTAGTAAACCAAAGCAGAAGGCATCCCCATACCTGCTTTGAGGTATTTTGCTCCTTGGTCTGCATCCTGAATAGCAGTAGAAAAATGCCCAAATGAGTAATTAAGTATCAACTTACTCAGATAAAACAGATGGAGTGCCAGTTCATCATTTTCTTTGAGAAGCGCCGATAAGCGCTGTTGTTCGTCACCAGCATCACGACCAAGACAGCTTGGGTTTTCGCTAAACTCAGTGAAATTTTTAATAGAGCAACTAATGATATGCGCCCAAGTTAAAAAATTTTGACTTGTAGCAAATCTCGATTGATAAATTTCTATCTCTTTTAACAAGTTTTCTAAATCCTCTGCTCCACTTAAATAGGTGTAAAGTAACCTGAACGAAGTGGAGACAAGGGCATGAACCGAATCCCCCGTTTCTAATCCAACTTTATAAGACTCTTTCAATAAATCGATTGCCTGTCGAATACTTTGTTGATTCGATTGATTAAATGCAGCGACTTTAAACTGAACCATGCTCTGGACAGATTTATCGGAAAATTTATCCATTATTCTGAGTGCTAACTGTCCAAATTCATAGCCCTCTTCTAACTTATTCAACACTGTGCTGACAACAATGCCAAAATCTGCATACCCCGGTGCAGAGAAGGGCGAATTCCCATATTTAAGCGATAAATTGACTTCTTCACAGGCAATGATTGGAAAGAGATGGGGAGCTGCCTGATGGATGGATGGGACAAGGCTAGTCATAATCCGCAAAGCAGCTACAGCCTTCGCTTCCTGCATCAGTGGTAAATTTACTAAGTCTTTGATTGCGCGACTCAGTAGAGATGCCAGCGTGTTTTCTACCTGCTGCTGAATATCTAAAAGGGTGACGGACTCAGGAAGAATTACTCCCAGCTTCTGAAGGATTTCTCGCCCGATTGTAATCGCCTGAAGTTGTTGATTTTGTACCTGATAAGCTTGGAGTTTAACTTCATACACTTTTATTTGCTTAAGCAAGGTACTGGCTTTTTGCAACACAACTTGAATCAGAGATTCCATCTGCTCAAAATCACAATTGAGCAATGCAACTTCTGCCGCTTCCTCGTATAAGCTGTGCATCAGATCAGCATCAACATCCCAACCACTTGCCGTTAACAACTGCATCCCATAATCGAGGTAATGCAATGCTGCGCTGTAGGCGGTTGATTCTTTCGCTTTGCGACCCGCCTTCAGGTTTAATTGAGCATACTGCCGACGCTGAGCAAGTGAAGTCATGAGCGAAATGCCACAATTTAACTGATTGACAATCTTAAAAATTCGCTCGTCTTGTTGCATTTCATCGGTATTGTGTAATAGCAGTTGTCCTATTGTTAGATGAGTAAGTTGTTTGTGTTCATCTGGAATCAGCGAGTAAGCTGCTTGTTGAATGCGATCATGTAAAAATTTATATGTGACGGTTTGAGAAATTTCTTGAGTAACTGCTTGACTTTCTTGCTCGACATAAAATTTATAAATATTACCAGTAGGCAGAATCAACCCTTCTTGTAAGGCTTTCCACAAACTAGCTGCTGTTTCTATCTCTGAGTTTTCCGAAATAATAGCCAAAGTTCCTAAATCAAACTGGTTCCCAATACAAGCAGCTAACTGCAATACGTGTTGAGTTGATGTCGGCAGTCTTTGCAATTGAAATGCCATAAAACTAATAACATTATCTGTAAGTGCTTGCTGAGTCACTTGTGTAATGTCACATTCCCAACTCCCTGATTCAAAGTTAAATTGAATAAGCTTATCTTGATGCAATGCTTTGAGAAACTGAGTCGCGAAAAATGGATTACCTTGAGTTTTCTGAGATACCAACTGAGAAAGATTCCATGCTAAATTCTCTGTACATTTCAGGGTATCAGCAACTAATTGATTTATTTGTATTTGACTCAGTGGTGCTAAAGTAATCGTATTAATTTTTGCTTGTGTTTTTGCGATTTCACTCAAAGTCAACATTAAGGGATGTGTTGCGTTGACGATATGCTGTGTTTGACAGGTTCCCTGCCTTGTTCGCGTAGCGTCTTTGTTAGGAGAAGTAAGTGCTGTTTCGTTATCACGATACGCACCAATTAAAAAAAGATGCTCTGTATTAGCCATCAATAACTGTATTAACTTTAGTGAGGCTGAATCTGCCCATTGCAAATCATCTAGAAACATCACTAATGGATGTGTGGCAGTGTTAAAGACTTGAGTAAACTTTTGAAATAATAAATTAAATCTATTTTGGGCAGCCGTTCCTGACAATTCTGGTGCTGGTGGCTGTTGACCAATAATTCTTGATAATTCTGGGATAACTTCAATAATTACTTGTCCATTTTCTCCCACAGCATTTAATATTTTCCTCTTCCATTGTTGGATATTAATATCATTTTCTGTAAGCAATTGCCCAATTAAATCTCGGAATGCTTGTACAAATGCACCTAAAGGAATATTACGTTGGAATTGGTCATATTTGCCTTGAATAAAATAGCCATGTTGGCGCACAATCTGTTTGTAAACTTCATTGACAATTGCTGTTTTACCAATGCCAGAGAAACCAGCCAGCAATATCATTTCTGTTGCGCCCAGACTAACCCGTTCAAAGGCTTCGAGTAGGGTTTTTACTTCGGTTTCTCGTCCATAAAGTTTGTCTGGGATAATAAAGCGATCGCACAGATCCCTTTGAGCAATTTGAAAGTTCTCTACTTTACCAGTAGACTGAAGTTGACTTAAACAATTTTCTAAATCAAATTTTAGCCCAAATGCGCTCTGATAGCGGTCTTCGGCATTTTTAGCCATCAATTTCATCACAATATCAGAAATCGAATTAGGAATTTTAAATTGCTCTAAAGGAGGGGGTTGTTTTGCAATATGAGAATGCACTAACTCCATCGGGTCATTTGATTGAAAAGGTAACTGACCCGTAAGTAATTCGTAGAATGTCACACCTAAAGAATAAAAATCAGTCCGGTAGTCAATCCCCCGATTCATTCTTCCTGTTTGCTCTGGGGAAATATAAGCTAGTGTCCCTTCTAATACATTAAAATTGATCAGGGTTTGCGTTTCCCGTGGAAGTAGAGATGCAATACTAAAGTCAATTAATTTAACTTGTTTTGTTTCGGGATTAATTAAAATATTACTAGGTTTAATATCTTTATGAATGATCCGTTCCCGATAGAGTATATCTAACGTATTACACAGAGCGATCGCTATTTGTAAAAACTCTTGTAAAGATTCGATGTATCGCATCTGTCTACAAGCAAAATAATCTTTGAGAGAAATCCCAAAATCTTCCATCACCAACACATATCCGTTTTGATACGCTTCCAGGCTATAGGTTTGGATAATCAGGGATGAGTTGAGATTTTTGGCAATAGTATACTGATTGCGAAACTGCACCAGGTCATTTAAGGTGGGATATGGATTTTTTAGCAGTTTGATCACTACAGGTAATGAGTCAGTTTCTCGATCCCCACGATAAACTAGGGTTCTCGAACCATTGTAGATTTCTTCGTTTACGTGGTATCCGGGAATATTGACAAAAGCGCTGACCATACTGCTAAATTTTGGTGATTTCTGACTTTATTGTTCCCACATCTGTAACGCTAGTTTGCTGTCAGGTAGTAAACATTATTGTGGCTTAACTTTAGATTTACAATTTCCAGATTTCTTGTAAGCAAACTCACAGTAAGGACAGAAGTGAAATTTCAGATAAATAATTGATTCATTACAGTTAGCGCAATTATTACATAACCCAGTTCCGTGCAGAAAATACAACTTAGATGTCTGCAACAAGCCGCTAAAAGCATCTACGCAGCAAGAACCCAATGTCTTCAACTGAAGTACCAGGAATCTAGACATCTGATGCTTTTATAGTTGCACCACGGACAACTGCATCAAGGTACTCAGATGGAATTTCACATTAATACAGCAGAATTCAGGTGGCCGCCGAGCGTAGCCGAGGTGAGTCAGAATTCAGTAGTCAGAATAGGCTACGCCCCGCTATGCTAACAGAAAGGAAAAAGGCTTTATACCTGACTTTACTTCGACTCCTTTCGGCTTCTCTACGAGACCAGAGGCGTAGCTTGCTTCCCCGTAGGAGTACGCTCAAGGCAAGCCGCTCAGTAACCATGAGACCTATATCGTGTACTTCATCAACTTGAAATCTGCTGTAATTTAATTAATATTAATTAATTGTTAATCCTGTCTGGCCAATACCTGCTTAGAAAGCCAAAGCAATTGCTTGTCTGTTATTCCAACTTGCATCAATCCGTTGATAGTTTGCATGAGGTAATCAGCACAAGAACCAAGCTCTCCAGATGCCGTCGCAATGCTGTTAATCGTTGTTTCTAATGAAATTTTACCCGCATAAGCACGATGCTGGCGGTTGATGACAAAGGTAATCGCTGGCAATTGTTCAATACCGTCAAACACTCTCACCCAATGAGGGATATAAGAACCGACTACCATTTCGCGTCGCCAAAGCAGTGGTAGTTCCGACGATACATCAGCAGCAGCTATTCGGTAGGCAATACCTCGACAACTACCACCACTATCTAGACCTAATACTAATCCTCGATTTTCTGGTGTACCGCGACCTTGAGGAACCCACAGGCAAAAACGGCGGTGCCAGCCGTAAATTTTACCAATCCGCTGTTCTGCAAATTTAAAGATAGGATTCCAAACAAGCGAACCATATGCAAACAACCAAACGTCAGAATTTGGCTTTTGTTGCCGAAGAGTTTGGTGGAGTGATTCTTGTAACTGAGCTTCACTTAATATTACGCCACTGCCAGACTGTAGAATAGTCTGCTGCAAGCGTCTTGATTCGAGATCAGAACGTGTTAGTGACAAGATGTTTTTTTACTGTACTCAACCCATAATCATCATACTCAAATTAGGTCTGCAATTAAATTTTTGTTGGGACAAATCAGCAATAAAATAATTGCCTGTTAAGGTAACGAACTACCAGTTAGTCTTTATCCGCAGATGGTACTTATCCCACTGGTACAGCGAAATGGGAAAAAGAAAATCCACTACAACTTAATTCGCATACACCAAATTTACCGCTAGAGAATATTATATATATCTAGAAAACCGCTTCACAATATTGATTAAGAATAGCCAATAAACGGCACATCAGTTACTTAAAGAAGCTCAAGTGGATGTGAAAAAACGTTAGTAAATGCATCAATATATAGCTGCAATAAATTCTTAAAAATAAGAGTAAGAATGATGGATTTAACTATAACTTATCTAGGAATGAGATTGCGATCGCCTTTTTTTCTTTGTATCTTCTATGTCTAAGGGCATTGACAACAGCTAGCACATGGAGTCGGTGCAGTAGTGGTAATACATTCATTATTTGAGCAATAATTCCATCTATAAGGTTATGAAATCCACCATCACCTCACTCAAGGAACTGAAAGTTTTTCTCAAACTTTAACTTATTTACCTGATTTAATCAACTTTTTAGTAGGACTATAAACTTCCAGCAGATTGCTGGTTTATACAATAACAGTAGTTTGTAAATCTAGTATTTTAGATGTTGACATTGACCAATGTACAGCAAACTCGGCATAATACTCTAATCATTTACTGTCCACAGCTTCACATAACCAATTATTAAACATTGTATTTCAAAACAAGTGGTAGTCTGGTGACAGTGCTGAGACCAAAGTTCCTTTTATCATCAAAAACTCAATGCAATCTACCAAGCAGTACAATGTGCATCGCGCTGCGATGCACATTGTGGGTGTTATCCTACTAACTGGATCTTTTTCTGCCTACTCAGATTTACAGCCAGTATTAGCAGATATCCCAACTTACTCTTACTCCTTATGGCCTTATTTACCAGATTTAGGTAACTCATTTGACCCTGATACTGAACCCGTAGAACTGGGGGTCAAGTTCCGCAGCGATGTCGATGGACAAGTGACTGCAATCCGTTTTTATCGCAGTGTACCAATTGATAGTGGTTATAAAGTTAATGTTTGGAGTGCAACAGGTGAGCTACTAGGTAGTGGCGTAGCGATTGAGGGACAGGGGCCAACTCCAGGGTGGCAAACCGTCATAGTCTATCCTCCAGCTGCTATCAAAGCAGGAGAAATTTACACTGCTTCTTACTATGCAAGTAAAGGCAATTATTTAGTCAAAGATAACTTCTGGACTGATGTTAATGTCGAGAACGGGCCACTCCACATCCTACGTCAAGGCGTGTATAGCAGTGATGGTATCTTCTTAAGACCATGCGCTCAAGTCACAGACAGCAATTGCGAGCGCAATGGTGTATTTAAATATGGGTTAGAAGGTGGTTTTCCTACAGAGGGTTATTTAGCTAGTAATTACTGGATTGACATAGTATTTAAGACTCAAGTTCCTCCTCCATACTTCCCTTACAAAGGATTGATTCCTGGTAACTGAACGGGAGCATTTGCACGCAGCGATCGCACCTTGCATACTCTAATGATCTCTGCGCCTTCTGCTTGAGGGTTATCACACGATTTGTCACAGTGGTAGTTATGATGTTGGCTTATTCGGATCATAGAAAGTATTTCCCGAACGCATAAGCTTTTTCTATATCCACAAAAATTTAGATAACTCCTGGGCTATCATTGCATTGATTTCACTTTGTCTGCAAAGCACAGCGATCGCATGAGTGCACTGCGCTTGGCACAATCGCTTGACTAGCTTTAAAAGCTGTAGTGCTTATTCTACACAGCTTAGAGCTGATTAAGCGTGCCATTCGGCTTTAGATGATTGATACAGCATTTGACATCGTTCTACAACTGACTAGAAGTTTAGAAAAGTTATATCTGTGTAGGATGTCTTGATATAACCACATGATCAAGCATTGGCATTGGTAGAGGATATAGATTGCAGCTACAGCAATTGCGATATCAAGAGGACTGATATTCATTGAATACTGCAACTCTACCTTTGCGATCAAAAGAAAACACGGTAAACGGGTCTTTTTGATTTCCGATCTCCATCCCAGGAGTACCTACAGGCATTTGCGGAACAGATAAGCCAGCAACATTTGGTTTTTCTTGAAGTAGACGTTTAATATCCTCTGCTGGTACGTGTCCTTCAATAACATATCCATTCACAATTGCTGTGTGGCAAGATGTTAGGTTATCTGGCACGTTGTACTTCTGTTTGACTGCTTCAACGTCAGGTGTTGAAAAGTCTTTAATTTCAAAACCCTTTGCCTTTAAATGATCAATCCAGCCACCACAACAATTACAATCGGGGCTGCGATACACACTAGCAACTGGTGCTGTTGCTTTTAATACTGGCTGTTGATTTTGAATGTGCCTACTGCTATTTACTAGTTGAGTATTGACTGCAACCTGAGCATTGCTTATTGGAGCGGTGCTTCCCAAGATACCCAACACCCCAATTGTTAGACAAATTGTAACCACTACTCTAACAGTGACACGTACCATGCTGGGACGTAACCATTTTTGCCACCAATAAACAAGTTTTTTCTGTGAGATTTGAGATTTCATAAGCCCTGTAAACGCTTAGCGGAGGCGATCGCCCTTAAAATCTATCTAACAACTGCATTGTGGCACAAGCCACAATCAGCATGATTTTTCTTAATTAAACTATATTAATTATTGCAGTTTGATTATTTTAGTTTATCGTTTTGACAAAAAAGAGTATTTGATTTTACTACTCAGGATGAATATCTTGAAAGTAGAGATAAATGTTTCGCACTAAAAAGCAAATTTTCCTACAGAAAAAATGCTTTTATTGCAAAGGAGAAAGTAAATGAAACCTTTGAAAATTGTTCTAGTTGTCTTACTATTTTTGATAAATTTGGGGTTCGCTCAACCTTCATGGGCAGATAGAATTTCTGAAGACAGCCCAGAATATCCTCAAGTTGTTCAAACTCTTAATAGTCTTTTAACAGCAACAAATAATCCTGAGCAAGCTGGATATACGGCAGAAGAATTGCAGCAGAAAATTGCTGCTCTTCAATTACAAAAACAGACAATGGAGAATTCCGAAGATTGGGCGATTTGCCGCAATGAGACAGGAAAGAAGCTGGCTATATACGCTCGTAAACCTGAAAACTCCACTCAGAACAGTCTCTACTATCTAGGACAAGGAGAAAGTACAGACGAAGATTGGGATTGTGATGCTATATATCTGCCCAATGGGAGCAAAATAGCAGGGCTAAACCAACCGATAGAAGAACCAGCAGTTTTAAAGATTGTGGATGGTACTCATCTTGTTGCTAGAACTAATCCAACCACTCAGGAAATGGAGTTTAACGTTCCCCCTGCGTTATTTGAAGTACTAAAGGCTGGACAAGTAAATTGGCAAATTCCTAATTTAGCTCAAGCAGATATTGACATTCAAACTCCTAATGCTCCTACTGATTGAGAGTAATATACAGCAGAATTCAGAAGGCAAACAGGCTTCCTAGCTGACTTTGAGACCTACAGCGGTTTGCAACTAAGTGAGGTACAGAATCAAGAACTCACAAATCAAATTATTCTTCTCTCTCCTGCCTCAAAAGCAGTGACTTTGTACTTCAGCTTCCTTAAACTCTGCTGTATTTAAAAAACATCTATCTCAGATATCAGTAACAGTATCAATCAAAATATTGATGACTTCGGCAATATCCCTGCTTACATTAATCTAGGGTGAAACCTTAATTTTTCGTTGGCTGAAACGTCAAAAATTCGTTAATTTTTACAAGACTGATAAAAGAGAGATATAGTGATTCTCATTTGAATGAGGTACATAGATAGAGGCGCACAGATGTGCGCCCTTACGAGTGTCTATGTTCATCTACAAGAAGAGAGGACAATAAGGCTTATCCTATCTGCATCCTAGCCTTTTTTGTCCCTCCACAAGAGTTTGTAGCTTTGGAAGCCTTTCAGCTATTGGTTCTCCAAAAGTGACAAAACAGGGTTATTTTCCTCTTTTATTTCCTCTATAAAATTACTGATGTGCGTTAAACCTCCTTGAAAGAGGTGTTAAGTACAGCAATAATGCTACAACAATAATAAAGGTGCATTCCCTGCTCCCGATTGGACGGAATTCTTGCAGAGCAGTACGAAGCATCAGTCCGAATCGGATCAATAATTGTCAAACCAGCTTCGGAGTAGAGCTGCCGCACTCTTGAATATTCAACTGCTACACTGCTTTCAGGGAACTGTTCTGTTTTTGTTCGGTAATCGCCGTGGTCATATTTCCAATATCTGGCAGCATCTCCACCACCTAATGTCAATTGAGCCGAATCCTTGTTATAGAGTAACCAAGTAGCAACAAAGCGACCATTAGTCTTCATTACGCGCGCTACTTGCTTGAGATAATTTTGAGAACCTAAAGTATCCATATGGGTAAATATCGAACCAGCATAGATAAATTCAAAAGATGACTCTTCGTATGGAAATACATATTCATCGACTGGGTATCGGCTTTCCGGAGTCCAACTAGTTTTCACATCACAAACTCTAAATGAAAAGTTTGGGTTCTTAGATGATATGTGGTTCTGGCACCACTTAATGTGTTCTGCTGCCACTGCAATATCGAAGCCCTCATAGCGTCCCTCAGAGTTTAGAAACCGAGACAGTTGGATGGCAATCCTTCCGATTCCACATGCAATGTCCAGGAAATGATCAGAGGGCTTCAGTCCGGCTAATTCTACAAAGAATTCAAGCTGATCTCGCCCAGTCTCCTCAAAATCAAACCACAGAGGAGATATCCAGTTTCTAAGGTGACTTGGTGGTCTGTCTGGATTGAGAATATCTGATATTGCTTCAATCCCTCTCTGTAAACGGCGTTTGATCCCTGTTTGTAAGCGACTGCGGAACTGAACTGAGAATATTTGAGTAGCACCAATCATAGTTTATATTTCCTAATTTTGTAACTGTTTTGAAAACCTATGCGTTTGTGGCAGAGTAAGTCAACAATTTTACATATGTTTAGTTACTCAAAATATTTAATACAATCCCTTTAACTCAGTTCTCATTACAGTATTCAATAAACATTATTTATGTTAGTGAAATATTTACCGTTTTTCCTCAGATTTACAGCAGATTGCAAGTTAGTGAAGTACAAAAATACCCCTCCCTAACCCTCCCCTTTCCAAGGGGAGGGAACTAGATTGGCAATTTCCCCCCTTTAGAAGGGGGGTAAAGGATGTACTCCATTTAGATACAAAACGCTGTATTTTAACTGTTAGTTAATTGCAGATCAAAATAATCATCACACTAAAACCTGATATATATGACTTTCCAAAGCTCATATAAAAACTCATATAAAAACTCATATAAAACTTGATTTAAAATAAGATTAAGAGCAATTGCCCTTCACCAAGTGCCAAAGTCAATTGCGAAAATCTCATAGCATGACCTTTTTTGAATTAAAAATTAAGAAGTAAAGTAAAATCCTCTCCATACCACTAGAGAGGTTACTAATACAACTAGCAATTCCACCATCTGTTCGAGAGCAGCAGAAATTTGTGATCTTCCTCGATCGCTTGAAAGAAAAACACTTGAGGAGTGACAATAAACTAAAGCGATCGCATCTAAATAGAAAAGCCAGGAGCGCACCCCTGGCCCTAATAGGAGTAAATTATGGCAATATCCTTGGGGGGACAATGCCAGATGAATATTGCCAGAACTCCATAGACACGAGACAACATAGGTTTGTTCATGCCCATATAAAGCTGGCTATATTCTTGAGAAATAATACCAGATGAATATCACAATAATTAATAGATATGCAACAATCCCTGTAATCTCTATCAGGGCTAACAATTGTGGATAATATCTATAAATAAAGGGAACAAAGCTGACTTTGCTATTTATACCTCGCCTGTTAATTATCTATGAAAGCTTTGTCAATTAGCCTTTGACTGAATTAGAGATTTAAGAAATCAGTTGAAACCGTGAGTGTCTAACAACACTCTTTTTAAGGGATAAGTAGGTGTTAATCCTGCGTAGGGGGTATTGCTAACTGCTCTTGAATATCAGTTTTAAAATGAATGGTGAATCTAAATAATTTAATATTGATTCAATTGTTAGAAATGTTGCACTGCAACGTTTCTAAAATGGTCTATATTATTTAGATTGAATGCTTAAGAACGCGATTTGAAAAGCAAATTCGAGGATTTGCTTGGTGGGGCGATCGCCTAATCGCAGCTTGCCTGTTAATCCTGTTACGGCTTGAGTGTATTTACAGTGCTTAAGGATACGCTTACACTTAGCAAAAAATCTTCCTCAAGGCAGAGCCTATCAGTATTAACTTCTGTAGATGAAATCAGAATAAAATCCCTATAATAAATTTCATAAATTTGCGCTAATATAATGTTACATAAAAAGCCTTTAGCTTATGATCTAACTGGAGACAAAATGCTAATATCTTATTTGAAAAATTATGCTTCTCTATTTAACCAGTTTCTCCATCCAACGGATGGTTTTAGCTTAAATTGACAAGTAATAAAGTATAAAAAAACTCATTATAGTAAAAATACACGGTTAATAAATTGGCGGTTAAAATACAAAGGCTTATTCTCAATCTGGCTTAGTTCATTAAAACAGAGGTGTTGATGAAATCTACAGAAAGACTACCTAAACCACCAAAACAATCTCAGCTACAATCGCACGACGAAAGTCCAAAATCTGACTCTACTATTGTTGGCGATAATATTGTTAGCGATGAGTCTCAATCTCAAGCCTCAACTGAGCATCAGTCTGACCCCGCCCCTATTAGTAATGAGACGATTTCAGCACGCCCAGTTGAGCCACAGCAGCCCACTAGACCTAATAATCAAGAGTTGGAGCAAAAGCCAAAAATTAGGCTACAACAATCAAATGAACGTCACTCTGACTATAAAGAATCACCGCCCGACCATTTTCAGCACATTAAGTTTTTAGATTGTGACAAACCAGTGAACCGTATTTTATTTGAGTGCTGGCACTGTAAACAGGGAATAATAAGTGAGTACACTGGTGAGCCTGCGATGGGTGAATTCAAGGGACGCCCATCAGTAATTCTGGTTAAAGTTAAATGCCCCGCTTGTGAGCAAACTGCTATCAGACTGAGTGCAAAGAAAGTAATTTCGACAACAGCAATTCCTTCACCTTGGGGTTTGTAATAACCGAAGTTTTTTGATGCATCGCCTTTGAAGTTCTGAGCGCCTAAAGTCGGCGCTCATCCCGCTACCAAATCAATAGATTGTGGCGGGAGACTTAACGCCAAGCTAGTTAAATTTTTATCCTAAAACCGCACCTTGTACAAGTCAAATAATTCTCCAGATTGCCGCCCAATTACTTTAGCACCAGCAGCTTTAATTATTTTTTCCCACTCAGCTAGAGGTTCTAAAAACACCTCAGCACCTAAATAGGTTTCTAAAACTGCCCAATCCTCCGCTAAAGGCTGTTCTGGATTGAGAATGTCAAACACAAACAGACCATCTGGTTTCAACACTCGTTTGACCTCTGTTAACACAGCAGCCCAATATTCAAGTGGAAAATAGCAGCTAAATCCTGTGGCGATCGCTAAATCAAATTGCTCATTAGAGTAGTTTAAGTGGTGAGCTGGGCCTAACTCGACACCTTTAAACAATTTTGAGTTCAGCTGCGAACCACGAGAATTGAGAGTATCCCGTGCGAAATTACTCACTTCTTGCCCATAAAAAAATGCTTGCCAATCTCGCCAAGGATAGATTAAAAAGCTGACACCGCAGCCAATGTCCAAACAATGCTGATTCTTTTGAGGTTGAGCAATTTCCCAGAAAGGAGAAGCAATTTTTGCTGCTAATATGCCAGCAACCCACTCCCGATATATTGGCATCGCTTGTACTTCTGCTGGGAGTTCAAAAGTTTGATTTTGATACTGTTGATTAAAGCGATATGCTACTTGTGCAACTCTTTCCTGCCATTTGTCTGAAAGATAGTTATTGCTTGTGTACGGATTGTTTGAGGCAAATGGACGGCTTTGGAACGGCTTTTTAGACATTAGGTCTGTACTGCTCCTGAAGAACTTCGTCAAGTTATAGTGTAGACAAAGTATTGATGAAGTCGTGGAGCATTGGGGAGCTAGTTCCATGCGGGGGTTTTCCCCATTGAGGAAACTGGCGTCATTGGTTCAGTAGTTATTCTCCTTCTCTCTCACTCTCCCCTGCCCCCACCTGTGTCACAATAAAGAACTGTAATAAGAAAAATATTGTTAAGGTAATTTAGTGAGTCCAACTGCTCAATCTACGGCAAGTGCGCGTCGCGTGGTATTTCCTTTTACGGCAATTGTAGGCCAGGAAGAAATGAAACTGGCGTTATTGTTGAACGTGATTGATCCCAAAATCGGTGGTGTCATGATTATGGGCGATCGCGGCACTGGTAAATCCACAACTATCCGGGCGCTGGCGGATCTACTGCCAGAAATCTCCGTGGTTGCCAATGACCCGTTCAACAGTGACCCCAGCGACCCTGACTTGATGAGCGATGAAGTCCGCCAGCAGTTAGAACAAGGGGCGGAAATTCCCGTAGCTCACAAAAAAGTCCAAATGGTAGACTTACCACTGGGAGCCACAGAAGACCGAGTTTGCGGCACTATCGACATCGAAAAAGCTTTATCTGAGGGTGTCAAAGCCTTTGAACCCGGACTGCTAGCCAAGGCTAACCGAGGTATTCTCTACGTCGATGAAGTCAACTTGCTAGATGACCACCTTGTAGACGTACTACTCGACTCTGCCGCTAGTGGATGGAACACCGTAGAACGGGAAGGCATTTCCATTCGTCACCCGGCTCGTTTCGTGCTTGTAGGCTCTGGAAACCCAGAAGAAGGCGAACTCCGTCCCCAACTCCTAGACCGTTTTGGGATGCACGCAGAAATTCACACAGTAAAAGAACCTGCTTTGCGCGTGCAAATCGTTGAACAACGGGCAGAATTTGACCAAAATCCCCCGACATTTCTCGAAAAGTACAAACCCCAGCAAGAAGCACTGCAACAGCAAATTGTCAATGCTCAACAGCTTTTACCAGAAGTTAAAATTGAGTATGATTTTCGGGTGAAAATTTCTGAAGTCTGTTCAGAACTAGATGTAGATGGTTTACGGGGTGATATTGTTAGCAACCGCGCCGCCAAAGCCTTAACAGCATTTGAAGGACGCACTGAAGTTACAGTTGATGACATCCGCCGTGTAATTACCTTATGTCTACGTCACAGACTGCGGAAAGACCCCTTAGAATCGATTGATACAGGCTACAAAGTCTCAAAAGCTTTTAGTCGTGTCTTTGGTATTGAACTACCAGAAGATAATACTGCACAGAAAAATGGCACAGGTCAAAAGTTAGGAGCAAGGAGTTAGACGAGCAGGGGAGCAGGGGGCAGGGGAGAATAATTAATGACTCTTAACTTCTAATTCTTGACTCTTGACTCCTAACTCAGCACTTACTACTCAGCACTAAGCACTCAAATATGAGAATTTGGCATTTTTGGTTCAACACCTTTGTTTTATCTAGCCAATACAACCCGCCTCGGTTTGTAGAATTGTTGATGCTATTGCTAGCGATCGCTATGCTGGCAATAGCTAGTTTTTTGCCAGACAGACCATATTTAATTTTAGGTTTGAGCTTAGTAGTTGGAGCATCTATTTCCATTTTAGTGCGGGAAGCGATCGCCCCCTCACCACAGACGCAAGTCACTAAATTAACAGCATTACTATTGCTCTTCATCAGCATCTATGGGTTTGCTGACTTAATATATACCCTTTAGTTATTTGTCATTTGTACTGAGCGACTCGTGCCGAGCATCTCGACTTCGCTCGATGGAGCCGGAGCCGAGGTAAGTCGTTGGCGCAGCCTCTCGTAGAGAAGTATTTGTCATTTGTTATTGACTAATGCCCCATTCCCAATTACCACCCTTGCATTTCTACCAATTCCATAGACAAATTATTAATTTCCTCCAAATCAGGTTTGTGAGGTAGAGTAGATTGTTCGTAAACAGTTTCCATTTCGGCAACTAAATCCTCTGCCATTTTCATCACTTGTTCATAAGAATATTCACCCTTGAGGATGGCTTTTAAATCTTCAACATCACCAGCTGTCCTCCTATCTACAATCACTTCTCCTTGCCGCAATATTTCTAACCCACTGCGTAGCAATCTAATGCAGTGCATTCCATGTTTCAAGTCATAACCCGACTTTCTTTCCATTTCTGCCCTAGCCGGATTCCTGTTTGCTTGCCAAGATAAGTAAGCCTTCCACTCTCTTAAAGCGATTTGATAGTTCTGACTTTTCTGAAGCAGGCGAATAAAATCTTTACGGCTATTAGTTAAGTTTTGGGTATATTCCAAACTTTCATCGGGTAAAGTGTATTGTTTCAATACTCCTTTAAAATCAATATCAGCTGTTAGCAATTGGTATAATTGCTCAGCTTCTTCTAAAAACTCAATCCTGCCTCTGATTAAAATATAAAGGTATTCTAGAAAAGCGTTTAACTCATCTTTGCTCAGTGGTACTTCATCTTCTATAGCGAAATCAGATGGAATTGGTTTCTTTTGCGGTGGTTTTAACAACCACCTACGATGAGTTTCCATTTTTTTGATTTGGGCAAACGCATAACCAGTATAAGTGTGCTTTACCTTTTTGCTCAGAAATAGTTGTCTATGGTTAACTAAATGTTGTCCTACTGGAGTTAAAACAGGATAGTTATTTAGCCAAAGCAATTCCAAAATATTAGGATTCGCTCCTGCTAATAACTGGAGAATTTTTCTTAATTCATATATAACGGTGTCTTTGTTCCCATCTATGAATGGAAAAATTCCAGGTTCATCCCAACCAGTATCTTTTTGCTCTATATGATCAAATCCCAAGTAGTATTTCTTGGGTGCAATAAAAACTCCCCGATAATCAAAATCTGAGCCAGGGCGATTTAAACCATAGCCGTGGCTACCTGCCAAACCAACTAAAATAGTTCTTTGTTCAACTTCTATTCTTTTCATATCAATTAATTAAAATATAGCCATTCTATCTAAACTAATGTGATCTGTCAGTGAACGGCATTCATTATTGTTAGTGTTAGACTCTCTCACATTATCTTTAAATTTATTTTTCGTGTTTTCACGACTGACATGAGGATTATAACTCAACTATTCTGAGTGCAAAGAAATACATTTTTTGTTTAACTCTCCCACTGCTAGCTCCCCGCTGCACTCGCTCAACATCCCCTGAAAATAGTGATAGCAGTCCAAGATAATTTGCCCGACTTTTGTGTTGCAATCCAAGAATTGCATATGCTAACAGCGTTCTAGCCCAGATTCGGGCGCAGGGCGCGCTTCCTCTCCTTGGGTTAATTCTGCCGTTAAGTCATAGTTTAGATGGGCTAGAGATATACGGGTGATGCTGCTTAAAACCAGAGTTTGATATGCTACTGCCAAAGTCTTGGTTATGACGAGGTTAAGAGTTGGAATTACCTTCCGGATATCACTGTAGTAATCAAGTGTATGTATAAAAAGAGAGCTGCACTTCATTATGATTAACCAGATTACCGCTTTGGAATCCTGTTGGCATTCTTCTTCACCCTGGGGTCAGTCTATGCCTCCGCTAGCAGTTCAAATGCAGGAAAAAGTTTTCTTGCCAAACTTAAATCTATCAGGCTACTGCTGTGGCGTTCAGTGGTCAATAAAGCAGTGGATTTATGCAATCGTCTTCAATGACGTAACGCTCTACTTGTCTAGTGAAGAATTTCATCCAACAAATGTACTTGAAAACCTCACTATTCTTACTCCAGCTTTTTGGTTAGGCGATGTAGTTGAGGTTAACTTCAGCGAACAACCTCAACGCCGAATTATACAAGGAGTTTTTAGCCTGAAAAACAATTGGCTTTACGGTGTCGAGTGGCGTTCTCCAATTTTAGAAGAAACGGCGCTTTCAGAAACCCAATTTGTATGGCTAACTGATGCTGACTTAGCCAAACTACAGACATAGGTGTCTTTAACTTGTACTACCCTGCCAAAATTAAGAGCGATCGCCTGTGATCATGAAATGATAGTCAGTTACTCTTACAGCAGAATTCAGAATACATTCGTCATAATTAGGAAGAAAAATAGGCTTTATACATGACTTTGAGGCCTATATTGTGTACTTCATCAACTTGAAATCTGCTGTAACAAACCTGTGTTTCACTGAGTAAATTAGCCAAGTTTATTAATCCTTGCGATCGCCTCTGGCATTCTCCTTTGAAAAGCAATTATTATGCGAGTTTTTGTCAGCTAAATATTAATGATAGGGTGAAGTGATCACACAACACAATCAATCAGACAAAAACTTGTTTTTTGGATCTTTATATAGATATATATAGAGTCCATTTGACATCTTTTACTGTATCGAAGTACATTGACGCAACAGCCTTATTCAGCAGCTATGCCGTACTCGTTTTGGCGATCGCGTTGCCGTTTTCGCTTTCCTTAACCTTTATTGGCATGGACTTGGGCTTTTTCATGACTCTACCCACACCTGAGTAAAATTTAGCTCTGAATTCTGCTGTATTTATTTCTCAGCTAGCAAATATACGTTCCAAAAACGCGGTTATTTCAGCCCAAGCCAAGGTAGTAGCAGCCGAATCGTAGCGATAACCGTCATCGCGCATGAAAGTATGCTCTGCCTCATAAAGGAAAACTTTATTCGTTACACTCGCATTATCCAAAGCTTTAATTATGGTTTTTCGATCATGTTCTGGTATATGTGGGTCGAGTGTACCGAATACTAATAGCATCTCGCCTTTGATTTCACTCACCCGATGAATTGTATCAGCTACCCCTTGTCCCAACTTGCCACTGGGAATACCAGTCGGGTAGCAACAGACAGAAGCCTTAATTTCGCTCATGAAAGCGGCTCGGAAAGCCAAGTGTCCACCAATACAAAAACCTAGAGTGCCTATTTTGCCTGGAGAAACCAAACTTTCTGCTTGAAGAAATTCAACTACAGCACGACAATCTGCATCATAATCAGCGATCGCTGTTCGACGAGCATCATCATTGCCCCGCATCCGACCTAAATCGTCTGGTTCGATAACTAGACCAATTGGCTCAATGCGATGATAAATTTCTGGTGCTGCCACTACATAGCCATATCCTGCTAAATAGTTAGCTAAACGAATCATTGGATCACCTAGCTGATATATATCACTGTAAAATACAATACCTGGGTAAAGCCCTACTGTTTTGGGAGCTGCTACATAGACGCGCATCAAACTGTCATCTACTCTTAACTCAACATTGCGTTTAGTGATTTGCACTTTTTATCTCCGTGTCACGCCTATATTCGTTAACTTGTGAACAGGGGGCTTAGAATTTAGAGCAGTTTACTAGCTTGCTTAAAAGGACGCATCCTTTCATTATTTACCTTTCTCGCAGAACTGAGAAGTAAGCTGAGAACAATTTAATCAATTGCCCAACTTACACCTACTATCAACAAGCAAAATGCTCAATGAATGTAATTTTGATAAAACGATTCAGACGAACCATATAATAACTATTTTGATGTTTCCAAGGCCAGCAATACAAACGCTAGGGACAATAAAAGTATCTTGACCTTCACGATACCAATTCTTAGTTACTATTAATTAAATAGATAGCCGCTAAAAATCAGAGTAAATACAGATATTAAAAAGCGACCATTATTTTATTTATGGTGCTTCATTAGACTGTCAATTTTACCGTTAATTTATACTTTTAAGTATTAGCAGTAACTTTTGTACTTATATTTGAAAAAAACTACCTAAAGAGCAAAGCAGGAATGTAGCTGCTGCTTAGCATTGGGGTTGTAGTACTGCCAATAATTAAGTGCCGAATGCGGCTGTGTCCGTAGGCTCGCATAATTAGTAAATTGATATCTTGCTTTTCTACGTAGTTAGCTGTAATCCTTTCTGGTTCGCCATGTATTATCTGACAAATTGGCGCAAAGCTAGGTGTACATGCTTTTATTTGGGCAGTTTGCAGGTGAGCAATTGCTGCGTCATCCATCTGTTTCTTTGCTACAGTGAGCAGATGAAGTTCCATATCTTTAAAAGCAGTGAGTCCGCCAAAAACTACAAAGCTTTCTGGCAACTCTTACCACCATCATTAAGCCAGCAGTATTTTACCTATTGGCTGAAACTTACGTGATGTCACTAAGCTACGAAACAATCTCCCTTCACGAGAAATTACTACAACAGAACGCAACTTGGTATAGGGCATGGGACAGGTTTTGCATAGCAGAACCAGGGTGAGGTTTTCTGAGCTTACTTAAATAAACCATAAATTAGACTTGTGTGTACATCGTAGAGGATTATAGGCAATTTTTATATAACACCTTAAGGATTGCTATATCTTGCTACATTAAATTCTTTCTCAAGCCGATTATCCTCTCATAAACTGTAACTATTACGAAGGAAAATAATGATATACATTGATATTTTCTATGGTAAATCAAATTTAATGAATCATAAATCTTACTGATGATTACCTTTAGAAATTAGCATTTTACCAAATGATTTTTTTAAGTAAATATAAAGAGAAGAACATTCACTCCAGATAATAGATTTTGGAGAAAACAAATGGTTGCACTCAGAGAAAATAATCAAATTATTTCCAATCCAGGACGTTTAACAATTAAAACTGTTGAAATTGCTGCTGAAACAACTGCTATTCGTTGTCTCGATTGGGATAGAGACCGTTTTGATGTAGAGTTTGGTTTACGAAATGGGACAACCTATAATTCTTTTTTAATTCAAGGAGAAAAAATTGCTTTAATTGACACTTCTCACCGGAAGTTTGAGCAGTTATATCTGGAAATACTCTTAGGATTAATTGATCCAGCTAGAATAGACTATTTAATTATTAGTCACACAGAACCAGATCACAGTGGATTGGTCAAAGATATTTTACAGTTAGCTCCCTCCATTACCGTTGTCGGGGCTAAAATAGCTATTCAATTTTTAGAAAATATGGTTCACCAGCCATTTAAAACAAGGGTGATCAAAAATGGAGAACGCTTAGATTTAGGCAACGGACACGAATTAGAATTTATCTCTGCACCAAACTTACACTGGCCCGATACAATATTGACCTACGACCATAAAACTTACACTCTTTACACCTGTGATGTGTTTGGAATGCACTACTGTGATGACCATACCTATGATGAAAATATAGGTTCATTAGAAGAGGACTTTAAATATTACTATGATTGTCTGATGTCCCCCAATGCACGTTCTGTATTGGCAGCTTTGAAGCGGATTGAAAAATTAGACATCAAAACAGTTGCAACGGGACATGGCCCTTTACTACAACACTATATTTCAGAATGGCTTGGACGTTATCAAAACTGGAGTTTAGAACAAGCTAAAACAGAGACATTAGTAGCGCTGTTTTACACTGAAGATTATGGTTACAGTGAGCAATTAGTACGTGCTGTAGCACATGGATGCGTGAAAACAGGCGTGGCAGTAGAATTGGTAGTATTCAATAACGCTGAGCCTCAAGAAATTCGCGAATTAGTTACACAAGCTTCTGGTTTAGTTATTGGAATGCCGCCTCAATCTTCAATCACGGCTCATGCTGCTTTGAGTACTATTTTAGCTGCGGCGCACAATAAGCAGACCATTGGTTTATTAGAGTCAGGAGGGGGAGAAGATGAACCTGTTTATCCCTTACGCAATAAATTTCAAGAATTGGGATTAACTGAAGCCTTTCCCCCAATTTTAGTTAAGGAAATTCCTACACAAGCGACAGAACAACTTTGTGATGAAGCGGGAACAGATATCGGGCAGTGGTTAACTCGCGATCGCACCATTAAACAAATCAAATCTATCAATACCAACTTAGAAAAAGCCCTAGGGCGTATTAGCACAGGACTATATATTATCACTGCCAGAAAAGGAGAGATTCAAAGTGCAATGTTGGCTTCTTGGGTCACTCAAGCAAGTGTGAATCCTTTAGGAGTGGCGATTGCTGTATCCAAAGAACGGGCAATTGAATCTTTTATGCAAGTAGGCGATCGCTTTGTTTTGAACGTCTTAGAAGAAGGCAAATATCAAGGATTCATGAAACATTTTCTCAAGCGCTTTGCCCCTGGTGCAGATCGTTTTGTGGGAGTGAAGACATATCCTGCCACTAATGGATCTCCCATTCTTGCAGAAGCTTTAGCTTATATGGAATGTGAAATCACTAGCCGCATGGATTGTGGAGATCATTGGGTTATTTATAGCACCGTTCAAACTGGACGAGTTGCCAACATCAATGCACTTACTGCCGCCCATCACCGCAAAGTTGGAAATCATTACTAACTTGGGGATTGGGCATGGGGCATTGGGCATTAGTTATTTATTTCTCCCTCACTTCCCTAGTCCCTAGTCCCCAATGCCCAGCGATGCACTGAGCTTGTCGAAATGTCCCCAATACATATCAGAAAAAAGCCATGTATAAGCCTGTTGAAAATACCTCACTTTCTCTGTATGAAATCAATCGTGGACGCATTGTGCGAACCTTGGAATTGATTCAAGATGTGATTGTGATTTCTCTGTGCATGGGTTTATTTAGCTTCATGGTGCTTCAAGTGAGAGATATGTTCCTCTCTCTATTGCCCCCGCTAGATTTTCATGCTGTTACCGCAGATATTCTCTTTTTACTTATCTTGGTTGAATTGTTCCGGCTGCTGATTATTTATCTACAAGAACAACGAATATCTATTGGGGTAGCTGTTGAAGTAGCCATTGTTTCCGTCTTGCGAGAAGTCATTGTTAAAGGTGTTCTCGAAACTAATTGGAGCCAAGTGTTAGCAACTTGTGCCTTCTTATTAGTTCTGGGAGTATTACTAGTTGTCCGAGTTTGGTTACCCCCTACCTTTGACGGTATCGACCCAGAACAAGAAATATCTAAACGCTACAAAAATCGTATCAAATCAGAATTAACTCAGAATAACAGCCATTAAGAAGGGAGACAAGGGGAATTAGGAATTATAAATACCCCAATCCCCAATCCCCAATCCCCAGTCCTCAATCCCCAACAGGAGGTTACTATGTCTGCTGCTACTTTAACACCCAGCCGTAAGAGAGATGTGCAGGTTGCTGAAATTGGTAAAAATACCCTGATATTGCGATCGCGGACTTGGGAAAGACTAAAATTTGAGGTTGAGTATTCTCGCCAACAAGGAACTACAGCAAATTCTTATTTAATCCAAGCTGATAAAAAGGTCTTAATTGATCCCCCTGGTGAATCTTTTACCGAAATTTACATTCAGCAACTGGCACAACATCTAGACTTCAACACTTTAGATTATATTGTTCTGGGTCATGTCAATCCTAACCGCAGAACAACGTTAAAAGTATTGCTAGCTCAAGCCCCCCAAGCCACGCTGATATGTTCTCGCCCTGCTGCTAATGCTCTCAAAACTACCTTTCAAGAGTGGGAATCACGTATTCAATCTGTGCGCTCAGAAGATACTCTAGACTTAGGACAGGGACATTATCTTTCCTTTATCACCGTACCGACTCCCCGTTGGGCAGATGGACTTTGTACTTATGATTCTGCCAGCAAAATTCTTTATACAGACAAATTTTTGGGCGCTCATATTTGCGAAGATACTTTATTTGATGAAGATTGGAAGAGATTAGACGTAGAACGTCGCTACTATTTTGACTGTCTCCATGCACCCCAAGCCAAACAAGTCGAAGTCGCTTTAGATAAATTGACAGTTTTGGAAGCAAAATGTTACGCCCCAGCTCATGGCCCAGTTGTTCGTTACAGCCTAAGTCGTTTGACTTATGATTACCGTCAATGGTGCCAAGCACAAAAATCTCAGGAGTTGAGCGTTGCTTTACTCTATGCCTCAGCTTATGGAAATACAGCAATTTTAGCTAATGCGATCGCCCAAGGTTTGATTAAAAATGGAGTCAATGTAGAGCCAATCAATTGTGAACTAGCAGATCCCGCAGAGATTACCCGCATTATAGAAGCTTGTGATGGCTTTATTATTGGCTCACCGACTTTAGGCGGTCATGCACCGACTCAAATTCAAACCGCTTTAGGTATAGTCCTTTCTACAGGAACTAAAACCAAGTTAGTAGGGGTGTTTGGTTCCTACGGTTGGAGTGGAGAGGCAATTGATTTACTAGAAAGCAAACTCAGAGACGCCAATTATCGTTTAGGGTTTGAAACAATTCGGGTGCGCTTTAGTCCTACTCCTGAAATTATGCAGCAGTGTCAAGAGGCAGGTGCTTCTTTTGCCCAAAACCTGAAGAAAACCAAGAAGTTGCGTACTCCTCGTCAAGCTGTAACAGAAGCTTCTGTAGACCGTACTGAACAAGCAGTGGGGCGAATTATTGGTTCTTTGTGCGTTGTGACAACTCGTGATGAAGAAACTCACAAAGGAGTTTTAACTTCTTGGGTGTCTCAAGCAACTTTTAATCCGCCAGGGATCATGATTGCCATTGCTAAAGAGCAAAATGCAGATTTAATGCGTCATCCAGGGGATAAATTTGTGTTGAATATCCTTAAAGAAGGAAGAAATGTGCGACGATATTTTTCTCGTCATAGTACTTTAGGCGATAATCCCTTTGCTAATCTTTCCACACAAACTGCTCAGAATGGTTGTCTAATTCTGAATGAGGCGCTAGCTTATTTGGAATGTACAGTGCAAAATCAGCTGGAATGCGGTGACGGGTGGTTGCTTTATGCCGTAGTAGATACAGGAGAAGTATTTGAAAATGATGGTGTAACTGCCCTTGAACATCGAAAATCGGGCAGCCATTATTAAAGTCGTCAGCCTCAAGTCTGCGGTTATACTAATCAAGCCTGTCTATCTCACTGGTGCTAAGCTTCACCCAATTGGGCGCAGATATAGCAGGAGACAAGGAACACTTCTCTACAAGAGGCTGCGCCCTAAGCACAGCTATGCCGCAGGCTTTACGACAGGCGGTAGTTGAATCTCGACTTCGCTCGATTTCCGCGTACTTGTGCTGAGCGTCTTGCCCTGACTTGTGCCGAGCATCTCGACTTCGCTCGATGGAACCGGAGCCGAGGTAGCGTAGCCGTACCCCTCCGAGGAAGCAAGCTACGCATAGCGTCCCGTAGGGAAGGGAGCCGAAGTAGTCGAAACTCAGTGCATCGCAGGGAACAGGTTTGAAAGTCTTTTGATGTCTAGGTTTTATGTTTATTTGATGTCTTAAACTACCTGGTGAGAGCCATATCACCAGTTGAGCAAACTTTTCTGGATAAATCTCTTTCTTCAAACTCCAACATCACCCTCTACCGCTCATCAGTAGCATCCTTGAGAGGTTAAGATAAAGCACCTTTTGTCAATCAGTTAAAATACTCAAAATCGTCATTATCTACAAAGTATTTAACAACTTAAATATTGTGTCAATTGTACCAGTCGTAAACCTGTTAGGTGGGGCGGGTTAAGCAGCTATCAGCAAGAATGGCACTAAGATAAGGGCAAACCTATTATTTATAAGGCTTTTGGGTGTGGGGTGTAGGGTGTAGGGTGTAGTGATCAAGAAGTTTATTAATGTTTGCACTTCCATTCTATTTTTCTTAATTTCTGACTACACCCCACACCCTGCCCCCAACAAAGAGCCTGATTCATGGATTTTAGCTTTTCAAGCGTGCCATTCGCTATCAGCAACTATTAGCAATTGGGCAGATACTACGCAGTTTACCATGCCGAGAGATTGACACAGATTATTTGTATGTGTTGTCAGTATGGATTGACCATGCCAAAAGCCGCAGTAATGCTGGGTTCAAACGGCTGAAACGGTTGCGACCAAAAGGCAGTAAAGATTTTCGGGAGTTTTAGTTTGATGTGTTGATGGCGAATCCGCCCTTTGCCGCTATGATTTGGCAAAAAAGCCAGATGGTAAGTGGCAAACTAAGGTAGGGCGCGATATTTTGTTTATTGAGCGCAATTTGGACTTTTTGAAACCGGGGGGTAGAATGGCGATGGAAGAAGCCCCTAGTCGAGCGCAATGGTTTGTCAAAACTAACGATGTAATAAGGAAATCTTGAAAAGCGCGATCCTCGAATTAATTCGTGACAATCGAAAAGAAGTCTCTGAATTTCTGGCAGAAATTCTTGAAGACGTGGCAATGGATCAAGCGATCGCTGAAGGTGAAACAACTGAACTAGTTAGCCGTGAGCCCATCTTTCCACTTTTAGAGCTGAAAGCGTGAAAGTCGAGTTTAGAAAAAGCCTTGGACATTAATCCAACCACTACTACTTAATATCTTGGATTAGCAATGAAAGCAGTTAAAGCCAGGGCGTGGACAATAGTAAACTGGTAAGCATAGCGGTCTAACAACCCAATTGGAGCGGACTGGCGAAAGATATTGGTGTGGATACAGAGGTTACTTGCAGCAGATCAAACGGAACATTAGAAGCCGACGAGAAACGCGTAGGCGTAGCCCGCCGCAGGCATCGCTTGGAAGAAAAACGGAATTCGCTATGTTTCGCGTCAAGTTATGCCAGCGATGATTAAAGCCGTCTTTGACAACCTTCCCCACTCCCCACTCATAATATGCGAACATAATTAAGTTGTAGCTGACTACCTGCACAGAGATTTAAAATGGATACCATTGCAATCCCTGTTCTGAATCGCCCAGTAAATGCCACGGTAGAGATTCCTGTTTCTAAAAGTATTACCAATCGGGCATTACTCATCGCTGTCTTAGCGCTAAGTGACTCGATTTTAGAAAATGCCTTATTTAGTGAAGACTGGCATTTGCTGTCACTGGCTTAAAGCTTCCAAGCCTTGTAATAAAAGACCCTGGTTGTACAGCGAAAACTTCTCCCGATTACTTTACTCAATTTTTCCAAATGTTAGAACAATAAAAGGTGAATTGCAATGTCAAATATTCGAGAAGGAATGCCTGTACTTGTCCGTCATGAAGGAGACTGGCTAGGAACTTATACAGTAGTTGATACAGCTGGAAATATTCTAGATAAATATGAATCTCACTTAACTTGTCAGTTCCCAGAAAGTGGCCCTCATCCCTACTACCAAATCAATCGCTACAAGTGGTCTGATGGAAAAAAGGAGGAGTATGAATTCCCCGGAAGTTATAAAGATAATAAGCTTTGGTTTGATACCGATCGCATTTATGGAAAAGCTTGGGAAGCGGACGATTCCATCGTTATTTTGCAGTTTTCCTATAAAACAAACCCAGAAATGGGATTGTATGAAATGATTTATATTAGTCCTGACAATAATAATCGTGCGCGGACTTGGCATTGGTTTAAGAACAATCAAATCTATCAACGCACTTTAATTCAAGAAGAACGGCTAAGATAAAAAAACTTATCTTGGCTGATCAAGACAAGTTTAGCGATGATAAAAAGGTACGCGCATGGCAAAAAGTGACAAAATAAACTTTTCTACTCCTAGTGGTTTTCCCGAATTTCTACCTAGCGAAAAGCGTCTAGAATTATATTTGCTAGATACCATCCGTAGAGTTTTTGAAAGCTATGGATTTACACCCATCGAAACGCCTGCTGTAGAAAGGTTAGAAGTCCTGCAAGCTAAAGGCAATCAAGGCGACAATATCATTTATGGTATTGACCCCATCCTGCCACCAAATCGGCAAGCAGAAAAGGATAGATCAGGTGAAACTGGTTCAGAAGCTAGAGCTTTAAAGTTTGACCAAACTGTTCCTTTAGCGGCGTATATTGCGCGTCACCTTAATGAATTAACTTTTCCTTTTGCCCGCTACCAAATGGATGTTGTTTTTCGTGGTGAACGAGCAAAAGATGGACGTTTTCGTCAGTTCCGTCAGTGCGATATTGATGTAGTTGCGCGTCGTGAACTCAGCTTACTTTATGATGCTCAGATGCCTGCAATTATCACTGAAATATTTGAAGCAGTCAATATTGGTGATTTTCTGATTCGCATTAACAATCGTAAAATTCTCACAGGTTTCTTTAAGTCAGTGGGAATTGCAGAGAACAAAATTAAATCATGTATTGGCATTATTGATAATTTAGAAAAAATCGGCGAAGTTAAAGTTAAGCAGGAATTAGAAAAAGAAGGAATTCTAACAGAACAGACACAAAAAATAATTGATTTTATTAAAATTAATGGCACAGTTGATGAGGTAATAGATAAACTCAAACATCTCGCGCAAAATCTGCCAGAAGCCGAGCAATTTAGTCTAGGAGTTGCTGAAATAGAAACGGTAATTACAGGTGTGCGTAATCTAGGAGTTGCTGAAAATCGGTTTTGTATTGATTTAGCGATCGCTCGTGGTCTAGATTACTATACTGGTACAGTTTACGAAACAACTCTATTAGGACATGAAGCCTTGGGCAGTATTTGCTCTGGCGGCAGATATGAAGAATTAGTCGGGACATTTTTAGGCGAGAAAATGCCTGGAGTTGGTATTTCTATTGGCTTAACTCGCTTAATTAGCCGATTGTTAAAAGCTGGTATTCTCAATACCTTAGCTGCCACACCTGCACAGGTGATGGTAGTGAATATGCAAGAAGATTTAATGCCCACTTATTTAAAAGTGTCACAAAATCTGCGTCAGGCTGGAATTAATGTTGTAACTAGTTTTGATAAGAAAGGATTAGGTAAACAATTCCAGCTAGCTGATAAACAAGGAATTCAATTTTGCGTAATTATTGGTTCTGAAGAAGCAGCGGCACAAAAGTCATCGCTCAAAGATTTGAAAACAGGCGAACAAGTAGAAATACCACTTGATAATTTAGCTGAAGAATTAAAACGCAGGCTTCAATGATTTAGCTGATTTGGAAAAGAAAGGGATAGAGAGTTTTTTCTTGAACAGCCAACACACAGGTTAATAAGTTTCTTGAAGTTTTGAGGAGGCGAAAATTTATATTTTCAAGGAGATTGGTAGGATACTTATACAATTATTTATGTGTTGGAAGTAATGATAATATAGCGGTTTGCAGTTGAATCCAATACAGACCTAACCCCCAGCCCCTTCCCTACAAGGGAAGGGTAGTAATACTAATTCACGAAAATCTTGATACATATAGATTTCTCGTAGTGGCATGGCAATGCCATGCCACTACCAGTGTATTTGTATCATTATTAAAATGAAATGGTATAAGCCTCAAAGCCTCTGTGCCTTGTAGGAGAGAAGTTTGGAGAGAGGTCAGAATGTATTCTATCTAAACGAGAAGCGCTACATAAAAAATTATGTTCAGACCTAATAGGCTGAAGAAAATGCTCCAAACCGATTCCAAACCAATCGGTTGCTGGATTTTTTTCTCAGATGCTGACTCAATCGAACTTCTTTCTATGTGTGGATTTGATGCTTTTATCATCGACCACGAACATGGCGCTACGGATATGCACGTCCTAGTAGAGCAACTCCGCGCTGCCCAGGCTACAGATGCTACCTGTATTTTGCGTGTGCCTTCAGACGATCCAGTCTATATCAAGCGAGCCTTGGACATGGGCGTGGAAGGTATACTCGTTCCGACTGTAGAATCAGCTGATGAAGCGCGAGCAATTGTTGCTGCTACTCGCTATCGACCTCATGGCGGACACCGAGGTGTTGGTTATCCTGAGAGCCGAGCAGCCAACTGGGGTTTGGCAGAGCTAGAGTATCCTGCCAACTATCGAGAGAACCTACTTGTAGCCGTGATCGTTGAAACCCGTCGAGGTTTCGAGAATGTTAGGGAAATTGCCGCAGTTGAAGGGATCGATATGGTATTTCTAGGAGCAGGCGATCTGATGGCAGACATCGCGGAAGATTTTGCTGCACTGACTAAGTTAGGAACTTACAATAATTCAGAACTTGACCGATTGATGGCGGAAGCTGAAGCGATAGTTCGCTCCACCCCCAATTGTTGGCTTGGGGGTGTCAGTCGCAATGCCGCAGGAGGTGGCGAACTGTTCGCTAAGGGCTATGATTTTGTGCTACCTGCTGCTGATTGCTGGATGCTGTCGGATGCAGCGCATTCAATTGTCACTGCCATGAAAGGTTAAAATTTTCAGTTTAAAAAGTGTGGAGCTACTTAGATGGCGAAGACTCGTGAAGTAATTATTCCCAAAGGGATGGAAATCTTATACGAAAAGTATCACTATTGCCCTGGCATTAAGGTAGGCAATACATTATATATCTCAGGACAGGTGGGACGCGATGAAAATTTACAGGTAGTAGAGGGAGTAGAAGCCCAATTTATTCAGACTTTTGAGAATGTGAAAAAGGTACTTTCAGCAGCAGGAGCCACTTTTGACGATGTGGTAGAGATGATTACTTACCATGTGACAGGGGTAAATCTTGGGAATTTGCCAGATCAGCCTTCTAATGCTTCTGAGCAACAACAGTTTAGTATTCCACACCTGCCGCTGTTTATCAAAGTAAAAGATCGCTATTTCACTAATCAATTCCCTACTTGGACGGGATTTGGGATAACTGCTTTATCTACACCAGGACTAATCGTAGAGATTAAGTGTACAGCAGTACTAGAAAATTAGAACCTGAACTATTCCGAATTGTTCAGAAATTCGATTACTGCCTGCGCTACTTCTTCAGCTATCTGATTCATCATGCAAATTGTTCCTTGTGAAAATTCAACGACTTTGCCATGAGGAATTGCTTGAGAAAGAAAATAGCGATCGCCAGCTTTTGCTAAGCTCAGTCTTTCAAATTCTTTGACATCATCCATTCCCCAAATAATCAGAGTTGGACACTTGATGGAACGAAATCTTTCTGGTGCATCTAGACAGTAATTGCCTACCGCCCAAACTGCGTACAAAGGATGACCAAAACATTTTAAATCGTCTAATACCCAACGGTGATTTAATTCGGCAGAGCCTACGTATCGAGAACGGGCTAACCATCTTTTCATGAGGTGAGAGCCATCTTCTTCGATTTTAAAACCTTCCTCAAACATTCTAAATAGCTCTGCTTGTCCTCCTTCACCAAAACCAGCCACGTTACCTAAGATGAGTTTTTCAATGCGATCGCTATAAGTTGCTGCTATTTCTCCAGCCACAAAAGCACCTGTATGGTTTCCCAGAATACTCGTTTTTTCTATACCTAATTCATCTAAAAGTGCGATCGCCGTTTTCGCGTAGTCGGCAACTGTATACATTCTCGGTGGTTTATCCGAATCACCAAACCCCATCAAATCCATTGCTATGACTCGTCTGTGTTGAGCAAGGATAGGCATGAGTTCGCGATATTCGTCACTACTGCGGGGGTTCATGTGGAGTAAAAGTATGGGTTCACCCTCGCCACCGATTCGATAAAGAATCTGTCCATCTTCTGTGTCTAAAAAAGCTCGTTTAATTTTTTGGTTCATTCTATTTGAGCGATCGCAGTTACATTCCCTATAGGTGGGCATTGCCCACCCTACATTCTAGATCCCAATTCATTACCAAAATTTGCTGCTATACTCATCCCAGCTTTAGTTGACAGTTGCCTGTAACTTTTCTGTTTGGGAAGCTCGCAGTGGCATCTTTAGAATTTTGCGTGCCTGCGCTGGCGTTGCAACTTCTCGACCGAGCGTATGTGCCATCTTTGCAACCTTGTCCACTAACTCGCCATTGTGCGGCTTGCCAAAGCGACTGTAAGCATAATCTCCAAGTCCGATTCCGACGTGTCCGCCAAGCGTGATTGCCCAGGATGCCACCCGCATCACGTCTCCATTCCAGCAAAGCGCCAACCACTGGTTACCAGCAGGAACCTCAGCCACAAACGCTTGCAAACCCGATATAGTAGCCGCAGCTCCAGCCGGCATCACTTCCCCAGTAAAGACAAACTCCCAAAGCGTTTGCTGTGGCAGAAGTCCCATTTCCTGGAAGCAACGCGCTGTTCGCATTTGCCCTACGTCCCAACAGACTGAACTGACGTAGAGATTGTGTTCTTTGAATACTTCAAGCACTGCCATGAGGTTAGCGCGGGTATTAACGTAGACTTGATCATAGGTAGTAAACTGTTTCGTCTGAGGATTCCAGAAGTCCACGTTGAGCGACCCAAAATCTACTGGAGCCATGTCAACCCGCAGCACTGGATCGTCATTCACTGCCAAGATGTGCCGGACGCGATCCTCTACCTGATTCTGTGTAATGTAGCCAAGCGTCGGATGAATTAGGAGATCCGTCTGTTCGCGAATTCCCTGTATAACTTCGAGATAGAGTTCAACTTCGTTGCGCGGTTTTCCACTATCTGGGTCTCGCCCGTGCCAATGAAAAATTGAAGCCCCTGCTTCCCAGGCGCGAACTGCTTCGCGGATGATTTCTTTTGGAGAGTAGGGTAAAGCAGGATTGTCTTCGCGATAAGCTATTTCGTTACAACGACACTCGATAATCAGGGGTAATTCGTCATTCATTGTCTTCTTCCTAAGTAGTCGTCATGAACTGCGTACGCCAGAACGGATGAAAAAGGGGCTAGAGGCTAGTATTTTTTACTCAGTACGCTGCTCAACGTCCCGCTACCCCTAACAGAACTTTTTCAAGTCAGGTACAGTATTGTCATATATACCTGGAGATACCTAATGATTAGAACAAGTAATTTTTTTGGTATTCTTTGTGGATTAGCGGTTTCAGCTTTGATTTTACCATTAGCTGCTTTTTCACAGTTTGAAACCCTTGCAGTTTCAGCACAGCCTCTACCAAATAATCCGGCTACTACCCAATCTAAGAAAGCAGTCGCACGTATTTGGCATGGTACAACCCTGACATCGAAAGCAGACGAATATTATGCTTATTTGTTAGAAGCTGGTATTAAAAAAATCCAATCAATTCCTGGTAATTTGGGAGTGCAAGTACTTCGCCGTACTGATGGCGATAACACAGAATTTACTGTTATCTCTTACTGGGAATCACGCGATGCAATTCGCAAGTTTGCTGGTAATGATATTGAAAAAGTTAGTCCTCTTCCGAAAGATAACGAATATCTCATAAAACCGGAAACCAAAGTTAAACACTTTGATGTATTGTTCAGCGATCGCAAATAATTTTAGATCAAAATGTAGGGTTCAGTTAAGCCTAAAACTCTTTGTTAATAGTCAATTTTACGAACCGCATACTCCTACGGAGAAGCAAGCTATGCGTTAGCGTCTCGTTAGAGAAGGACGCTAAGGACGCAAAGAGAAGGAAGGAATGCTTAACTAAACTGTATTGGCTACAGCCTGCGCGAAACACGGAAACGTTAAGGCAGAAGCTCTTACAGTGAAGACGGAAGTTGCTACAGCTTGCGCGAAACACGGAAACGTTAAAGCAGAAGCTCTTGCAGGGAAGACGGAAGTCGTTACAGCTTGCGCGAAACACGGAAACGTTAAAGCAGAAGCTCTTGCAGGGAAGACGGAAGTCGCTACAGCCTGCGCGAAACACGGAAACGTTAAAGCAGAAGCTCTTGCAGGGAAGACGGAAGTTGCTACAGACTGCGCGAAACTGACATACAAGGGTGTGTTGTCGCGTAACGCAACGCACCTTCAATAATTTCGTGTCTCTTGTAATACTTATTTAGCTAATACCAATTCAATTAATGATTGCAACACATCTTTGGGTGAAGACGCGATGAATCGCGTCTCTACAACATGGTTTATTTGTCACATTCTTTTTAAATGTGTATAAAATATAGCCATATTTATATAGATTAAGACAGTGTTTATTGCTAAAAGCCTTGAAGTAACTAGGTTTTTACTCAGAACTCAGCATTTATTACTTAGTACTTTGCTATACTTACTATTCTTCCAAAAAATCGACTACTACTTTTAATACTTCTTCCGGCATTTGATTGATCATCCAAAGGGTTCCACCTTCTAGTTCGACACTTTGGCTATCAGCAATTACTTCCCTGAGCCAAGATTGATTCTCAGCGTTGGCTAAACCAACTTTTTCTAAAGGTTCTAACGCTTTTTCCCCAGACAAAATCAAACTAGGACACTTAATTAACCGAAATCGTTGTTTAGCAGACAGACAATAGTTTGCTACAGCTAAACCAGGATATACAGGAGAGCCAAAGCACTTCAAATCATCTAAAACACAACGGTGATTTAACTCCCCCTTGCCGACGTAACTGACACGAGCTGACCATCTTTCTATCAGGTGAGAGCCACCTTCTTTTATTTGAAACCCTTGAGAATATGTCTTTAAAACCTTGTCTCTTTCTTCTTCGTCAAATCCAACTACATTGCAGAGGATGAGTTTTTCAACTCTTTCTGGGTAAGCTGCTGCCACTTCTCCTGCAATATAACCCCCTGTAAGGCTACCGAAAATGCTTGCCTTTTTTATGCCTAATTCGTCCAAAAGTGCGATCGCACTTTTGGCATAGTCTGCAACTGAATAAACTCTGGGGGGTTTGTCAGAATCACCTAATCCCATTAAATCCATTGCAATTACTAATTTTTTAGGAGCCAAAATAGGCATTAATTCTCGAAATTCATCACTACTGCGAGGAGTCATGTGCAATAAAAGTATGGGTTCACCTTCTCCACCTATACGGTAAAGAATTTGTCCATCTTCTGTGTCTAAAAATGCTCTCTTGATACGTTGGCTCATTTTCTTATACTTTCTTATACTCCTTACTTTACTGGAGTTTATATTTAGATTTCATATTACGGAACTACAATAATCTTTCCTATCAAATCTCGGTTTTCCATTCTCCTCAATGCCCCAGACACCCCTTTTAGACCAACTATCTCATCAATTGTTGGCTGTAACTTGCCCTGAGCAACTGCTGGAATAACTAAATCTCGAAGTGTCCCTAAACTTGACTGATAATCATTGTTATACCAGAGAGCGATGCCGTAAACTGTGGCATTGCGCCCCAGCAGTTTCGCAATAGGCAGGGCAGCATCCATGCCAGTCGTAGTGCCGTAGCTGACAATCCGACCATTATTGGCGATCGCTTCTAGGCAATGAGCAAAGGTTACTTTTCCCGCACCATCAAGTGCCACCTGTACCCCTGAGTTCTCAGTAATTCGACTTACCTCGGAAGCTACATCTTGAATGCTATAGTCAATCCCCTGTAATGCACCTAACTGGAGTAATCGCTGTACCTTTGCCCCATTACCCGCGGTGGCAATAACTCGCCCTCCTAACAACTGAGCAAGTTGAACTGCTGCGGTGCCAACGCCGCCACTACCTGGATGTACCAAAACCCACTCTCCACGCTGGATATTGGCTTTGTGGATCAGTGCCATCCCGGCAGTCAGATAAGCAATAGGCAAGCTGGCTGCTACTGCAAATGACACTTCATCGGCAAGAGGTAACAACTCGCTTGCAAAGCCAATTGCCATTTCTGCAAACGCACCCCTCACGTGTCCAACTACACGCATTCCGGGCAGCAATTCTTTCACTCCTAATCCCACAGCATCAACTTCACCAGCAGCCTCCTGGCCCAGGATGTGAGGTAGTCCCTGATAGCCATATCCTCGATAGGTTCCATAGGTTGTCTGTAAGTCAGAATTATTAATTCCAGCAGCACCTACCCGAATTCTGACTTCACCAGGGCCGGGTTGCAAAACTTCTACCTCATCTACCCGTACAGCAGTCGGGCCACTGTAGTCATGAATACGTGCTACTTTCATCTGCGGTTTAAATAAAGCCCACTGGGAACACCAAGTATCTGTCCGCGATCGTAAATTCTCCTCCCCCGCAAAAAGGTAGTTTTGACTCGTCCAGTTAACTCCATTCCTTCAAACGGCGTATAGCCTTGTTGCGACTCTGACTCAGCAGCACTTACTACAAAGGTTTCGTTTGGATTTACCAACACCAAATCAGCATCATAGCCAATAGCAATATCGCCTTTTGTTAATAACCCAAAGCGCCGCGATGGGTTCCAAGATAGCAACTTAGCCATATGGTTGTAGGACATTCCTCGCTTGCTACCTTCACTCAATACCCCAGAAAGTAAATATTCTGTACCGCCAAAACCAGACTTTGCTAACCAAATATTATTCGGGTCTTTAGCACTTCTTTTTTGTTCGGCAGAACAGCAAGCATGGTCACTAACTATCCAATCTACTTGATGATTGAGTACTGCCTGCCACAAGTATTCCACATCTGCACGGGGACGAATAGGGGGGTTGACTTTTGCCCAAGTACCATTGGGCGTATCAATATCTAATAGTAAATGTCCGATAGTAACTTCGCGCCGAAAATTGATATGGGGAAAAGCAGTTTGCATAGTCAAAGCTGCTTCCATTGCCTTACGCGAACTCAGGTGTAACAAATTGATGTTTGCACAGTTAGTCTCATGTGCCAAATAGGAAGCAATGCAAATTGCTAACCCTTCAGAATGAGGCGGACGTGCTGCACTGTAGGCGTTTAGTCCACTAAGACTAGAATCATTTTCAACTATTTTAGTGTACGCGTTGAGAATTTCTGCAACTTCACAATGCAAACTCAAGCTGATAGTATCTCGCGCTTCTGGATGTTTCTCCATTAAGCGAGTTAGACCACGCATAATAAATTCAAAATGAGCGAAATCGTAGCGTTCCTCTTTATTAATCATTAAAAAGAGGTTTTGCTGGTCTGACAAACCATGTAAGCCATAACCACCATAAAACATGAAAATTTTAAACGAAGATACACCATGTTCCTCAAACAGTAGAGGTATTTCGTCGATATGTTGACTGGCAATGGGTGCAACATGGTAGCTGTAATCTACAAAAAAATTACCTGCGGATAAAGCCAATACCTCTGGGAAAAAATCGCGGTAAGAACCGCCTTTGTTAAGATAATATTGCCCTGTACGGATGTAGTTGAGACTGGTTGTTACTCCTCCCATTGCCGCAGCTTTAGTTTCGGTAACTGCATCTTTGTCGAGGGGTTGATAGATACCGATGTGCATATGGGCATCCACAACACCAGGAAAACCTAGCAGGTTTTGGGCATCAAATAGCTCTTTACCTTGGTCTGGGCTAATATTTGGAGCAATATGAGCAAATTTTCCATCCTTAATTCCCAAATCCAGTAGTTCCACAGCATCATCATGGGGGCGAACTACCCGGACATTTTTGATAATTTTATCTAAGAAAGGAGCCTCAGACACAGTAGACCTCACACTACAATGAGTACAGAACCCAAAGTTTTAATGCTCAAAAATGATATCAATACTGATGATATTATTCTATGCAACCATTGTACAAATTTAGACCCAGAACTTTAGGACTAGTCTTTTACTTAGTGATGGATGCATCACTTAATTTAGATAATAATTCCCACATCGTACCAGGACGCAGATAAAATCCCATCCTATGTAACGGTTTTTTATGCAAATAATTTCAGGAGAAAAGACAATGGAAACTTTTAATGAGTATCATCTGAACCCAGAAAAATTTACTTTTCTCAAAAGTTTTCAAGAAAATTGGCGGGTAATTAGAGACGAGTTTACACACTTTATTGCTCATGCCTCTAATGAAGAGTTAAATTTCACTTATGATGTTTTGGGGCCGAAAAGTCAAACGATTAAAACCAAGGGCAATGCGAAATATAGTGCTTTTGGTATATTATTTCAAGGGATGTTTATTGAAGAATACATTCAATTACATCAAATACAATATCCTGATTATAGAACAGATGATGCATCACAAAAAGCCCTTAAATTAAGAGAAAAATATTTTCCAAACTTGGCTAATGTAATAGAAAAAGTGAAATTTCTTGATGATTCTGTTATCAGAAACGTCTATTTTGGTACATTTCGCCCTGGTTTGGATGTCAAGCTCCACGTGAATTATAATCCTCATATGAATCGTGGCTATTTAGGATTGATTGTGCCAGAGGGGGATGTAGCTATGAAAATATGCCATGAGCAACTTTATTGGCATGAAGGAGAATTCATGATTTTAGATCATAGCTTTCCACATTGTCCGCATAATTACACCAATTATGATAGAACTGTCTTGGTTGTAGACTTTTTTAAACCGGATAAGCCTAGAGAGGAAATGATCCGATTTGAAAAAGAGCAAGTCACACAACGTATGCAAGATAATCCTTATAGCTTAGGTGTTTTTGGTAAAAACGATAAAGCTAAGGTAGAAGATTTTATCAAGTATGGTTTAGCTCATCAGTTAGAGTGGGATAAAGCTTTAAAAGCCTAGAGGATGTCTGAGAAGCGACTAAATACCTGATACAGATACATAGTAAGGGCGTACAGTTGTACGCCCAGAGTGCCGATTCATTTGTTACAAATAGACCATCTGTAGAGACGCGATTCATCGCGTCTTCACCCAAGGATATGTTGCAATCATTAATTGAATTAGTATTAAACATAAAATTTAGAAATGAATGCAGAAACCTATAGGAAGTTAATAGCAAAACAACTCAATCAAGATTTTAAATTTGCTGTAGAAATTGTTGAAATTCCTATTTCCAAACCTGATGCTAACCAACTTTTAATTCAAAATAAGTTCGCTGGTATTAACGGTGGATTTGACACTTTACTTTGTCGTGGTGAAGTGCCCTATGTTAACTTAACTCCTCCCTTTGATTTGGGTGTGGAAGTGGTGGGAAAAGTTGTCAGTATGGGCGAAAACGTCAAAGATTTTCAAATAGGAGATGCTGTTATAACTACAGCGCGTGGTGGCGGCTATCGAGAATATCAAGTTATTGATGCAAACTTAGTGGTGAAGGTGCGGGAAGCAACACCAGAGCTATTAACACTAATGCCTACAGGTGTATCAGCTTTAGTTGCATTAGAACAAGTCGGGGAAATGAAAAGTAATGAAGTGGTTTTAGTGACAGCAGCAGCGGGGGGAACTGGTCATATTGCAGTGCAATTGGCGAAATTAGCAGGTAATCATGTAATTGGTACTTGTAGTTCTGAGGCGAAGGCAAAATTACTCAGAGAATTGGGATGCGATCGCATTATCAACTATCACACAGAAAATCTCAACCAAGTCCTCAAGCAAGAATACCCCGAAGGCATTAATTTGGTTTTTGACTGCGTAGGTAAACAGGTTTTCGATACCTGCGTTGAAAATTTAGCAGTGCGGGGACGTTTAGTAGTAGTCGGTTTCATCTCCGAATACGCGAAGAATGTAGAACAAATTACTCAACCCCGCATCTACCACCAACTATTTTGGAAAGCTGCTTCTGTTCGAGCTTTTCTCATGCCTCATTATAAAGAATATATACCAGAGGCACGCGATCGCCTGTTAAACCTACTCTACACCGACAAACTCAAAATTGCTGTAGACGCAACCCAGTTTCAAGGCATAGAATCAATCCCCGATGCTGTAGAATACCTCCTTAGCGGTCAAAATTGTGGCAAAGTAGTTGTCAGATTTTAAGGGTCAAAGAATAGGAATTAAAATCTTTACACAAAGCGCTGTAATTACGAATTACGCTAGTGAGTCTTGTCTGCGACACGCTGTTCGCGTTCGAGCAGAATTACGAATTACGAATTATTAGAGGGTATTGACAGTGACAGCAGAATCAGAAAATACTTTAAAAGTCGCTCAGCAAGCATTTGAGAATCTCACTCATGGAATGGCAACTGGAGAGTGGCAAGCATTACTAGATATGCTCACAGAAGATTTTACTCTTTGGTTTCCAATGGGTAAATTTCACGGTTTAAATGTAGGAAAAGAGCAAGCTAGTGAGTTTTTTCACTATGTTTCTGAAGCTTTCACTCCAGGACTAACACTAACTGCTTTAGACCGTGTTACTAGTAATGAAACGACTGCTGTATTTGAGTTTCGGGATGAGGGGCTTTTGTTTGGGGAACCTTATAAGAATCGGGTAGCAGTTTCTTTTGATGTGCGTGGAGACAAAATTTGTGGTTATCGCGAATACTTTGGTAGTGATGGAAAATCTTATTAATTAGGGTTGGTCATTTGTCATTTGTCATTTGTATTTACAAATAACTAATGACCCTTACGCCAATTTCCTTATTAACTTTATACTTAGTTAGTTCCTATCAGCATTGGGGTTGTTAATTTCCTTGCATTTAGCCTCAGCGGCTTGATATGCTGTTAAATAGTCTTGACCACCCAACATCACGTCACCGTAATATTCATAAGGTGGGTCGCCATAAACTGGCAGCGGCTCGTCTTCTGGATAATCTTCTTTTGATTCTTCGATTATTGCTTTCAGTTTCTTTACAGTTAGGCTTTGTGCTGGAAAATACCATAGTTCCTGGGGATTTTTTTGCAGTTGCGGTAATGTAGGATCGATAATGCGCTCGTCAAGCTCAATCCAACTGTGTTCAATCGGTCGATACGGCTTCCCTGGAGAAACTAAAAATCCCTGAACATACGTTGCTCCCTTAGTTGCTAATGCTGCTTTGAAAGCATTCTCAAAAGGGGTACTAGCTTTGCTGTTTACGCGTTCTGCGATTTCGATTGACAGCGGTTCATCCAATAGTTTTTTCATTAATAGCAAGGATTAAAGCAGTCACAAAAACATCCTATCATCGCTCATCACCGTCTTGCCTGGCGATTAGGGGAGATAAAGGAGATCAGGAAGTCATATTCTTTCCCTGCTTCCCCTAGTCTCCTGTCTTCTATTTTGCATTAATCACCATCTGTAAGTTTTTCAACAAGTCATTTGATGTATAAGGCTTGGATAAAAACTTTTTAACTTTATTACTAAGGTTTTTCATCATTTGATGATTTGATGCTAATCCAGTGACACCAATAATTTTGATGTCTGGGTTAATTTTTTCCAAAACACTAATAGCTGTTGGCCCATCCATAGATGGCATCATCATATCAATTAAGACAACACTAATCTCTTGTTGATGTTTTGTATATAAAGCGATCGCCTCCATTCCATCACCAGCTACTAATACTTTGTAAGCATTTGTTTCTAACCAACTTTTAGTAATTTCCCGAATGTAATCTTCATCATCAACTACGAGAATCAATTCTCCATTTCCTGTGGGTAATTCATTATATACACCTGCTACTTTACTATCTAACTCACTTGTTTGTGTAACAGGTAAGCATACTTGAAATTCTGTTCCTTGCCCCACTTCACTAACTACATTTACGAAACCACCGTGGCTTTTAACAATACCAAGCACCGTTGAAAGACCAAGCCCTGTGCCTTTACCTACTTCTTTCGTTGTGAAAAATGGCTCAAAAATTCTATCTATTATTTTCTTAGAAATTCCTGTGCCTGTATCGGAGACGCTAATCATTACGTAAGAACCCACTTCAGCATCAAGATTCAAACGGGCATAGTCACTATCAACCCAAAAATTCTTTGCAGAAATACTCAGAATGCCGCCATTAGGCATGGCATCGCGAGCATTAATGCAGAGGTTCATCAGTACTTGGTGCAACTGAGTAGTATCGCCAAAAATATGCCACAAGTTTTGCTTGGGAATATTAATACGGACTTCAATAGCTCTAGAGAATGTTTGTTTAACAATCTTTTTAATTTCTGATATTAAATCCTGCACTTGTAAAGTTTTAAAATTTCCTTCAGCGCCGCGTGAAAACCATAAAACTTGTTTGACTAAATCTGCCGCACGTTTAATACTTGATTCCATGATTGACAGCCATTGCTGACTTTTCTCATCAGAATTTTTTGTCTCTAAAAGTTGCACAGTCATCATCATTGGTGTCAACGCATTGTTGAGGTCGTGAGCAATACCGCTTGCTAAAGTGCCGAGACTCTCCATGCGTTGGGCGCGGAGAAACTGCGCTTCGAGTTGTTTTTTCTCTGTAATATCAGAGTTGACACTGAGGATAGATTTAGGTTTTCCCTGCTCATCGTGTACTACTGTCCAGCAACTAGCAACAATAATTTCCTTACCTTGTTTAGTAATCTGATGTAATTCACCTTCCCAAGAACCAGTCTCAGCTATACTTTTCTGGATGTTTTCGATTTGAGCTAAAGTTTTTTTACGATATAATAATTGATTAGCATTCTTACCCAACACTTCTTCTGCCATCCAACCATATAAACATTCAGCGCCTTTGTTCCAAAATTGAATTTGGTTATGCAAGTCTCGCACCAGAATTGCATCTCTAGTAATGTTGAGCAAAGCAGCTTGTTCGCGAATTTTCTGTTCTGCTTGCTTGCGTTCAGTAATATCGAGAACAAAACCGACAGTAGTCGGTTGAGACTGTTCTACAAGCGCACAACCAACTACAACCGGAACACGGCTACCATCTTTGCAAATGTATTCTTTCTCGTAGGGAGTAGAAACTCCAGCACTGATTAATTCTGCGATCGCCTTTTCATCCAATCTGTGATATTCTGACGGCGTGATGTCTTGCCAAAGCAGTTTTCCTGAGTGCAGTGCTTCCCGGTTATATCCCAGCATCTTCAGAAACGCATCGTTAGCTTCTGTAATCTTGCCATTCAGGTCTGTCAAAGTAATGCCAATGATATTCGATTCCACCAGCCGCCGAAATCGGGCTTCACTTTGCTGAAGTGCAACAAAAGCTTTTTCTCGTTCTGTTTGTGCTTGTTTGCGATCGCTAATATCAATCACAAAACCTGCAATTCGAGCAACTTTGCTTGTAGAGTCTAAAAAGAAATATCCATTGTCTTCAACTGTGATGTAAGTTCCATCTTTGCAACATACACGAAATTCTAAATGAAATCGCTCTTTTGTGGATAAAACGCGGTTAAATTCCTCATTAAACAGGTTTCTATCATCAGGATGAATCAACTCTAACCAACGGTTCACACCTCCTGACATTTCAGGCATGGAGTAACCTAATATTTTTTCTACATTGCCAGCATAGTTGATATTGTTTGTATGTGGATTCCAATCGTAGAGAATCTGGCCACTCGCTTGAATTAATGCTTGATAACGATTATTCCACTCAGATAATGCAGCTGAGTGACACCGCAGTTCTTCTTCTACTCGCTTGCGTTCAAAGATTTCCATCTCCAAATGTTCTTTTTGCTCTGTGAGCTTTTTTGTGAGGTTTCGCATTCGGAGATGGATGTTTAGCCTAGCTATAACCTCTTCATGTTCTAAGGGTTTGGTGATGAAATCTACTGCTCCAAGTTTCAATCCTTTGACTTTATCTACTTTCTCACTCAGTGCAGTCATAAAAATTATCGGAATATCTTGAGTTGCTAAATTGCTTTTTAACCGTCTACAAGTTTCAAAACCGTCGATTTTCGGCATTAATACATCTAGCAAAATCAGGTCTGGCAGGGCATATTCTGCCATTTTAACTGCCATTTCTCCATCTTCAGCCCCTAAAACTTTAAAGTCAAAATCTTCTAAAAAATTGAATAATACTTCTAAATTAGTTGGAGTGTCATCAACTATTAAAATGACATCTTTTTCAAGTTTGTTAAAACTCATTATTACCTCTATTAAAATTCTAAAAAATTATTGAAATTATTTACTTTTAAAATTTTTGGCAAGTCAACAAGGATGGGCGACGTTTACCACCCATAACTTATCCCACACTTTTAGTTTTGTAGCCTGCCAAAGCAATAGCTCTAAAGTCACCCCTCATAGCCAAATCTAGCAAAATAGCAATCTCTTCCGCAGGATGAGCAATAAATTTTAGATTTTTAGCAAAGCCGGAAACGCTCCCTGTTCGGCGAAAACCGTAGACGCTTGTGTAGCTTCAGCACAGTATCTTGCTTGTTCCTATGCTTTTGAGTCTCTCGGTAACAAATCCGAATGGCACTAAGAAAAAGTGAAATCCTTGCTATGAATGTGTTTAGAGATAAATCAGCGGCGACCTTTAAACGGATTGATATAAAGTTCATCTTGACACTCTACACCTACTTCCAACTTGCAATCTGAGTAGGGATGAGCAATACACAATAAAACGTAACCCATTGCTGACTGTGTAGGTTTGAGCGCAACTGCTTGAGATTGATGTATTTCGCCTTCAATTAAACGTGCTGCACAGGTAATGCAAGCACCGTATCGACAACCTACGGGTAAACACAATCCTACTGCTTCCACAGCGTCTAAGATATATTGATTTTCCGCCACTTCCACAACAAAGTTATCGCGATTGACGAGTTCAACCTTATAGGTTTTCATATTATTTTTGATTGGGTGAGCAGACAAGCTCACCATTAGTATAGATATTTACACCCAAATATCCGAGGTGCAATCACCGCCAGGATAACGCATCTCATGGGCGCGAGAGGGGCCGGCTGGTTCTTTGCCAAAATCAACGTAGAAATTTTCGTTGATTTTTAGTCCACCATTTTCAGTATCGCAGTCAATTTGCAACAGATATGAACCAGTCTTAGACAAGTCAGGGTAAAACTGATTATCCCAAGTGCTAAATAGGGAATTCGTCACATAAAGCCGCTTACCATCGAGACTCAATTGAAGCATTTGTGGCCCGCCAACCAATTTATGACCTTGAACTTCGCCACTGTTACCTAGTAAACCACCGCACCAAACTTGACCAGTGAGTTTGGGTTGAGCAGGATCACTGATATCATATTGACGAATATCTCCATGCAGCCAGTTGGAAAAATAAACATAGCGATCGCATATTGAAATCAAGATATCAGTAATTAGCGATGGCACAGGAATCGGCCAGCCTTCCAGCTCCACCGATGGCACATCAATTACTTTCTCAATTTCCCATTGGCCGTTAGACTTGTGCCAATGCCAAACATTGCTGCTGAGTGCGGCGGCAACAAACCCATGAGTACTATCGGGGTTATGGTGAAAGCGCAGTTCTAGAGGAATTAATCCTTCTTGTCCTAAATCAAAACTCTGGATAATCTCACGTTTTGACCAATCCCAGAAATGTATTTGATGACCATAGTTGTCAGCTGCTATATCGTTGAGGTCAAAGCCAGGATAATAGGTTTTGGGTGCGCCCCATTCACTACTCACCATGACGTTATGACGTGGCTGATACCAAAAGTCATAGTTGAACCGCATAGCGTCGGTATTGCGTTCCCAGCGTCCAGCAATGTCAAAATTTTCATCTAGTAACAAAAAACCACCGGGGCCATTTCCCTCGCTATCGCCCAGCATGGAAATCATTACATGACCATCTGCTAAGCAGTGTACTGTGTGGGGCGCAGTTAAATTGGTCTTTTGTTTAATTTCTTCTGGTTCAATAACTTTGTGTAGTTTTGGTGCTTTCGTCTCTGCTGTATCAACAATATAAATCCGACTAGAACGTTGTCCAGGTATGACAGTGAACCGCCGGGATTTACTAGCATCGCCATGACACGAACTACACGCATTCCAGCCGAAGTGGTGTAATTCATCACCAATGTAGGGCATAGGTAAGCGATGAATTACTTGGGAGTAAGTTGGAGAAGTGGGATCAACGTCTACGGTGGCAAGGTAATCTGGTTCTTCAATACCTGTACCAGTATAAAGTGCGATCGCATAAAGCACTTTTTCCCGTTCTGCATTAATGGCTGCTTCGGGAGTTGCGTAACCAGGGCCGCAGCAAGCATGAGTCATAGTTTTACACCTTCAACAAGCTCTAAAAAATTACAATTACTATGAATTCTTGCACGTTCTGCGATTGCTGATTACACTATTACTTAATAGTTACAACCAAATTTGTAAGCCTAATTGTTTCAAATACCTCAATCCTAAGACAATTTGCTGCGAATTTCCCCAAATTTCCAAATCAAACCAACCTTCATCTTTCGTATTAGTATTTAACGAAGCTCCAACAATATTTACAGTTAATCCACAGCATGAAATTAACCCAGCAATTACCGGCGAATAACGGTAGTTTTTGGGAATACAGACATGAAACTTGGCTCGATTTGTTTGTCTTTGTACTACATTCCAATCCAAGTCTTCTTCATCAGTTTGCATTTTGGTATTTGCGTGAAATCCAGCACAGTAACTACTTAAACATAAACTATTTAACGTCTTTCTATCTTCTTCAAGACTTTTTAAATTTAGTTGGTGAATTTCTATATTTAACCCTTGTATATAGCTAATACCTGCTTCTACCTGTTGATAACTACCTTGAATTTCTAGATTAAACCAACCGTCTTTCCTGGTGTCGGTTTCTAAAAGAGCCGCAGCGATATTAACTGTTAAGGCGTAACGAGAGATTAATCTCGATAGCACAGGTTGGCGATGATAGTGCTGAGGAATACGAATGCAGATGTCACCAAGGGTGGAATTAACGATTGTAGATATAGCCATTACTCTAATGCCTCAAATTATCAGAAGTTCACTCTCAACTGATACAAAAAGTAAAGATCCACTTGATAAATTCCAGCGCCAATTAAAACTATTTAATGAGCCGATAACAATATTAATAGTCGTATTTCTTATATACTATAAACTTACGGGTCTACCGGAGTTTTTTTAATTAAGTTTTATTCTCAAGATGTCGCCTGTTATATATATTTCTTTCACCTATGTTTTCCTAACAATATAATTTTTTATAAATTATTTATATACAAATAGATGAAACACGGCATTTACTAAGCAGATCGGCTTGTTCCCGTGTCTTGATACCGCTGTTGCAATTGGTGCATATGGTTAAATAAATTCCAGCAATATTCTTCTGGCAGTCCGCAGGTGACAGCGCCTCGTAGCACAATATTAAAGTACCAGTCGTTTGGTGCGACTTCTTCTGCTAGCTTGTTAACCACTACATAAGTGCGAACATTTTTATAAATTTGATCTTGACAGTGAATATCTACTAATTCCTGTCGATACACACCCTGCGAAACACCTTCACGTATATCCAGAGCTTCACTTAATCGCCAAGGTAGCTGATAAAGTACACCTTTGACGCTGGTTCTAGGGTCTTTGACTATATCCAAAACCCCAGATTGCCGCATATGATAATACAAATAAAACCCAAGCTTATAACCTTTGAGGATTCCAGGACTAATGATGTAAGGGTGGGTGTTTTCCCCTAGCGATCGCTTCAAATCCACTGGACACATACACGAGCCATAAGCAAAATAGTAAAACATCGGCTCTTTCTGTGGCTTTTGTAGCAATTTCAACTCTGACTTTGGAGGATTATGAGATTGCACCCAACGGTGGTGTGAGTGGCTACTTTGATGACTCATTTATCCTTGGAAGTATACACTACAAGCGTAATCATAACATGAAATATTTAGAAATACAATCATATCCCGATAGACAAATCGGAGATTAAGCTTTAGCTTTCAGGACTTACGCACTCAAATCCCCTAACGCCCTTAAAAAGCAGGCTTTAGAAATTTCCTCTTTTTTAAGGAGTGGCTAGAGCATTGATTCAGTAATTAAAAATCTAACCTCCAGCCTCCATTCCCTTGTAGGTAAGACAGGGTGGTTTCATACAACCGTAGAAAAATCAAAATACTCATAAGGGTATTTAAGGATCTATGGTTGGTTGGAAACAATATGAATCTCATTGAGCAGTTACAAAAAATTCTGGTTTATGCCATACAAAAGGACAGAGGTATGAATTTTTATACTATAGTAATTATACTCAGTTATGTATAAAAAGAATAGTTGATGTCAGTAAAGACAGCATTCGAGTTGTCGTAACTCCTTTGTTAGGATCTGTCAGCAGTGTTGGAAGTCTGATTTTTTGTTCTCCAACAAGTGCCATTTAGTGCTTTACAGCACTTTCAGCAGCTATGAGGTACATCCTAAAAGCTGAAAGCGATGATAGCAGAGGGGTAAGGAGAAAAATATATTGCATAATAGCCGGAAGCGCTGTAAGAGACACAAAGAATAGAGAACCAAAGATGACTAAGACGGCCCTAATTACAGGAATTACTGGTCAAGATAGCTACTATCTTAGCCATTTGCTGCTCAACCAAGGTTACCGAGTTGTGGGATTAGTGTCTCCACACCGACAACCTAATCTGACAAAATTAGGAACTCTTGCAAACCAAGTAGATATTTACACAGTTGATTTGCGAGACAGTATGGCCAGCGTCCCTTCGACAATTAACTTTACAGCACTGAAGACTTTTTGAAGAAAGTTTAAGAGCAATAGCGCAGCATGACCGCGAACCTAAATAACCCAACATACTGAGCATTACAGTGGTAGAAAACCTAAATTTAGGTAATAAATCTCACAAAAAAGTTAACCATGTCTTCGTGTTCTTAGAAATTTTCGCTCGCGAAGGTGGTATTCAATCCTACGTCAAAGATATTTTTCGCGCATATCAAGGAGTGAACCCAACCTACAAGGCGGAAGTCTTTTTGCTCAGAGATAGTCCTGACTGCTCAAATCTTTTTGAGTCCCAAAATTTAAAATTTCATTACTTTCAACATCAGTCTCCCCAACTGGGTAGACTCAAAATGGCAGCGGCTTTGCTCAAATGTCTGTTACAAAGCCGTCCTCAGCAAGTTTTTTGCGGTCATATTAACCTAGCAGTCTTAATACAAACCCTCTGCCAGCCTTTGGGTATTCCCTACACCGTGCTAACTTACGGCAAGGAAGTCTGGGAACCGCTCAAAAAACAAGAATGTCGGGCATTGAGATCAGCATCAGCAATTTGGGTAATTAGTCGTTACAGTCGCGATCGCGCTTGTGCTGTCAATGGTCTAGACCCCAAGATTATACAGATGGTTCCTTGTGCTATTGATGGAGATAAATTTACTCCAGGTTCTAAGCAGCCAGAATTAGTTGAGAAGTATGGTTTAACTGATGCCAAGGTGTTAATGACAGTAGCGCGGCTGTGGTCAGGGGATATCTACAAGGGTGTAGATATGACAATTCGGGCTTTACCAAAAATCGCCCAGTTTTTTCCAGAAGTAAAATACTTGGTAATTGGTCGCGGTGATGATCAACCGCGATTAGCTCAACTAGCTGCATATTTAGGTGTAAGCGATCGCGTTGTCTTCGCTGGTTTCGTTCCTACAGAAAAATTGATGGAACATTATCGCCTTGCTGATGCCTATATTATGCCTTCTCAAGAAGGCTTCGGCATTGTATATCTAGAAGCGATGGCTTGCCAAGTGCCTGTGTTATCAGGTGATGACGATGGTTCTGCTGACCCCTTACAGGATGGTAAACTAGGATGGCGAGTACCACACCGCGATCCTGATGCTGTAGCAGCAGCTTGTATTGAAATACTCAAAGGAGATGACCAGCGTTGTGATGGACAGTGGCTACGAGAGCAGGCGATCGCACTCTTCGGTATGGACGCTTTCCAAAAGCGTTTACAAAAGCTGCTTTTGTCCTAAGTCTAGAGTAATATTTCTTGACTCTTGTACAGACGCGACGCCAGTTGCTACAACGGGGAGCCACTGCGTTGGACGGGGAGTGCAGCCACACGTGCGGTGAAGCAGCCCGATCTTGGGGTCTCCCTAAGTAGAGGGACTGCTGTTAGCGCAGCGTAAAGCCTTCGGCATAGCTTCTCTACGAGACGCTAACGCGAACGCTTAGAGCGAGGCACGAGCGTCACCCGTAAGGGCTTTGTCGCCGTTAGCATCAGCGGTAGCGACGGAGGAGCGTCGTGGACTGCCGTTAGCGTAGCGTAAAGCCTTCGGCATGGCTTCTCTACGAGACGCTAACGCGAACGCTTAGAGCGAGCTTGCGTTCGCGCAGCGTCTCGCAGAGAGCGTCACCCGGAGCGGTTCCCCGGCTTAAAGCAAGTGGCGTGGGAACCCCCACAACGCACTGGCTGATTAATAGCGTCTCTACTGTTGGCTAAACTCGCTATCCTAGAGGGAAAGCAGGACGATATTTAAAAAATGAGCCTTAAGTCATTTCAATTGAATCTTTTGAATCTCCGCCCTTGGCTCACCCTGCTGGCAGTTATTTGGTTGCTGGCTTCATTGGGCTTGGGTTGGTTAGTTAATTCGTTATTAATTATTGTCGGGTTATTGTTGTTAGCACCCGTGATTGCCTTTTTTGGGTTTCGTTGGTGGTTACAACGCAACTTGGTTGCTGATCAATGTCCCGTTTGTACATATGAATTTACAGGTTTAAATAACACTCAGTTACAATGTCCAAGCTGTGGGGAGTCGCTATTAGTAAAAAATAGTCATTTTCAGCGCTTCGCGCCAGAAGGCACAATTGACATCAAAGCAGTCGAAGTGCCAGCAAAATCACTGGAAGATTAGTCAAAAGTCAAGGTGAGCCACTGCGGTCTTCTCCCAAAGGGAGAGGCTAGCGCCTGCCGTAGGATGCCCGTTCGCCTTGGTCTCCTTTAGGAGAAGGGCTGTAGAGGTCTCCCCAAGTGGAGCAAGTGGCGTCAGGCAACTGGCGTTAGCGCAGCGTAAAGCCTTCGGCATAGCTTCTCTACGAGACGCTAACGCGAACGCTTAGAGCGACGCAGGAGCGTCACCCGAAGGGTCTTCTCCTCACGGGAGACGAGACGCCAAAGATGATAGTCGTTTGCCTGGGAAGCGCGAAGGAGCGTCTGGCGTTTCCCTAAGTAGAAGAGCCAGCCGCGTGGGCGGTGAGTCCAGTGCTGCGGGAGGGTTTCCCGGAGTAGGCAACTGGCGTTAGCGCAGCGTTAGCGAGCGTCACCCGAAGGGGTCTCCCGATTTGAGTGGACTGGCGTCAAGTAGCTTTTAAGAGTCAAGATTTGCACATTAGAATTTGGACTTATTAACTATTCTCTTTGTTGCGAAATTGAGAGTTTATAGCTATGCTGTCCTTGGGAATTACCAACAAATAACAAATATTTTCCAGCTTTCCAGTAACCCGAAAGTTCGGGCTTACTTCCAGAGTATTTATCTGCCAGTACGCAGAAGCGTCCACCAGGGCCGTCTATTAATAAAGTTGGCTGTCCCTGACTCTCAACAGTTAATCGTAAGTAAGGTAGTGACTCTGTAACCTGGATAACTTCATTGGGTACAGCAGTAATATTGCCACAGCTACTTTCAACTGATCCCCCAGACATACCAGCTAAGACCAAGGGATCGGGTTTAAAACTACGATTAATTTGTACAGTTGATTTCTGTGCTAGGTTAGCTTCTGTGAGAAGTAAACTAATCACCAAAGTCACGGGAACAAATGTAAATAGCCTCAGCGCCTTCATTTTAATTAATGCTCCCGACTGTTTCTAGAGCAATCATAATTGTTATATATAGTTATAAATTTATAGACGACATCAATCCGGCTTTGTTCCGAAAGGTATCGTATATATCTTTATTGTTTTTACTTAATCGCCATATGAGTAAATATTAAAAAATATCGGGCTGAGAATAAGGACAAATGTCATCCCAGTTTTCTATGCTTGATCACCATTAGGCGATCGCGACCTTTGAAAGACAACAAAATAAAAACATGATTTTTCCTTGCCTACAAAGGTTTCGTACAGCTATGAATTAGCTAAAATCACTAAGACAAGCGTCAAAAATACGATTTGGCTAGCCTGTTATTGAATAAGTGTTCTAGCAGAGGTAGAAAAGATTAATGAATCCCCAAAGAGAAGAAGACTTGCAGCGTCGCCTCCAAAAGCTAGAGGCAGAGATTAATACCTCGCCTGGGGAGGTTTCTCAAGCACAAGAACAAAAACAGACACCCCAGTCGGGGTTTGCTGACTTTAACTTGCACTTAGAGCGAGTTCGGCTTTGGTTCAACAGCTTATCTGGAACGAAAAAGCTGGTGTTTTCTGGTGTGGCAGTAATATTGGGGTTTGCGATCCTGCAAGCAGTCTTTAAACTGGTTGCATCTGTTATTAGTCTGGCAGTGTTGGCATTGTTAGTGTATCTTGGATACAAATTTTTAGTGTCTAATAAGATTCAACGTAAGCAATAGTCTAATTTTTTAACAACGCCAATAGGTATAGAAATTAAAGTCAAAGGAAAGTATGCGATGACGACCCCAATTGTGAGGAGAGGTAGCGATGATTCTAGTCGGTCAAAAGAAACAGGAACAACCAAATCGCTGCCGTTAGCAACTAGGCGATTTGCTGCTTGGGCAGCTGAAATTACACTAGTGGTTACCAGTGGATTGATTCCTTTTGGGCTTGGTGTATATGCCAATTCTAGAAGCGATCTCAACCGCGTACCGCTAAACCCCATGCTAGTAGTAGCAGAAAGAGCGATCGCTAGACCTTTGGCTGTACCTGTCAGCTATGGCATCCGTTACGTGGCATGGCCGACTAATATCTTGTGGACAGTAGCTCTATTTGCACCTGTAACTCTTTCATGGTGGCAATTATATTTACTAGCTAAAACTGGTAGCACAATTCCCAAGCGTCGGTTTCGTGTCCGGGTTGTGAATGAACAAGGAAAACCGCCTGGTTTGGGTGCAGCGGTGGTGCGAGAAGGAGTTGGTCGTTGGAGTGTGCCAATCTCCATCGCCTATCTGCTGTGGCGCTACAGCTTTGCTTTTCCTAATCTAGAGTTGTTCACATTTCTCGCCGTGCTGATGGTACTGGGAGAAAGTATCGGCTCGCAGTCGCGTCGAGGGCGACGTGCACTGCACGATCACTTGGCAGGGACTTACGCCATAGATGCAACTCGCCCCTTAGCGTCCTCAGCTTTGGGTGGTGACAGGCAAAGTCAGCCTAATAGAAGTAATCAACCAGAGGAATGGCAGGAAGGAAATGAGGAACTAGCTACCGCACCAACAGCCACAGAAACCTCCCCATCCCCGAACCTCTGGCGGCGGATACAGCAAAATCCGAATCTAACCTTGTTTGGCGTAGCCTTGGTGAGTATGACTGCTGTGTTAGCTACTTTAATAGGCACTCAAGTGTACATTCAAACCCAGCAAACCCAGCGGACAACCAAGCAAATTCACAGCCAACAGTTTCTCGCACTTGTAAAACAGTTAAGTCCCAACTCTGGCGCTACTAATGAGGAACGCCAGGGTGCAATTCTGGCTATGGGCAGTCTCGATGACCCACAAGCAATCCAGTTTCTTGCGGATCTCCAAGTTAGTGAAACTAACCCTACCCTCCAGGATACAATTCAACAAGCTTTGGCAAGTGCTGGGCCTAAAGCCATCCCAGAATTAAAAAACAAGAATCAGTTTCTCGTTGGTGAACTGGAATCTGCGGGAAGCAAGGCATCCCCAGAACGGGAAGTGCGGCAAAAGCGGCTACAAATGAACCAGCAGACAATCAATAAGATTCTGTCTGTTCATAGCAGTAAAACTAACGAGGGTATTGATCTCAGTCGCGTTCAATTAGGTCAAAGCGGCACAACAGGAAATTCCTTATTCAACTTGGTACTAGACAACGTTGACTTATCAGGAATTAAGTTCAAGTCTGCTAATCTCAACCAAGGCAGTTTTAAAGGTAGCCGCTTCCGTAGTGTGGGTGAAGATGGACGCTGGGATACCTTCGACGATGTAACCGCTGATTTGAGCCAAGCTCAGTTGCAGCAAGCTAATCTCACTGATGCTAACTTGAGCCGCGTCTTAATGAACCGTACCGATTTGAGTCGTGCTACCCTCAACAGAGCCAACTTAGCTGATGCACGTCTATTTGGTGCTAACCTCAGCAGCGCCCAGCTAGTCGGAGCCGATATGCGTGGCGCAGTCTTGGAAAATGCCAGCTTAACAGGAGCTGATTTAGGTGATGCCAAATTGAACGAAGCCAATCTGTATGCTGCTCGTTTAGGTCGTGTGATTGCCATAGGAACACAATTGTCCTATGCCAACTTAACTAAAACCGATTGGCAAGGAGCAGACCTCTCAGGAGCGGATTTAGAACACGCCAATCTCAGCAATGTTAACCTGAGCGCCACTCGTCTGACTGGTGCTGTTTTGCGCTCAGCCCAACTGGAAAATGCCAACTTGCGGAATGCCGACCTCAGCCTAGCAGATTTACGGGGGGCAAATGTAGCAGGAGCTGATTTTCAGGGGACAATTCTCGCCCCTAGCAAACAAGATCCAGCGGATCAATTTGTCCAAACGCCAGATACAGGTTCACAGTCTGCTGTAGTACAAGGAGTTGATTTTTCTCAAGCCAAAAATTTAGATGCCAAACAATTGGCTTACATTTGTACTCAAGGAGGCATTCATCGCCGTTGCCCGTAGAATGGGAGGAGAGCAGGGGGCAGGGGAGCAGGGGGACAAGGAGACAAGGGGGAGATTAACAAAATAATTACTATCTTCTGATTTCTGACTTCTGACTTCTGACTCTCAATCCCTAATGATAAATGACAAAATCTAAGATGGTGTGAGGAGTCGGGTAATGAAACATCTTTTGTATTTGGCTTCAGTGCTAGGAGCTAGTTCAGTTCTGTGTATGGCTATGACTCAAGCAGCACAAGCTCAAGTAGCATATGGTAGCTATATTGGTATAGGGCCAACAGTTGGTATTACTGACGGTATCCAAATCGGGGGGGTTTTAGCCGCCCGCTACAAGGTTCTAGAATCACCGATTTCTTTCCGCGCTCAAGCGTTAATAGGTCGGAATACGGCAGTTGTACCAACGGTTTCTTATGATGTTCCCCTCAACTGGCAAACTGATGCCTACTTGGGAGCTGGGTTGGTATTAGCTGGTGGTGGTGACTCTTCTCCTGTAGGCGACAAAATTAGTTTTGCCTTACAACCCGGAGTTGACTATATAGTGCCAAATAGCAATACGGTTATTTTTGGCAACGCTATCATTGCTTTTGATGCTTACCGTGATAGTGGTAGTACAGCTATTTCTGTGCAAGGTGGTGTTGGTTTGAGATTTTAATTACTGTTTGGCAAGGGTCAAGAATTTTTTACAGTCGATTCCTACTTATCTCAAAATAGGGATTAAGAAGTGGGGAAAAAGATTTTCATGCTTTGTTTTGTCGAAATGGACAGCGACAGTTGTTAAGCAAGGCTGAGGCAAAATTTCCCCATATACTTAATATTCAATATTGTTTAGATTCACCTCTCTTTAGCAGCAAATCCTTGGGGAGTTTATTAGCTATTATGCTCAATTTCAATTTTCCAGGAAAAACTGTGTTGGTTACAGGTGCTTCGCGAGGAATCGGAAAAGCGATCGCAACTGCTTTTGCCCAAGCTGGTGCTACTGTTGCAGTTCATTACCATCAGCAGCAGCAAGTTGCTGAGGAAGTGAGGGAATCTTTGGCAGGTAAAGGTCACATTTTGGTGCAGGCTGATCTTGCTGATGCTTTTGCTGTGGAGCAACTGGTACAGCAAGCGATCGCTCAATTAAAAAAAATAGATGTTTTAGTGAATAACGCTGGTATTTATCAAGAGCATCCCCTTAATCAAACCAGTTATCAAGACTGGCAAGCCGCTTGGCAACAGACTATTGATGTAAACTTACTCGGTGCAGTCAATGTATCTTACTGTGTTGCGAAACACATGATTGAACGCCGTAGCGGACGAATTATTAATGTGACTTCTCGTGGTGCATTTCGGGGCGAGCCTACAGCTACAGCTTACGCAGCTAGTAAAGCCGGTCTGAATGCCTTTAGCCAGTCTCTCGCGCAGCATTTAGCTCCCCATAACATTTTTGTGACGGCCGTAGCTCCTGGTTGGGTAGCAACTGATATGACTCGTGCTATTTTGGAAAGTCCTGCGGGTGAAGCAATTCGTCAGCAAAGCCCTTTAAATCGTGTAGCTTCTCCAGAGGATGTGGCGCATACCGTTCTTTTCCTAGCTTCTGAGGGTGCTGAATATCTCACGGGTACTATTGTAGATGTGAATGGAGCCAGTTATTTGCGGTGAAGAGGACGTGGGACGCAAAGAGAGGAAGGCAGGGGAGCAGGAGGAGCAGGGGAAGCAGAGGGAGCAGGGGAAGCAGGAGAGAGAGGGATAATAACTACTGACAAATGACCGATGACCGATGACAAATAACCAATTCCCAATGACTCAACTCTTCCTAGAAGACACTAGTGTATGATCAAAAAGGTTATTCGGTTCTGGTGGGGATCAGCCACTAGAGGTAACGGGGAAAGTTCGGTGTGAATCCGGCGCTGTCCCGCAACTGTGAACCATTTTGAGATTTGAGTTAGCGAAATAATATCAATTCTCTATGAAAATGCACTTAGATATTTATTAAACGAAGCGTAAAATACGCCAAGGAAGAAGAGTAATAATTAAGTGCAATTTTACGGAAAATTGGTAGAAGTAATTCAAAATCTTAAATTGAGTGAGTCAGGATGCCCACCGAAGTAGACTGAATCGGTTTTACATATCTGCGAGGTACAGATGACTGCTCTTAATTCCTTTAGTATCGCCGCTCATACTCTATTTGTTTGTAAAACCTGTGCTAGCGTTTGGCAAGATGGAAAACGCTTAGGTGAAAGTGGTGGTGAAAAATTACTACAGCAGCTTCAGCACCTTGCACAAGATTGGGAGTTAAGAGAAGAATTCCCAATTCAGGAAGTTGAATGTATGAGTGCTTGTAATCGTTCATGTGTCGTCGCCTTTGCTGCTAAAGGTAAATTAACATATCTCTTTGGCGATTTAGCTGTTGATTGCAGTGCAGCTGCTGTGCTGGAGTGTGCTAGTAAATACTATGCCCACTCTGATGGTTTACTGCCTTGGTCAGAGCGACCTGAACCTCTGAAAAAGGGGATTTTGGCAAAGATTCCATCTTTATCTGTAGAGAAAGTTAGCACGATAGAAATTTAATCATCCGTCAAGGAAGCAGAGAGAAATCTAAGCTAAGGCTTTTGCATAGCTTTAGTAGAACGCAGAGAAAACATTATGATGCGTGTGTTGATTCTGGGTGGGACGGGAGATGCCGCAGAACTGGCTGCCAGAGTGGCGACTATCCAAGGAGTAGAGGCAATCACATCTTTAGCAGGCCGCACCAGCGAGCCATCACTGCCGCTAGGCGATCTGCGAATTGGAAGCTTCGGTGGTGTCGCTGGACTGGCTAACTACCTTCATCAAATGAAAATCGACTTACTAATTGATGCTACCCATCCTTTTGCTAGCCAGATTTCTTTCAACGCAGCAGCTGCTGCCACCAAAGCCGGAGTATCCCGCCTGATGTTGATCCGTCCCACTTGGGAGAAATCCAGTGACGATCGCTGGATTGAAGTTGACAGTGTTGCAGCCGCAGCCGCAGTTTTGCAAAAAGAGTCACAACGGGTGTTTTTGACAATTGGTAGGCAAGAACTTGCCGCCTTCGCACACTTAAAGGAAATTTGGTTTCTGATGCGGATGATTGAACCGCCTGATCATGATGCTTTGGTTCCACCAGGGATAATATTGTGCGATCGCGGCCCTTTTTCCCTGAACAATGAGCGAGAAATCCTGATTCACCACAAAATTGACACCATTGTCAGCAAAAATAGTGGCGGTGATGCAACTTATGCCAAGATTCTTGCGGCGCGGGAACTTGGAATGCAAGTTGTAATGGTAAGTCGTCCCGCGACACCAGAAGGAGAGCAAGTCACAGATATTAATGCTGCTTTAGCATGGTTAGTTAAAAAATTGCATACATAAATCCGACTTTTTATTTTATTTGTTATAAATATTTATAAAAATGGTGGCGTTGCTGAATTTGAGTATGAAAGTCAAAAATTCAATCTCTCAAACTCTTATTCTCTGTGCCTCTGCGGCTCTGCGTGATACAAATTCATATCTTTACCCAGCAATGCCAAAATGCCATAACCTACGGTTATTGAGAATGATGCAAGATATTAGTAGACCATCTCTAAGCTCTCGTTAAATTAGAATTTTTATCGATTCAAAAGTTGATTATCAATTATTGCAAAGTATAAATAAATTTATACAAATAACTTATGAGACCTGAAGTTGCTATTCATTTGTGGGAATTGCTTTGGCAAGAATACAGCGCCAGAGTCAGCCATGCCCGTACCTATCAGCAAATGATTAATCTTGCGGGTGGGACTGTCGCTAATGACCACATTGCCTTCCGCTCTTTGCGTCTATTAGTAGATAGCCCACAGGACCAACTTAGCTTGGGAATTGATTACCTTGGACAACTTGTTGAAGCTTTGGGTTACGTGGTGGCCGGAGAGTATACTTTTGCTCAAACGCATCTGTACGCCCGTCATTATCGTCATCCTCAGCAAGAAGAATTTAACTTGCCAAAGTTGTTTATCAGCGAGTTGATTGTAGATGAATTACCTGCTAGGGTTGTCGAACTGATTTCTAAAACCGTATCTTTAAACAGATGCGAATTAACCTATCCCCTAACTTCGCTTTTAAAACAAGAGGGGAACACTCAAAGTATTGCTCAACAGCTCCAAAAAGTCTTCACCCGCCCTTGGCAACCTCCACAGCATTCTGTAGTCGAAGAGGTAAATCAGGTGACTCAGTATGGTGCTTGGGTATTGCTGCATGGTTACGCAGTCAACCACTTCACCGGCTATGTCAACCGCCAAAACACATCCGCGTACCCAGATATAGATACTACTGCTCGTGGTTTGGCTAACCTGGGTGTACCGATGAAAGTAGAAATCGAAGGAAATGTGGCTTGTGGTTTGCGTCAAACAGCAACTCAAGCAGTAACCGAGATGGTAATAGTTTTAGATGATATTACTGGCGCAGAAATTCAAATTCCTTGGACTTACGCCTATTATGAAATTGCCCAGCGCTATCAAGTGGAAGTAGTACCAGGAAAGCAGATGCTTTTTGATGCTTTTTTAGGAAGTAATGCCCAACAATTATTTGAAATGACTCGTATATCTAATATCAATTCGTAATTCTTGAGGCAGTAAGGTCTTCCCAAAGGGAGAGGGGGCCTCACCAGACTTTCTTCTCCTGGCAAAGACCAAGGCAAACCGATTCACAGTCGTCTGACGTTACTTTTTAAGGGCGGGGGAACCCTCCGAAATTCTGATTCGAGGCTAACAGGACTCAGCGCGATCGCACATCTTTGTGTTGCAGAAAAAAAATCAACTTGATTTACGTAAGATGTAAAAATTAGGGCGATTTAGACTAATTCATCCATTAGGTAGATTTGGAGATTGGAGATGTCGCCCCGTAAGTCAGAGGACACGAAATTTGTAACTTTCTAAGATCAGTCCAGAAGAGTAAAAAAGTGGCAAAAATTGATTACTGAGATTAATAGACTTCTTGCACCAATAACTTTTGCAATCTTTTTGAGAATGGGCTAATGAAAAATTCTATACCCTTGCTTTGATCTCCAATCTCCAGAAGGTAGGGTCTTTGAGTTTATCTTTTTACTTCTTCTGCAAAAAGTTTAGTGACCAGAACAAGTCAAACATCAAGACAAATCTGGAGGAAAAATGCAACACGATGAGTTTATTGGACAGGTGCAAAATCGCGCTCACCTGAGTTCACGGGGAGATGCAGAAGTTGCAACCCGTGCGACTTTAGAAACCCTAGCTGAACGCCTAGCCGGACGTGAGCCTTTCAACGCCGCTGCTCAGCTTCCAAGAGGCATTGCACAATATTTACAACACGAATACGCAGGCTCTGGAACACGTTTCTCACTAGATGAATTTTTTCAGCTAGTTAGTCAACGAGAAGGTATAGAGCTTCCAGATGCTATTCATCATGCTCGTGTGGTCATTGAGGTATTAACTGAGGCAGTTAGCCCTGGTGAAATTAGTGATATTCGCTCTCAATTGCCATCAGACTTTGATCCATTGTTTGAGGCAGGAAGCCAAGGGCGAATGCGTGTAAATACTTAATTTTTCTGAGAAACTATCAGGAGCGTCACACCATGCGATTTAAAAACCGAAGTTTAGCGGGTCAATCTTTGGCTAAGGAGTTAGAAACTTATGCTAATCGTTCAGATGTGTTGGTATTAGGGCTGCCAAGAGGTGGCGTACCCGTAGCCTTTGAAGTTGCCAAAGCGCTAAATGCTCCCTTAAATATTCTTGTGGTACGTAAACTGGGTGTACCCGATCAAGAAGAGTTAGCAATGGGAGCGATCGCCTCCGGTGGTGTGCGGATACTCAATGAAAGTATTATTAGCGAGATCAATATCTCCGATGAAGTCATTGCCAGGATTGCAGTTCAGGAAGAACGGGAACTAGAGCGACGGGAACGGCTGTATCGGGGCGATCGCCCTGATACAGATTTACAGGGACGCACCGTAATCTTGGTAGATGATGGTTTGGCAACAGGTGCAACTATGTGGGCTGCTGTGGTAGCTGTGCAAAAACAGCAACCTGCTCGGATTGTTATTGCTGTACCAATCGCCGCACCCGAAACTTGCAAACTGTTGGCAAATGAGGTAGATGAAGTCGTTTGTATTTCGACACCCAGCCCCTTCTATAGTGTCGGTTCCTGGTATGAAGATTTTCCTCAAACCACTGATGAAGAAGTTCACAACCTACTTGCAAAAGCTGCAAATAACTATCAACCATTATCCCTTGGCATTTAGAACTACCAAGATTGATTTTTTACAGCAGATTTCAAGTTGGTGCAGTACACAAACTAGCTCTCAAAGCTAGGTAGAAAGATTGTTTTACTTCTGAATTCTGCTGTATGTTGAATTGGAGGAAGTAGCTCCATGAATCTACAAGTCTATGAATTGAAACAAACTGCATCCCAACTACTGGCTGCGATGCTATCTAACCCTCACATTTATGCCCAAGTCAGTAGTGAGGGGGGTTACGGACAGATGGAACAGCAACTGATTATTGTGGCTGTTGAGATGGCTGAAAGCTTAATTGAGCATATCGAAAATGCTCATCCGCAGAGTGAACGGGAAGTGAATGAGAAGAATTGATGCAAATTGCTGTAATTAAGCAATAACCTTTGACAGGTATGAAAATCGTAAATTCTGTGCATTGACCAATCTCAGATTCCACAATGATTTGACCACCATGTTTTTCTACCACAATTTGACGAGCGATCGCGAGTCCCAAACCCGTACCTTTACCTACACTTTTGGTCGTAAATAGATGGTCGAAAACTCTCTGTTTTACAGCTTCAGTTATCCCCATACTATTATCAGCAATACAAATTCTGACGTGGCTATCTTCCAGAGCCATTCTAACTGTGATCCAATTAGGATTAGCTTGAATCTGTAGAAAAGTACGTCCCTGATTGGATTCTTCCAGTGCATCAATAGCATTAGCTAGCAGATTCATAAATACTTGATTTAGTTGTCCTGGGAAGCATTCAACCTGGGGTAAATTACCCTATTCAGTAATCACTTCAATTGCCGGACGGGTTTCATTTGGTTTGAGGCGATGCTTCAAAATTAAGATGGCGCTATCAATACCGTCGTGAATATTAAAAGCTACTTTGTAGTCTTGATCTGCCCGTGAAAATGTTCTTAAGCTGGTGCTAATATCACGGATGTGGTTAATTCCCAATTTCATTGATGCAATTAGCTTTGGCAAATCTTCCTTTACATATTCTAAATCAATTGTTTCTATTTCATCTGCAATAATTGCACCTGGCTGAGGATATTGTTGTTGATATAAATCAAGTAAATTAAATATGTCTTGGAGGTAATCTAATGCTGGAAAAATATTTCCGGCAATAAAGCCTACAGGATTATTAATGGGAGCATCCCAGTTTTTTGCAAAGAGGGCGAAAATCAGTCAGGATAATTAAGATGAGTGTATTTACCTACCAATGACCCTAGAACAAAAGCAAGCCCTCCAAGAACATATTCAAGCGATCGCTAAAATATTGTACGAAGACACGTCACCAGAAAGGCTAACCAGTCTTGCAGGAATAAAACAAGCAGTGCGGAGTCAAATGCTTTGATCACGTAATGCCAGAAGTAGGGGTTTTTTTATCGAAACGGTTACAGGCACAAGTGCAGGGTATCGACGACGAATGAAAAGTATTTTGGGAGAATTGTCAATCACAAGTAAAAGCGCAGAAATTGGAAGTCCCTTCTAGCAATCAATGTATGTTTTACTAACTATTTGGTCTGCATCATAAGACTTGCAGTTTCACAGCCTCCCCATCCGGCGTATAAAAATTTCTGCCCGACATTGCAACCACAATTTTCTCTTTCCTTGTCTATTCAAATGGTGCAATTACATAACTATTTCACCTGTGCCACAAGAGGCTTTAGTAACAAATACTCCCTTTGGTACTTTATTCTTACTTGTTTGGAGTGCTTCGCTGCGTTAATCTGACGGCGATGCACTGAGTCGGTCGTTGTGTTGCGCTCCCATTCAATTCTGGCTCCTGACTCACCTCGGCTATGCTCGGTGACCACCTGACGAATGTATTCTTTATTATTAAAGAAGTAGAGCCATTTTATTAGCCAATGCCCAGCAAGATAATTGAAGTCCGAGAGTACACCGTCAGAGCGCATAAGCGTGAGATCCACACCCGCGTTTTTAACTTTATTTGCCAGCAGTGCCAAGAACCAACGCAAAGAGAAACCTTTGGCCCGCGACCGCTCTACTGTGAAAAATGCCGCGCACCCCATTCCCCCAAGAAATCAACAGTAGTGCCGATCCAGAAACGAAAGCCCAGAGCGATGAACTACAAAAGTGGGAAAGGTATAGCGGGGTAATTTCTTGTTTTGAGATAGGGGCGATAAGCTCTCGCTTAAGCATAAAGGCGATCGCTTGGAACTATGTGACTAAATCCTTGCTCAAGTGCTGTTGTTGCGTTGTGTTTGATTACCAACATCATTTATTTTGAAGATTCTGTTCCTGAAAAATCTGCTGTGCCTCTTAGCCAATAAGGGAAGAAGGCAATTACAGTTTTTTTTGACCCAGCAGTGTCAAAGTAGCTGAGTCAACTAGTGCTGGAGAAAGACACTACAGTTCCGGCTCTACTGGCGGGAGCTTTAAATAAATTATTTGAGGAATAGGGAAAAGTCCGCTCGCTTAATTAATCCTCGGCTGTGTGCCAATTAATTTATTTAGGCTAACTTTTCTGTAATTAATTAGGGTATTTTAGTAAAATCGTCCCATTTGGGGAATTTTACTAACTCTTGCTGTATCTCTTACAGGTACTTCTCCCTCATATTAATTAAATGAAATTTTATTATTCACTTGTGCCAGCGTTAATTGGTGTGTCAGTTGCTTTTGTGCAACCCCAAAACGCTTTTGCACTTTCCTCAGTAGAAGTTGGGAAAGTTGCCAAAGCTATTACTGTAGAAATTTCTAATCCTAATGGCTCAGGCACTGGAGTCATTATTAAACGAGAAGGTAATACTTACACCATTCTCACTGCCAAGCACGTTGTCGAAGCTCAAGCTCAATACGAAATCGTGACTCCAGAGGGAACGCATTACCCACTTAATTACAGCACTGTTAAAAAGCTGCCTTCGGTTGATTTAGCTGTTATGCAATTTACCAGTAACCAAAGTTATCCTGTTGCCAAAGTCGGCAACTCCGACTCGTCAACAGAAGGTGCAACTGTTTATGTAGCTGGTTTTCCACAAATCAGTGCTGCCATTTCTACCTCAATTTATAACTTCACTGATGGGCGGATTACAGCTAATGCCTCCAAACCTCTGCGTGATGGCTATGCATTGGTCTACAGTAATGACACGTTGGCAGGGATGAGTGGCGGCCCGGTGTTGAATGACCAAGGGGAACTTATAGGAATTCATGGTCGAAGCGACACGACAGAGAACTATAAAATCTCTGATAAAAATCCCAACGTGATTATCAAGACTGGCTTTAATTTAGGCATTCCAATTAATACCTTTTTAAGAGTTTCATCTCAAGCTGAAGTAAATGTAGGCGTTAATCCTCCTAGCAAACCCATAGCTACAGCACCGAAAGCTGACGACTTCTTTATTCAGGGTGTAGATAAATATTTACAAGCAGATTATCAAGGAGCTAGTGCAGATTTTACTCAAGCAATTCGCCTCAATGCTAACTATGCTTCTGCTTACCTGTGGCGTGGAGATGCCAGAAATAATCTTAGAGAGAAAGACGAGGCAATCGCAGCAGATTACCAAAAAGCCGCAAACCTGTTTTTTGCTCAAGGAAATAAAGCTGATGGCTACAGAAGCAAAGGTGATGCTCTGCGAATTTTAAAAAACTATCAAGCAGCAATTACTGCTTTCACTGAAGCAATTAAACTCAATAGTAAAAATGCTATAGCTTACAATGAGAGGGGACTGGCCCGTTGGGACTTGAATGATCTACAGGGAGCAATTGCTGATTTCACTCAAACTATTCAAATTAATCCTAAATATATTGATGCTTATGATAGCCGAGGGTTAGCCCGTAGAGAATTGGGAGACTTCCAGGGAGCAATTGAAGACTTAAACCAAAGTCTCCGCCTCGCTCCCAACAATGCTTATGCCTATAGAGGTTTGGGAGTCATCTATAGTGAATTAGGACAGCAGGAGAAAGCCGCCGCAAATTTACAAAAGGCTGCTGACCTATATCTTAAACAAGGCAATAAATTTGAGGCTTACCAGAGCCAAGCCGGTATTCGTTTATTGATGAAAGATTATTCAGGAGCAATTGCCCTGTATACACAAGTTATTCAACTTCGCCCCCCAAAGGCTGGAGATTACATAAACAGAGCTGATGCTCGTTTACAGTCAGGAGACAAACAAGGGGCGATTAGTGATTGTAACCAAGCTATAAAGATTAACCCTAATTTTGCCATAGCCTACAACTACCGGGGAAATGCCCGCTCTGAATTGGGTGACAAGCAAGCGGCAATTAATGATTACAATCAAGCTATAAAGATTAACTCTAATTATGCCATAGCCTACAACAACCGGGGAAATGCCCGCTCTGAATTGGGTGACAAACAAGCGGCAATTGATGATTACAATCAAGCTATAAAGATTAACCATAATTATGCCGATGCCTACAACAGCCGGGGACTTATTCGTGCTGAATTGGGTGACAAACAAGCGGCAATTGATGATTACAACCAAGCTATAAAGATTGATCCTAACTTAGCCGAAGCTTACTACAGCCGAGGACTTACCCGTGCTGCTTTGGGTGACAAACAAGCGGCAATTAATGACTACAGCCAAGCTATAAAAATTAATCCTAACTTAGCTATAGCATATGTAGGACGAGGAAATGCCCGCTCTACCTTGGGTGACAAACAAGCGGCAATTGATGATTACAACCAAGCCATCAAGATTAATCCCAATTATGCCCTCGCTTACAACAATCGAGGATTTACTCGCTCTACCTTGGGTGACAAACAAGCGGCAATTGATGATTACAACCAAGCCATCAAGATTAATCCCAATTATGCCGTCGCTTACTACGGTCGAGGATTTACCCGCGGTGAATTGGGTGACAAGCAAGGGGCAATTAATGATTACAGCCGAGCTATAAAAATTAATCCTAATTATGCCGAAGCCTACACCAACAGGGGAACTAGCCGTGCTGAATTGGGTGACAAGCAAGGGGCAATTAATGATTACAGCCGAGCTATAAAAATTAATCCTAATTATGCCGAAGCCTACACCAACAGGGGAACTAGCCGTGCTGAATTGGGTGACAAGCAAGGGGCAATTAATGATTACAACCAAGCTATAAAGATTAGTCCTAATGATGCCGCCGTAGCTTACTACAGCCTGGGAAATATCCGTGCTGAGTTAGGTGACAACCAAGAGGCGCTCGCAGACTATCAAAAAGCTGCTAACCTCTTTCAAAAAGAAGGAAATACAGATTTATACCAAAGAGTGATGGAGTTAATCAAAAAGCTTCAGCAGTAGTCAATGTTAGAGATTGTGAATATTCACAGGTTTGGCAATTAAAAATAAATTGCTAAAGCACTGGAAAATTACCTCTACGTCAATAACCTGATCATCCAGTGCAAACAAGTATCTGTGCAGGTGTCTGGGCAAATCTCGCTATCCCACCCGGAAAGCGTGTACCGCGCAGAATAGCACGTTGCCCCTATACTCAACTCTATGATAGCTAGTGCAATCGATGCAACCTATTACCTAAATTAACTTATGTTCATGATGGGAGGTCTGGATTACCAAATGTTCTTAGTCATAAAAAGGAGTACATCTGGTAACAATTCGATTATTAATAAATAATGAATATCGTTCAATATTGATATATATTTATTCTGGTTTATTTGCCAAATGAGAATTTTTTTCTAGCCAGTCATTAATATTAACAATCCCACTGCGAACCATATCACTTGCCCATATATAAGAATAAAAAATTTCTAAGGATTCAAACGTTTCAGAAAAATATTTTTTGCTAAAATCTCTCTATGATTCTGGAATTTCAAGCAGGCGTTTCACAAAAGTGTACAGCCAATACCTTTTCATATTATTACTTATATTTGTCACTGATAATTATAGAGTTATGCTAGCTCTAAAGCTGCAAAATTTCTTAGAGCCTTGATAGCTTCTCCGTTTTTTAAAACATCGCACACACCTTGAGCAATCCACTCTAGATTTTCTGCTGTACCGACTTTCTCGTACTTGTTAAGACTCAAAAACAAAAATTGATAGATTAAACATAAGTTGATTTCTCCAAATCTGATGAAGTAGGGATTAACCTAAGTAGGCAAAATTTAATTTGTAAGGATAAAGTTTTAATGTGGGAAAAAGTATTGTTTAACCCTTACAAATTAAGGTGTTCGGTCAGTAGAAAACAAACAACTCCACAATTGATCAGTCTGCTGACATTGGGTAAACTCTCGCTTCATTTGCTCAACTGTAACACACAGCAAAGCTACAACTAAAACCAACAGCAATAGATTGTTTTTTGCAACCCCTAACCACCAACGCCATTCAACAAAATGCAATTGTAATAACGAGAATTTTGGTAATGAGAAAAACCGTGGAAACCAAGAAGGCATAATTTTATTCCCTGGTAACTATTCCTCTTCGAGATTCACGAAGATGACACTAATCCTTGGGTCTTGTTCAACCATCGAAGCAGTCTTGAGGGCAGATGGTTGCGCCTTAGCATCAGGCGTAAGAAAACCCATGACAATGAGCTTATGGGTTGAGGGGGCGACAATAATTGTCAAAGCCTTACAGGTAGAGGGCTTGAAGTAAAAGACCCTCTCCAAAAAATGGAACTTATTGACAATGAACTGTGCAGTTATTAAACACCTATTTATGGAGTACAGTTTGATGGTAAGCGCTCTTTCATCACTCTCATGAGAGAATGCCAAAACAATTCGCAATTAAATCACTAATAACTTAAAATTATCACCTGATAAATAATATATCAAGAATTAGTATATTAGCTTTGTACTCCAACAGTTTAATTTCTAATTTCGTCCGCAAATTGCGAATTGCGAATTACGAATTGCTTGGACGAGGTTTTTACCTCCAGAGATGCGATCGCGCGAGTGACCGACTACGATTTGGAGCGGGTACGATTATGACAGTGTACACCTCATATTACCGTGGCGAAATCCTCTTCGTGGGCATCTCAATCTCGCTGTACCCTCCCAAAAACTGGAAAGGCAAGCACCTTCCTCTGTTCGCCCCAACTCCAGAACTGCTCAAATGGTGGAAGTCATCAGCCCAGGATGCTGAAGCTGAACTTGAATACGAGCGTCAGTTCTTGCTGGTTCTTCAGAAGTGGCAGCAGTTGATTGACTTTGAGTGCGGAAACAGTAACTTTCCCAGTGCAGATATTACAAACTTTTTTCTATCAATAGAACGATGGCTAGCTTTCAATTTACAAACATAATGTGACTTGAGAAGGTATAAACGTTAATTAGGAGACAATTGTGACTGAGCAATTCAAAAAAGGTGATAAGGTTGAATGGAAAACTTCACAAGGCGTGACATCCGGCAAAGTGGTTAAGAAACTCTCCTCACCTACAGATATTAAAGGACACCATGTTGCCGCAAGTGTTGATAATCCAGAATACCTGGTTGAAAGTGACAAGACAGGAAAACAGGCTGCTCATAAGCCTGATACTTTGAAAAAAGTAGAGGAGTAAAGCTCAGTCATGAGTAACTCTGTTGAATCAACGATTGCCGAGTTTCGTCAAGTCGTGAATATGACTTCCAAAGAATTAGATTCTTGGCTAGATACAGATGAGTCTAAAGAAGTAGGGCAGTTTGATGAAGAAAACGAGTCTATTGGTCACAAGTCCGGGCAACGCATTGTGCAGCTGTTGCAAAAAAAAGATGACTACACCGAAGACGAACTATCGCACATGAAGAAAGTTATCAGTTACGTTCATCGCCATACAGCACAAAGACCGTCCGGCGATATCGAACATACTCGCTGGCGCTACTCTTTAAAAAATTGGGGACACGATCCGCTCAAATAAAGTTGCTCTGAGAGCAAGAAAGCATAGGTAATAAACTAACTCTTGAAGTAACACCAGTAAGGTTTTATAACCCATTGCAACATATTTTATCTAATATTTGATTTTGCTCCCCTAATGGTTTTCATAGCGCGTCTATTACCCGACAATCCAATACTATTAAGGTGAAATTGCTCGTTAAAATCAATTAAAATCTTGCTTCTTTTTTTAATAAATCAGGAATTGTCAAGTTGGTTGCAGTTTGTCCTTGAAATACTGTTCCTACTTTTCCAGTATAAAAATGAATATAGTTAAGATGATAGCATTCCTCTGATAAAGGTATATATTTGACAGTGTTTATTACTTCTGGTACTTTCGCAATATAAAAATCTATAAATTTATATAATACTATTTTACTACCAGAAAAGCGGGGATTAATATAGATAAATAAAGGTCTAGAAAATGGTTGATACTCGCCTTGCTTTACACTTTGTACTGATGGGAATACTGCCCCTTGACCCCGATCAACTGCTAAGGCTTTAAGCTTATTTATATATTTTTCGTAATATGCATAGCCAAAGTACCCCAAGGCGTTTGGGTCTTTACTTATACTATCTACTAATACCTCATCATCTTCATTGGCTGTATAATCACTGCGGCTAGCTCTAATTTTACCTACAGCTACTTGTGTAAAGTAGTCGAAAGTACCAGATTTTTTATCAGCACCATACAAGTTGAGTGGGCGATCTGGCCAAGATGCACGTACTTGGTTCCATCGGGTGATTTTTCCTTGTGCTGATGGCTCCCAAATCTTTTTCAATTCTGCTACTGTAATATCTTTTGCCCAGTTGTTTTGCGGATTAACTGCGATAGTTAAAGCATCAAAAGCAATAGGTAACTCCATGTACACAATCCCATTTTTTTTACAAGCTTCCATTTCTAACGAGAGAATTGGTCGTGAAGCATTATTAATATCTGTCTCTCCCGCACAAAATTTTGTAAACCCAGCCGTAGTACCTGAAATCTTTACTTGAATTTGTGCTGGATACGCTGACGAACTTTGAAATTTGTTAGCAATCAATTGTGTAATGGGATAAGCTGTGCTAGAACCATCAATTTTGATTGTTGTCGTTTTGTTTTCAGAATTTATTACTTTAGCTGCTTGCTTTAATTGCTGAGTTTGAGCAGATGAGTTGTTTTTTACTCCACAGCTACTTGCCGAAAATAATACACAAAGCGCGAAAGCTAATTTTTTTATATTCATTTATCTCACTCTTAACAATTATCCATAGAATATTTAAAGGCTCATCGTATTAACATCGACCGTGTTAATATCTGAAATCATTTGATAGTTTAAACATCAAGTACTATTGGTAATTTTATTTACAATAAAAATTTTTAGATAAAAACTTTATTTAGTTAAGCCTACAGCAAAGTTGGTATAGAGTCTCGGAGTGTTAGCAAAATCATCGATTGAGATGTTGAAAACCGCTTGAGTGAAATTTTTGTTCCGACACTACTATTTTCAGGCAGGTATAATGAAGTAACCCCAGCTTGTATAGAAAAATTAAAGAAGGGTATGTTTGTTTGTGAGTAAGTGCTATTTGAAAACAGTTCACATATGCCTCATTTGGAAGAAATAGAAAGATTTATATAAGTATTATCCAAATTCGTGAATCGAGTAGAACGTAATCAGACTTGAATACGAGCGCCGATTTCTGTTGATTCTCCAATCCCAGCACAGTTGATTAACCTTTGGATGCGGAAACAGCAGCTTTTCTAGTGCAGATATTACACTGTGTTGTTCCTTTGAAATCGAGGATTTCTGCCACAGGCATATCGCCCTTGCGGGAGGTGATTGGGCGTTCGTCCTTGACGCTACCAGAATTGTGGGGCGGGGAAGTTGGATTAGCGAATGCTCAAATGTCTACAATTTGTGGGCAAAATAAGGGTAACGGTTTAACCGATACCCAAGTTCCTGATAGCTTACTAAGTAAAGAGTTTTACACTCGTAACCCCACCAAGTCAATCACATCACAATCCAGCAGTGATAAAGGTGCAATTACCCAAACTATTGTCCTTTCAAGGGAACAATCTACAGTTGAATCTTTTGGTACTCATAATGAGAGTACCCTTCTACCAGTCAAATCTACACCGAACACTTGACCATTCCTGAACTGCTTGGTGGTGTCAAGAGTTACGACTACCTTCCTCCCGCCTGGGAGAATGTGGAGGTTATTGCAGATTTAGCAATCGGAACTCCAGTAGAAGTCTACAACCTCGTCTCCCGGCAGTGGCAACCTGGGGTAGTGAAGGACTACTGGGAGCTAGGGGGCTTTCTGGTGGTGCGCTGTGGGAGACGGGTACAGAAGGTCTTCAGTGGGGAGTGTGTGGCGGTGTTTGTGGGGGAGAGAAGGCTGTAGCAAACTCTACTGTGCAGTAGTAAAAATTACGAAAATTATCTACTCGCCACGCAACTTCTTGAGTTCTGCATCTGTAAACGGATTTTTGCCAACCCGTAACTCTTTCACCCAGCTTTGACGCTGTACTTTTTTAGCTTTAAGTGATTCAAGCTTATATCCTTGAGATAATTTAATTTTTTTATCAAGCTGAACAATATATGCTTCAAAGTCTGCAATTGCTCCTTTGAAATCCCCTGTCAACGCTCTGGCTAACCCATGGCTGTGTTGCATACTGTGATCATCTGGCGAAAGTGCAACGGCTTTATCGCAGGCAGGCAACACAATGTTGGCTTGTCTTTTTAAGCTACCTTGCTTACACAGAGAATGCCAATTTTCAGCAGAGACTTTCATCTTACTATTAAATGCTTGGGCTTTACTATAAGCTTCTAACGCTTCTTTAAATTTCTCCTGTATAACAAGGCTTGTACCTTCGTCAATCAAAATCGAGACAGCTTTCGCCTTTGGTTCAATCTCTAATTTGGAATCTAGTTTCAAAGCTTTTTGAAAATTAACAACTGCACTCTCAAGATTGCCTGCTTGTGCTAACTCTTCACCCTGAGCAACTAGAGAAGAAGAATCAGCTAATTGCTGCGCTTTTTTGCTTGGGTCAGTTGGGTCAAGTTTTAAATCAACATCCCACTCCTGTGCTTTGTGAAACTTAGTAACAGCAGCTTGGATATTACCCTTGCGTGCTAAGTTTTCACCTTGAGCAACTAACGCACTAGCCGCTTGTTTTTTGATTTCTGAAATCTGGCAAGCTGATAATTCTTCCAAGATATCAGGATGAATAGCGAGATAATTATTCAGCCAACTACAACCATCTTTTAATAAATTATCTAAATTTAAATCCCAAAGTTTTACTGTCTTGTCATAACTTGCAGTGGCGATGGTCTGGTTATCCGGACTGAAACTTACACTATTGACTTCACCGCTATGCCCCTCTAAACGGTTACGTTCTCTAAATTGATTTTCGCCTAATTGTAAATAGCTCGCCTCCCGTAGCGCTACAATTGTCTCCATCCTGATATTATTTGATTTTGAAGCTTCTGTATTCTTCAGATTTCCCCCTGCTTTTAAGGATTGTATTAAAGCATCAAAGTTTTGTTCTGAAAGCAAAAGTGCTTCACTAGAATTAACTAATGCTTTAATTTCGTTAATTGTGGCTTGATTTCTTTGTTCTTGAGCTTGCTGTGTTTGAAAGAACGCTGTAACTGCCAGTACAGCTAAAACTACTCCGGCTGCAACTGAACCAAACAGAGCGCGTTTCAAAAAACTATTAAGTTTAGCTTCACCAAGTTTTCTTTGTTCTTCACTGAGTTTTCTTTGCTCTTCACTGAGTCTTCTTTGTTCTTCACTGAGTTTTCTTTGCTGCTTTTCTTGTTCTAGTTGAGCCATCAACTGATTTAGCTTCGGCTCCTGCTGCTGGCGAACAAGCACAGCGATGTAATCATGTACTAGCTGATAACGATCAAGCGGATTCTCTGGTAACAAAATTACTAAGCCAGATTTGACTAAAATCTCTAACACCAAATCTAAATTACTACTGCCGGTAGCTAAATCTGCTGTCAAGACTTGCAGTTCCCGCTCTAATTCTACAAGAGTCTTTAGTGGACGTGTCCCTTTCTCATCGGTAAGTAAGTACAACAAAAACTCGGCTGTCTGCTGATTCTCGACACCGCAATCATTAACGACTTCAGCCAAATAGCCTTTAACTAGTTCTTCTCTCCTACCACGCTCCTGATATTTTGCCAGAGTCGTTATGTTCTCAGTTTGTAATTGCGCTCCCACTATCTGCAACTCAATTGGACGTACCTCACCTAGTTCACTAGCTAAATCATTTACTAATTGTTCAATTAAAGCTTGTTCTAATTGAAAACTAGTAGTCTGGGTCAAACGCTGGATGATTGACTTGGTATCTTCAGGTGAAAAATTACCTAACTCATAAAGAACATTGTTACTAAGAAGATCATTCCCAATAATTGCCATACTAGACAAGCGATTACATTCCAGCAAATAATGCAGGTAATCCACTCGCAATGACAAAATTACTTTCACTGACAGAATATTTAAGCATTCTCCCAGAAATTAAAAAAACTGCTGTCTTTGATGCAGTTTAGTATAAACAAAGAAAAACTCTTCAAACTGGTCAAAAATCAGCACTGTTCTGAGATTGTGCTGTTCATTTTCCCGCAGTTGGGTAATTAAAGCAGAACTTTGAAATTCTGAACTGACAACTTCAAGTTTCAAAGATTCTTCATTCTTAGCTCTCCCTTTCTGTTCTAATGTCTCCCGCATTAGCTTTCCTAGTTCTTCTACCCAATTGGTATAAACTCGCATTGCTACGGGTAGATAGTCTTGAATGCCTACGCTTTTATTCTTTAAAGCTGGAACTAACCCAGCATTTACCAGCGAACTTTTACCTACACCAGACTGCCCATGAATGACTATTAGTTTGTGATCATGCCGTCCTAAACGTTCAACCAATCGTTCAATATCTAGTAACCGACCTGATGCAGCGATTTCAGGGGCAATGCTTTCTTGAATGTCAGTTTTGCTTAGTGCTACTTGAGCCTGCTTTGTTGACTGTAATCTTCCTGCACCAATAAACGCTCGTAAACCAAACTGCTGTTCAATAGACCTCTGCTGCTGTTTGGTTTCATAAGCTTTGAGATATTCTTTCTTCTCAAAGTAGAGTATTTGCAAGTAACTAAGAATATCGAGATGAAGCTGTAAATCTTTTATAGAGCTGCTAGGATCTCTTGCAGCTTCTAAGTTGACAATTGCCTCTTGGGGTGAGCCTAATTCATATTCAGCCTGTGCCAAAATAAAGTGATACAGGCTTAAATCGTATGGAATAGTTGGTTTTTCTGGACTGCCAGACACTACCCCTGAACTATCTGTTACTTCTGTGCCAGAAATTACTGGTAAGATATCTTTTGCTTTTTGTGCTAATTCTTTAGCTTCGCTCCAGCGCGATTGAGCCAGTGCAACCTGGGCTAAAAAACCGTAATCTTTCGCTAACTTTATAAGCTGAATGTTAGCTTGATGTACTTCTAAAGCAAGTGAAGCTAAATATTTGAGTTGCTCCCACTCTTTTAAATCACGTAGGATATTACCAAATTTGGTAATAGAGCTAGCAATTAAATCTTGACTATTAGCTTCGTTAAGATATGTAATATATTCTTGCGTATATTGGCGCGTTACTTGCCAATCTAGATGACTGGTATCTTTTATTTTAAAAGCTTTGAGATAATAACAGTAAGCTATCTCACCTAGAATCTTTCCCTGTCTTTGGGTATTATTCAGTTGTTGCCATAGCAATAAGGCTTTTTGGTAATACTTTAAAGCTTCGTCTATTTTCTTATTAGTTTGTTTTACAAAACCTAGCACAGAGGCTAAATTAGCTTCTGTTTCCTGGTCATTAGACCGCAATTCTCTCTGTGCTGCCTCTAATTCTAATTCTAGTATAGAGTATTTATTTATACTTAAATTACTGCCAAAATATTCATCAGCAAGTTGTTTAATGAATTGGCTTAAATCAGGCTGCGCGATCGCAAAACTTCTGCTAGTTCCCCAGCTTTCCAGATCAGGGGCAATCTCCATGATCGTGTGGTGGATTTCTTCACTAATCCACACGACTACGGGAATAGACAAGTTTTTGCGAAATTCTTCGCGTACCTGATTAGCACTTGTCAACATCTGCGGTAAATCCTGCAATGATTCCCAGCCGACAATCATCAAAGCTTGGGTATCTGGCTGTAATTCTTCACGGATTGCAGTGTAGAGAGTTCTTTCCGATTCTTTAAGTTGCAATACCTGAATTTTACACCACCAATCCCTTCTTACCCTGCTGCTTTAACTTGGCGATCGCCGGCTCTAGCAGCTCTCGGTTAATCGCTTCCAGCAGTCTGGTCTTCTGTGGCCCCAGGTACTGGTTCAGTTTCTCCCGCAGTTGAGGGTTACTCTTTGTCTTCGCTGTGATTTCCCCGATACCCAACGCTAGGGAGAACTTCTCTTTTTCTGTAGACAAGCCAACATCGCCAACTGGTGTTTTTACCTTGAACCCCGTCACCTCGGAGTCTAGCGCCCTCAATGCCCCTTGCAGCAGTTCATGGAATTTGTTCGGTTCAGAGAGCGTGATTTTCTCCAGGCTTTGGCTTACACAATGCGCGATCGCGAGTAACACATCAGTCATTTCTAAGTCTTCGCTGGATTCAAAATACACCACATGAAAGTCCAGCGCTTCGAGTTCCACCTGTACGGTTGCCGTAGGCATCGCTTGGTTTGTGGGTGTTACCGGGTATCTCTGCATGGCGAAGATTTGGGGGATTGGTCGGAGCTTGGAGTACTGGGGGTGCTGTCTCTTTTACAGCAGGAGTTCTATCGGGGGCGGTTGGTGGCGACGGTGGGGTCAGGTTGAGGGTGGAGTGTCTTGTGGGGGCGATGAGTGGGTAGTTAAGTTTAATTGGAAAAGCAATTTTTTTGGTACGTTTCGTGCTTTTTCTAATCCTCGCACGTTATCCCAGTTTGTATCTTCATCCCAAATAATATTGAGAAGGTCAGCGTCATAGAGGTAAGCGCCAGAGAGGTAAGCGCCAGAGAGGTAAGCGCCCAAGAGGTTAGCACCATTGAGGTAAGCGCCATCGAGGTTCGCACCATCAAGGTTAGCACTATTGAGGTTAACGCCATCGAGGTTCGCACCATCAAGGTTAGCGCCAGAGAGGTATGCGCGTGAGAAGTTAACGCCATCAAGGTAAGTGCCAGAGAGGTTAGCACCATCGAGGTTCGCACCATCAAGGTTAGCACCAGAGAGGTAAGCGCCATTGAGGTTAGCACTATCAAGGTTAGCGCCAGAGAGGTTGGCACGTGAAAGGTTAGCGCTATTGAGGTTAGCCCCGCTAAAATCTGTATTTTGGATATCTGCATAACTAAAGTTTGCCCCAGTCAAGTCTTGACCTTTGAAAGAATGACCTATTAGATTTTGACCGGAGTAGTCAAGGAGCATAACAACTGCTGTTAAATATAAAGGTTTATGCTTGCTACAATTGAGGTTAACGCTTTTACGGACTGTAGCGCAATAGTCCGGCTACAGCGAGTAAACAACACACTGCACGAGAATTTCAATTGCTGACAATGGGTGCAGGCTCTCTTGAAGCCACTGTAATAAAAAACTGCCCAGGAGTAGAACCGGAGCAGTTTTAAGCAGTGGAATTTATATAAGGGACTTTTAGGCTGTTGTCCCTGGCTTTATATATAAGAGATTCGGTATGTAATATTCTTCAGCTAGAGTTTTGGACTTTCCAGAAAGACACAAAACAAGGCAGTTATTATTCCAATTTGATATCAGGTGCTTTTACTTGACGAGTTGCCCCTCCTTGTCGATTATCAGGAAAGCCTACTTTAGGTGGTTTAAAATTACCTTGATTTTTTAACAATTGTTCTTGTTTAGCTTTTACCACTTTCCTTCTCCCTTGTATTTACTTAGAGTCTAGAATTAAGCTTACTTAAGGCTACAACACAAAAGCAATGTCTTATATAGAGTTATCTAGGTTGTTGTCAAGTTTTACGCAAAAGAACCAAAAACTTTGAAAGTGTCATTGCATAAGGATTTGTCGCTCTTAACCCAAGGAATGGGAACAACACCATCGGCCGAATACATGACACCCATTAGTTGTCACACATTTAGACAAGCTCTACTGTATAATTACACTGCTCTGTTGCCCCACCTAAGCCGCAATGTTCAAGCTATGTCTGGCGATCGCCGTACTCCTTCGGAGAAGCAAGCTACGTGCTAGCATCTCCATTAACGTAGCCTCTCACGAGTGGGAGAAGTCCAAGGCTTAAGAACAGCTTATCGCCATTGCAACCGTGTTTCGAGGGAGCAGCGTACAGAGCATAAATGATTAAACGCAGATAAAATCGAGAGTATAGAGATACTGCTGGGCGTTCGCCCAGGCGCATTGGCATTCGCAGAGCGTCTCGTAGAGAAGCCATCACTCCCTTATGCATGAGAACTGCGTTGCCTTCCGGTTTAAATCACTCTGCCAGCTTTGATATGATGAGTTAGTTAGACCGAATCGCTTTCCTATGTTCACCTGAAGTACCTACATAAGCGACGCCGGACAATCAACTAATCGCCTCGACAGAATTGAGAGAAAAAAGCGAGCAAGTTGCTGCTAATCTCTAAGCAGAATATCGCTCGTATCTGCGTACTCATCACCTTTCATCCATGAGCAATTCCAGTCTTGTCTATAATGCCGTTACCACAGTACACTCAAGAGCGATCGCTTAGGAGCGTTTCTTTTATAGCAGCGAAGATTCGGTATTTTGTTCCAACTGCTTGAGCAAAATGTATCATATTTTAATTGTTCCTTGTGAGCGCCGCTCATGGAGTCTCTTGCAAAAGTAACTTTTGCACTCTTGTGGGAAAAGGGTAAAGGTTTTTTCTTATTCCTTTCCGCCTTCCCCCTGCCCTTTTCCCCACAAGTGCCAAGAAGTCTACTGGAGACTGTTGCTAAAATAACGTGCAATCATCAGTCACAACTTTATATAATCCCTATAGAGGACTAAGCTGAAAGCAAAAATGACTGACACGCCTGAGTACTTCCCCAACAGACTAGACCGCATTGAACAAATAATGCTAGGGCTTGCCGAACGACAAGCCAATACTCAAGTGCAGTTAGATAACCTAGCGCTTAGACAAGCTACCTCCCAGATCCAACTCGATGAGCTAAAACGGGAAATGCGAGAACTGACTAGCAACGTTGACCGTGTGCTAAGTCGTAGTGCAATTTTAGATGATGTACTACTTGAGTTACGTGAAAGCCACGAGATACACCAGCGTAACTTTGAAGAACACCAACGCACTACAAACGCAGCACTACAGAGTCTTGAGGCCATCTTGTTGCAGTTGACGAGAAATCATTCTTGAGGCGCGATCCTTGAGTTAAAGTTTTGTGTTTTATGCAGAAATCACGAAAAATCTTGAAACTGCCGTCACACAAGAGTTAAGCGTCAGTATCAACACCACCACCCATGTAACCCAGTCAGATGTATGACAACCATTGGTTTACATTCGTCACTCTGTGGCATACCATCATCAGCCTCGGATAACTCCGGGACTATTGTGTACGCTCGCTCCCAAGAGTAAAGTGCGCTATTCATCCAGCGAAGCGGTCACCTGCTCCAGAATCCAGTTGTTTAACCTCAGATAACCCAAGGCAGTAGCACGCAGCCTGAAATAGTACATATACACTTATAATAAGCGAAAATTATCCTAAAATGGTGGTTAGAGCCAGTACAATGCTATGAATTCTACTTTTCTATTTTTTATTCTGGTCAAAATCTCATTTTTAAAATTTTGCTTTCTCGGAGCGCTTAATTGGTTTTTTAGTAAAAGTTCAAGCATTACTATTGACCTTTTTCTGATTTTCAGATGGCTAAGTAAAATTAAAATCTATTAACTTTAGTATCTATAAGTTTATGTACTAGTTTATACATTCCAATGGAAACCTCTAGTTATTTTTTTAATAGATATTAGCTATCTAGTAACTTGATAATAGCTATCTTGATTTGATAAGTGGTGTGATCTTAATCACAAGAAATAGCTTCGAATAGTACGGAAGGTGGAAAATATTTTGATTAAGTCAGGAGCATTCCGACTGCCTGGGAAAAAAGAGCTTTATCAACCAGCATATGAATGGAAAGTATTGGTAATAGATGTGACTGAAACACATGTGGAACGTCCAAAAAAAAACAGCGTCACTACAACAGCGGCAAGAAAAAACGTCATACTTTGAAAGCGCAATTGGTAGTTGACCAAGCCAGTGGCTTTCATCATCTGTACCGCTTATGGAACTGGTCGCATTCATGACTTTTGCTTACTGAAAAACACAAAAGTCAGATTTCATACTTCACAGTTGTGTTTAGCCGACAAAGGCTATCAAGGAATTGCTAAACTCCATACTCATAGCTGTATTCCCACGCTTATTACCTCGTGCTACTGATTTATCGACTCCTGAACGCCACCACAATCGCAATTTAGCTCAACTGCGTGTTATTGGCGAACACATTAACCGCAGATTGAAAATTTTTCGCATTCTTAAAGAACAATATCGTAACCGCAGAAGACGCTTTGCCTTACGTTGCAATTTGATTGCTGGACTTCTCAATTATGAACTTGCTCTGTTTTCTTGATTCGTGCAAGAGGTCTAATATTTAACTCTATTCCACCACGGATTACTGAGATTTTGCTGTCCGTCCATACCCCCCCAATTATTACTTCCATCTTTATTAGTGGGGGGTGTGGACGGGAGATTAGATGACGGTCTATCTATTTCAATACCATACTGAGCCTGCATCATAGCAGCATAAGCAGCGTGACGCTCTTGCTCTTCTTGGCGTTTGCTTTCTCTCTGTTCTCGCTGCTGCTGACGATACTCTAAAACTTGTTGCACAAACGCGACAGCAAGAGTATTGAGCCGATAATACCTAACCCGTTTCCCGTCTTCCACAGGCTGCCGCGATTCGGTAGATAAACCAAGTTGCTCTAAATACTGACCCAAAACCCAGATTGGGGACTCATCAAGCGGTATGGTGAGATTCAAAATACCCTTGATGTGCGGTGCATTGCGTTTTGAGAAATCCGCGATAAGCCTAACGGCATGGCTAACGCTTACCGCTTGAATAACTGCCTCAGTTCCCGTTACCTCAACCCCAGCGAACAAATCCATCAACACTGGCCTCAACCCCAGTCGGTGACGCATCAACCATGAGGTAGAATAATTTGTTTTGATACATTCGAGGCGCGGGACGGGCATAGTTTTACCGACCATCCTGATGTAATTCTGTTGCCACTCTAGTTTCAAACAGTGTTGGTAAAGTTCAGAGGCTTGCTGCCTTTCTAAGAAATCGAGATAGTAGGTGACTGGGAAATACCCGTACCAAATCCTTCTCTTGTACAAAAGCCAGTCGGTCATCCAAAGTAGTGGCTTCTTCCAGTGCAGGGGGCATCCACTCAACGTAATAGAACCAAGACCTGTTCAGTAATTGAATCCCCAGAATTAGCCGCTGCTTTGTCCACTCGTCATCGGAACGGAGTATTACGTGATCGCCTAAAACAAAAGTGGGTTTTTCAAGTGCAGCCAGTTGCATTTCCCCAGTGCCGATGATTTCATGTTCTGTGGTGTAGATAATCTCACCAGCAGAAGCAATTGCATAAATCCATCGGTCTTGTTTCCACTGCACCCCGCAGCAGTAGCCGAATGTTCTCGAAGCTCCGACGTAGACTCGCTCCAGCAGATTGACTTCAACTGGTGGAATGCGATCGCCCCAAGGTGGGGCGATGTACCAGCACAAATAAAGTGAATTGATTTGGTCAATCATGATGCTCGTCTCCCTAACAAGTAGTTAATGGCTTCTGGGTCAATTTCGGCAATGCGCTTTTTAAGATGCTGTGGTGGGTTATCAAAAAACCTTTTAAGATGCCATTTACGAATCTGATAATATCTAACAGAATGTCTACCATTAGATAGCCAACCGCGCCTTACCCAACCAGAAACTGTAGTACGGTGAACACAAAGAATACGCGCAATTTCAGCAGCACTGTAGTTATCAAGAAATGGGCGTGTGGAGTAACCCAAACTCCAGAGTTTAGTAGAAATAGCATCAGGAGTGCGGAAATAGCCATGTCTTTTGAGAATTGAGGCAATTTGTTTAGGGGTATAAAGTTCAGCCTTTGCCTCAAGAATTGTGAGTTCTGCTTCAGTCCATTTTGTAGTCTTGATAATCATATATAACTCTCCGAAATTCATGCAGAGATAGAAGTCTTCGGAAACTGTTCTTGCACAGGTAACGTGCCTTGGTAGTACTGCTGCTTGATGTATTCGTAGCAAAGCGCGGGTGTAATGTCTCGGTAAATCTCTTGGGCGTTAATCATCACTCGCCAGTATAAATCTTCGTAGTTGTCGTAGTCGAAGCTGATACTGGCTACCAGATAACTATCAGTATGATAATCACCAATATGTACTTCTTGGTCGTAATACGAGATTTCTAAAAATGTAAGTTCTTGTACTTGTGGGATTGGTAGTGTGTTGAGTGTGCCTTGTTTGTGATGCCAAGTTATGAAGCGATGGCATCTTGCCCAAGTATTAGCGCGAAATTTCTCTACACCCTCCACCATGACTACCCAGCGTTGTGTTAAGTGGTCGTCGTCATGGGCGATGCTGGCTATCAGTTGGCTACCAGCGTAATATTCGTGATGATCAAAAGATATTTCTACAAGGGTGAGTGCTACGGGTGCAACGGCTTGGGCTGTGGCTTGTTCGTCAGGGGTAGCTGGAGCAATCTTCTGAGCCTGGGTGGATTGATAATCAGTGATCGCGCTAATCCAAGAATCTTTGCAGCGTTTGTCGCTTACCTCCACTGTGCAGCCGATTTTGCTGTAGATTTGCTTGAGACGGGCGATGGATTTCAGTTGCAATAGTGACAACACGCCACCTGCTAGTTCTGCGGAGGATATCTTTGAGGCAGAAAACCCAGCTACAGCAACAATTACGGTTACCGCTGTTGAAATTCCAGAGTTAACCGAGCAAGAGATTCGCGATCGCCTGCATTGGAGCGAAAGGTGGAACGAGCATTTTTTGAGGCAGGAAAAGCGCTGGCAGAGTTACGCGATGGGCTTACGCCCCGCCGTAGGCGATCGCAGACTCTATCGTTCCACCCACCGCACATTTGAGGAATATTGCCGTGATAGGTTTGGTCACAGCCGCCGCCAGTCTTATCTTTTAATGGATGCGGCTGTTGTTTTCGATAATTTGATAGAAAAATGTGATCAATTTGATCACATTTTGCCGGCAGCAGAGGGACAAGTTCGACCAATGACAAAGCTTGAACCCCAGCAACAGCAGGAAGTGTGGCTAAAAGCGGTAGAGCAGGCAGGGGGTAAAGTGCCACCAGCTAGAATTGTTAAAAACGTAGTGCAGCAAATAATGGAACGCACCCAAGTCCCTAACAGCTACCAGCTAGGTGAAGTCTGTCAAATTCTTGCAAAGGATAATCCCGAACTCAGGGGCAAGAGCGGCTGCTGGGCGATTGTTAGCCAAGTAAACGACTTTAGTTGTACTGTGAGAACCTGGGATGGTGAATTGACGGTTGGGGTGCAGCATTTGAAGTCTTATGATTACTTGCCGAACGAGTGTGAGCAGATGCAGGTGATTTGCGATGGCGGAACGCCCAGCTTCGCTGATCGCATCAATCGGGTGTATTCTAGTGGGTTGGAAGAATCGGTGCAGAAGTTTTTGGAATCGTTGGGTAAGCTGAAGCGGGCTTATTTAACTGGACTGTAGGAAAAATTGTTGAGTGTTTTAAAGTCTGAAATCAGAGTTTAGTCATCTATTTTTTTATCAAATTTATTCTCGATTACCAAACAATAAGTAATTATTTTCGGAATGAGAATTACTGTATAGTTTGAGGTATTCCAGATCAAACTCTCAAGAGTTGCTCTATGATTGCTCTACCTGGTATTGCTATCCAAAGCAAAATATACGAAAGTTCTAATTCTTTGGTTTATCGGGGCATTAGAGACGATGGAGTAGCGATTGTAGTAAAAATACTAAAGCTTGATTATCCCTCACCTCAAGAACTGACCCGCTACAGACAGGAATATAAAATTACCCGTTTCCTTAACCTGGAAGGAGTGGTCAAGGCATACAGCCAGCAGGACTATCAAAGGACTCTGGCGATTCTCTTAGAAGATTTTGGGGGAGAGTCCTTAGAGCAATGGATGCACAAGCGCCCAGACATTTTCTGCCCAATGCCTTTATCGGCTTTTCTTGGTCTTGCGATCGCTAGTTGCGACATTTTGGGCAGAATTCATGCAGCTAATGTCATTCATAAAGATATCAACCCTGGAAACATAGTCTTTAATCTGGATACTGGGGTTGTCAAAATTATTGATTTTGGGATTGCCACCCAATTTAACCGCACGAATCCGACTTTCAAGAACCATTATGTTTTAGAAGGGACACTCGCCTACCTTTCTCCAGAGCAAACAGGACGAATGAACCGTTTGCTCGATTACCGCAGCGATTTTTACTCGCTTGGGGTGACGTTCTACGAACTGCTAACCGGACATCTGCCGTTTAAAACAACGGACATTCTTGAGCTAGTTCATTGTCATATTGCCAAACAGCCACCTTCACCTCATGAAATAAATACAAAGATTCCCAAACTCGTTTCAGATATCATTCTTAAACTGATGGCGAAAAATGCAGAAGATCGCTATCAGAGCGCTTGGGGAATCAAAGCGGATTTAGAACTGTGTGCTTACCAGCTAGCAGACATCGGTCAAATTAATAGCATTAAATTGGGTCAGCAAGATGTTTGGGATCAGTTTCAAATTCCCCAAAAACTATATGGAAGAGACAAAGAAGTTGCAATGTTAATGGCGGCTTTTGACCGCGTTGCTTCTTCACAAAGTTATGCAGGAAAAACTTTAGAACAGGAACAAAATAGCAACTCAACATTCTTTGTTGAAATGATGCTGGTATCCGGCTATGCCGGAATTGGAAAATCAGCATTAGTGCAGGAGATTTATAAACCAATCACCCAAAAGCGCGGCTATTTTATCTCTGGGAAATTTGACCAATTTGGGCGCAATATTCCCTATAGCGCGATCGCAGATGCTTTGCAAAAATTGATGCAGCAACTGCTTGGTGAACCAGACGACCAGTTACAACAGTGGCGATCGCGCCTACTGACAGCTTTGGGAAGCAACGGACAAATCATCATTGATGTGATCCCTGAAGTTGAACTGATTATTGGCAAGCAGCCGCCTGTACCAGGCGTTGGAGCTACTGAAGCTCAAAATCGCTTTAATCGTGTCTTTGGGCATTTTGTGCGGGTGTTTTGCTCAGAGTCACACCCGTTTGTGATCTTTTTAGACGATTTGCAGTGGATAGACTCAGCGACACTTAACTTAATCGAGTTGATGCTGCTTGATGAGCAAACCCAATCGCTATTTTTGATTGGAGCCTATCGAGATAATGAGGTAAATTCAACCCATCCGTTGATGTTAACGCTAGAGAAACTCCAAAAACAAGGGGCAGTGCTTCAGGAGATAATCCTCTCACCATTAACGCTTGAGCCACTGATTCAGTTGATTTCCGAGACACTACATCAGAATGCAGACACAGTTCTTTCCTTGGCCGAGTTAGTACTGCATAAAACTGAGGGCAATCCTTTCTTTGTCGGTGAGTTTTTGAGAATGCTGCATAGCGAAAACCTGCTGACCTTTGATGCACAACACTTATGCTGGGAATGGAACATTGCTGATATTCAAGCCCAGGATATTACCGATAATGTGGTAGAGTTGCTACTGATCCAGTTAAAGAAATTACCAGAAAATACACAGCAAATTCTCCAGTTAGCAGCTTGTATCGGTGCTGAATTTAATTTAGATACGTTAGCGATTCTATCCTAGAAGAACGCAATCGCATGGCGCGAGAAATTCACGATACACTAGCCCAGTCATTCACGGGTGTTATCATTCACGCCAGAACTGCTGCGAACAAGATAACAGTAAACCCTCAAAAAGCTCAGGCTCACCTAGCTCAAGTCCAGAACTTAGCCCAAACTGGACTCTCGGAAGCACGCCGCTCTGTAGAGGCGCTACGCCGTCCCTACTTGTTAGAAAATAGTGATTTACTCAGCGCTTTCAAACATCTGACAAGTCAGCTAGAATCATCCACTGGTATAAAAATTATGTGTGAAGCCATCGGCATCCCCTATCCGCTACCCTCTGAGGTGGAAAATAATCTTCTTAGAATTGGACAGGAAGCGTTGACGAATGCACTCAAGTATGCACAAGCAACTGAAATTCGTGTTGAACTAATCTATCAGTCCACGCAGTGCATATTACGAATTAAGGACGATGGACAGGGATTTGCAATTGATCGTTCTTTTAGTCACAATGGCTTTGGTTTATTAGGGATGGCAGAACGTGCCGAACTCATTGGAGCACAGATCCAGATCCAGAGTGCCCCCGGACAAGGAACAGAAATTGCGGTGTCCGTGAATCAGCAAGAAAAACCATCATGAGTCAACTTAATACCATTCATGTTTTGGTTGTAGACGATCACCCCGTTGTACGTCAGGGTTTGGTTGCGATGCTGGAAGAAGCGCCAGATATCCTTGTTGTTGGACAAGCTGGGAATGGTCAGGAGGCACTCGCTGTCTTTCGTCAAGAACAGCCAGATGTAACTTTAATGGACTTGCGAATGCCCCAGATGGATGGAGTCGCTGCGATTACTGCCATCTGCACCGAGTTTCCTGCTGCTCGGATCATCGTATTGACGACTTACGAGGGCGATGAAGACATTTATCAGGGATTGCGAGCAGGGGCTAAAGGGTATTTACTCAAGGATGCCGAGCCAAAAGAATTGCTGTCCGCGATTCGTGCCGTTCACAAAGGACAGAAGCACATTCCACCCCGCGTCGGTGCCAAACTTTTAGAGCGCATGGCAAGTCCAGAATTGAGCGATCGCGAGTTAGAGGTGCTTCAACTCATTACAACGGGCAAGAGTACCCAAGCCATTAGCAAGGCTCTATATATTACTGAACGCACTGTCAACTTTCATGTCAATCATATTTTAAGTAAGCTGGGCGTGGAGGATCGCACTCAGGCTGTAATCGTTGCGTTAAGGCGTGGCATTGTTAACTTATAGCGTCATACCTGTCAAATTTGTCAGTTTATTAGCTGTCTAAATTGTCAGCTTATCAACTGAAGTTTTTCTCAGCGACAAAATCGAGTGAACCCTCTAAATTGAGGGCGTTGCTGAATTTGAGTATGAAAGTCAAAAATTCAATCTCTCAAACTCTTATTCTCTGTGCCTCTGCGGCTCTGCGTGATACAAATTCATATCTTTACCCAGCAATGCCAAATTGAGTTTATGCAACAGATAACAGAGCCAAATCAATCTGTCCAATTTTGAAAAAGGTTTCATAGCAATCATCTGTCTTTACCTGCTGCACTCCTTTCCTTAGAGGTGCTTTCATGAGTCTTGGTGATTATAATCGGTTACTTGTGCCGATTTTAGAACAAGATCATATTCAGGGATTGGTAAGTACTTCAGTAGTACTCGTAGAATATGGTGACTACCAGTGTCCCACTTGCGGCGAAGCTCACCAATTAATCAAAGCAATCCAGCAACAGGTCAATGACTTGTGTTTTGTATTTCGCCACTTTCCACAGCCGCAAATACATCCTTATGCTCAACGTGCAGCTGAAGCAGCCCAAGCGGCAGCCACCCAAGGCCAGTTTTGGCAGATGCACGACATTTTGTTTACCCATCAACAAGAGTTAGGAAACGATTATCTTGTGGAGTATGCCAATAATCTAGGACTCGATATTCCCCAATTTCTGCAAGATATATCCAGCCAAGTACACATAGCGCACATTAATCAAGATATAGAAAGTGGATTACACAGTGGAGTAACGGCTGCCCCAGCTTTATTTATTAATGGAATTCGATATAGCGATCGCTGGAACAGTGAGCAGTTGATGGCAGCCATTGCCACTGCAAGTCATTAATGTTTCTGGTCTTTAAACCCCAACTAAAAAACATAGGGTAAGCAGCTATGCAAAGAAGAACCACTTTTGAAAGTAAAGGCCTAAAGTGTTCCGTCACCTTTTACACTCCAGATCAAGTCGTATCCGGCAATCGCTTTCCGGCCATTGTCATGGCTCATGGAATTGGCTTGACCAAAGAAATGGGATTGCCGCAGTTTGCCGAGAAATTCGCTCAAGCTGGGTTTGTCGTTTCGCTGTTCGATTATCGCTACCTTGGTGCTAGTGAGGGAGAACCTCGCGGACAAATGCTTCCTACAGAGCAGCATGAAGACTTTCGTAATGCTATTACCTGGACTCAACTACAAAGCGAAGTTGATCCTGAGCGCATAGGTCTGTGGGGCTTTTCTTATAGCGGCGGTCACGCGCTGCATCTGGCTGCATTCGATCCGCGCGTGAAAGCGATCGTAGCACAGATGCCTACGGTGAATGCGTTTCTCATCTCCCGCCGTCTGGTTTCCCCACTTCAGATGGAAGAACTCACAAAGATGGTTTCACTTGACCGGATAAAACGGTATCAAACCAAAGAGGTGAGTTACCTTCCTTTGGTTGCCCCGCTTGGTGAACCCAGTTTCCTGGCGACACCCGACGCATTCAATTGGGTTGAATCGAACAAAAGCGCAAGTGAAGGAAGATGGGAGAATCGAATCTCCTTTGAATCAATTGAACATTGTCTATATTACGAACCGATTCCTCACATTGAGGCGATTTTTCCCACCCCGCTATGCTTGATTACAGGCGAGAAAGACTTTCTTTCACCTGCGGACTTGACCGCCTCTGTCCATGCGCGGGCGATGGAGCCGAAGTCTCTCACAATCTTGAAGGGCGGACACTTTGACGGTTTCCAAGGTGAGGGCTTTGAGATTGCCAGTTCAACGCAGTTGTACTGGTTTGAGAAGTATTTGAAGCAGGGATGACAGAACTCGACCTACAAAGCAGGCGATGGCGCGGAGCGATCGCACCTTTGCAGCAATTGACCACTCTGATTAGTACAGCAATTAAACATCAACTTTATACCTATCAAAAAGGAGAAAGCAGCAATCTCATGTCACAATCACTCTGGTTGTTTGGTTCTCGCCTTACCATCGTTGCCGATCACACAACTACCGCAGGTCAGTACGATCTGATCGAAGAATACTCCCTTCCTGGCTCACAGACACCCCTTCATCGCCACACGCGTTATTCCCAACAACTATATGTGCTGTCCGGGGAGTTCACGGTCTTTGTTGGTGAGAAAGAGGTCGTGCTGAGCGCTGGTGAAAACATCTTGATTCCTATTGGCACACCACACATGGTCGCCGTGTTCAGCGATCAGCCAGCACACGGGTTAGTCATTAACGCACCAAGCGGGCCTGCTCGGCTGATTGCAGAAATGGGGATGCAGGATGAGACAGAAACACTGGATATGGCACTGCTTGCGCGCATTTCTGCCCAGATGGGCGATGAAACCCTTGGCCCGCCTGGAACCCTACCCTCAGCTGCTACGAGAACATAGCAAATCCATTCCAGGCACAGGGGAAGAGAATTTTATGACTCACTATGACTACGTTGTGATTGGTGCAGGTTCGGCAGGATGCCTTGTCGCCAACCGTCTGACCGAAGACAGTAAAACAACTGTATTATTACTCGAAGCGGGTACCCCTGATACGAAACCAGAGATTCACATCCCGGCGGAATGTCTCAGTCTACTAGGTTCTGAGGTGGACTGGGCATATTTCTCCCAACCAGAACCCTACCTGAATAACCGCAAAATCTTTTGTCCCCGTGGCAAAGTTCTGGGGGGCAGCAGTTCGATTAATTTTATGATTTATTTGCGAGGTAATCCTCACGATTATGACCATTGGCAGTCATTGGGAAATCCTGGCTGGAGTTACCAAGATATTTTGCCCTACTTCAAGAAATCGGAACACTCCTCACGAGGCGCGTCCGAGTACCACGGGGTTGATGGAGAGTTGAGCGTCACCGATCTGATTGCGCCTGCTGTGGTATCCCAACGCTTTGTAGACGCAGCAGTGGCACTAGGATATGACCATAATCCTGATGTTAATGGAAAGCAGCAGTCAGGAGCAGGACTTTATCAGTTGACCATTAAGGATGGTAAGCGGCATAGTGCTGCTGCTGCCTTCCTTATGCCCATTCTCCAGCGTCCCAATTTGACTGTAACTACAGGAGCGTTAGTAACTCGCTTGTTGTTTGAAGGCACTCACACGGTTGGGGTGGAATATCTGCACGAGGACACACTGCACCAGGTCAGGGTTAACTCTGAAGTGATTTTGGCAGTTGTAGACCCCCAACTGCGGGTGCATGGGGTTGAGGGGTTGCGTGTTGTGGATGCCTCCATCATGCCAACGATCACCACAGGCAATACGAACGCACCGACGATCATGATTGGCGAAAAAGCAGCCGATTTAATCAAAGCCGCAGGCTACCTTTCACAACCAGTAGCTTCAGTCATAATTCCACTGGTGAAAAACTAGATTTTTTCCCTCAAAACATTCTATTAGTAGGTGCCTTGGCAAGAAAATTCTTGCTCAATTTGAATCACTGTTACCGTTTCCGTAATAGAAATTGTTGCGGCGCAATAGTATACCTGATATAGAACTATGAAAGCTGCTGTAATCAGAAAATTTGGTGAACCGGATGTCTTTGACTATGTTGATGTTGATACGCCTGAGCCTAAAGTCGGTGAGGTTCGTATCAAAATTCTTGCAACTGGTCTCAATCGTATCGATCACTACCTGCGTTTGGGTGGTGTGAATCCAAATATGAGTTTCCCTCATATTTTAGGCTCGGATGCAGTCGGTGTGATTGAGGCAAATGGGCTGGGTTCGAGCCGTTTTCAGATTGGAGAACGGGTGATTCCAATGCCAGGATATCCTTTGGATTCTAAAGACGATGATTTTAAGCCAATGAGCGCTGCCCCCAGCTACCTAATTCGCGGTGTTGCTGAATGGGGAACCTATGCCGAATACATGGTGGTGCCTGAGAAATGGCTGGTTAAGGATGAAACAGGTTTGGCAGATGAGCTTGTGGCAACGTTGCCAATGCCATTGGTTACCTGTGTTAAGGCAATTAAAGTTGTTGGCGAAGTCAAAAAAGGGGACACAGTTGTTATCCACGGTGCAGCGTCCGGGACAGGATCTATTGGTGTTCAAATAGCCAAGGCACTTGGGGCTAAGGTAGCAGCAACGATTAGAACGCCAGAGAAAGAAGCATTCGTGAAAAGTTTAGGCGCTGATCTCGTCATTAAAACTGAGTCGGAAAATTTTGTTGAACGAGTAAACGCCTGGACAGAAGGACAGGGAGCTGATATGATTCTAGATAATTTGGGCGGGCGTTTTCTATCCGATTCCCTGAAAGCTTTAAGACCTCTTGGCGTTTTGGTTTCTATGGGTATGGTAACGGGGATGGAAACCACCATTGAGATATTTCCGTTCTTTTTTGCTCAACAGCAAATTCGAGGCTCTTTAATGGGTGATATCGATGACTTACGTTGGGGCTTAGAACAAGTAAAAGCGGGTAAGATTAAACCCACTCTCGATAGAGTTTATGAGTTGTATGAAACCCGTGATGCCCATGCTCGTTTGGCTGCAGGCGTTGCCGTTGGCACGATTGTGCTAAAGCCCTAGAGCTTATGAAACCTACTGCAACAACAATGGTGCTATGTCTATCACACAACGTTTAGCGGACTTAGGACTGACCTTACCTCAGCCTCCACAGGCATTGGGACAGTATCATCCTTGGGTCAGAACTGGGGATCTCATCTTTGTGTCAGGGCAAATTCCTCTGCTTAATGGCGTATTGAAGTATGCAGGCAAATTAGGAGCAGATTTGGATGATGCAGACGGTTATCAAGCCGCCAAGTTAGCAGGACTGAATGTGTTGGCTCAACTGCACGCTGCAACCCAACAGTTTGAAACGCTAAATAGTATTGTGCGCCTGGATGGACATATCCAATGTGTACCGAACTGGTATAACCATGCCGGGGTACTAGATGGAGCATCGGATTTATTTGCACAAGTTTTGAACAATCGGGCGGGTCACGCACGGACAGTCTTTGGACAAACAACCTTACCACTCAATGCTGCGGTGGAATTGGTCGTCATTGCATCGGTGCGATCGCCTACAAAATCATTTGCAGCTGGCGAAGGCTCTCACTTCAGTTGAACCATTCAATGGAGGAGGATTTCTCGTGAGGGATCAACCCTTTGCATCCGGTTTTCAACAGATGTTTGCTAAATATTACCCGACAGTTTAAGTATACCAAACGAACGGTACAAAACAAAAGTTGAAGCGATTACGACAAATACTGAACCCAAATGGAAAAAGCTTTTTTGCCACTGAGTTTTTGAAGATTATGCTGAAGACAGACGACAATACCGAAGGGGTCGATCGCACTGTCTTCGACGGAATTATGAAGAGTATCGTAGATGATCGCCCAGCTTATCTGTCCACATTTTTCAAAGACTTCTACAACGTGGATGTGTTTCTCGGTGATTCTCGTTCCGAGAGGCTTCGCCAACGTATTAGCGACGATGCTATCCGACTGAGCTGGAATGTTGCAGCAGGAGCTTCCGCTAAGGGAACTCTGGACTGTGTACCATCGTGGTTGACCGATTTTCGTGATGATCTGCCACGCATCGACGTGCCAACTCTAATTATTCATGGAGATAGCGATCGCATCCTTCCATTTGAGTCTACCGCAAAGAGGCTGCCGCAGCTAATTAAAGACAGCCGCCTTGTAGTGATACCTGGTGGCCCGCATGCCATAAACTGGACTCATGCAGATCAAGTAAATCCTGTGTTGCTGGACTTTCTTAAAGAAAATTAGGCGTTGCTGAATCAAGGTATGAATTACTGAGGAACTGGAACATCCCAGAATTTGAGATAGTGAAGTAACAGTCGAATGGAGTGCCTATCTCTTCATCTCCTGTATCTCACATGAGTGAAAAACGCTGCCTATCGAGGGTAAATTCTCGTGTTGAAAGCAACCTACTGCGGACGACTCTTTCAAACTCAACAACCAGAGGACTCATCATGAAAAAACTAGAAGGAAAAGTCGCTCTTGTCACCGGCGGTACCAGCGGCATCGGTCTTGCCACTGCCAAGCGCTTTGTCGCCGAAGGAGCGTATGTCTTCATCACGGGTCGTCGTCAAACTGAACTTGATGCTGCCGTGAAAGCGATTGGTGAAAACGTTACGGGCGTTCAAAGCGATGTCTCCAATCTGGCAGACCTAGATCGCCTGTTCGCCACGATTAAGCAAGAGCAAGGACACCTCGATGTGCTATTCGCCAATGCTGGTGGTGGAGCGATTTCTCCACTCGGCGAAATCACCGAAGAACACTTTGACAAAACGTTCAACACTAACGTCAAAGGTCTGCTGTTCACCGTGCAGAAGGCACTGCCTCTGTTACCAGAGGGCGCTTCTATCATTCTGAACGCCTCGACTGCTTCTACCGTCGGCACCCCAGCCTTCAGCGTTTACAGCGCAACCAAAGCCGCTGTGCGATCGTTTGCCCGTAATTGGACACTCGACCTCAAAGAGCGCAAGATCCGGGTTAATGCCATTAGTCCTGGTGTGGTTCCTACTCCTGGCTACAATCACTTGGGACTGAGTGATAAGCAGGTGCAGGAATTCGTGGATAGCCAAGCCAGCACCATCCCACTGGGTAGAGTAGGCACACCGGATGAGATTGCCAAAGCCGTTGTCTTTCTCGCTTGTGACGACAGCAGCTTTGTCAACGGCATCGAGCTGTTTGTCGATGGCGGTATGGCACAGATTTGAAGTTGACTTTTGTAAGAAGTCTATTGATATTGCTATGAGAAAAATGCCATGAAACTGACAAAGCAAAATCTCTCAGAACGTATTGATTATATTTACGACGCGATCGTGGTTGGTGGTGGAGCAGGTGGTTTGTCTGCCGGAATTTATCTGCAACGCTATCTTCTTTCCAGTTTAATTATCGATAAAGGCAAAGCCCGCTCTTTCTGGATGCAAGAACTGCATAACTATCTTGGATTACCGCCAGATACACCGGGGCGATCGCTCCTGCGACAAGGCAAGGAGCACTACCTTACTCTAGGTGGTGATATGCTCGATGCCTTTGTGGAAGAGATTGTGGATCAGGGAGAAACCTTTGCCATAAAAGTCAAAATTGGTCGGCAAGATAGCTTGCATCAAACGTTTCATGCCAGATATCTGATTGCTGCCAGTGGCATTATTGATTACTTGCCTAATTTGGATAATATGCGAAACGTGTTTGACTATGCCGGGTACAACCTGCACGTTTGTTTAATCTGTGATGGCTACGAAATGACAGACAAAAAAGTAGGCGTGTTTGCCAACACTGCCAGCAACGCGGAGGTTGTTTTTTCTCTAGGTTGGTTTACACCTCACATCACCCTATTCACGCAAGGAATGTTTGAAGTCGATGGTGAGTTACGCCAGAAATTGCAAGAGAAGGGTTATCAAATAATCGAAACGCCAATTCAACAATTCCTGGGCGAAGACCATCAGATGAATGGAGTGGAACTGGAAGATGGCACGATAATTAAGCTAGAAGCTGGTCTGATCTCAATGGGGTCGAAGTATCACGCCGATTATCTGGAAAAGTTTGATTTGGAAAAGCAGGGCGAAAACTTAGTCACCGATAAGATGGCGCGGACTTCCCATCCCCGCATTTTTGCGATTGGGGATCTCAAAGTTGGACTGAATCAAGTTGTAGTTGCCGCCGCAGATGGGGCATTAGCAGCTACCCAAATCTGGCGAGACTTGCGTCGCAGTCGTCCAATGGCTGGTAGTAGCTCAGAGATGTTGAGCGGTCGTTAAATTAGCAGTCCACGCCTCGTAGATTTTCAAAGCAGGTCTAATAAACAACTATTTCCTGCGGTAGCGTGTCCTCATCTAAACTCAGTGCGCGATCAAGATTGCAACAGAACTGTGTACCATCACTAACACTGATTTACGAATAAACAACTTGTTTGCTTGGAGACGACAATGACAATCAACCAAAACGGACTTTTCGTTGAATCAGGTGGGGGTTATTCTTACTACTTTGGCCAAGACCTTTATACCTTCAAAGCAATTGGTGAAGAGACAGGTGAAGCTTACGCGCTTTGTGAGGTAATCGTTGCACCTGGTGGTGGTACTCCTCCCCATCGACACAGCCGAGAAAATGAATCATTCTATGTGCAAGACGGAGAGATTGAATTCCAGCTTGATGATCGCACCCTTGCCGCAACGGCTGGAACCTTCCTCCATTCGCCCAAAGGTCAGCTTCATCGATTTACCAATACTACCTCTGTACCGGCCAAAATGTTGGTTTGGGTGACACCCGCAGGATTTGAGAAATTTATTGCCGAAGTCGGAAAGACGGTGAATGGTCAAATTACATCTGCCCCACCATTGAGTTCTGAAGACTTAGATAAAATCCTCAGCACTGCACCTAAGTACGGCATCGAGATTATTCCCCCGCCTCCTGAGCAATGACAACACGAAGACTCACCGTACAACTTCCAGGACTTACACAAAGCAACAAGTTTTAATTGTGGGAAATCAGTAAAAAGGTCTACTGGCGACTGGAAAGACGTTGAGTTTAATACTAGAGATCATTGGAGAATTTTCAACTATGAACTTATCTGGCACTTTTGTTTCTGGCGAACATCCTACTGAAGGAACAGTTCAGATTGTAGTAGAGTCCGAGCAACGATTCGTCGAGTTACAACCAGACTTCAAAACTTCCCATCTTGGCCCTGACTTACGAGTGGTTCTCCATCGCCTTGAAGACGTTATTGGTTCAACCACTCCCCCAGATTTTCCAATTAAAGAGCAAGAAATTTTCCTGCTTGACCGCTTACAAAGCTTTACTGGAAAGCAACGTTACCCCATCCCATCCTGGCTAGATTTAGCAAATTATCAGTCTGTTGCTATTTGGTGTTATGCGTTCAACGCTACTTTTGGCGCTGCCAAACTTAATTAACAGAAAAATCAGGCATTGCTGAATTCAGGTATGAAAATGATTTTGGGTGATTTCAAAGCCTTTGTAGGGACTAGCAATTGCTAGTCTCTGTACCCAGATTCATACATTAAATCAGCAATCCCAGGAATCAAAATGCTACACAAACACAACCTCAATCAGATTGTTAAGTTTCAAGAGAATACTGTTGTAGAGATACTTCACCTTCAACTCCCCCCTGGAATTGATCGTTGAAGTTAATAAACTTTGATAAAAATAAAATGCTGATTACTGTTTTCGATATACAGTATCTCAGATTGGTACAGCTTAACTGCTGTTCAGTAACTATCAGTTCTTTGAAAAGATGCAATATGACTATGAGTAATCTTTTGTGCTGGGTTAAAGGTTTAGGAGTCGTAATAGGTGGTGTAATAGCTTTTTCTGGGAACTCTGCTATTACCAAAATTAGCCAGAATTTTACTCTACCTAATAATGATCTGAATACATCTAAATTTGACTCTAGCATGGCGCTTGAAAAGCATAATATCTCAGAGGACAATGCTCTAAAGTTTAATTACAGTAACGACCAAACTCAAATTCAAGATAAAAATACTGTAGAGAAGCAAAAAGATTATAACCTTACAAAAGTAATTTCAGGTAAGAAGAATATTTTGCTAGCAGGTTGCTACCCTCGCTGTTTCTAATTGAGACTGGGAGTTGGGATCTGTACAACCATTACTGCGTGTTATATACCGATGCGAAACGCCGCAAGTTAATAGTTCAAGGATCATCAACTCACCCCCATAAATTGGCGTTTGCGTAGCGTGTCCTAAAGGACAAGGTATTAATAAACCGACAAGGAGTAATCTTATGGCTACATTTCGCACGATCGCAATCGATGGTTTAGATATCTTTTATCGAGAAGCTGGAGAGCGCGATAATCCAACTATTTTGCTGTTGCATGGCTTCCCGACCTCATCTCACATGTTTCGTAATCTGATACCTGCGCTTGCCGATCGCTTCCATCTCGTTGCTCCCGATTATCCCGGTTTTGGTAACAGTTCAATGCCAACTGTGAATGAGTTTGACTACACATTTGATCACCTGGCCCAGATTGTGGAGAAGTTTATTACTGCGCTCGACCTCAAAAAATACAGTCTTTACGTGATGGATTATGGTGCGCCTGTTGGCTATCGAATAGCTACTAAATACCCAGAGCGAGTGCAAGCCCTGATTGTGCAAAACGGGAATGCCTATGAGGAGGGGCTGCGGGAGTTTACCGAACCCATGAAGACATACTGGCAAGATCCTTCTTCTCTTAATGCTCAAAAGCTGAGAGACTTTCTCGGACTGGAAGGAACGAAGTGGCAATACATCAACGGCGCTCGCAATCCTGAAGCGATCAGCCCTGACACCTGGAACATGGATCAACTCTTCCTTGATCGCCCTGGAAATGCTGAGATTCAAATGGCGCTTTTTTATGACTATAGAACTAATCCACCGCTCTATCCAAAATGGCAGGAGTATTTCCGCAAACATCAACCTCCCACCCTAATTGTTTGGGGTAAGAACGACGACATATTCCCTGCCGAAGGCGCTTATGCCTACCAGCGCGACCTGAAAGACGTTGAGTTCCATTTACTCGATACTGGACATTTTGCGCTGGAGGAAGATGGGGATGCGATCGCAAACTACATACGTCAATTTCTCACGTCACGGCTGCAACCCATCTCTGCCTAATCAGTGCAAGGTTTAGTTACTAGCTTGACAACAATTGGACGCACTAAGCACACATCTCCATGAAAGAGGGTTCGGAATTCGTTTGAGGAATAGCTCGCTTCTAGGAGTTGTCAAATTTTGATTTCCGACGCCCTTAATGAAACGTTGTACTAAGGAGAGCAGAATCGTGTACCAGTTGCTTTATCTTCTTGGTGTCCATTTCAACCATGCTGATGGCACTGGCGATGGACAAAGCCCCGCTGGGTACGGCGATCGCTTCATACTTGCATTCAGTCAGCAACGTTGTTTAATTCGGTCAAAGTCTAAATAGCAAATTCTTAAAAAGAAAGGACATCATGACAACTCAAAATGTAACCATTCCAGCCTTGTCCGGGGGCAGTTTTAGCGCCTATCTAGCAGTACCCAGTAGTCAGCCTCGTGCAGGAATTGTGCTGATTCAAGAAATTCTTGGGGTCAATAATACTATGCGACAGATTGCCGATGATTATGCTAAGGCAGGCTATTTGGTGATCGTGCCAGATTTATATTGGCGACTGGAATCCAATGTGCAACTTGATGCTGACGATAAGGATCAGTGGGCTAAAGCCGTTGAGCTACTCCAAGCGTTTGATGTGGATAGCGGCGTAGAAGACCTAAAAGCAACCCTGTCTTTTCTGCGGCAGTATCCCAGCAGCACAGGCAAGGTCGGCAGTGTGGGCTTTTGTATGGGCGGTAAACTGGCATATTTCATGGCAACACCTACTGATGCGGATGCCAACGTTAGTTACTACGGTGTTGACATTGACAAGAATTTAGCAGAAGCGACAAAGATTCAGAAACCGCTGATATTGCATCTGAGTGGAAATGACGAGTTTGTGTCACCCAGCGCTCAAGTGACCATTCAGCTAGGACTGAAAGACAACCCCCTGGTAACAATCTATCGCTATGAAGGAGTAAGTCACGGGTTTAGTCGCGTGGGTAGTTCCGCTTATCGCCAAGAAGCCGCAGAATTAGCAGGCGATCGCACGTTGGCGTTTTTAAAACAGCATTTAGGGTAGTAGGTGATTGTCATTCCAGAATAAGCAGGGAAAAATCCAACTGGAAATTGTGTTTGTCTATTTGGTGTTACCGCATATCCAGCATGAACCAGTTACCAATTCCATCAGCTTTCAAGTTAATCATGCGAACAACAAAGCCCATTTTAGAGATTTCAACAATCCAGCAGGAATATAGAGGTGACAACAAGGATGATTTTTACATGGAAAAAAGTTCAAAGATTTTTGCTGTTACTACTCGCATTTAGTGTTGTCGTTATAGTATTCATGCATCCAGCATCAGCCATTTTTAAGGAATTACCCCAAGCGTCCAACCCTAAACCTTCGATCATTCTTGTTCATGGTACCAATGCCGATGCTACATCCTGGCAACACGTCATTCCGCTTTTACAACAGGATGGCTATACAGTGACCGCTGTACAAAATCCGCTTACTTCTTTGCCAGACGACATTGCCACAACCAAGCGGGTAATTGATGCCCAACGGAGACCCGTTGTTGTGGTCGGACACTCCTATGGTGGAAACGTGATCACAGCTGCGGCGGCTGGCAACCCACAAGTGAAAGCATTGGTTTATATCGCTGGTTTTGCACCAGAACCAGGCGAAACAATTAGCAAGTTAAGTAGCAGATATGCTCCCCCTCCACTCAGCAAAGCACTTATAGCTGATACAGCAGGGTTTCTCTACATTGATCGTGAGAAGTTTCACGAGGTCTTTGCTAAAGACGTATCGATAGTCGAGGCGCGGGTGATGGCAGCGACGCAGAAGCCACCCTCCAAGGCGGTCTTTGACCAATCAGTGGAAAGCGCAGCTTGGAAGACAATTCCCTCATGGTACCTCGTGGCTCAGGAAGACCAGGCAATTAACCCTGAGCTTGAGCGATTCATGGCAAAGCGAATCGGTGCTAAAACAATTGAGATCAAGGCAAGCCATGTGGCCTTTATCTCTCATCCAAGAAAAGTTGCCAACCTGATTGTTGAAGCAGCAAGCTCTGCTGTGAAATAACGTCAAACGCAAAGGAGATGGAAATGGATACCCAATACTACGACGACATTATTATCGGCGGTGGCAAAGCGGGTAAAACCCTGGCACCTGCACTAGTCGCGGACGGGCGCAAAACCGCTCTGGTGGAACGTAGCTTAAACATGATTGGTGGCTCGTGCCCTAATATTGCCTGCATTCCCAGCAAAACGATGGTGGCAAGTGCAGAGGTGGCAAATACTGTGCGGAACAGTGCTGCCTATGGCATCAACACGGCACCGCCCACGGTTGATTTAGCGGCAGTGATTGGGCGCAAACGATCAGTCGTGCAGTCCCTGCGACCAATAAATCTTAACAACTTGCACACCGCATTGGGGGACAATCTGATCATTGGCACCGCTCACTTTGTGGCACCTAAAACAATTGAAGTGGCAACAGATGAAGGAACAACTCGCTTACTCACAGCAGAACGATTGTTTATCAATACAGGCACGCGACCGTTGATTCCATCCCTGCCGGGACTCAAGGAAGCTGGGTTTTTCACCAGCGAGTCAATCATGGAGCTAAAACAGTTGCCAGAGCATCTGCTCGTTCTCGGTAGCGGCTACATTGGGTTGGAGTTTGCCCAGATGTTCCGGCGCTTTGGCTCTCGCGTCACTGTCATTGGGCAGAGTGAGCAAATTCTATCACAGCACGATCCAGATATTGCGATCGCAGTGCAAGCACTACTGGAACGAGACGGCATTGACTTCTTGCTGAAGGCGAAGGTGTTAAGAGTTGATCGCCCTGGCAATGCAATTAAACTTCAGATTCAAGCTGCCGAGCATGAGATGAGCCTTGAGGGTTCACACTTGTTAGTAGCCGTCGGTCGTGCGCCAACCACTGATACCTTAAATCTAGCTGCTGCTGGTGTGGCAACCGATACACGAGGATTCATTCCAGTCAACGAGCGCCTGGAGACGAACATACCGGAGATTTGGGCGTTAGGCGATATTAATGGTGGGCCGCAATATACCCATGTGGCACTGGACGATTATAGGATTGTCAAAGCGAATTTGATTGATGGCGGCAACCGCAGCACACAAGGTCGTTTGGTTCCATCTTGTCTTTTCATCGACCCAGAACTGGCTCATATAGGTCTGACCGAAACCGAAGCGCAGCAACAAGGGTATGCCATTCGAGTGGCGAAGCTAGATGCAAGAGATATTATGCGAGCAGTAACACAAAGTCAAACTGATGGACTGATGAAGGCGATCGTGGATACCAAGACGGGTCGGATTCTCGGATGTTCACTCTTGTGTTATGAAGCGGGTGAAGTGATTTCGACAGTGCAAATGGTGATGCAAGCTCAGATGCCCTATACCGTTCTGCGCGATGGAATTTTGACTCATCCCACGATGACTGAAGGGTTAAATATGCTGTTTTCAAACGTGTAAGCAGGTAGCAAGCACAGACACCTGACAATTCTTTACACCAGATATTTCAGCCCTCAACAACCATAGGAGAATGGCACTAAGAAAAGCGTAAATCCTTGGTATTACTGGCTTTTGGGTGTGGGGTTGCAGGTTCGGGTGTGGGTAATTAAGAAGATGTTGAACTTTTTGACGCATTCGCATTCAATTGTCTGGAACACGAACCTGCAACCCTACCCCCAACACCCTGCCCTGACGAGGTTTCACCTTTTCTTAGTGGCATTCAACCATAGGACTCATCATCATAAAAAAAACTAGAAGGAAAAGTCAGTAGATAGCGTTTGGCGCAACCGTTCAGAATTTCTATCTGGTCGTGAGGCGATTGTTCAGTTCTTGACTCGCAAGTGGCTTAAAGAATTGGAATACCGTCTGATCAAAGAGCTTTGGGCTTTTCGGGGCAACCGAATTGCTATCCAGTTTGCTTACGAACGTTAAATACTATGTTTGATGAACCGTTAGCAATTAATATCAGTGAAGAAAACTGTCCAGTCACTGCTGTGATCTCTCATGTAGTGAGACCGGGGCGTGAGCAAGGTTACGAAGCATGGTTTCATGGCATTGCCGCAGATGCACGAAAATTCAAGGGACATTTGGGTGTCAGCACTATTCGACCCCAGAATCACGCCCATTCTGAGTACGTGGTCATTCTCAAGTTCGATTGCTACGACAATCTCAAGACCTGGCTAGAATCAGATATTCGGCGGGAATGGATTGAGCGATTGCAACCCTTGATTGAAAAGCCAGAAGATATTCAAACCCTGACCGGATTGGAAACCTGGTTTACTCTCTCAAACAAACCTATGATGTCTCCACCACCCCGCTACAAAATGGCGTTAGTGACCTGGCTAGGAGTATTCTTCACGCTTCCTCAGCTCAATCGGTTGCTAGTACCATTGCTGTCTGGGCTACCTGTATTGCTCAATCAACTGATTAGCACAGGACTCGGTGTCGCTCTGCTTACCTATGTGATTATGCCGCGCCTAACCCAATTATTTCGCAAATGGCTGTATCCCATTTCATACCCCCTCTCCTAAAACTCAACTGGCTGTACTCCTTAATTCAAGGTCACCACAGCAGTAGGCGTGCATTGTTAATTTTCGTATGCTGCGTGATTGTTAGTCTTTTTCCCCCTAGCCTCACGAAAGTTATACCAATTCTCTAAAAGCTAGCTACAGATAGTGCCTCTAAAATATATTGTCTTCGGGCAATAGATACAATAATTTGTTTGGTTAATTTCCCAATTTCAGCGTAGAGAGCAGTACGTAAATCATCAAGTTTTTTAGGTAATAACCAACGCAGTCGGCGCTTAATATATTGCCAAACCTGCTCAATTGGGTTTAACTCGGGAGAATGTGCAGGCTGAAATAATAAAATGATGTTATCTGGTACTTGAAGACGTTTGGCTTTATGAAAGGCACCATTATCCAGTTGAATAATTAGTACTGAATCAGTAAAATGTTGAGAAATTAGATTGAGGAATATCTGAAAACAGTCAGTATTAAGATGTGAAAATTCCCAAAAAAAGCTTTCGCCAGTCAGTGGTTCGATGATTCCATATAAATATGTTGCTTTGAACTGCCACTGGTGTACACCAACGGGTTTGACACCCTTGCCTGTGATTTTCCGTCCTGTGATTGTTTTCAATCCAATTCGAGTTTCGTCCTCGCACCAAAAACGAATCGTTTTCGTTGTGCATAAAACTGTTAAGCAAAACCAAGACAGCATTGCTAAGTTGTGTGCAAGGTTTTTTTAAATGCCTCTACTTGTGGTTGTTTTTGTTCAACGCTTTTGGGGCGTGGTACTTTTGGCGATGACTCCAAACGGTAATAAACCAGTTTGTGAACTGTCTTGTAGCAAGAATTGACTCCCAAGTTTTGTTCTAGCCACTCTACAATTTCTTGATAACCATTAAATCCAAGTGGTTCTTGCAATCTTTTCTCTAATGCTTTTTCTGCCCAGTTTGGGATGGTTCTTGGTCTTCCTGGCGAAGATTTTTGTTTTAATAGTCCTTCAATACCGCCTGCTTTGTACTGTCGAATCCACTTGTGTAGGGTCACTCGATTTCGACCAATAATTTCTGCGGTTTGAGAAATTGTTTGACCATGCCCTGTTTTGAGTAAATATAGTAGCTGCACTCTTTCTTTAGCCGTCGCAGTTTTTTGTATTGCCAGTAAATCTTTGAGTTCTGCGACAGTCTCTTTAATTTCTAGTTGATATACCCCTGACATTGTTCATCTTTGTATCTAGTTTCATCTTATTATCTCATCTGTAGCCTTATTTCAGAGAATTGGTATTAGTCATGGTAAATTTCCTTTACTCGCAATGCTTCAGGGTGATTTATGAACAAAGGTGAATTAGCAGATGCTGTAGCAGCAAAGGCCAACGTCACAAAAAAGCAAGCCGATGAAATCATCAGTGCTTTATTGTCAGTTGTTACTGAGGCTGTAGCAAATGGGGAGAAGGTAACGCTCGTTGGCTTTGGGTCATTTGAGCGACGCGAGCGTTCCGAGCGCGAGGGGCGTAATCCCAAAACCAATGAACCAATGACTATTCCAGCTACTAGAGTGCCTGCGTTTTCTCCTGGGAAGCAGTTTAAAGAAAAAGTAGCACCATAGATGCATTGGCTTTACCACTAGCAATCCAATGACTGCAAAGCTGTAGCGATCGCCCTACAGTTCTTCTCCTAAAGGAGACGCTCCGCGAACGGGCATCAAGAAGGCAGGGCAAAATGGAAGTTTGAACAAGATGGAAAAGCGATTGACCTTTGTGTTGAGAGTTATCTGCGATTCGATAATTCAGAAGTCATTTTAGAGGCGGTGATTGGTGGAGCCGGCGTAGTCCAATTTCCCAAATTTATCGCAGCCAAAGCGATCGCACGGGGAGATTTGCAACCGATTCTGCAATCTTACGCACCCCAAACTGGGTTAGCGATCGCTGTGTTATACCCGCAAAAACGCTATCTCTCGGCTAAAGTTCGCGTTTTTGTTGAGTTTATGGCAGGATTGACTGCTGCATTAAAGCGAGTTGATATTGTAGATTGAAATTTATTTATTTAGGGACAGTAGTCGCGTTAAGTCCATTACTTTTCCTTTTTGTCGTCTTGTTTGTACCCAGCCTACCAAAGTGCCTGCATTTTATCCTGGGAAGCAGTTCAAAGAAAAAGTAGCGCCATAGATGATTGGCTTTACCACTAGCAATCTAACCCTGTTCTGTCACTTTGGGAGAAACCAGTGCCTGAAAGCCTTTCGGAACTTTACTTTTGGTTTTTTAGCTACAAATTTTAGTTTCTATTAGAAAAGAAAGGCTCAAAGCTTGATTAGATAAAAGTTTTAGTGTTTCGCTACGATTATTGTTTTCCGGAAGTGACAGAACAGGGATAAGGGTAAAGTTTAAAGGGGAAGGGGCTAAAAACATGAGTTCCTTGACTCCGCCAAGCTCACGAGAAGGAACTACTAGTTGACCTTTTTTCAAAAAACAGTTTGCAGATAAGCCTCAGTAAATTTCCAAAATTGGAAAACTAGTTTCCTGATTTAACGATGTATTTCTGATTAAATCTATCTATTCTGAGATTATGCAACAAAAGCGAACAGCTAATATGCTGGTGTTGCATGGATTTATTAACGATTCACGAGGCAAATATATGAAACTTTACTATCGCGGTTTGGGCTACGAATTAGACTCCTCGAAAATTGCAAATAGAACAACAGAAAAGCCTTTTCAACCATCACCTAGTGTTGGGTCAGCTTATAATCTGATTTACCGAGGGGTTACTTATCCTGTTGATCCCAATGCCAAATCTGCGGAAATTCCTTTACCACCAACAACTTATAAATTGAGCTATCGAGGAATTAATTACTTGGTGAATAGGAATGCACAGGGAGAAGTTACTTTAATCACTCAATTGGCAAACTCATTACCAGCCGACACACTGCCACAGTTGACAACATCGCTTTAGTAAGCCTTGAGCAACATGTATTCAGTCTAGTATTTGAGAAATTGGAAATTTTTACGATTATCGCTGCTGAAGGTAATATCACCCAGCCAGTATGGTCTCCCAATGGACAGCGACTTGCGTTTGTTCAACTGAGTGCCAATGGAGCCTATGTTGTTTATGCTGTAAATGCTGATGGGTCTGGGTTAACCAAGCTGTTCTCTGATAACAAGTGTTCGCCAATCTCACCTCAGTTTAATGGGGTTTGGTCTTCAGACAGTCAAAATCTGGTGTTTGAAAAAATTTGTCCTTTTGACGATCCTCAAACCGAATCTCCGCTATATACCTCTCGCCCACACCCTAGCTGCGATGGTGACGAATGCCATGCCAAAAGAACAATTTGAGTGGATGGTAGAGTGCAATCTTGAGTTTCCGCGATCGCTTGCTGCAACGTTGCTATACAACCGAATGTCACTAAGAAAACGTGAAATCTCGCGCTTGGCAGGGTGTTGGGGGCAGGGTGTAGGGTGTGGTGTTTAAGACAATTAAACTTTAGTTGCGTCAAGGAGTTCAACATTTTCTTGATTTCCCAAACCTGCAACCCCACACCCCACACCCCACACCCAAAAGCCAGTTATATAAGGGGTTTACGCTTAACTTAGTGCCATTCGCTATACAACCAATTTCATACAGATTGGCGAGATCAAATTGCCAGGATTCGTAAACCAACTCTAATTATTGGTGGCAGAAAAAGTATTATTCCTTGGAAATCGCAAGTCTGGATGAATAAAAGCATTCTTAACTCAGAATTGGAAATCTTTGAAGAAGCTGAAGGCGGAGGACATTTCATGTTCATTGAAAACCCAGAAAAGTTTAACCAACTGGTCTTGCAATTCCTGAAGTAAGCATACCCAGCTTTATTTGATTACAAGACTTAGATGTATATTCCCGAGGTGGAAAGTAGTTTTTCTAAATAGGATTGCATTTATAGCGGTAGCAAAAGTGGAGATTATCTTTTTACTTTTACTTCTTAATACTTATTGATTTAATATTTTGTTTCACTAAAAAGTTCCAATTACCTAAATATAAAAATTGCTGCCACCAATTACTTGCTATGGGCCAAGCCAATTCGCAGACAGTACCTTGTGGAGAGTGAGGATATCGTCGAAATCTACCTCTCAATTGTCGGGCTAAATCTTGAGCTTGTTCTGTTCCTTGCCCATGACGTTGATAGTTTTTAGATATACTCACAAACCCATTATCAATTACTTGCAGGCAATACTCCCTCGATGAGCGCGTACAAACAACATCAAGACGAGTAGCTCCTTGGGAATGTTTACCGACATTACATAAAGCTTCTTGCAAAAAAATGTACAAGCTTCGCTTTTGATTTGCATTTAGGTTGCACTCATCTAATGGTTCAAAATTAGGAGGAATAAAACTTTGGATGGTCGTAAATCCTTGAAAGTTTCTTCTTAAGGTAATGTCGTAAACATAATAAAGCATCTCAGCAATGGGAGTTTGCAAATCGAGTACTTCATTTCCCTCTAAATAAACACTATCATTACGACTGAGCATTTCTTGAGTGAGATATTCAGGAATAGCGCGTAATTCTCGATTTAGTTGTTCAAGCTGCGCTCGCAAGTTTTCAGACTCTATCTCTTTTTCGCCAAAGCTCCTCAACATCACAGCCAAGCTTTGTAAAGGCCCATTATGGATTGCTTCAAAAGAGCGCTTCAGAGTTAAACTGCGCTGTTCAAGTAGTGTTCTTAAATCTCTGTCAAAAAAAAATGTTGTCAGTCCTGCACTTGTAAGAGCTAACAAGGTTGGTACTAAAGGAATCCACCAACCCAGAACTAGGCAAATATAACAAATCCCAACAAGTCCGGTACTAGTTACACCAAGACTCAACAATGTCTTTGCCGGAGATTGCAGGATTAAACCCAGAATTATGCCGAGTAAACCCCAAGCTAAAATCCATAAATACTCCCAAATTTCTGACCAGACTTTTAGCAGTGGTCGTCTGTCTAAAACATGACTAATGATTTGGCTCGTAGCATGAGCATGAACTTCTACACCATAAATCCATTGGTATTGATTAGCAGAGTTTTCAACTCCTAAAGCCGTGGTGTAAAGTGTATTTTTAACTGCGGAGATGATAAAGTTATCTTTAACGCTGGGGGCAGTCATGCCAACAATCACGACGCGATCGCGAATCCAACTAGGATCAATTTTTTTATTGAGGACATCTCTGAGAGATATGGTGCGAAAAGGTTGGGGATGAGAGCGAAAGTTGAGTAGCATTTGAAAGCCATTGGCATCAGTTCCCACATATCCGCCAGAATCGGGGAGAAATCGGACTAGCCGACTTGAACCGAACTTAATGGGGTCAAAAGAGCGACTACCATGAGCAAACTTGATTCCTTGCTCACGTAAATAGAATTGTGCTAAACGCAGAGGTAGAGAGTATTTCAGTTCTCCGGTGTAAGTTTTACTTGCAATTAAGCCACGTCGCAACTTCCCGTCCGGATCTACAATTAAGTCTGCAAAGCCGACTCGTTGGGCAGGTAACTCAGGTGGTGGTTTAACATTAAAAGATTGTTTTTGGTTTAATGCTACTTCAACTCCGATGAGATTTGGATTCTCTCTCCAAACAGGTACAAGCTCTGCATCAGCCGAGTTCCTTTTATCTCTAAAAAGGTCGAGACCGATGACTTTGGGTTTGTAGCTATTTAAGATGCTCAACATTTGGGCGATTTCTTTATCTGGGATGGGAAACCTGCCTACATAGTTAATATCGTCTTCATCAATACCCACAATTACTACCCGCGAATCGACAGCTTCATTAGGTCGTAGCCGGAGCAATTGATCGAAAGCCAGCCACTCTTGCGATTGCAATAATCCTGTTGAGCGCACAAGCATGATAATTCCTACCACAGAGAGTCCTGGCAGCACTACTTCTCGCCAGAGTTTCAGTTCTTTATGAACTTTTTTCCATAAATTGCTTTGAGTTGAAAGTGCGATTTTCATCAGTTGATTAATCCGATTTTTCTAGCTGCAATTTCAATTTGAATTCTCAATTCTTTACCAGGTTCGTCATACACACCCAAAGCATCTTGCAGTCTAATCCAGTAGTTTCGTACAGTGCGATCGCTCAGGTTCATTTTTTGGGCGATCGCTTTATCTGTCAAGCCTTCTTGATATTTTAGCGTCAGCACCTCTAGCCATTTTCGGTCAAATTCTGGGCGCGATCGCAGTTCTGAAGATAAATAAATAGAGCCGCGCAACGCCAAGTCAATGAACTTTAACATTTCGCGGATAGGCAAAGACTTATCCATAGCCGCAAAGCCACCTTCATAGGCATTAATCATCGGTTTGAGGCGCACCAAAGGTTTAACATTGGTACTCAGCACCACTAAATTAGGGGCAAGAGTGCTGGACATCAAAGTTTTGATCAGTTGCATCCCAACCTCAACCTGAGCTGGGGCTTGAGGCTTTTCTGGCAGACATAAATCAACAATTAGCAAGTCTGGGTGGTGGCGTTCAAATTGCTGATATGCAGTTTGGGCATCCTGAGCCGCGAGGATTTCTACTTCTGGGTATTTGTCTTTGAGTGCTGGAATTGTGCCTTGAAGAATTGCTTCATGGTCGTCAACGACTAAAAATTTTTGCATGATAGTTGACATAATTTTTAAATTTTTCATAGCTGCTGAAACTACAGCAGGTCTAAGTTCTTGTAATTAAAAACTAACCCGGCATCTCAGTAAAAGTTTTGCTTAGATACTAGGGTACGAATAAATAGCTAGTTGTGTGTTGCGATTTGAGGAATTTAGTTTGCCAAAATCGGAAAGGCAGTGGATTATTCAACCAACACGACGATTGCACGCCCATTTTACTATTTGTAATTTATATGTAAAAGAATGTAAGAATAGGGTTTTTCAATTATTCTCTAGTGAAAGTAGAAAAGAGGTACTATGACTACTGGGTGCTAAAAGTTGAGATTGTTGTGAAAGTAAAATCAGAGTATTATCAACGCTGGAATTCGCTGCTATTTAGTTTTGGAGCGATAATTCTTACAGGATGCTATGCAAGTGCAACTTTTGTAACAAGTAGCCCTGTGAACGCTCAAATTGTTCCCGATAATACACTGCCGATAAATTCCAGCGTCACGCCAGGCTGCACGGCTTGCACAATTGAAGGGGGAACAGTTCGGGGTAGCAACCTGTTTCACAGCTTCAGCGAGTTTGGAGTGCCTACAGGTGGAAAAGCGTTTTTTAACAATGCTACGTCAATTGAGAACATTTTCACTCGCGTTACAGGAAACTCAATATCTAATATTGATGGGTTGATTCGAGTGGTGGGAGGTGCGAATCTGTTTTTCCTCAATCCCAATGGTATTATTTTTGGGACGAATGCTCGCTTAGATATTGGTGGTTCGTTTTTAGCGACTACAGCTAGTAGTATATTATTTGCCAATGGTACGGTTTTTAATACTAAACCTGATACCTCCACTACTCCGTTGCTGACCGTCAGCGTCCCGATTGGTTTGCAATTTAACGGCAGGGAAGGCAATATCGTCGTTAGATCAAGTAGAGCTTCTCCTGTCAACCCGAAGAGTGAGAGTGGGGATGCAGGGCAACTGCCAAATACGGCACAGATAGTAAACACCTCCGGGACATCTCCTAGTACGATTTCTGGGAGGCTTTCTGATAGCAGCGATGTGGATTTGTACCAAATTTTTCTGCCTGCGGGTCAATCCTTCCAAGCAACAACTGAAGATGAGACTGTCGTGGACACCCGTTTGTTCTTATTTGATAGCAGTGGTAGGGGTCTTTATTCCAATGATGATTCTGTGGAATTTATACAATCAACTGTACCATTTGTGCAACCCTTTACGCCGACTACAGCGGGAACTTATTACTTAGGCATCACTAGCAGCGGGAACAAGCCAACCAGCGACGATGGTTTAATCTTTGATGAAAACTATGGTTATGGTAATCCAATTGGTTCTGGTGCTAAGTTGCCTTTAAGTGGTTGGGATAATAAGGGTACTGATAGTGGAGACTACACCATCAGGCTAATTAGTAACTCATCCGTTAACCTGCCGAGTGCAGGTCTTCAGATTCAACCGGGCAGAACTCTAGCTTTGGTAGGCGGCAATATAACTATCGAGGGGGGAAAGTTACAAGCACCTGGAGGACGAGTAGAGTTGGCAGCAGTGAAGGATTCAGGAGTGGTAGAACTGATTCAGCTAGGGCAGAAGTTGCAGTTGAATGTTCCTGAAGGGTTGGCAAGAGCTGACTTATCACTTACAAACAAGGGTCAAGTGAATGTAAGGGCAGGTGGTGGTGGGAGCATTGTTATCAATGCCCGGAACTTGAATATTTCAGGAGCAGATACTTGGCTAAGAGCAGGAATAGCGCGAGGGTTGGGTTCTGTTGGCTCAAAGGCGGGCGATATTGCAATTAATGTGACAGAGGCAACAAACTTGGACGTAGGCATGATCTCTAATTCAGTGTTAGATGGAAGCATGGGGAACGGGGGCGATCTCAATATCGTTACTGGGTCACTTAATGTTACTAATGGTGCTTTGCTGTATGCCATCTCCGTTGGAGAGGGGAAAGCGGGTAACTTAAATATAAATGCCCGCGATACGGTTACCTTTGATGGAGTAAATAGCCATGAATATTCTAGTGGGGCATTTACTGCTCTGGGATTGCTAGGCGTAGGCAATGGGGGCAATCTCAATATCGCTACTGGGTCACTTAATGTCACTAATGGTGCTGTACTCAATGCCAATACTTCTGGAAAAGGGAAGGCAGGCAATATAAATATAAATGCTCGCGACACAGTTATCTTTGATGGAGAAAGTGCGGCATTCAGCAGTGTGTACAGGACAGGTAAAGGTGACGGAGGCAATATTAACCTTACCACCGGCTCGCTCTTTCTTACCAATGGAGCTTTCCTAAGTGCCGGCACCTCTGGACAGGGGAAAGCAGGTAATGTGAATATCGATGCCCGCGATACGGTTGCCTTTAATGGAATAGATGGCAAGGGTCATTCTAGTGGGATATTTAGCATTGTGGCAATTACAGGCGTGGGCAACGGGGGAAACTTAAACATTACTACCGAGTCACTTGTTTTAAGTAATAATGCTGTAGTAAGTGCCAGAACTCGCGGACAAGGAAATGGAGGTGATATTACTGTTAATGCTAATACAATAGAGGCGCTAAGTGGCGGACAAGTTCTCACGACTACCACTAATACTGGCAAAGCCGGAGACATCACCTTAAATGTGACCCAAAACGTCATGCTTTCGGGTAGCGATCCCACTTATTTGACTCGAATCGCTCAATTTGGTACCGATGTATTAGATAGTGTAGATTTTAGCAGTGGTTTATTTGCCAATACATTAAGCACTTCGACAAATCAAGGGGGTAACTTGACGATTAATACTGGGCAATTAACTGTCCGGGATGGAGCGCAAGTTACTGTCAGCAGTGAAGGCTTAGGGATTGCAGGCTCGTTGATAGTCTCAGCCGACTCTATCCGTCTCGACAACGAAGGAAAAATCAGCGCTGATACCTCTGGTAGTGGAGGAAACATTGACCTGCGAGCGCGCGATTTGTTACTCCTACGCCGAGGTAGCAGCATTACTACCAACGCGACTAGTGCAGCCACTGGTGGTAACATCACGATTAATACCAACAACCTAGTCGCTGTTCCCCAAGAAAATAGTGACATTAGTGCCAATGCTCTTGATAGCTTTGGTGGTCAAATAATTGTGAATGCTTCGGGCATCTTTGGCACAGAGTTTCGTGACAGCCCCACGCCATTAAGTGACATTACAGCTACTTCTGCTCGTGGTTATGAGTTTAATGGTGCAGTGCAGATCAATACGCCTGATGTTAATCCAAGCCAAGGTCTAACTGCCCTGCCCACAAACATCATAGATACTTCACAGTTGATTGCTAATAGTTGCATTGCACGAAGTAAACGACCAGAAGGAAAATTCATCATCACGGGAAACGGAGGCTCGCCAGTGATGCCAGATGACCCCGCAGTTGCATCCTATCAGACTTATCAGATTCCAACTGTTACAAGCGCAAGTATCTCAAAGTACCAAGAAAATACAGCTAATACTAATAAGCATGAAATAGCTGTACCTGCGCCATTTCTTGAAGCTACTGGATGGGTTTACGGGTCTAATGGTGAAGTGATTCTCACTAGCTTTGCCTCAACTGTTGTTCCTGATACTCCTTGGTCAAAGCTGCCTACTTGTTCTGGTTGAAAAATCAGTTGATTGAGGTTCCAAAATTGACTTTCCAATTTTAGAAGGCTTTGTTGCATGAAACAGAAAAAGGCACACCTTTTTTCAAAAGAGTGGCGAATTAGTCTTCCACTTTATATTAGCATCTCTAGCTTTGAAAATTCTTGATTTGCGACAAAAGATTAAAACATTTGCTTTCTCTAGGATAGAAAAAATATTTGATAAAAATTTGTCATTGTTATGAATAAGCTATGACACTTTTATAAGAATTCGATATAAATTTATCTACCGTATTCAAAATTAATAATCAATTATTTTTACTTTGTACTTAGTATTAAAAGCGCCTATATTCTTGATATTGATTTGTAGATTATACCTTGAAAGGTTAGTTCACACTCATACTCCAGCTTTAGTTTTTGAAAAGGCTAGTTTCTGAATAAAATTTCATTACGACTGTCTACACCGATTTGAGGTAAAGAGTTCATCGCTAAGTGGGGAGTTAGGATAGTAGGAACTACTTGAGGTAGTTGCAACTGCTTCATCAAATTTTGCAACAGTTTATCTTGCTCAGAACGGAAACCTGCTGGGTTTGTGCCACGGTTTAGGATTGCAAACCAGACCAAACCGCGATCGCGTGTAGGCATCACACCAGCTAAACTACTGACATCATGCAATGTCCCAGTTTTAATTACAGTCGCAACAGGAATATGTCTGCGATGAATTGTCCCTCGATGATCCAACCCGGAAGTGAGAAATAAATCAGCCAAATTCATCTGATGAGCTACTGCTTCCCGCTCTAGCGCCATGAACATTGCACAAATTGCTCTAGGGGAAATGCGATTTTCTGGGCCTAGTCCAGAACCATTGATTAATTGAATTTCGGACTGTGGTACTCCAGCCATATTAGCGGCTGTTGATTGGACTACACTAAAACCTCCCACTGATTCTGCTAGCATCTCTGCCATATCATTGTTACTAAAAACGTTCATCTCTTTGATCAGTTGTTGTAAAGGCAAAGACCGATGACGCACTAACAAATTTTGTTGAGGAGTGGATTGTAAATTTACTTTAACAGTACCCGTAATTTTGACTTGTGGCTTTGGCGTTCCCTTGGGCATAGTTGAATATTGGAAAAGAACAGAGCGGTTCCATATGGCATAATTTAGTGCTTGTTTGAGCATTTGACCTGCCAAGAATGGATAACGCTGGAAATTCATGGCGAAGTTACCAGTAATTACCAAATTTCCTTTTACTTGTTTGATGCCTATTTGATTGAGAGTATTTCCTAAAGCTATTCCTTCCTGCCAAACAAACATCGGATCTCCACCACCAGCTATGACTAAATCACCTTCCAATACCCCATTTACTACCGGCCCAGTGGCACTTACCAAAGTCTCAAATTGGTGGTCTGGCCCCCAGGTTTTGAAAGCAACTAATGAGGTAGCAATTTTGGTTAAAGAGGCAGCTGGCAGAGGTGTTGTACCTTGGTGATTAGCCATAAGCATTGGCCCTGACTGTATCCAAATTCCTTGGTTTTCTTTCAAATTCTGTGCTATCAGTTTTGATGTGATTAGCTCCTTGAGATATTCTTGCACTGTAGTGTTTCCAGATGGATTCGGATCTGAGGCAAGAACCAAGCTAGGACTAATTTGCCAAGCTAGTGCATCTAAAGCATCTAAATAATTGATTTGGATTCCAGCTTTTTCTAGCCACAGCGTTACTAAGCCTGAACCTAATAACTCAAGCATAATTTACTCCTCTCTAATATAGAATTACGTTATTTGCTATGCTAAATTATTCCATCTTATAATTCGACTTGTTAATTCTTATGTTATGAATCAGCCTCATCAATAAGATGCTAACAGTCAATAACTCTTACTTGTATTTACTTCACCAGCTTTACTACAAACTGTACTTAACCCTATTTTGTCACTCTGGGAAAAGAAAAATCAAAGCCAAATTTTGAACTTTAGATAGAACGGGCATTTGAGCGTTTATTTTCTAACACAATGGCTGAAATCATGGTTCTTTGGTAAAAGTCTTATGCTATAAGCATTCCAAATTATTCTCCTCCGAAAGTGATAAAAGAGGGTTAAGACTATAAAAAAGAGCATATTCGATCAAATGTAGAGAATATCTGTTAAGAAAACATCCACAAGATAGCAGCTATCCGTGACATAGTTATGACAGAGTTATGACCAAGTTATGGCATAAATGTGAGTTTATAAAACTACTATATTTAGCTGGTTTTACAGTAGTTTAGCTGGTTAAATATCTGTTTTATAAATTTGATAAAAATTTAGTGGAATAGATTATAAACAATTTATCATCTTGACAGTTTTTTTCAAAGTATAAACTAAAACAAACTAACTAGTGTGAAACTAATTGGTGTTTTTACCCATAAAACCAAATAGTGGAGAATAAACCTTGAATACTCTGGATTTTTCGCTATTAATATGGTTTAGCTCCTTGAGCGCTGGATTTTTAGGAGCCTAGGTGATGTTTGGCTTTCATTTGGCTTTCATCTTTACCTTGCTTCACATCAATTAGGCTAAAGATTCCAATTGGAGAACCCATTGTATGAATACTAGCAAGTTCAATACCATGCAATTGATCTTCTATACCCGATATTCCAAAGATGATGTCACGGATTTGCGTGACATCTTGATGCCCTGGGATATCTGGTGCATCCCAACGAGCAGCAAATAAAATATCGAATAAAATAATAGTACCCCAACTATGAGTAACTAAATGTAGACGGTCATTTGGTTGAAAGTTGTTAAGCCCAGAATAAGCATCTGACTTTAATAGCTTAACAACATTAGCACCGAGAAAACGACTGATATAAAGTGCAGCGTCTCCAGCCAATTGTAAAAGCTGTTTCTCCCGAAATTCTCGAAAGCACATTTGTGACCATAACTCGGATTGTTGTAATGTAAGTATTAGTTCTGTTTCGGCGAGAATTACTCAAAGTTATAGCTGATAAAGGCTATCAAGGTAAAAAACTCGAAAAGAACTAGTATCTTCTTTTTCAGAGTTTTTTACCGACTGTGCTTTACCTTTAGAAAGTAAAAGTAGTTCTCAATGCACCAATGACAGCATCATTGTTATTACTGTTGTTATCGGGCGAAGTCAACCAAATAATTCCGGGGGTAACGGTAATATTGTCGCTCACTTTGTACTGGTAGAAAGCTTCTAGATGATATGAATTATTCTTGTCTTTGCCGATTTGAGCGACACTTGAATTTGTCACATAAGGTTCCATGCCAACTACGATACCTGCTAGGTTCCCTTTTTTACCAAGGTCGGGGAATCCCAAAGTAACCGCCCAGTTCCAGATATCAAGAGTTCCCCGATTAATTCCACTTCCATTACTTGCCAGGATACGAGTGTTAGTGTAGCCAGCCCAGCCACCCAAGACAAATTTATCACTCAGTTGTAATGATGCTTCTGCACCATAAGCATTACTGGATACTGGTAGATCAGAACCAGAAAATGGAGCTAAATCATTTGGTAAATTGGGATTATTCAGTAAAGCTGAACGCAGGTTAGCACGGTTACTACCTGTACTACCATTGGCTGTGAAATCATTGTTGTAAGAATTAGCGTAAGTCAAACCAAGGGTGAATTTCTCACTAGGTTTGACCGTTAACTGTGCTATGGCTCCATAAGGGCCGTTGAATAAACCACTTTTATTTTGAGGATTAGCAGGATCATTAGCTAAATACCCCAAACTTAGTTCCAGATTCTTGCTCAACTGGTGCTGGATTCCTAAACCAGTACCATTAACTAGATAGTAAATAGGGTTACGAGTCCCAAAATGAGAAAGAGCGCCGCTACCACCATCTCCATCTAAGTAGGGGTTTACTGTATTAGTAAAATCATCGGCTGCACCTGCATTTGCTTCAACAAAGACATTTGTTTTCTTGGTGAGAGGGAACTGATACAACAGCGCGTCTACCCCAACATCATTTTTGTTGTCATTAGCAAAAGTTCCACCAGCAAACCGTAAGTCACCTTCTGGTGTAAATGTAGAGTTTCCAGAAAAGGCATTTAGGTTTGTGGCTTGCAGTCGAGTTCTGAGTAAATCTTTGCCTGTAAAGCTGGTATCAAAGTTGAGGCGGATGCGATCGCCTAAAATAGTATTTCGATTGATTTTTTCTCCCCTGGCATTATCTCCTGACACAATTCCTGCTACTGCAAAAATAGCTTCACCATTGAGTTTGGTTGTGGTAGAAAACTGATTGGCTTCTAGTTCGGTAGTGCGTGATTCCAGCGCATCCACTCGACCGCGTAAGGTAGCCAGTTCTGCGGTAAATTCCTCTTGCAATTTTTGTAATGTGGCTAAATCTTCTTTCTTAACCAAATTATTAGTTGAGGTAGCAATGAGTTCATTGATGCGTTCCAGACAAGCATTCAAACCCGCCGCAAATTCATATCGCGTCATCGCTCGATTACCGCGATATGTACCATTGGGATATCCAGCAATACAGCCGTAACGTTCTACTAATGATTGCAACGCTTGAAATGCCCAATCAGTGGGCTGCACATCTGATAATTGAGATACGGAGGTGACTTGCGCTACAGCATCAGTAGAATCTAGAGATTGCTCGGTTTGGTTACTTTCAGATTTTGATGTAGTGTTATTTCCAGGAGATGCGATCGCCAGTCTACTATAACCAAAAACTGAGGCAACAAGCACAATTAATGGAGCCTGCCGAAGAAAACTCCAGATAGCTTTTGACATTTTTATTCCTTAGACAAAATAATTAATCAGGACTAGGACGCTAGCCAACAAATACTCAGTCTATGTTATTTGGCTCTTAAGGCTTGGCAACACTCGTGATATTCTTCTGAAGAACCTCTAAGGCTGTTAACATTTTCTGTTTATTTGGTGCAGAGGCTTTAAGCCCTGCCTTGATCTCATCGGATTTATCTTCAATTTCTTTGTAGGCATTGGGAGATTTAACTTTGACTCCATCCTCAACCTTTGACCAGAAATCCTCAAATTTCTCAAATTCCCCTTTAGCTTTGGTAAAATTTCCTGCTTCAACTGCCGCCTTAGTATTGGTAACAACACCCTGTAGACCTTGAAATTCGGTTGTTGCAGTGGGAGTGGCAGTTGTTTGAGTGTTGGTTGTCCCAGTGGGACTAGCAGATGTTTCAGCGCTGGTTGTTAGAGTGGGACTAGCTGCTGTTTCGGAGATAGAACTGCCAGCAGGTGATGTCTGTGCAGTAGGTTGTTCCCCATTGTTGCATCCAACCAAAGCCATCAGGCTGATTAAAGCAACTATCAGTGCTGGATTAAAACGATTCATTATAAACTCCTCATCAAAACTCGTTTTTGTAGACTAGTCTAGCCTTGCAGAACTAACTATCCAGTTGAAGAGGGTTAAAAGGCCTCTGAAATAGACTTTTTTCCCAAATACCGAATAGCACTGTGTCTTCTCAAGGCTTTTGAGAACGGTGATCTAGAAAATAACTCGTGTTCAGATATCGCACTCACTATGAACAAAAATATTAGGTGATATTTCTGTCATTCAAATATTAAAGCTATCAAGGTAAAAAACTCGGAAAGAACTAATATTTTCTCTTTCCGAGTTTTTTACCTGTTGTGCTTTACCTTAAGAACAGAGTCTATAAAAACTCCTCACACCAATTGCTTACTTCGAGTCTTGCCAAAGAAGACTCGATTTTTCTCATCTAATTTGTATTTCAGGTGATATCGAGCCTACATTAAATTGGAAGAAAGTTTCTACTGTTTTGGAGAACTACCATGAAACGTTCATTTCGTAAGTATCATCGTATCCTTGGCATCATCATATCTCTGCCACTTGTGTTAACTGTACTGACTGGGATGTTAACAACATTTGTTCGCGAGTGGTCTATGAGTATAGGAGTTCCAGCTAGCTTCTTCTTAAGTATCCATACAGGCGAAATCTTTCATCTTGAAGGAATCTACCCAATTTTGAACGGATTAGGACTTCTGGGATTGTTGGTGACAGGATTAAGTATGTCTGGTTTATTTGGTAAAAGGACTCGGCAAAACCCCAACAATTAAACTAAGAAGCTAATGGCAAACGTACTTGAAAGCAGCTACCAACACCGACTTCACTGGTGACAGTAATATCTCCTCCATGAGTTCTAGCGATCGCATCGGCAATAGCTAATCCCAAACCTAAGCCTCCCTCTCGCTGGCTTCTAGCCTGATCTGCCCTCCAAAAGCGATTAAAAATTAACGGAAGGTGTTCTGGAGCAATACCAATACCAGTATCCTGAACATTTATTGCTACCAGCCGCTCAAGTTGAACCAGAGAAACTATCACGGTTCCTCCTTTCGGGGTATAATACAAGGCATTTTGCAACAGATTAGAAAATAATCGCTTTAGTTGAATAGCTTCACCTTTAATGAAAACTTCGCTTGATATTTTTGACTTCAGAGTAATTTCCTTAGAGACTGCTTGCGGTTCCCAAAAATCCACCAAATCCTCTAATAGTTCATCTAAAGGAATACTTATCCATTCAATCACTTGAGGACTCGTTACTGCATCAGTTCGAGCTAATAAAAGTAAATCTTCTACTAATTGAGTCATTTGATTAGTTGCTGATGATATTGCTTCCAATTTATTCACATTAGCTGGATGAACTCGCTCTGGATAATTCATGATCACTTCAACAGAAGTTTTAATTATTGTTAAAGGACTACGTAACTCATGGGAAGCATCGGCAGTAAACTGTTTTAATTGCTGAATATTTTGCTCAATAGGCTGTAAAGATTGTCTTGTTAGCCACCAACCACCAAAAGCACTAAGAATTATTACGATCAGCCCTCCTAACTCAAATCCCCATAAAAGTCTGTCAAGTTCTTCTTCTAGTTCTTCTGTAGATTCACTAACTCGCACATAGCCTTCAAGTTCTTTTCCCACACTTAAACTATGCAGATAAACAGGAATAGTAATACTACGAATTTTTTGGTATTGGCTGACGTTAAAATTAGCAGTAAATGACATCCGAGAAATAGTGTTTCCCGCTTTTGCTAACAGCCGACCATTAACATCAAACCATTCTACTCCTTGATGATTTTCACGTAAATCTTGCCAAGGAATATCTAAATCTCCATCATTATCATTATCTAAAACTCGAGGAATTCTAGTATTAATTGCTTTTTTGTCTACTGGTGCTGCTATTAAGTTGTGAGAAGCTGCATTTGCTAAATTTATGATTTCGCTATCTATTTTTTGGTAGAGATTGTAGGATAAAAAATGGTAGACAAATGTAGTAGAAGTACCCCAAATTGTTACCATTACACCTAAGTATGAAAATAAAAGCCGCCTGCCTAAAGCCTGAAACATCAATTTAAAAAGTTTGTTTTAGTCGGTAGCCTAAACCATATACTGTCTCAATAAAATCAACACTAGCTCCAGCTGATTTTAATTTTTGTCTTAAACTTCGAATGTGAACTTTTATTGTTTCTTCTCCTGGTGGCTCTTCAAAAGACCAAAGGTGTTCCAGAATCTCGTTGCGATTAAATACTTGATGGCTGTGACGTAAAAACAATTCCAAAATCCTATATTCTTTGGGAGTCAGATGTACTAGTTGTCCATTATATTTAACTTCATAAATACTTGGATCTAAACGCAAGTTTTCCCACTCAAATACAGGAGGTAAAATAGTAATTATCCGCCTGAGTAAAGCCCGAATGCGAGCCATTAGTTCTTGTAAATCAAAGGGTTTGACAACATAATCATCTGCTCCGGCATCTAACCCAATTACAATATCGGTACTAGTGTCTTTTGCGGTTAGCAACAGAATAGGTATAGAGTAGCCCTCAAGTCGTAGTTGCCGACACAAAGTTATGCCATCCAGCTTTGGTAACATCAAATCTAACACTATTAAGTCATAAGGAAAGGCTTTAGCAAATTCCAATCCCTCTTGACCATCATTTGCAATATCAACAAGATAATTTTGATCAATTAGTACTTCTGCAAGTGCTTTTGCAATCCGATATTCATCTTCTACTAAAAGAATTTTCATAACAGGTTTATCCGATTAGCACTAACACTACTCTAAATGATATCCATACATCAGCAAATGGGAAGTATCTGCCCGCAGTGTATCAACCACGAATAAAATTATTTTTTTAACATCTTTCTCCAAGAGCATCGACCTAGCAAGAAGGTTAATCCCTGCATTAATAATATCATCCATTTATTTTAATATTTGTATAGAAGTCGCAACTAACTGTGGTGGGAGATGTCTTGGGTGGTTGGTGGTTAAGTTTCGCAGTACCTCTTCGGAATGCCCCAAGCTCAAGATTGCTGAATTCTGTATTTCGGTTGGGTAATACATTATATATAGCAGTTAGAAGCTGGCTAGAAATAAATTTTGCTTTAACTGAAGTTGTTTATGTAGTTATAGACAAGACTAACTGGGGACGTATTAATTTATTAATGATTAGCGTGGTTTGGGTGTATAGGTCTATTCCAATATATTTTGAGTTATTAGACAAGTTAGGCTCAAGTAATTTTGATGAACAAGAAGCAGTATTTAAAAAAGCATTACCAATTTTTAAGAATTATAAAACTGTAGTGTTAGGAGACCGGGAATTTTGTTCGATAAAGTTGACTAACTGGCTCACAGAGCAGAAAGTCTACTTCTGTTTACGTATAAAAAAAGATGCTTTTCTAGAAATAGAACCAGAAATTTGGCTCCAATTAAAAAATTCAGGTTTATCCCTTGGTATTTCATTCTTTTATCAAGGTGTTAAATATACAAGGACTACAGGATTTATTAGTTTTAATCTTGCTGGTAAATGGAAACGGAAATGTTTTGGAGTTGCGCCGGAGGAGGGCTGGTTTATCCTAACTAATTTAGATAATTTAGATTCAGCTATTAAGGCTTATAAACAGCGTTTTGATATTGAAGAGATGTTTAGAGATTTTAAAAGCGGTGGTTATAACTTAGAAGATACTAATGTATCAGGACAAAGGCTAATTTCCTTAATATTATTAATCTCACTTGCATATACGGCTGCAACAATATCCGGACAAAAGATTAAACGCATGGGTGTTCAAAAATATGTCGGTAGAATTAAAGAATCTGAACGAACAATTCGCCGTCATAGCAGTTTTTATATTGGATTATATGGTGAGACAGCGCTGCGGGAGGGTTTCCCTCCGCAGGCGACTGCGAACCCGAAGGGGTCTAACTGGGTCGGTTTCATGGAAAATTCTTATGAATTGGTGGCTGAGTTAATGACACTAGCTCCTAATAAGCGTAAGTATTATCAACAAGGAGAAAGAGCTATGAGGCTTATTCTATCTGTATCCTAGCCCTTTTTGTCCCCCCGCAAGCCATACCTGACACTATGGAGAACCAGAAAGAATACCCTCCTAAAGCTTACCTCAGATTGACCAAACCCCGGCACGAATTACGCAAACAATTACAGACTGCTTAATTGATAAGCATTTCCGCTTTTCTTAGTGCCATTCGGTTATAGTGTATGCGATCGCGTTGCTATAAAATGGATAAAATCGAGCTTATAAAATAATTCGGGAATCTCTAGCTTGTAATTTTGTCTTTTAAGCTGTAATTTCATGATTTATAAGTCGGTTCATACTTCTTTGCAACAGTTCTTTGACAATATATTGGCCAATTTCATGAGTCACTGGTATCATCAAAATTTGGGCAACTGCTCGCGCTAGTTGTATGGAGTCAAATCCTGGCGATTTTTGCAATAGTATCCAAATACGTTTAAGGTATTCTAGCGTCTCTAAATCAATATTTACTACTAAATCTTGGTGATGATAATTCATATGCATCCCAAAAATAACTGGTGTTTTAGATAGCAAGATTTCGCCAAAAGCATCTAAGATTTTGAGTAGCTCATCCGCCAGACGGATGCGAACAAACTTCCCTTGATCTGATAGTAAATAACTAACACCCTGTTCTAATGTTCTACTGAAGTTAAAATCTTTAGTACTACTAAAGTTTATTAATACTGTTTCTAGACGATTCCACCGAAAACTACCATTTTTAAAGAGTAGATTATTAAAAGTCGGTTGTAATTGTGGGGCTGGATCAGTTAAAAGGCGTTTGAGAACGTAAGGATATGCAGAAACTAAAACTTTAAAGTCCGGGTCTATACTGATTGCAATTCCCTCTAATGCTACCAACGAACGAATAATTAGTGCATAGTACGCTGGTACTTGAAAAGAATACTGGTACATTAAGTCTGAAAGCTGTTGAATAATTACCTGAAAGTTTAATTGAGCAACGCTAGATGTAAGCGCATCATTAAACAGCCTTGTTAATGCGGCACCGATAGGAGTTACGTTTGCATCAGGAGGTAAAAACTCCAATTCTATATAGTCTTGTACCAGTGCTGAAAAGTCTCGATTGACAATGTGAATAACAGCGTTAATCAAGGCATACCTTTGATCAGGCTTGATTTCGCTCATCATACCAAAGTCTAAATAAGCTAGCTTGCCATTTTTCATTACCAGCAAATTACCTGGATGAGGATCGGCATGAAAAAAACCATGTTCTAGCAATTGCCTGAGAGTACACTGTATTCCAACTTCAATTATAGAACGAGCATCAATTCCCTGAGACTGAATCTCGGCTGGGTGAGTTAACTTGGTTCCCTTAATCCACTCCATCGTTAAAACGCGGCGATTAGTATATTTCCAATAGATTAGGGGTACATGAATATCAATCAGCGAACCATAAAGACTAGCAAACTGTTCTGCATTTTTTCCTTCTTGGATATAGTCCATCTCTTCAAATAGACGAGTAGCAAATTCATCTAAGATGGCAACTAAATTAGTGCGAATTTTCTGGTATCGCTTTTGTAAGATAATGGCCAGACTCCGCAAGATATATATATCTAGAGCAATTTTTTCTGCAAGATCAGGTCTTTGAACTTTAACAGCAACTATCTCTCCTGTGTGTAATCGGCCTTGATAAACTTGCCCTAGAGAAGCGGCGGCGATCGGTTCAGCAGATAATTCTGCATAAATTTGGTCTGGAGTTTCCCCTAATTCTTCTTGAATAAATTTGTATGCTAGTTCGTTAGAAAAAGCAGGCAACTGATCTTGAAGCTTAACAAGTTCATCTATATAGGCTGAGGGCAGTAAATCAGGGCGAGTAGACAGTGCTTGACCAACCTTAATGTAGGCGGGGCCAAGGTGAGTGGCAATTTCTCGCAGTTGAATGGCTTGACGCTGCTGCTTTTGTGTGGACTGTCCTGTTTTGCGGTTCCACCACCATTTAACAGTAAAGTCAAGTATGGGAAGTACAATTTGCAGCCACCGCTTGAAGACTTGCATTTTACGATCGCGGTATTTTTGAGCGATAGCTTCTGGGTCATAGCGGAGAGGTTTTTCTAATGGAATTGTGACTTTACTCATTTTTTCAGTAGTTATAACCAAACTTCTAGCCAAACAATCTGTCATCTCAACCGATTTGCAAACCGATTTCAACCCTATCGACTACGACTACTCCTAAACCAGAAACCACCCCAAACGTTAAAGCGATCATTAAGGAAACAATGGCATTAATAACACCGCCAGAAATATCTCCGCGTAAGTTTCGGAAATGAATTCTATTAATCAATTGCATTAGCTTGGAAGTCGTGTGAAAGGAAAGTAATAAGAGGCATTAAGTATGAGGAGGATGAGAAAGATTTAGAAACTAATAACTTCTAACTCCCCACTCCCTATTAATTAGATTTAAATTTAAATTAAGACCATAATAAATCTCAGCGAAAATCTCATCTTGAGGCGACAAGGTAAATAATATTTTAAAATGAATTTTATTCAAAAATGGATTCAATCGAGATTTAATTCAGAGGATTATTAAATCTCATTTTATAACTTATATCATCAAATAAATCTTAGTTAAAATCTTCTTAATATTTATTAAAAATAAATGGATGTTACTTCTTCTGCTTTTTATTTTATGTCGCCTAAAAAAATTACTTTCCAGATTATTTTGAATTTTTTTCTTGTTTTTTGCTCATTTTTATTTTATTTGACTCAGTTTTTAGTCTATTTTTTATTTACAGTAATGTCTCTTGATCAAATAATTACTACTTAATAACACTTACCTCTGACAAATTACGAATTATTTTTTGCCTAATTGGGCGTAATTTTCTGTCTGAAAAACAGGATATAGGGAAAGAGATTTGTATTCCCTTGTTTGCCCAATTCGGCATGGGTTTCTGTATTTACAAATAGTCCTCTACTACTGAGTCCTTCTACGCCAACGGATAAATAACTTCTCTAGTTCAATCCACACAAAGGTAAGTGCGCTAAAACCAATACAAATCATTAATTCCATGAAGGTGAGGTAGTGGGTGCTGAAGAAGTTCCGTAATGGTTCAACGTAAATCAATAGCAGTTGCAGTATTGATGTCAATATTACCGATGCCAGAATAAAGGGATTAGAGAAGGGATTAATCTCCATAAACAGACGGGTGTTAGAGCGAATTGCTAGAGCGTGTCCCATCTGTGACAAACACAGAGTAGTAAAGACCATTGTTTTCCAACGGTCTGGATCAAGAGTACCACCTGCCGTATTTGCTTGGGTGTATCCATAAGCCCAGGACATCATAGCGATACTAATGATCGCTAAAACAATTCCAATCCGAATCATGTATGATCCTAACCCACGGGCAAAAATATTCTCCTTGGGATTTTTGGGAGGTTGTTGCATCACAATTGGTCTACCCGGTTCCACAGCTAGTGCTAGGGCGGGAACTCCGTCTGTAACAAGGTTCATCCAGAGGATTTGTAGCGGTGATAGGGGTACACCACCTAAACCCATCAGAGGTGCAGCAGCAATTGTGAGTACTTCTCCAATATTACTGCCGAGTATATAGCGGATAAAGCGGCGGATGTTGATGTAAACGACACGTCCTTCTTCTGCTGCTGCCACAATAGTAGAAAAGTTGTCATCTAATAGCACCATGTCGCTAGCTTCTTTACTGACATCAGTGCCAGTAATACCCATTGCTACACCAATATCTGCTTGCTTCAGAGCCGGAGCATCATTAACGCCATCGCCAGTCATAGCCACAACATGACCCCGATGTTGGAGTGCTTGCACAATCTTCAGCTTGTGTTCTGGAGAGACGCGAGCGTAGACGCTAACGCGGTCTACATGTTGTTCTAGTTCTGCCATGCTAAATTTTTCGAGTTCTCGACCTGTGAGGACTTCATCTTTAGGACTGGCAATACCTAAATCTTCAGCGATCGCTTTTGCTGTCAGTTGGTGGTCGCCTGTAATCATTATCGGACGAATTCCCGCCGTGCGACAGCGAGCAACTGCATCCCGTACTTCCGGACGAGGAGCATCCAACATTCCTACCAATCCTAGCCATGTGAGAGCGTTTTCGGAAATATCTTCAGAACCTTCTGGTGGTAGTTCAGTTAATAGTTTGTTAGCAAAGCCGAGAACCCTTAGCCCTCGCATTGCCATCTTGTTATTTTGCTCTAGAATACGGCTTCGTTGTTCTGCTGTTAGTGGTTTGACATCGTTACCGACTTGAATGTGAGTGCATCGTTCTAATGTCAATTCGGGAGAGCCTTTAGTAAACATCAGATGGGGAGTTGCGTGCAAATGGAAGGCGCTGATACCTGCACCAGATCCTTCTGCTTCCACCATAACGCTCATCCGTTTGCGTTCTGAGGAGAAGGGAAACTCTGCCACCCGTGCAAAGCGATTATCTTGCTCGTCTTTGCGGAAAGAACCTTTACCTGCCAATGACAACAATGCACCTTCTGTGGGGTCGCCCAAAATTGACCACTCGCCATTTTCTTTTTGTAATATGGCATCATTACAGAGTACGCAAGCTAGTAATAAGGCTTGCAGTTCTGGGTGAGCTTGGGAAAGATGGGTTTTATCTTGCCATTGAAATTCACCATTAGGAGTATAGCCATCTCCGGTAACGTGGGCTGTATTGCTGCCTGTGCAAACAGCTTGTACTACCATTTTGTTTTGAGTCAAAGTTCCAGTCTTATCAGAACAAATGACGGTGACGGAACCGAGGGTTTCTACCGCTGGTAGTTTGCGAATGAGTGCATTTCGCTTCACCATGCGCTGTGTTCCTAATGCCAGTGTGACTGTAATCACAGCAGGTAAGCCTTCTGGTACTACCGCTACCGCCATACTCAAAGAAACTTTGACTAGTTCTTCAAACAAACTGGGATTGAAGAAAGTACCACCAGCAATTACAATCACCACCAGCACTAATGCACCTGTGACTAGGACATTTCCTAGTTGGGTCATGCGTTTTTGAAGTGGGGTAGGTTCCGACTCTACCGACTGTAAAGCACTAGCAATTTTTCCTAATTCTGTCTGCATTCCGGTGCTTGTGACTAGCACCGTTGCTCGACCTTGCACTACTTCCGTACCTGAAAAAACTAGATTGATGCGATCGCCTAATGGTGCATCTTCTGGTAATTGGACTTCGGCTTGCTTGTTAACTGCATGAGCTTCTCCTGTTAAGGCAGATTCTCGCACCTGCAAGTTCACCGCCTCCAACAATCGCCCATCAGCAGGAACCTTAACACCGGCTTCCAGTAACATAACATCTCCGGGTACTAATTCTTTAGACTCAACCTCTAAGGTTTTGCCATCTCGAATTACCCGTACCTTAGAAGATGCCAAATTTTTCAGGGCTGCTAAAGCTTTTTCTGCACCACTTTCCTGTAGGTAGCCCAATACGCCATTCAAAATCACTACTACAAAAATGGCGACGGCATCTTTAGGAAAGACGAATATTCCTTTAGTTAAAGCTTCCCGGACATCCAGAACAGCAGAGATAATTGCCACAGCAATTAACATCAGCAACATGATGTTTTTGAATTGATCCCAGAGGATTTCTCCGGGGGAGCGGGTTCCACCTTCTGTTAGCTCATTTGAACCATAACGTCTGAGATATTCTGTAACTTTTGAGGTCGTTAAACCAAATGTGCGATCGCTTCCTAATCGCCTAATAGCTTTAACAACTTCTAAGGTATGCCATGCAGACGTTTCAGCTGGTTGAGTGAACCCAGAGTCTGACGTAGTAGAAGTCATAGATATTCTCTTTTAAATCAAAAACTTGAACTCACATAGCACTATGATTAAATGCTATGAATGCGTTTATTGCTACTATTAAATATTACAATCTTTGTTGAGTCAATAAGACAATGTAAAGATAAATAAATGTAAAAAAGAAGGTAGGAGGTAGAAGACACGAGGCAGAAGTTAGCAGTTATTCCCCTTCCTTCCATTCCCCTGTTCCCTATTTTCAAGTCAGTTTCGCTTCATTTTAGTCTGATTGGCGGTTTCCACAAATGTAAAACGTTCCCATTCACCGTATAAAGTTTCAGTTCGGAAGCGAATTTGACTAGCAGCCAGTTCCAATCCTTTAGAGGTGGCACAAGTACCAAATGTATGCATAAATATAGGCATAGCTGCTATACCTCCTGGAGTAAAGCCGGCAAATGCTGCTCCGGCGGCTGCAAGCATAATGCATTGTCCAAAAGCCTTCCAAGTTTCCTCATTAACATTATCAGACCGTTCAATACTCACAAAAGCTTTGAGAGTTGTTTTTCTGGTTTCAAGTACTGGCGTTAGTAAAAAGCCATTACTGTCCATCACAACTCTAAACTCTGGCAAACCGTCTATACTCCCCAATTCAAAATCTCTAGTGGTCATTTTTGTTGTTGGTTGTCAGTTGTTAGTTATTAGTTGTCATTCTCCCCTGCTCTCTTCTTGCCTCCTTAAGTCGGATCATAAAAGAACAAGACACTAATAACGCCAAAGAAAATCAGCATTTGCAATCCATTTAACCAATTACATCGCCCATCCTGAGAAATTTGAGTCATGATTAGAACACTACCAATAAGCGCAGCGATTTGCGGAGGTGAGAAAAGAAAATCAACAGGCTTACCGACCAAAACAGAAGCGACGATTAAAGTTGGAATTACTAGCAATGCAACTTGAGAAGCAGCATTCATACCAATCTCAAAACTAAGATCCAATTTATTTCTGTAAGCAACCATAACAGCACTCATAATCGCGCCCACGTTGCCAATAATGCCAATTACAATTGCCCCCACAAACATCTCAGTCCATCCCAGTCCAGTAGTAACAGAATCTACGCAATCAGCAACAAAATTAGATAAAAAAGCCATCAAGACGCTAGAAGCGGCAAGTACGCCAATAGAGAGGGGGATACCCCAAGACATTTCTACATCTTCTTCTGGCACAAAAACGTCTGTGAGATTTTTGGCTTGTGGTGCTGACTCGGAATGCACAAAAGCTCCCGCGAGATTCTTAGCTTGCAGTGCTGGTTCCGAATATCTAAATCTAGCCAGGGTATAGATTATGCTCCCGCCATAAGCCATGAGCAAAAATACAGACAACCAAACAGAGACATTCTTGATTACATCAGCAGCACTTACACTTTCACTAGAAAAATCAACTGCATGAGCATAAACTGACGGCATAAGAATTGCCACCGCAGCAATCATTAATCCTGCGGCTGCATCTTTGGCTCTATCTAAGGGAAATGTCACCGTACCAAAGCGATAGCCACCAACCATAATGGCTGCACCAACAGCAACCAACATATTGCTGATAATTGCACCTGTCCAGGCAGCTTTTGCTAGCGGCCCTAACCCTTTAGCTACGGCAATTAAACCAAAAATTAGTTCGGGTAAGTTACTGAAGGCAGCATTCATCATCCCACCCCATGTGCAACCAACCTTGTCTGCTAATTGCTCTGTAGCATTGCCAAGCCAGTAGGCAACAACAACCATCCCCAGGCAGGAAGTAAAGAACAGGAATATCTCATTCCGAAGTCCTGGCAGGTATGCTATCACTAAACTTATCGGCAAAAAGATTGCTAACCAGTGAATACTAGGTTGGCTTAATACTTGCTTAACTTCTTGAAGCTGCATAATTTCAACGCTCAAGCAATAATATAGTTAAAAATTGCTCTCAAAATTTCTACAACGTTGAATCATTGTCTAGATTGATTCAGATTGTGATTTTGAATTGCTTATCCTACTACAGTTGGATGTAGGAAAAACGCTGTGGCTAGCATTAGGTAAGTCATCAAAAGCATGATTCCTTCTAACCAATTGGAACGACTGTTGGGTCTAACTGAGTTGGTCATCAGGACGGCAATAGCCACTCCTAGAACTGTAAAGTTATCAAAGTCTAGGTTCATCGGTTTGCCAATTATGAAACCACTAAAAACCAAGATAGGCGTGACGAACATTGCAATCTGTAAGCTGGAACCAATTGCCACTGAAGATGCAAGATTGACTTTGTTCTTAGCGCCACAAATACCACAAGTGATGATTTCTACAGCTGCACCAAAGATGGGAAGAAGAATTACTCCGGTGAATAAGCCACTCATACCAGTAGTAGCGATCGCCTCTGATAAACTATCTACCAGGACTTCGGAGACAAACACTAAAACAATTGTTGTGCCTAAAAGCAAGCCAATATGCAGCTTTAACCCATATTTCTCCCCTCTAGCTTCACTACCGTAACTCTCCGGTTCGGCATCCTCATCTAGTCCATAAAGATGGCTGTGAGTTTTCATAGAGAACAACAGCATGAGGATGTAACTAGTTAAGAGCAGTGCTGATGCGATGTAGGAAAACGCGTTAGTTGTCTGGAGATGTAGCGCCAACGAAGTAACTTCAATGGCGGTGGGTGCTAGCAAGAAAACAATCACCAAATTAAGCAAAGAGGCATTGACACGACCAACTGCGCTCAGGTGTTCTTGGTTAATGTGGGAGTTTTGCTGATTGATCCGCAACCCTCCAAAAAACAGGGCAATACCTAAACCTAAGAGCAGATTAGCAATCATGGAACCCATCAAACTGGCTTTGACTACATCTATTAGTCCGGCTCTGAGAGCAACAATAGAGACAATCATCTCAGTAGCGTTGCCAAAAGTAGCATTGAGCAAACCACCTATAGCAGGGCCAATTCGAGAGGCGATCGCTTCTGTAAAGTTAGCTGTCCACGCTGCTAGAGGAATAATCGCCAAACCTGCTGTCATAAAGACAATTTTGGGATTTACATTCAGGTGGTGCAAAATTAGGCAGATGGGAATAAAAACCAGCATCCGTAAGAGTAATGCATCCTTACGGGACATTGAACTAGGTTGCTTGGTTTTTTTGGTTGTTGGTGAGCGCGATAATCTGCCGGGCTTTGTAACTGACATTGTTCAGCCTCCAAGACCTTGTTATTTGTCGAGATGGTATGGAAATTCGGCGGTCACTTCGTTAGTGAGCGATCGCAATTGTGAGCAATCTATTGATTTGATGACATTAGTTTTAGTCTTCCGGGCTTCTCTGTTGAAAGTTCATAAATTTAATAGTCTAGAGTTGCTCAGGTGAACACCTGGTAATCTGACCGAGAAGGCGTATAATGCTATGAGTTGATGGGGTAAATGCTATATTACACTTACAAGCTACAAGTCTAAGGCTAATTGTGGATGAGATGACCTTACCACCTTGAACCTCTTATACCCCTGTCTCTTTTGGATACTTTTGGCTTAGGTTTGCGTCCTTTTACAATAAATTGAACGATAAACTCCTACTTTAGGCCAACACAATAAATATCACTTATTGTTAATAATATATATAGATGCGTTTGCCTTTGGATAACCCACACAATTAATCTATGGGTTGGTAATCACTGGGAGATACTAATTCAATCTTTGGATAGGTGCTTACTTGTAGCTTACAGTAATCACCGAAAGAAAGAGATGATGAAGCTGCTTACACTGATATAAATTTTTAATCAAAGATATAATGTGAAGCAGACATCTTGCTTTCAAGACCTACATAACACCTGAGATATATTGACTGCTGACAACTGAGAAATAACTACTAATTCGTAATTAAAGGGGTACAAGCTCCCTAGAAGTGTAACTACGAATTACTTAGCTTGCTTGTCGTGGAGCGAATATTATTAACTACGAATTATTTTGACTATCAACTGTAAACAGTCTATACGTTAAATCTTACTGTTTGCCTTTCTTGAATACCTACAGCACCAAGTTATTCTGGGTTTTGTATGATGAATACTGAGCAAGGAGCATAGTGGGTGACATAGTTGCTGACACTGCCCAAAATTAGTTCGCTCATACCAGAAAGCCCCCGCCGTCCGATGACAATTAATCCAGCCTCCCAGACACGGGCAGTTTCGCAAATAATATGACCGGGTCGGCCTAAACCTTGGTAATATTCAGTTGATACTCCGGCAGCGATCGCTTGTTCTGTGAAAGATTTGAGTAAATCCAGACCGGGTTTTTCAAACTCTTCCCAACGTTTCTTATTCTCTAGAGTATTAATCAAGGTCAAGATATTTGGGCTTTCTTTTTCATCAACAGATAGAACGTGGAGCAGCTTTAAAGATGCCTTAGTGGCTTTTGCTAACTCCAGTGCTTCTTGAAAGATATACTCGCTGATATCGTCACAGCGATTGAGGGCGACGAGAATTTTACGAAACATAAAACCTCATAAGCAATTCAAAATTCAAAAAAAGGAATGGGTACTTCAAAGTACCCAATATCCTCTTCTAAACTATGTTTGCTGTCTCTAATTTAGACTCACTCACACCCAAATCATTAGTTTGAGGTTCTTCCACATCAGACGAAAGAACTACTACTTCAGTCTCTACTTCTATAGAAGTTGGTGAAATATTAACTGCTTCGGATCTATGACTACGTTCTTGTAATCGCTTTTCTTCCTCAGCAATTTCAGCTGCACTTAACTGATGTCCTAGTGGCATAACTTCACCAGGGCCGATAAGCGGACGTAGACCATTCAGTTCTGCCAGGATCGCAGTACCGTTGTTGATTACTACCGCTAAAAGTGGATCGAGAGCGAAGAAAATACCGGAGATTAACGCACCTAAGTTGGGAACTGCTACGATCATGGTGTTCTGCCAAATAATATCCATTGCTTGACGCGCACATTTAACCGCCATGATTAAGCCGCGCAGGTCATCTTCCATCAGCACCACATCGGCTGTTTCTCTGGCGATGTCGGTGGCACCTGCAAAGGATATTGAAGCATCGGCGTAAGCCAGAGCGGCAGAGTCGTTAATGCCATCGCCGCAGAATGCCACAACCTTACCACTGTCGTGTAATCCTTTAACTACTTCTACTTTCTTTTCTGGGAAAGCTTCAGCAGTGACATTATTGGGATGGATGCCGAGATTATTAGCGATGGAGTTAGCAACCCGTGTCACATCACCTGTGAGCATATGCACAGTAATGCCCATCTCCTTGAGTTCGCGGATGACTTCTTTGCTTTCTGGACGTGGTGGATCACTGTAACGGATCACGCCAAGCAGTCTACCATCACCTGCTACGTAAACTAGGGATTGACCGCCTGATTTGGCATCGGGATAGCGAACGTCGTATTCCTCCAAATCCACGTTTTCTTGCTTCATGAATCGGGGGCTACCGACAATGATATTCATACCGTCGATTTTTGCTACTGCACCCAGACCAATCTTATATTCCCACTCTTCACATTCTTTGAGGGCAACACCTGTATCTTTGGCGTGATGAACGATCGCCTCAGCAATGGGATGGGTTAGACCTTTCTCAGCACTAGCCGCATAACACAAAATTTCATCTTTGGTTAAGCGGACTTCCATAACATCAATATCATTGACACCTGCATGACCAATAGTTAGTGTTCCTGTTTTGTCACAAACAACGGTGTCAATGGTCGCTAACATTTCAATAGCGCGACCACTGCGGATCAGTACGCCATTGCGAGCCGCGTAGGTGAGAACCGATAGAATTGTTGTAGGTACAGAAACCCGAATTCCTGTACCAAAGTCTAGGGTCAGCAATGCGATCGCTCGGCTGAGGTTGCCGCTAAAAATGCCCACACCTGTACCAATTAACAAGGTGGGAATTACCATTTGATTTGCCACTGTTGCTGCGTAGTTTTCAACCCGTGTATCATGTACAGGTGCAGCCTGCATCAGGTTGACAATCACACCAGCACGAGTGTTGTTGCCAACTCGTTCTGACAGAATGGTTAATGTACCATCGACCAATAAGGTAGAAGCAAAGACTTCTTCTCCGACTGTGCGAGTGACGGGTACTGATTCACCCGTGAGTTTGCACTGGTCAATAATCCCTGTCCCTTCCATAACAACGCCGTCAACAGGAATCTGGTCACCAGGATAGACAACAACATGATCACCAACAATCACATCTTGAGTGGGAATTTCTACAACTTGTCCATCGCGGATCACGAAGGCGGTCTTACTCAAGCAATCTAGAAGGTCGAGCGATGCCCGTTCACTACCCCGCGCCGTCATATCCCGGATGGCTTCGCCTCCTTCTACCAGACCTAACATAAAAGATGGAGCAAAGAAATGTCCCGTTGCTGTGTGCAACGCGATCGCTAAACCATCCAAGAAGTCAATGGTTAATTGACGCTCTTCTTGGATAGCATCCCATGCTCGTTTGAATACTGGAATTGCACCAACAAATACAACAGCACCAATCAAAACAGGAGGAATTGGCAGCCCAACCATTGCACCCAAACTGAGTACTAAACCTGCTAAAGGAAAGCCTAAACGTTCTACAAAGTCTACTTCGTTGTTAGCTTTTTCCTTCTCTTCACCAGTCCATCCTATAGGAATTTCAACAATCGATGCCTGCTGAATTGCCTTAAACAATTTCTCTTGAATAGTGGCGATTCCAATCGCAGTTGGCTCGTGATCGTAGCTTCACAGGGAGCTTGTTGATAGTTGTCGTGCCAAGCATCGGCACACCACTCCCATACGTTACCATGCATATCGCATAGTCCAAATGCGTTAGCAACTTGAAAACTTCCTACTGGTACTGTCCGTTGGCGATATTGACCTACAGGTTCTAAGTTGTAGATGTAATTGCCATCATAATTAGCTAGTTCGGGTGTAATGGTTTCACCAAAATGGAAAGGTGTTGTTGTTCTAGCGCGACAGGCGTACTCCCATTCTGCTTCGCTTGGTAAGCGATAATCTCGTCTGGTGAGTTTGGTTAGTCGGGCACAAAATTCGATCGCATCGTGCCATGAAACTTGTTCTACAGGTTGGTTTTCGCCTTTAGTATGGGCTGGATCAGGATTGAGAGAGCGATTAATAGTTGGTAAATTAGCGATCGCGCGCCATTGTGCCTGAGTAATTGTAAATCTTCCCATACAAAAAGGCTCAATTGTTACCTGATGCAGAGGTTCTTCGTGATTTTCTCGCCCTTGTTCCGCCTCTTGAGAACCCATCCAAAAGACACCCCCTGGCAGGATAATCATATCTAAAGCAACATTCTCTAGTTCTTCCTGGAAGTAGTGAGCTTCACTTCCATCGCAATTAGCCAGTTGTCCCTGTGTATCAACAGCCACTACCTGAAAAATCAAAGTTTGCACCTTGATTGGTAAAGCTGTTTCTAGTTGGTGGGGTTGTTCAAGTTCCAAAATTTCAGCCTGGGGTTGTGCTTCGGCTATTGGGGCTGTTTCTAATGGGTGGGGTTGTTCAAGTTCCAAAATTTCAGCTTGGGGTTGTGCTTCGGCTAGTTCTAAGACTAGAGAATGAATCGGCGTTAAGATGATTTCTCGTTGTTGTAAGGTTGCTGAAAGTTTGTTACGCAGTTGCGTTGCTTGCTCTAACTCAGATTGAAGTTGGGCTATGGTTTGGTTTGCTTGTTGAAGTTGGAACTGGAGTTGCTGGATTTGTTCTTTATGAGGTTTGATCATTGCCCATTGCTTTTGTGCCCATTCCAATCTTGCCTGCTCTTTCGAGGAAACTTCTGGAATCAACCCAATTATTAAAGAGTGTGCTTGGAGGTTCCAACCACATAATGAGCAATTCTCGGCTTCTGCAATGTATTTTGTTTGGCAAACAGGACATCGAGGCATAATAGTTTCCTCTGAACCTGAAGCAGTATTTGGATTGAGAAAAATCTAATAAAGTAATTGTACGCTGGAATTATGTAAATTCTACATCAAGTTTTAAGAAATTATTAACTAGGAACTGAGGACATTGGTATCAACTTAACGTAAGATAAAAGAGACTTAACGGGAAAAGTCAGGTTCGCGTAAAGCTTGTAAAGAAGAGAAAAGTTGATTTTTGAGAGGTTTCTTGAGAGCTTGCCAAAGCCTTTCGATAGGATTGAGTTCAGGAGCCGATGGTGGTTGAAATAGAGGAATAATATTCTCTGGCCAGCTAATCGCTGAACTTGTATGAGCCGATGCTTGGTCAATTTGTAAAATTGCATAATCTGAGCTTAATTGCACAGATAGCCAGTCTAAAAACTGTTGAAAACATTCGCCATCTAGTTTTGGATATTCATAAAGGAAACGATCTCCAGTCAATGGTTCAATTGCACCATAAATCCAAAAGTTAGTGCCTTTTTGATTTCTAATAAGCCTGATATCCCATCAGTTCTGGACTTCTGCAACCATCTCGTGACTGTTGAAGTATCTTTTGCCAAGCGTTTTCGATTTCTTGCTGCTCCTTAACCTGCCAGCTTTTTATCCACCACAGCATAATAAGCTTTTCTTTTTGGTTTCCTAAATTCGCTGTTTGTAGACGTTTTTTAAGTTCTTCTTCGCTCTCTGCAATTTCAATCTTAAAAGGGCGGCTCATGGTTATTTTAATTTATCAAGTTTGTTTTCTCCATTATATGCAGCTTCATATAAAGTTGTATTAGCCCAGCTTAGTTTAATTGCGAATTGATTTTATGCAGGACTGGGAGTAAGTAGTTTCAATTGCTTAGAATCAGCAGGGCTAGCAGATTTAACGGGGTGTTTAGCATCGGGTGTGTATTTGAGTGCAGCTGCATCAAAGCTAGGAACTGCTTGGGCATTAAACAGGGGACGGAAACTGTTTAACTCGGCAATCAGGGCTGAGCCATTACTGATAATGACACCTAAAACTGGATCAAAAGCAAATAAAACGCCTGCAAGTACTACACCAATATTTGGTACAGCGATGAGGGCAGTATTTTGGTAAATAATATCCATTGCTTGTTTTGCGATCGCAATGGCGTGAGGTATGCCCCGCAGATCATCATCTAAGAGGACTACATCGGCGGTTTCTCGCGCAATATCAATACCACTAGCAAAAGAAATAGAAACATCCGCATGTGCTAAAGCTGCGGCATCATTGATACCTTCTCCAATGAAAACTACAGTCCGCTCTTGGCTTTGAAGTTGGCGAATGACATCGACTTTTTGATCAGGAAATGATTCTGCATAAACATGACTACTTTGAATGCCCAGCTCCTGAGCTACACGATTAGCAACTCGTTGGTTATCGCCACTTAACATATAGGTCTGCTGACCTTGGCTTTCTAAGACGGAAATTACTTCGGCACTTTCTGGACGGACGGGGTCTGTATACAAAATCACGCCTAACAACTCACCACCCATAGCCACATATACTGTAGATTGGCTACCTGATCTTAGCTCTGGATGAAGTTGATGAGTGGGATTAACATCAATACCTTCTTGTAGCATGAGACGATAGCTACCTGCCAAAATCCGTTGTCCAGAAATTTGGGCAACAACACCAAAGCCGATGCGATAATCCCAAGCTTCACAAGGTCGAGTTTTGATATTATTCTCTTGGGCATAACGTAGAATTGCACTAGCTACAGGATGAGTGTTACCTTGTTCTGCCGACGCGGCAACTTGTAAGACATAAGCTGAAGAAATTTTTGGTCTGGCGGTTTTGATCGCTACAACTTCGGCATTACCTTGGGTTAAAGTTCCGGTTTTGTCAAAAACAACTGTATCTGTCCGTGCTAAAATTTCCAAGGCACGTCCGCTACGGATGTAGATGCCATGCCGCGCAGCGTAGGTAAGCGCCGCTAGAACCGTAGAAGGTACGGCAATGCGAATGCTGTGGCTAAAATCGAGGTGCAAAGGAGCAAGTGATCGCGATACATCTCTTGTAACAGCAAAAATTGCACCGCTTAATAGCAGGGTTGGTACAATGGTTGCATCAGCAACTTTGGCTGCATAATCTTCAACGCGTGTATCATGAACTGGAGCAGATTGCAAGAGTTCGACTGTCACTCCTAAGCGGGTATTTTTGCCAATTCGTTTTGTTAGTATGCAGATCTTGCCTTCTAACAACAAAGTAGAGGCGTGAACTACCTGTCCTTCGGAGCGAGAAACTAACGTAGACTCTCCGGTGAGTTTATGTTCATCAATTAATGCTGTACCCCGCAGTACTCTCCCACTCACTGGAATCATCTCACCTGGATAGACAATAACGCGATCGCCTTTTTGCACATCTTTTAGAGGAACCTGCACCTCTTGTCCGTCCCGTTCCACCTTGGCAAATTTATCCATTCCCATGAACAAATCCATAAATTGCCGTTCCGAAGCGCGAGCGGTGGCATCTCGCAGCACATCCCCTGTTTCCATTAAACTCAACATAAGTGACGGGCCTACAAAGTCTCCTTTAATGGTGTAAAGACCCAGCCAAAGTACGTCAAGAATATCCGCATCTAGTCGTCGTTCTTTTACAGTTGTTTCTATAAGCCTAGCCACAAAGGGTGCAGCAGCCACAGCAATTAAGCCACCAATTACTAAACCTGGGATAGGTAGCGTCAACTGGCTAGAAACCACAGCCAAACCCAAGCTGAGCATAGGTAGTCCAAGCCGCTCTATCCAGTCGATTTCTGGTCTTAGTTCTGTTTTTATTGGCACTGTCTCCGGCGGAAGGTCAACGACGCTAGCTTGCTGAATGCTATTTAACAAGCTTTTTTGTACCGTTGTTACAGACACGTCGGGTTCATAATAGACAATTAACGAGCTAGATGGCTGGTTGATCCGCACACTAACAATAAAATCAAAAGATTCTATCAGCCAACTCAGCGAACTTGCATACTCTGGATCATCGGCTAGTCGAGGTATACGAATCCGAAGTCGCTCTTGAGTTATGTGGACAATTTCATAATCTATTTCCTGAAATTGATTTTTGATCGGAATTTCATATCCTGTTGGCGTGGGCATAAAATCTTACCTCTTAGGGACAATTAACGTGCATAGGTTTGAAGTGTAAAAAATAAAGGATGAAATAAATCAATAATATGCCGGATAACGAAAATTAGGGTCAAGGGATATGGAAAGTCCAATTATTACAATAATCTTAGTGATATTTATAAAGGTTTGCACTGCTTGCATGTTACAAAAATCATGCATTTTCTCATAGATCGTAGCTTCTAGCTACAGGATGAAGATTCAAAAGGGATTAGCTAATTGCAGCATTAGCACTATTTACATTGCTTAAACAGCCTAATTACCTGCTCAATGCTGAGTACTCAGTAATGAATGTAGAAAATACTCAGTGTTCTTCATTACACTGCTTGAGAAATGGTTGTTCTTGGAAAGTCTCTTAAATTTTCAATTACAAACACAGAACACTTCCAATCCTTCTTCCGGATTAATACTTTTCCTCCTTACGGTATGAGAAATTAGCCGAGAGATACTGTTATAATTTGGCTGATTCTTAGATACTCTTAACTTAAGATTATGCCACAAAAAGCGTTATTTGTTTGATACAGAACTTTTACAACATAGTTAAGTTGACATTATGAATAAAAACTAAATTTATCAAATTTTTGTGATCAGCAACTTCTAGAAGATTTTTACCAGATTAACCTTACAATAACTATGTATAGACTCTGCGTAAGTAAAAATCTTACTTCAGTTGATCAGCCTGTTGTAGCTAGGTTTTGCAGTTTCTCACTAGAATGAATATCAGCGTTGATATAATGGTCAGCTAAAATTTTTTGGGGCAATCTTCTCGTTTGCTGTGTAGAGGAATCCTCAAGAAAGATAAACAGATAATATTGATGTCAGAAGTAAGAGCAATCTGTTACGGCGCAGGCTTCAGTAGCAGAGAGCCGCTTTCAACTTTGAAAGTTTTGTGATGTTTAATAGTACCCATGTTCTATATAAGTATAGAATTTCACAATTTAATACCAAGAAAGTGTGAAGAAAGATTACTAGAGTTGTTGTTTTGCTATATTTTCTATAGTCACCATAAAAAATATAGCCCCAGTTAATTATTTGGTAGCTTTTATGTCCTTTATTGCCATTGATAAGGTTAGTATCCAGCCCAACAGGCGTCCTCTGAACGACCAAAAAGTTGCTGAGTTGATGCAATCTATTAAGGCGAACGGACTCTTGAACCCTATAACCCTCGATCAAAATTTTAATCTAATTGCAGGGCTGCACCGCCTAACTGCTTGCAAGCTCTTGGGGCTGGAACAGATTGAATACCGGATTATTACTTATGAAGATGTAGACCATGCCAGATTGGCTGAAATCGATGAAAACCTCATTCGTAATGAACTAGAAGCCTTAGAACGAGCTGAACTCTGGCTAGAGAGAGACCAAATATTAGAGCGGATAGGTCTGCGTGCTCAATCTGGAGAGAACCAATACACCAAAAAAGGGGGTGAAATTGATTCACCCCCTAGTAAAACAACGATACAACTAGCTCAAGAGGCAGGTTATAACAAGCGGACATATCAATTAGGAAAGCAAATTGCTAAAAATATTGACCCAGAAGTTAAGGAGGTGATTAAGAAAACACCTATTGCCAGGAGTCACTCCACTTTGTTAAAAATAGCCAGAGCGGGTACTGAAGAGCGTGAGCAGGCAGAACAGGCAGAACAAAAAGCACAAGAAGCAAAACGTCAGCAAAAGCAAGAAGAAATGGAAACACAAGCTAAGTTAGCAGCAGAGGCTAGAACCAAGCTCAAAGAAAAGCAATTGATTGCACTACAAAGCTCTACTGCTCAAAAGCAGGCAAAACAGTCTATAAAATCTGCTAGACCCCAAGTTGAAAAAAAAATCAATACTACTCCAATTCTACCAGAGGCAGAGTTAGGAGATGAGTGGATACTTGGTAGGCATTTAATTTACTGTGGTGATACGGCTGAGGATAAATTTATTGGACTTCTTCCTTCCAATGCTGCTTTAGCGATCGCTACTCTTTCATTTGAGTGGAATCATGATTATCTCATTAATGAAGCTCACATTGTCGCTGTGTTAGCTCGTGAAGGACATATCCAAGATTTTTGTGCTTGCCATCGTATGCCCTTTAGATTTGAGTGGGTCTTAGGTGAATTATACGTCGGGATTTACTCTCAAGATCCCATTCTCAAACCAGAGAAGCCTGTTGGTATTGAGGGTGTAGAAGGAATTGTTGCTTATTTAATCAGTTTGTATACAAAACATGATAACTTTGTGCTTGCACCTTCTTTGGGAAACGCTGAATTATTAATTGCCTGTGAAAGGATGGGACGCATCTGCTTTGCTGGTGACAAAGCTACAGAGAATGTTGATCGGGCGATCACTCGGTGGCAAAAGTGGACAGGACAAGAGGCGAAAAGAGAAAAACACTGTTATACGTAAGAGGTCTGCAAGAAAAAACATTATATTATCTCTGTTGAGGTTGACTGTTAAATGTCAACTGTCAACAAAATCAATTAGTTTTTACTAAGCGAAAGTTATGAATAACTGAACTTTCGCATCTTTAATATTGCAAGTCCAGCAGTCTATAATATCGTAATTCGTGAGGAGGAACTATCACTAGAATTACCAAGACTGCTGTTTTTCTTGTTTTAAAAATCCGTTATAAGACTCAGTAGGTAAAGCAAAGAGGGTAATTATACCTTCAATAATTGCAAGCAGACTAAGGAATTTTTGATTCATAAGTTAGAGAATTATCTATCGTCCACTTTACCCGGAGGCGTGTGGAAATATGGCATTTATTAAAGTTGATAATATGGTCATTAATACCACTTACATTGCTGCTGTCAGGCTAGAAGGTCAAGACACCTTTGGAGAAGAGAAAGTTTCTTTATTAATTGCAATCCCTACTTTTCCTCTGAATCAGCAAGAAAAGACCTCTACCACTTCTACTAATTTTTATCAGTATGAATGGGTCGAATTTCATGGTTTTGCTGCCATTGCTCTGCAAGACTACTTCAGCAGCTTTAACAATGTGATTGATTTAATGCCCCAAAATAACCGGCAAGTGCTATCCAACTCCAAGGAATGTTGGGGAAGTTAAGTTAAACTCAATCTCTAGCAAAACAGGAATATTTACTCATGAAAGATGTGAGGTCTAAGGAATGTGGACTTATCTTATCCACATTCTTTAGTGTCTTTGGCATTATCATCTGTTATTGATATCCAAGAATGATCACAGAGCTAAGGCATAAGGAAATATTCACACACCCCAGTGATGATAACCAGAGCTGCTGAAAGGATACCAGCCCAAAGTCCAGATATCTTAGTCGTAAAGCGATCGCCTAGAAAGTACCCACCTGATATTCCCAACAAGCTGAGGATAAAAACTAAAAAGGTGGTAATAGCCACATTTAAGTTAGAAATTCCACCACCGAATCCTGAACCTAGATTATTGAGAGTCAAGCCAAACGCCAGAGCAATAGATTCTTGTACATCAATATAACCTGAGCGGTCTACATCTGCTTTTTCAGGATGTTCCAAGAATTTTTCGTAAGAAAATTCTTGCAAGAATTCTTGAGAAAATTCTTCTGAAAAATTTTTATGGCAGCTATTAGATATCGCCCGGTTTGAACCTGCTGCAACTAAAAAACTCATTTCTTGACGCATTTTAACTTTTCTACGTTGGCGTTTGAGTGTTTTCCAAATACTCCAAATTCCGACGGCTATCAAGATAAAGCTACCTAATGCATTGGCGACATTTACAGACAAGTAATTCTTAATGTCATTTCCGACAGAAATCGCCAGATATGTGCCGATTGCGGAAATTAAACCAATAAATAGGTTAGTAAGCCAGCCGATTTGGAGTTTTTTAATTCCGTAAGCGATACCAACGGCAAAATTATCGATGTTAACCGCGATCGCAAGTAATAGAGCAGATAGGATATGCATAATAAAGGATGAAGAAGTGAAAATTGTTGAACAGTAGAGTTACATCAGCCCAGAAATAATGCTGATCGCGAGAGTGAGAATGACGCTGTAGAAAAAGAATGACATTACTGTATGTCCTAAAGCTAGTCGTCGCATGGCAGATGAGACAAGTGCTGTGTCCGAAGTTTGGGAGGTCATACCCAGGGTAAATGCGAAATACATAAAGTCCAAATAGTCAGGCGGTTCTCCACTAGAGAAATCTAGCCCTCCTATATATTCTGTCTCTGAAGCAAAGGAAGGCTTACGGTAATAAAATGCGGCATAATGCAGCACAAAAGTAGTGTGCATCAGCAGCCAAGAGCAGATAATTGCCACTATGGACAGCCCAACTTCAGGAGTAAAACTATCTTTATGTTTTGCTAGCACTGCTGCAATAATAAACAAACTAGCAAAAGCTACAAAAACAACCAAAATAAAAATTGCCAGATGGTCAATTTCCTGTCGCTGTGCGCGATTGCGTGTCTGTTCATGATTCGCGCCAATCATCATTAAACCTACTAGTATTAGAAAACATAAAACTCCCGTATCCCAAGCCGCAAGCAGGCGAAATTCCAAGCTTGCAGGCGATATCAACAGAAAAACGACCCCGGACAGTACCAACGATAACAGCAAACGAGGTTTAGAATTTTCAAGCAGACTAAGTAAAATGCTAAATTCCATAACTTTTTCTACCAATCATCATCAATCCACCGCTTTAAATCAGCCCCGATGCCACATTCACGCTCGAAGCTAAAATCACCATGTAAAAGAAAAAAGAAATCATTGCATGTCCTATAGCAAGCCTTCGCATTCCCAAGCCTGGAAGCGAAATATCTGAGGTTTGAGCTGTCATGCCGATAGTGAAAGAAAAATACATAAAGTCCCAATAGTCAGGTAACTCATCGCCTGGAAAACTCAAGCCGCCAACATATCCTATCTCCTCGTTCAAGAAATCTGGATGGTAGTAGCAGGTGGCATAGTGGAGCGCGAATATGGTGTGAGTCAGAAACCAAGAACAGATCACAGCTACTAAAGACAGCGCAATTTGCAGTGCTAAGGTAGATTCAGGAATATTTTTGTTGTCGTTAATTGCTTGCATTAGCCCAATCGCAAAGATACTTGTACAGGCAGTAATGACTACTAAAAGAAAAACAGCTAAATGCTGAGCTTCTTGACGTTGAGCGCGATAACGCGTTTTTTGGGGAGTTGCACTACACATCATCAACACTACTAATGTCAAAAAGCAGAAAACTCCTAAAATCCAAGCTGTAAGAATGCGATTGGCTAAATGTATGGTATTTGGCAGCCGTAAAAAAACTGTCATTGCCAACATAATAGTTAGCCCCAGGCGGGTTTTTGAATCTAAATGCGAGAGCAAACTATGCCCAAATAAAAGACCACTCATCAATACTCTACTCTTCGACCTCAGAGGAAATTTAGTATTTTGATGAGGTTCAGGATCAGATGTCTTGTGTTGTGTAGTTCTCACTGTTTTTACATCTCACTATTTTTCTCAATATGAAGTGCAGTTTTAATAGGTCTTGATTGATATTTGGCTAAGCGATCGCTAACTAACTATCAAAAAAGCTGCATTATTGACATCAGCCATCGAAAAGCCTATTAAATTCAGTAAATTATTGCTTGTCTATTACAATTACGAGAGCTTAATAATACATTAGTGCTGAAACTACTTAATAGCTCTTGGTCTTCACTATGAAACAAGAGTACAAAATCTGGTTACGCTTAAGAGAATTATATGATGTGAGCTTCAAAATAACAAAGATATCTCAATTCATTTTTACTTAGCATTATATTAATAACATCAATCATCAATCATTATTGATGACAGACCAAAAAGCTATTAATTTTAGCTATTTGAGAAGTTATATAACCATTAACATTGTGCCATCAGTGCTGGAGACATAGCACTTTGGGCGATCACCACGGATGATATATACCTAACAGGACTAGTATTATTAAGTAAAATTAAGATTTACTATAATATGTATAGGTATACTGACTAATATTTTTAGACTTAACAATTTTTCATTGATTGAGCATCATAATTACTTGTATCATTGGTGAGTATGGATGTAGAATCAAATTCAAGAAGAGATTCTTACTACCTGCTAATATATTTCGTGTAACTGCCGTCAAGGGTGTGCAGTATTCTGTTTCCATTTTTCTATGCATAGTTAATAAGGTAAAGCCAACTCAGACTTGTTGATGATGTTTGGAAACCAATGCCGTCATCTGTAGTGCACGGTGGCGAATACGAATCATGATTAGCGATATACCTTTTTTGGAGGCTATTTAGAATGTTTGAACTAGAAGCTTTATTGTTAGGACTAGAGCCAATGACTGCTGCGGTAATTGGTGTTGGGGCACTGGCTATTGCACCTATCGTTGGTGCTGTAGATGCTGCAACGGGTCATAATTTATCAGACTCAGCGCGATCTACAGCTAAGACTGGATTAATTTGGGTTTTTGAAGCCTTTGACAAAGTACAAGCTAGTGCTGCTGAAGCTTCTGAATCCTTCCAAGATTTGATAGCAGAAGCTAAATCTGATATCAGGTCTTCCAAGAATGGCAAAAGTGAAGTAGCTCCCCGTGAGGTAACGATTGGATAAGCCCTGAAGAGTAAACAGTTACTTAGTTTGTGAAAAGTTACAAAGCGCGAAGTCAGAGCGGAGATTTCCTCCGTAGACGCTTTGCGGCTTGCCGCAGGCATCTGAACTTTGTAAGAGATGACTTGTTATTAGTTGAAAAATTAGGGGTGTGAGGAAGTAAGAGTGTAAGGCTATAGGGTCACTCTATTAATAACAGGACTTACGCAATGACGAAAATACATTACCTTTGCGTAAGTCTTAAATAAATTGAGGTGGCTCAAACCTTTTGAATGCAAGGGGTTACATAGCCTTTCCCCTAAACCTCATATCTTCATACTCACACCCCTTCTCGATCATTTATCAGTCTTTAAGCTCTTACGCAAATAAAAATTGCACATTCTTTGGTTGAGGGTGTCAAGAGTCGAGCCAGTGCGTTAGTGTTAGCGCCTGCCGCAGGATGCCCGTTCGCGGAGCGTCTCCTTTAGGAGAAGGGCTGTAGGGGGTTTTCTGACTTGTAGCAACTGGCGTTCCAGAGTGCAGACTAAAACTTGACCGGAGGCGGAGCATCTCCGGCTCCGCTTTTGACTCTGAACTATCTTCATAAGTAAATATGCAAAATAAATGTGTTTTAGCTTACTTATCTAAGAGTAAAGATTTTCTGGAATATGGCGCTTATTCTATAGATGCAATGTCTGATATGATAGGCTTTTGACTAATTACCCTACTGTCACACTCTTGTTAGACATTACCAGTAATAAAGTAAGGGTATAGCTTCCTTCTTGTGTTATGCCATTTCCATGTGAAGATGCATAAAAAGAACCCCACCGCCTGCGGCACCTCCCCGTAAACAGGGAGGTTGGGAGGGGTCAAAATAATGTACAGATTCACAAAGAATTGGTATTAGGAGTATGACCGTTCCTCTCTACAAAAGGTTTTAGTGAACGCATAATTAATTTCTGAAGATGTCTATTCTCCTAATTAACCTTCTGTGTGTATCTGGAGCGTGGGCAAACTATACCCTAATCCAGCAATGCCGATAACTACTATTGATGACAACAACTACCTCTTCTCAAAGGAGACATCATGATTGATCATCCAAATTTCTTAAATGTGCGTAAATTAGCATTTGCTCTTGCTTTCGGCCCATTGGGTTTGCTGCTGCTATTCTTTATTCTTGACGTTACACTGCCTCACGGTAAATTATTGCAAGTTTCAGAGCGATCGTGCTTGACAAGTGCGATGACAGTAAGTGTCGCAACGCTGAACCCAAATAAGTGTGAGAATTGACATACTCTCATCACTAACTAATGGTGTAGTTTTTAGTTTAGGTTGAACTCAGTTCAACCTAACAAATCAAAAAAATTGTGTTATGCAAAGCAACACACTCGCTCAATCTATAAATTTTTAACAGTTATCAGTGTCTCCATTTGAGTTGCTCGTTTCACAGCATACGCAGTTTGCCGCTGATAACTGTTCACTGAATTGATAGTCAAATCTTCAGTACTTGATGCACAGGCAGATTATCCATCACTTCGGCTGCTCTACAACCGGGGTGAAAAAACTTCTTGTACATAGGACACAAAGAGAATTCTTAATTTTCTTTTGCCTATATAGTGATGGAACACTAATCATGGTAAACATATTTCCACGAATTCCATTCTCAAAATTTAAGATTGGTAAATGGGGTTCTAAAGTAGAAGACCAGAAGTGGATATCTTCACAACCGATCGCCACAACAACAGCAGCAGTTATGCAGATTTTAGCAACTGTACCTAGAATTGCATATTGCCGCCCAAACTTGATTAAACATTCTCAGTCTAAGTTTATCCTCAGAGATGGCACTCTAGTTAAAACTTGGACAAGCCCATTTTTTAGAGACGATTATATATTTTTAGCTGATCCTGATGGAAAAATGATCTATGGCGGCTGTGTTTGGAAACACAAAGAACAACTCAAAGATGCCATAGAACTAATTAGCAGAAGGTTTACTTAGTAATACCGTTTCTCTATGAAGTTGTACTATATCTAACTCCCGCCTTCGGCGTCCTCCTCTGACCCGGACTATAGGGAGGTGGGATTAAGCGCATCTTTACATAGAATTGGTAGAAGATTTTTCATCATAAATCTGCAAAATTTATTTTTTGGATCAATTATTGGAGTTTTTCGAATAAATGAAAAAGTTGTTTGCTGGTTTACATAAATTTCAAACCAGTTATTTCCAAGAACACCGAGACTTGTTTGAGCATCTTGGGAATGAACAGCACCCCAGAGCGTTATTCATTACCTGCTCTGACTCGCGGATTGATCCAAATTTGCTAACTCAAACTGAACCTGGAGAACTTTTTATTATTCGTAATGCGGGTAATATTATTCCGCCTTATGGTGCGACTAATGGTGGTGAAGGAGCAGCAGTTGAATATGCAGTTCAGGCTTTAGAGATTAAGCAGATTATTGTCTGTGGTCATTCTAACTGTGGAGCAATGAAGGGATTATTGCAATTGGGGAAATTAGCTGATGAGATGCCATTAGTTTATGACTGGTTAAAATATGCAGATCTTAATTAGACCTATCTTAAAAATGGGTGTAGGGGCTTAGGGGAACAAATTTTCATACCCTCGTTGTGGATTCTATTTAGAATGTCTCTTGCAAAAGGTACTTTTGCAAGAGGTGGGAAAAGGAAATTCAATCCCTTTTCCCCTTCTCCCTTTTCCGATTTCTTGTAGAAGTCATGATTTCTTCATTGGTTGTCAACACTTGCAAGCACTCCCACAGTAACTAATTTTGATCAGATTCTTGTTCACCAGACTCGCTGTTCACTATTACTTCTTTCTCAAGTATTTCTGTAACAGCCGAGCCAATTTTTTCGCCCATATTTTTACCAATTACTCCACCCTCTTGTCCTAACAAAACCTCACCGACTATTTCTCCCACAGTCTCACCAATTTTTCCTCCTATTGTTTCACTCGCCGAAACTTCTATTTGTTCTTGCGTTTCTAGCTCAGGGTGCTTTTGTGCTTCTGGGTGATTGACGTGTTCGGCTTGTTTACCTAAATCCTCTCCCAAGATTGGGCCAATGACGGTGCCAACTTGTTCACCAACAACCATTCCTATCGGCCCTGCAATTACACCGCCTACAGTTTCGCCGACAATTCCTCCCACTATTCCACCTAGCACTTCACTTCCAACTTTTTCTACTTCCGTCTGCATCCTCTGTTCCTGAAGATTAGACTGCTCTGTACTTACAGTTAGCTCCGTTGGGCAAAAGATTTTTGAGACACTATCATAAGTCCAAGCAATGCTGTTTGGGTCTTTTTTCTGGCTCCACTGGCTAAAGTCAGGTTTTGACTTATATCGGCTTAAAGCTTTAGGATGTACCTCTAAACGCTTTGCTAAAGCTGATGTTTGCAACGGTATTACATCAGAATTTACCTGCTGTGTAACAGTGTCTACTAACTTATCCTTGGCTTGGTCGTCTTCAATCGCCGATACCTCCGGCGTAGATAAATCTGCTTGGAATTGATCGCTCGGTGCCTCAATTGCTGGAGTTGCCTCCTCTTCCCAAGGGTCTTTATCTGGGTTAACCTGTTCTACGCTATAAGCAAACAACTCTTGTGCAACTCCTGTTGAAACACTAGGAGATTTCTTTTCTATTACTACTGGTTCTGATGCAGGAGGTGTAGACGGTGACTGTGGAGAAGCCACTTGTGCAATTTTTGGTTCTGATACATCAGATGCAGACGGTGACTTTGGAGAAGCCACCTGTGCGATCGCTTCTTGAAGATGAGTCTGCATCACAGTACATGAAACAAACTTATATTTATAAGTGACAATCATTGACTCAGCTAGAGGGTTAATCCGAACATTGGTAACATAGTTCAAGGACTCAACCCGCTTTTGCAATTTACTAGCATACTCTGCTTCCTCAGCTAATAAGGGAATCCGGATGCGAATCCGTCCTTCAACAGCATGAACAATTTGATAATCCATAGCGGATTTGTCTAATATCAACAATTTTAAGCTGCGGTGAAAAGTTGTGTTCCAAGAATGGAACGCAGGCCGTACATATCCTTTCTGAGGACTTATTTAAAGTAGGGATGCAAGACTTTACGCCCCTACTTATCTCTAATCCGTTAAACTTACTCTAAATCATAATAAACAAAAATGGAATTACTGGAATACCGATGGCAGCATTGAGCCAATATGTTAATCCAGTCAGTACAATCGAACCAATAATAGAGATACCCAAAGATAAAACTAAATTGGGTAATAAAATCCTCAGGTTATCCAATGCCCCAGACACAAAGGAAGACTGCGGGGCATAGCTTGTAGAATAAGACATAAGCACCTCAAATGTGATAGTAAATGAAAATTCATGCAGCTTGTTTTATATACTGCTCATAATTGCATGATTACCTGATACGCTAAATTAAACAAGCAATTTTAACAACTTGTAGGATAACTCCTATGCTCAAGCAAATCAGAAACGCCGGGAGAATTGTTATCGGTTCCATTTGCATTGTTTTGGGTATAATTGGGATACTTCTCCCCTTGGTACCTGGCACTCCTTTTCTTCTTGTTGCTGCTTTCTGTTTCAGTACTTTGGAATCATAAAAATCAGTTAACTATTAGTTAACTATTACTGATAAATACCCCACTCTTCTCGCTAAAGAGTAAACTTCAGTCCTTGAAAAAGACATAAGGGCTATGCCTTGATGAGCAGAATTATTACATTTTTAGGCAAGGCGGATACGAGACACACCACACTGGCGATCGCCACTGCTAAATGGTTTGCTCAGTATTCTCAACGGGTGCTACTAGTAACCCACAATCCCAATCCCAGCGCAGAACTGCTGTTAGAAACTTCCCTCCCAGCAACTCCCCAAGAGATTGCGCCTAATCTAAGTGTGGTACAGTTGCAAGCAACAGTACTATTAGAACAAGTTTGGGAAGAAGTCAAAAAGTGGTTGGCTCTCTACCTCCCGTCCTCTGTAAAAATGGAGATATATTCGGGAGAGGTGATGATCCTACCGGGTTTTGATAGCCTTCTATCCTTCAACGCTCTGCGAAAGTACTATCAAAGTGAAGACTATGATGTCATCATTTATGATGGGCGGGGAGATTTAGAATCATTGAGAATGCTGGGAATCCCCAACATTGCAGATTGGTATTATCGCCGCTTTCGTGAAGCGTTAGAATCTCTAGATTTGAGTAAAATCGCCGACTCGATTGGGGGTCCTCTCGCCAGTGCTTTGTTGAATGCAAATATGGACACTCGAAAAGTGCAAGATGCTATTGTGCAAATTCAAGATTGGATTGCTAAAAGCGTTGCAGTTGTCGGAGATGCCAAAAGGTTAAGCGCTTATTTAGTAACTACAGATGAACCAGCAGCCATCGCTGAGGCTCGTTGGCTTTGGGGTAGCGCACAGCAGGTTGATTTGCGAGTAAGTGGGGTTCTAGCTTATCAAAGTTATGAAGCAGCTAACAAAACTGAACTAGAGCAAGCTTTTGCTCCATTGGAAGTAAACCTAATTCCAGCGTTGCAAAAACACAATTGGCAACCCCTACTAGATGCACTACCAGATTTTAAAACTATTCCTCATGTTCCCCAACCTTTAACAGTTGATTTGGCGCAACGTCGGGTACGATTATTCTTGCCAGGATTCAGCAAATCGCAAGTCAAGCTTACCCAGTTGGGTACAGAACTCACGGTTGAAGCAGGTGATCAACGGCGAAATATTGTTTTACCAGATGAACTACGAAATCAGCCAGTTACCGGAGGCAAATTTGAAGAACCTTATTTGGTGATTTCATTTTAGGTTGTGACCCGGTATTTGTAGTAGAGATGTTGCGTTGCAACATCTCTACAGGTTTATGGATGAAAATAGAATGCTGCTCCTAAAACTGCGTAGGTAATCAGCAGTAACGCTCCTTCTAGCCAGTTAGAGTTTCCATCTGTGCTGATGGAGTTGGTAATTAAAACAGCGATCGCCACTGCCAATACTTCAAACGGGTTAAAATCTAGATTCATCGGTTGTCCCATCAACTGGCCCACTAACACCAAAATTGGAGCAACAAACATAGCAATTTGCAGGCTGGAACCCATCGCCACTGCTACTGCTAAATCCATTTTATTTTTCATAGCAAAGGTAGCAGCAGTAATATACTCTACAGCACCTCCAAAAAGTGGAATCAGAATTACCCCTGTAAATAAACTAGTAAAGCCTAAAGTCGTAATTGCTTTTTGTAGACTAGCAACTAAGACATCAGAAACAAATACCAACGCAATGGTACAAATTAGCAAGATAGCAACATTCTTCCACAAAGATGTTTCATGTTGATGAGACTTAATTTCTGCCTGTTCTGATTCATCAAGCTCAGTAGCTCTGAGTTCATACATATCCTTGTGGGTTTTCATAGAAAACAGCAGCATCAACAGGTAGAACACTAACAACAAAATCGCAGCAACCGCAGAAAAATTATTGATAGTTGTAGGCTTTAATCCTTTAGATGTGAAGTCGATAGCAGTAGGCGTAAGTAGCACTACCAAAGCTAGATTTAGTGAAGAAGCATTAATTCGGGCCACCTTAGGCTGAAAACTTTGCTCTTTAAAACGTAACCCTCCCAAAAAAATTGCTGCTCCTAAAGCCAGAAGTAGGTTAGCAACGATAGTACCTGTAATGCTGGCTTTGACTACCTCCACCAAACCAGCACGAAGAGCAACAATAGAGATAATCATCTCAGTTGCGTTGCCAAAAGTAGCATTGAGCAACCCACCGAGAGATGGCCCCACAACAGTAGCAATTTCTTCCGTAGAATTGGCAATCCACGCTGCTAAGGGGATAATTGCTAAACCAGAAATAACGAAAACAATAACAGGATGTAAATGTAGCCATTCCGCTATAAAGGAAATAGGCACAAACACTAACATATAAAACAGAATTTTATCTTTTGTTGTCATTTGGCTTATTCCTTTAGAAAAGCTGTAAATAATTTTGATCAAATCAAGTTATATGAAGAAATCAAGAAGCAGAAGGAAAAACCCTTAACAGGAGTGGGTTGCTCTGGTTTTCATTTTATATTTCATGATATCTAACTGCTTAGATTAAGAAGTATTTGTATGCTTGCTTATTCTCTCACTTTGGGCGGAGAGTATTTACATATTTTAGTAGAAGGCAATCAAGATTTAATTTTTTAATATTTAGAAGTAATAACTAAGCAATTTTTGATAAAAGAAAATGAATTACATTGTTATAGTTTCTGTTGCTGCTTATCTAGTTATGTCGTTTATGGCTTTTCAGCTAATTGAAACCTGTAAGCATGAGACACAAGAGATTTCCAGACGATATAGATTTAGTGAGAAATACTCTGTTCTTTAGTAATATCTCATAAACTATTTCTGACAATCAAAAACAATAGAGATTTACATTACATTGTGTTACAGCAGACCTGATTAATCTTAAAATGGTCTGTAGATAAAGAAAAGAAACAATTTATTCAAAGAGAGCCAAGCTAGGGAGAATAAAAATGGATAGCATAGTTGTAGTTGCTTTAGTTGCTTACGTTGTTTTATTTTGTATGGCCCTTTATGTAGTTCAAGCCTACTTGGAGGAAAGTAGACAAATTGCTAGAAAATATAGAAAAGCCCGTCAGCATTAATCTGCTTTTGTTATGAATTTTTGATAGGTCAATCTACCTTGATTCTATCATTGAGTCAAAGGTTGTTGATTCAATTTTTTACCGTTCAAAATAGGTAAAGGTAACTCGGTAGAAGTTGCAGGAATTGTCATAATATTTGTTTTGTGATGATTTTTCTGTTGTGATGGCCCAATCGAATCAAAAATGGGGCGCGAACCATTTAAGAACTCAGCAATAAATGCCGAGCCATTATTCACAATGACATTCCAAACTGGATTGACACCCAAGACCATACCGCCACCAATTTGCATCATCAGGTTAGGCACAACAATAGTTGCTGTATTTTGGTAAACTACCTCCATTGCTCGTTTAGCGATCGCAATAGCATAAATCAATCCTTGCAATTGCTGATCAAGCAGCACCACATCTGCTTCTGTACAAACATTCCCCCCAAAGCCAAGTGAGACAGAAATGTCTGCATGACAATCACCATTTATTCCCAGCACTGCTACGCACTCCCCTTGGTTGCGGAGTCCATCAACTAAGTTTGCTTGTTGTTGGGGGTAAGATTCTGCAAGAATATGGTGAGGATGAATACCAAATTTTTTTGCAAGAATGGTAGTCTTTGCCAAACTATCGTCACTGATGAGGTAGATAGTAATACCCTGTTCTTGTAGGGTAGCGATCGCCTTAATACATTCTGATGCAGTTGTATTTAGATACAATAGTGCAGAGTCATGAATGACAAGAGTATTTAACTGACTCAACAATTCCACAACACGACCACTACGGATATAAATGCCATTTTGGACAGCGTGAGTCAAGGCAGAGAGGATGGTTGATGAGATAGAAATAGGAATACCACTACCAAAGTCAAACTGAAAAGGAGAAATAGCAGCTCCTAAATTACCTGTTGCAGCAAAAATAGTGCCGCCTAAAACTAAGGTTGGTACGATGGCATTTTTCACAAATTCTGCTTGTTGTGCGCCAATATGCGTATCATGCACTGGAGTAGTTTGCATCAGATGAGCAATCAATCCCAAGCGAGTATTTTCACCCGTCCGTTCCACTAAGATAGACAACTCTCCTTCCAATAACCGAGAAGAGGCGTATATCTCTTGCCCTAGAGAATAATGGATAGGTGTAGATATACTTGTGAGGTAGGAGCAATCCACCAAACCACTACCAGATAGAATCCTACCATCTACAGGAATTATTTCACCAGCATAAATCGTGATGCGATCGCCCGCTTGCAAGTCTATTGCTCTCACTGCTGGCTGTAATTGATCACGCTGTATCCAAATATCTTGATGCAAATAATTTAAATAGTCTAGAGCTTTTTGTTCTCTGGCTTCCTCAACTGTACCGCGCAAGCTTCTGCGGATTTCTACTAAACTAGTTTTCAAGGACGGGGCAATATATTGACCTTGGACGACTTGTAGAGTCATCCACGTCGAGTCTAAAAGATCAATATTAGGATGACCTTGATTAACAATGCTGTCAGCCGCTCGATTGAACCAAGGCATTGCAGCACCCGCGATCGCCATTATAATCAACAGAGGTGGTAACTCCAACGGAGCTGCAAATATTGCCAAACTCAGACTGAGGAGGGGTAGACCTAAATCTCTCCATTGGTTAACTTCTGGAATCAAGTCAGATTCTTCTATAGTTTCTTCATTAGAAGTTTCAATCAAATTCGCTTGTTGAATACAACTTGCCTTTTCAATACAGTTTGACAGATATTTTTGGGCATCTTCAAGATTAACTGCACTGACTTTGTAGTTAACAATCAACGAACTAGCTGCGGGATTGATGCGAACCTCAGTGACAAACTGCAATGACTCAACCAAGCGATTGAGGTTTTCAGCAAACTCTAAGTCATCTGCCAGTCTGGGCACACGAATACGGCAGCGCCCCAGGGTGCTATGAACGACTTGATAAAACATATTTCTCGATTGCTGTTGGGAAGATATTAAACTTCCATTCTCATCAATATAATAAGCCACAATCAGGAAAATATAAACTGAATCTTTGATATGTTGGATAACTCTTAACATAACGCAACAACTTCTCTAGCTGTGATGTCTTGCTCTGGGAAAGAAGAGCGAAAAATTTCGGGGGAGATGGGCAACAATGGGAGCAACGCGATTTTCTGAAGTCAGGCAAAAAACGAGCGAACGCTAAAATATACACTCTAATAAGTAGCTTAAATATATACATTTAATCTAGAGTTAATACTTAAGATAAGCTCCAGTAGTCTATTTTGAGAGATATTGAATTTTCTGATGATGACAAAAAAGTGTAGGATGCCCTTTGAGCAAAAACCTAATGTGTTAATGGTTTAATGCGAACACCCGTTGCTTTCTATTCGCCCATGCCGGATATTTTATCACTGTTACAATGCCTGCTACCGCAGATTAACGCTACGACGATGCGCCGAATGAACCAGATAATTCTGGCTATGTTAGCAATGAGCGGACGAGTCACCATGTTAGGAATATCTCGTTGGACAGGCACTAGTGTAGGGAAAACGCACCTTATTTCTTAACAAAAACTAATAAGCCTCTCAAAATTATCTAGATAATTACAATACCTGATGATTTGATAAATAAAATAAATCAACTTTGAGCAAAATTATAAATTAGCTTATTTCCAACCAAATAACTCTTTATTAGTACTAAAAAACTTCCTGATTAGGCACAAAAAAAGAATTACTCCTTGAAAGTAAGTAAATTTTTTCACTGGAATATTAAACTGAATCGTTTATAATTCAGTTTATGCTAAGGCTAAAACCCTTTCTAAATAATTGTTATCCAACCCAGCGAGAAACTGTTTATTTTTTATTCCACGTTTTACACGCTTCTCTTGAGTTAGGAGATTGACCGAAATTTGCCGTAATATTGTGAAATTCTGGGGGGCATTATCTTTCCTAATCCGACAATCATCTTTTCTTAAAGCCACATCCAATACCCAATGCAATGAATTTTCAATTTCCCAATGACTGCGAATAGAATTACCAAACTGTTTAGCATTTGACTCAAGGCTACTGATAAAATAACGAGTTTCAACCGTCGTTTCACCATCTAATGAACGGATAGATTCTACCATTCCAACACTATTAAAGCTTGACCAAACTAAATCTGGATTAAGCCGAGATTCAATTTGAGATAACATCAAGTGCAACCACTTCACCATTAGTGATTTTTTGTATGGATTTCATCCAATTAAGGAAACATGACTGAAACTCTTGAGGATAAATTTTAAGCAAAGACTCGTGCAAATGTATCGTGGGACAGAATACCATTTGGTAGTTCTAAAAATGTTTTTAACCATTCATACTTACCACAACCATAAGTCTCTATACCTACCCAACCATCTGCACCACAAATCACTGCACATACCGCAATGGTCATGATATCAATTAAGTTATGCCGCTTCGTGCGATCTATCCGTGGGTCTTCTATTCCCAAAAAATAGTCAGCAATTGTGATTTTTGGTTTGAGCTTTATGGAGAGGAAATAGGAAAACGTAATCTTATTTGGAGCTTTTATGAGAATATCACGTTCTTCAATGACAACCCTTGGTTGCTTCTACCCCACTTTATAATGATTATCATTATTTCAAAAAAAAGGTTTAATCTACTGAAAGTCATACGGGACTTAGACTCTGATGCATTCTACTTTTAGTTAGACTCGTCAATATTTAGATGCGTTTGCCCTAGGCACTGGTGGTAGTTATCGGACGATGGTGAGATTGTTTCATACAGTAATTCCTTGGTCGACGTTGTTTTGGCTATTTTTTCGCAAGCATTTATTCCATGCAAATGAGGTGTATTTGTTTGCAGGAGATGAAGTTGTAATAAGTAAGTCAGGGAAAAATACTTATGGTTTAGATAGGTTTTTTCCAGCCTAGTAAGTAAACCAATATTAGGGCTATCCTTCTTTACGTTATCATTAGTAAGTGTTGAGCAAAGGCACTCATTTCCGATTCAAATAGAACAGGTAATAAAGATTTATGTAGAAAAAAATAGCTCAACACCAGTCCCAGAAATAAAGCTTAAAGAAAAACGTAAGCATGGACGACCAAAAGGAAGTAAAAACAAGAATAAAACAGACGTAATTTTAACAACTGAATTACTACGAATTCAAAAAATGATTAATTCACTGTTTAACTGGTATAATTTACATCACAGATGGCAACTTCTATTTTAACTATCCTGGCTCACGCTTAGTAGATTCACTGGAAAATTTGGCATAAATATTACATCCAGATATTTTTAGCTATGGTTACAGAGGCACGGCTTGGCAACTTCTTGGATTAGGATAAATGCGATCACAGAGAATTACAATCCAGTGTAGAGGTAATTATATTGTTTGGGATGTACTTAATATTACATTGGGTTTAACTTCCAGACATAGATATTAATATCTGACTAGTAAAAGTAGATAAATATTACTAAAACATCAGCACCAGCATCATCCAGATTTGTTACTTTCATTTCGGTTGGTGTATTTCTTCTGGAGGATTAAGATTTTATCCTAATTGATTTATATAGAAGCAGAGTCCGTCAAAGTATTTTAGTTGCAAAAGAAAAAAAACGGTGTTAGATATTGATGAAATGGGAGCAAAGGAAATACATGACCTTTTACAGAGGATAGAGTATGGACATTTAGGCTGTACATCAGAAGGACATCCCTATGTAGTGCCGATGCACTATTATTTCGAGAATCCCAATCTGTATATTTTTACAACCGAAGGAATGAAGACGGAGTACATTGATGCGAATCCGGAGGTATGTCTACAGGTCGAAGAAATTCACAATTTATCCCATTGGCAAAGTGTAATTGTCATGGGTCGAGCTTATCGCATTACTGAGCAGCAAGAGTTTGCTCATGCGATGCAGTTGATTCAAGCAAAGAATCCAAAGCTTTCACCTGCAATTAATCGAACTTGGATAGATGTTTGGGGACGGGCAAATGTTATTGTCATCTACCGCATTCATCCCAGTGAGATGACTGGACGAACAACTGAAGGTCTCAGCAGTCAGATGTAATTGAGTTGAAAAAATAAATGAATTTCATCTAGCAATACCTTCACCAAAAAAGAGTATAAAGAAGTAAATCTATCGTACTAGAGTTATCGTCTCTCACAACGACAACTCAAAAACTACGTTCATTACCATTCGCGCACAGATTAAGGTAGTATTGGGTCACTGCTTGCCAAATTAATTGTTTTGCGATATCTATTTGGTTCAGGAAAATATCAGTTTAGAAAGAAAGATTGGCTTATGTGTAGCTTAGACAATTGGCAGTCTCCGTAAAATCATCCCGCAAATATGCAACGCCCCGCTTACCACTACGACTAGCAGCCTATCTCTCACACCACTTGCTTTCAGCTATATGGGGGAGTCTCGCATCGGTAGTAGACTTGTCCGAAAACTCCAAAAGCAAAGTGTTCAAAGCTTTGAGGTTAAACTTTGATATTTTTGCAAAAACGCAGTTATGAGGGTTTGAGATAGTTAGTGATAGTTTCAATACCTTTGCCAATTTACGAGGGTGAGATGATAATACTTTAAGCATTAACTCCCATTTCTTCGAGGGTTGACAAAAACAATCAGTCCTAAAAATTCCGGCTCTCCCAGATTAGATATGATAAATTAGTAGCAGAAATACCAATTGAGTAAAATTCTTCTTCTAAAATTATCAAAGTTAGTTAAACCATAAGCTCTTCTTTTAATCAGCTTAATCTTTTGATTAATTCCTTCAACAACTCCTTGAGTAGTTCGGCTATCAAAATAAGCGAGAATCTCATCTATCCATCTACTTATTGTTTGACAACTTTTCGGGAAGTATTTATAAGCTGTTTCTGTCCATTCTCGGAATTTATATAAGGCTTCATCACTGTTATTTGACTGTCAAATATATCTCTAAGTCCTTCTTTCATTCGATACATTTTTCCTAGCTCAGGGGCAACTTTCTCCACTGATTCTATCTTCGCCTTTTCCTCGGAGTTAAGGTTTTTTTTTCTTTAATAAAGGGTATTTACTATGAGTCAACCCCGCTAATGTACTTTCTCTCTCTTTCTTATTTTTAATTTTTTCTGCTGCTCTTTTTGCTTTCTTTCTCTTTTGATCTAACTCCTCGTTTATTTGTTTCATGACATGGAATCTATCGGCTACTATTTGAGCATTTGGCATCATTTCTTGGATTAAACTTTTATATGGTATCCATAAATCTATGCTAACTTCTTCTATTTGGGTTAAAATCTCTAAACCTAGACTAGATAAGTATTCTGCTATTACTGCTTTATTTCTTTTCTCCAATAATGCTATTGGTTTTTTTGTTTCTAAGTCCACCAGAACTGCCGCATAATTTTTTCCTCCTTTTAACTGGGTGATTTCATCTATCCCCAACTTTTTTAACTTATTAGGTTTTTCTGTGAGTAAATCAACTTCCAGTTCTTTTAATACTGTTTCCACCTCAGAGGTTGTCATTCTATTTCTGATGGCTGCACTCTTTACATTAGTTTCTAATACTTCCTTAATTACTTTCATCGCCAGTCTTTTTGTATAAGTTCTTCTGGCTTTGATAAAATCTAACTCTTCACTGAATACTTTCTGACATTTTTGACATTTCAACTGACGACGATTTACTTTTAACAATACTTGATAATCGCTTAGGGGTATATCTCTGACTCTATACCAATGATTTTGATGGATTTTATCGGAGGTATTTCCACAGTGAGGGCATTTAGCAACTTTCAGCTTATTTTCAATTTCTATTACTATTTCATCATCTGTAAGAAAATGGTAATTAATAATCTTGACATCTTCAAGATTAATAACTTTAGTAATGAAATGAAGTAAGGGATTAGATGGCATATTTATTAAAACAAAGGTTTTAATATCAATATTTTTGAATTTTTATATTATTTAATTAGTCTAGAATTCTATTTATAGCTTGGGTTTGCTCTATTAAAAAATCTAAATTATCTAAGATTTATTTAATTATTTATATTATTTTACCATAGTTACTCTGGGAGAGCCTTAAAAACTAAATCCTGAATATTAGCCATTTAAGTATCTCCAACATTTAAAAAGTTTTTTTTTGAAAAAGCTTTCCTTCAAGATATCTCTAGACAAATTATGAAGAAAAAAGTTGCATTTACTCGCAGATTTAATACACTAATTTCAATGTTTTCAGCTTCTTATTAGCTTACTAACTATATTTTCGCAAAACTTATAATTTGAAATTAGCTGCATACTAAAAAATACTGAAACCAAAAATTTTTGATGACGTAACTAAATCAAGAATGCTTCTCATGATATCAGCGTCTTAGTCACTTTCTATATGAAATTACATATAGAATAAGTTTATGATATCAATATAAAGAAGATTAGAAGACCCGCACCTAAGAAACTAACTTAAGATGATTATTGATAACTAAATCAGGTGGAACTTTGTTGATGCTGTGCTTAATCTACAACAGTCAAAAAATTATTAAATAGGACTACTTTGATCACTAGATTATCGCAGAGCGTAAAAATACTTAATTGGTGCTAGGAACAGCATATTTGCTTTTCCTAATTTATTAAAACTATCTAAAAGTAGATTGTAAATTCATCCATCAGGAAGAGATCGAGACCTGAAAACCTTATAAATGAAGCTAAAATGAAGTCGTAAATTGATAAACTCATATCTTGTACATCTACGTATAAACCCATGCAAAGTAAAAAGCTGCTCAAAATTGCTACCTAATTTTTATCGGTTTTTATCGCAAAAGAAAGGGTTTTGCTTTTTTGCTGAGTAATAAAATTACATCATTTTTTCTTGATATAATATGTAAGTAAAATCACATAAGTATCTAATAACGGTACACCCACAGAAAGAGAGAAAAAACTGCCTTTTCTTAAGAGTTCGACGTAACTAAAAAATAATAGTAGGTAGTGATAGTAAATTTCTGGGATAAATATCGGTTGAGCTAGCCGAATATGCGTTGTACAATCCATCGTTTCGGAAATTGCTCAAATGTTTTCGAGTTCTTTTAAATCACTTAAACACGAACCTGATTTTTCATAGGATGTGGAGAAGAAAATGCGGTTCGCGATGGATTGTTGCGAAGTAATTGCTACTCTTTATTATATTTGGAAGTTTCTTCGACTAAATCTTTTAAAGATTTATCGCCTTTTCCTACACTCTCTTGACAAATGTGCAATTACCTTAACTTTTCACCAATGAGATAGAAGCAGCTTGAGAATTAAGCATTCGGCATCATTTAAATTACTTGAGTATGGTTTGCTATACGGATTTTCGTTTATACGTGGACGACGCATCGACAACAACATTAAGCTAATCGTCATTCATTTTTCTAGACTGATTCCCTTGCAGTAAGGGCTTTAGCCCTGATTTTATGCAACTTCAATGCACTCATTAGCTTAATATTATTGATTTAACCTAGAGTCTAAGAGACCATTTATAAAGTAAATCTTTAGACAACAAGACGACGTAACATAATACGAGTCATGACAGCATATATAGCTACTTCACTCATTTCTGGGAGATGCTCATAATCCTTACTAAGACGGCGGTACTGGTTAAACCACCCAAATGTTCTTTCTACTACCCAACGTTTGGGCAAAATCTGAAATTCTTGCTCAGTACGCCGCATTACCTCAACATGAGCTTGAATCATTAACCAAACACAAAGCGCAAATTTATCCCCGTCATAACCGGAATCAACCCACATGACTTCAACTTTTTCCAACAATTCTGGACGTTCCTCTAGCAGTTCCATCAAAGCGTAGGCAGCAAGTAATCTTTCTGGGGCATTTGCTTCACTAACCACCACTTTCAACAAGAGTCCTAGATTGGCTCTCCCAGAGTAACTATGGTAAAATAATATAAATAATTAAATAAATCTTAGATAATTTAGATTTTTTAATAGAGCAAACCCAAGCTATAAATAGAATTCTAGACTAATTAAATAATATAAAAATTCAAAAATATTGATATTAAAACCTTTGTTTTAATAAATATGCCATCTAATCCCTTACTTCATTTCATTACTAAAGTTATTAATCTTGAAGATGTCAAGATTATTAATTACCATTTTCTTACAGATGATGAAATAGTAATAGAAATTGAAAATAAGCTGAAAGTTGCTAAATGCCCTCACTGTGGAAATACCTCCGATAAAATCCATCAAAATCATTGGTATAGAGTCAGAGATATACCCCTAAGCGATTATCAAGTATTGTTAAAAGTAAATCGTCGTCAGTTGAAATGTCAAAAATGTCAGAAAGTATTCAGTGAAGAGTTAGATTTTATCAAAGCCAGAAGAACTTATACAAAAAGACTGGCGATGAAAGTAATTAAGGAAGTATTAGAAACTAATGTAAAGAGTGCAGCCATCAGAAATAGAATGACAACCTCTGAGGTGGAAACAGTATTAAAAGAACTGGAAGTTGATTTACTCACAGAAAAACCTAATAAGTTAAAAAAGTTGGGGATAGATGAAATCACCCAGTTAAAAGGAGGAAAAAATTATGCGGCAGTTCTGGTGGACTTAGAAACAAAAAAACCAATAGCATTATTGGAGAAAAGAAATAAAGCAGTAATAGCAGAATACTTATCTAGTCTAGGTTTAGAGATTTTAACCCAAATAGAAGAAGTTAGCATAGATTTATGGATACCATATAAAAGTTTAATCCAAGAAATGATGCCAAATGCTCAAATAGTAGCCGATAGATTCCATGTCATGAAACAAATAAACGAGGAGTTAGATCAAAAGAGAAAGAAAGCAAAAAGAGCAGCAGAAAAAATTAAAAATAAGAAAGAGAGAGAAAGTACATTAGCGGGGTTGACTCATAGTAAATACCCTTTATTAAAGAAAAAAAAACCTTAACTCCGAGGAAAAGGCGAAGATAGAATCAGTGGAGAAAGTTGCCCCTGAGCTAGGAAAAATGTATCGAATGAAAGAAGGACTTAGAGATATATTTGACAGTCAAATAACAGTGATGAAGCCTTATATAAATTCCGAGAATGGACAGAAACAGCTTATAAATACTTCCCGAAAAGTTGTCAAACAATAAGTAGATGGATAGATGAGATTCTCGCTTATTTTGATAGCCGAACTACTCAAGGAGTTGTTGAAGGAATTAATCAAAAGATTAAGCTGATTAAAAGAAGAGCTTATGGTTTAACTAACTTTGATAATTTTAGAAGAAGAATTTTACTCAATTGGTATTTCTGCTACTAATTTATCATATCTAATCTGGGAGAGCCGTTTTTAATAATTCTTATCAAGTTACTAACGTTGCTAGTTTTATAGATATTTTGCATAACAGAGCACTACACAACCCGGATCAAAAGGCTTTTACTTTTCTGCAAGATGGAGAAACAGAGTCAGACAGCTTAACCTACAAACAATTGGAACAGCAGGCGCAAGCGATCGCTTCCCAATTACAGTCTCTTGGATTTACAGGTGAACGAGCTTTATTACTCTATTCACCAGGACTAGAATTTATTGTTGCTTTCTTTGGATGTTTATATGCTGGCGTTATAGGTGTACCGGCTTATCCACCTCGATCCAATCAGAAAATGACAAGGTTATCAGCAATCGTTGCAGATGCTTCGGCAAAGGTAGCGCTCACGACTAATTCTCTATTAAAAGATATAAAAAATCGCTTTGCTCAAGACTCAGAATTAAGCATACTGAATACTCTTGCTACAGATAATATAGACAGCAACCAAGCTCACAAGTGGGAGAAACCGCAAGTCAACAGTGATACTCTAGTAGTCTGCCAAGGGAAATTTGCTAAGTTAAATCTGGATATAAACGTTGCATTTTTTTACGTGCATCCTTGGTTTTAAAGCTCCAATGGACACTTGTTTGTTGTTGATTACGCTGTGACTCCCAAGCAGCAATTTCAGAAGTTAATGTTTCTATATTAGGAATACGTCGTTCTAAACATTGACGTGATAAAACGGATAATTCAATTTCCACTTGATTCAACCCTTCGGGTTCGCCAGTTGCTTCAAGTCGGGGAACCCGCCCAACGCACTGGCTCACCAAGAAGCGTGTTTAGGAGTATAATGAAACTCTAATTTTTGGATAATTCTACGTGCTTCTTGTGGCGTGAAAGCCTCATATAATGTACTTGGAGTATGAATATTTAGATTATCAACTACTAAACGAATTACCTCAGCATCGCGGTAATGGACATCTACCAGTTCTTTCAATTGTTTAGCAAAGTCAACCTTGGTACGACGTTGTGTAACTTCAATATGCCTCCATCCAGCTAAAGGTTCAAAAAGGGCAAATAAATTGACTACCCCATTACGTTTATATTCATAATCATAACGTTCAGGCTGATCCGGTTCTGGTGGCAAAGGTTTTTTAACTTCTTCTACTAATTGATATGGGCGTTCATCCAAACAGAGTACAGGTTTTTTCGGATTGTATGGCTCATTATATAAATCCAATACATCTTCCATTCGGCACACAAATTCTGCGTTTACTTCGGGAATACACCACTGTTCTTTCAACCACGGTTTAATTTCATTTTTTTTAGAGTCTGGCGTACTGTTTCGTCGGAAATTGAATCTATGATACCAACGTTCACTAAATGATCTGCTAATAATTGCATTGTCCAACGTACTCTCCCTTCTGGTGGGTTAGAGCAAGCAGTTGCTATCAAAAATGCTTCTTGCTTTTCATCTAATTTTTTCGGTTTTGGGGGATATTTTTCATCCTCTAATGCAAAATTCAACCCACCAATGACAAATTTTTCTCTTATCCTTTGTACTGTGGCTGAATGAACTCTAACTCTGTCTGCGATCGCTGAGTCTGTTTCATCTTCAGCAGCCATCAAAAGAATGTTTGCACGGGTTATAGTTCTTGCCTTGTGCTTACCTTTTTTAATAATTGATTGCAGTTGAAAAACTTCATCTTCACTCAAGTCAACAATGTACTTTTTCGCCATGTTATACCTCGTTTTTGACTAGTTTATCAAAACGAAGTATTACTTAGCAAACTTCCCTTGGCATACTACTAGGTTCAGATACACGCTCGCAGTTACAACAAAAGATGAATTCTATCCGCACCAAGTTGTTAGATGAACAACGCAATCTGCAACAGCTAGCAACTGGCGACGTGGGCTTGTCCAAAGCTACTGTCATGTCGTTCAAATTTCGGTAAGAAATGGTCAAGGGCGAGTATGCCATCGCTCTTGACTTAAACACCGAAGTTAAAAGTGCGATGTTCACGATAGCTCACATATGGCATTGCATTTGTACGTTGATCACATTTCTTCAATTTCAACTCCACAGGAGATAAATTATGTCGCATTTCTCAACAGTAAAAACCAAACTCACTAACCGCGAATGCTTAGTACAAGCTCTCACTGACCTTAAACTTCAACCACTGGTTTATGAAAAAGCGCAGCCACTGCAAGGTTATTACGGTAGCTCTGAGGGAAGGAGTGCAGAAATTATCGTGTCTGGTCGCACGATTAAAGCTCGTGCAGACATTGGATTCAAGTGGAATCAAGACAGTGAGGTGTACGAAGTAATACATGATGCTTACGAGACAGACCCTCGGTTAGGGCAAGACTTCTTTAGTAACAAGTTGATGCTGGCTTATGGACAGCGGATGGTTCGTGCCAAGGCTTTCGAGCTTCAGCAGCAATTTGGAGACTGTGCGATCGCTGAAGAAACCAACGGGGCTGTGCAAACCCTACGTCTTACCTTCAGTGGACATCAGCAACAACAGCAACAACAGCAATATACAAGGAGATAACGCATGGAACGTTCAATATTGATTCATTTTGATTCAGCTACAGGTGAAGTTCGTGTGGAGGCTGAGGGATTTGACGGAGTGAGTTGTTTATCAGCTACGCAACCGTTTGAAGAGGCATTGGGAGTTGTGGGCGAACGAGAGTTTAAGGACGAAGCCCAAACCCAACAACTTCGGACTACGAACAGTAGTCAAACACGCCTGCGTCAGTAATCAATATGGGGGAATCAACAAGTTTCCCCCTCAAAACCAATCATGAACGAATTAGCTAAAGAATACCCATTTGTTCACGTTTATGCACAACAGAAAGCACATGAGCCAGTAATCATTAAAGCTAATACTGAGGGATTGTGCGTGCTGTTGAATGCAATTGTTTCTGCCATTGCCCAATTAGAGCGCAATGGTATGGCTGAGGTTTTTGACGGCGATGCCGAAGTCTATGAGGTAATCGTCAAACTCGTAAATACTCATGACGAATTATCTCCAGTCCCTTACGAAATACCAAAACAATGAAACTCTCAAATTTACTCTCCACGCTTGATTCACAAATCCCCATTGCAGCGCTTGATGTGCTGTCCCCCGACGAAGCAACGATTATTCAGTGGTTAACTACTGAAGCTAACAATAAGTTAAAAAGTCCTGTGTTCTTCTGGAACCTCGGTGTTTCCAGTTTAGAACAATGTCTGATTGCGTCGGATGGTGGCTTGATGTTTAAGCCAGTAGCGGAGTATAAGAAACCACCACACGCTGACCCGCTGTTATACGTGTTTGATTATATTGCGAATTTTAGTAGTGATGGAGTCTTCATTCTTGGAGATATTCACCCCTTTGTTGGGAAGAATTCGCCTTCGTTATCCTGGGAGATTGTCAGTAAAGTAAAAAATCTCTACCATCGCCTCAAGCCAACTGGGAAACGCATTGTGCTGCTGGGGCAAAACATTCAACTACACGAGTCACTTATACGCTTAATTCCTTACTGTGAAGTACCTCTCCCCACTGTTGAGCAGGTAAAAGAACATATTAATTCATACTTGTACGACCTGTGGGAATTAGCTTCTCAAATTGATGAGCCTTTTGAGTTGAATTTAACCAGTTCCGATCTTGAAACCCTTTCTCGCGCAGCTTTAGGACTGACCTTGGAAGAGATTAGTGATTTCTTACGCCTGACGGTAAAAGAAAAGCTAACCGACGATGGTGTTGTTGTGGATGCCGACTTCATACCCAAAGCTGTCGAGTACAAAACTCGGCTATTGGCTCAGATGGGTATCGAGTTGGGCAAGCCTGCAAACATACCGTTTGGGGGATTGGATAACTTGCGCGAGTGGTTGAATCGTCGGCGGCGGCTGTTCACCCAAGAGGCGCGAAGTCTCTCGTTACCACAGCCAAAAGGTGTGCTGCTGGCTGGCCCACCCGGAACAGGTAAAAGTCACTGTGCCAAAAACATCGCCAATATACTCAATCTACCACTTCTACAACTCGACATTGCGTCCCTTCTAGGTTCTCTTGTGGGTGAGTCTGAAGGTAATGTTAAACGTGCATTGAAAACAGCAGAGGCGATCGCACCGTGTGTGTTGTTTGTTGATGAAGTAGAGAAGGCACTGTCAGGACAGGGAGATACAAGTGGTGTTTCCCAACGCATCTTAGGTACTTTGCTCACGTTTATGGCTGAATGCACCAGCGGTGTGTTTATAGTTGCAACCTGCAATGACCCATCTGCGCTGCCAAGTGAACTAAAACGGAAAGGCCGCTTCGATGAAATGTTCTTTGTTGATTTGCCGACAGAACCGGAACGAGTCCAGATTTTAGGGATTCATCTGCAACGCTTTGGCATCACTGTCGAATCGGAGTATCTCGAAGCGATCGCAGCCTCGACTACAAAGTTTTCAGGCGCAGAACTCGAAACGCTAGCTGCTGAAGCCGCACTACTAGCATTCGACGAAGGACGACCACAGCAGGTCACACTTGCTGACCTGGAGGCTTGTCGTCAAACCATTACCCCGCTTGCCATTCAGGATGCGGCGGCGGTCGAACGGATGCAGGCTTGGGCTAGCACTGCCCGACCTGCCAGTAGTCCTGTTGTGCAGACAGCGAAAACTCAATCACTACGTGCTGCCAAGTTCAGAAACATGAACTGATGATAAGGCGATTGCCCCTGATTCTATGGGGGGCGATCACTCTTTTCTTTAGTAATTGACAGCAACCTTTTAATAGTTAACAAGGCGATTAGATATGACAACAGACTTAGTTACTTATTACGGACAGACTCCAATTATTGACCAACTCCTTGATAAATATGGTGTGTATTTAGAAAAGTTAGATAGAGAAACTAAGCTTATGCTCCGAATGGCATTAGCAACTTATGTTTTTACTCAAGAAAAAGACAGTTCTACTAAGCATACTGTTGCTGATGCGCTCGAAGATGCATTGTCTAATATAGGCTTATTGGTTTCATATCCTTTGTATAAAAACTTGTTTGAGAATGTCTGCTCTGTTTTAGATGAGCTAACAACTCTGGAAGCTGAAATCTTACTTGAAGCATTACAGCATCAAATTCGATGGGGCAATGCCCGTCAAGTCGTGAATTGACAGGGTAATAAACATGGAAACCTATTTAGTCTTTGTAGACGCAATTCATAACAGCAACAAGTTCTGGAGTGCAAAAGTTGAAGATGGTAATTTAACAGTGCAGTGGGGCAGAGTCGGTTATAAGGCGCAAACCAAAGTCCACACATTAGGCAATCATCAGAGAGCGGTAAGTAAATTCAACAATCTAGTAGCCGAAAAGATGATGAAAGGCTATAGAAGAAGTCAGTCACAAATCGACAGTAATTGTGAAGCTTCTGAAATCAACAGAGCCATTGAATTACTAGAGATTATTCGTCCTTATGTAGAGCAGAAAAACTTTTCAGTTGCTTATATCAATGTCCTAAATCAATATCTGAAGATTGTCCCAACACCTTTGGGTATGCAAATTGAACCATACAAGGTATATTGCTCGGTAGAAGATGTTGATTATCAAATAGAATTACTCAATTCTCTGTTAGCCACTCCTGCACCACAAGTTGCTGTGGCGGCTGTTGCTACTACTACTGAACCAACTGAAGAACCCCAGGTTGTCAGTCTCAAGACCATCAGTAGGAACTTCTGGCGACATTTGTAAATAGCGCTCTTTCATCACTCTCGGAAAACAATAATTGAAGCAGAAAATTAAAACTATGACCCAATCAGGGTTTGAGGTTTTATTTTCTAATAGAAATTCAAAAATATAGCTAAAACTTGGAAACCGAAGCCCGTAAGCCTTGCAGCGATTGCTTTTTCCAAGACTGATGGAAGAGCGATAGTTATAGCGTGATTGATTTTTTTGTTAGCCACGCTATGAGATTTGAGTTGCAGTGAAGACTAGAAGTGTAGGAGCTTGTTAAATCAAGGCGAGTTAGTTATTAAGTGGCATCGAAAAATTAAAAACAAAGGTAGTAGCTGTTATGTTGCACCTTGAATGCCGATTAGCTTAAATTGCGTGCTTCTTCATAAACAGACAAATAAGAACGTGTAACTACTTCCAAACTAAATTCTTGTTCGGCTTTTTCACGAGCGCTCAAGCAGAGCTTTTCATGGCGCTGTTCGTTCTCAAGCACCCAAGTAATTCCATTGGCTAAATCATCATCACAAAAACACTTGGCTCGATAGCCATTTTTTTGGTGTTCAACAATATCTTTTAAGCCTGTGGTATCAAAAGAAACTACAGGTGTACCACAAGCTAGAGATTCAGAAGCCGTTTGTCCAAAAGCTTCTTCAATTGATGGCACAATCATCACATCTGCTGCACAATAAAGAAGTGCTAGCTTATTTTCATCAGAAATTTTACCTTGGTAATGTATTTTAAAACCAAAATCAACAGGTTTGTTCGGTTGAGATGCACCAAAAACAATAAGTTCTATCTTGTCTTTCCACTCAGTATTGCTTAACTTTTGTAATGCTCCTTGCAGTAAGTGAAATCCTTTTCTTTTATTACCAGTTGCGTTAAGCGCTCCGAATAAAATTAGTTGTTTATTTTGCGGTAACTTAAGTAAGTTTCTAGCTGTTTTGCGCTCAATTGGTTTATATATATCAACATCTAAACCGTTGGGAATAACTTTGATGGGAGTATTTTGAAGTAATGAACTTGACTTAGTACATTCAGCAAGCCAGTTACTACAGGTGACAATCGTCAGCTTGAGATTTTGCCATGCTCTAGCTTTGCGCTTCCAAACCCAATTCGATAAATCAGAAGCTTGGTTACTACCGAGTATAGGACAATTTCCACAAGATTTTGTATAGCGATCGCACCCTTTGCTATAGCAGCATCCCCCAGTAAAAGCCCACATATCCTGGAATGTCCAAACAATAGGCTTATTAAATTTTGCTATAGCTTCAATTGGTACAAACCCGTCACATATCCAATGCAGATTAATAACGTCTGGATTTAAATTAGCGATCTGCGAGGTAATGTTATTGGGAAGCCACTGTAAGCGCATATATATAGGATTTTGTTTGCTATGACCATAAACTTTTAGTGGTAAAGCATCCAAAGAAGGACGAAGTTTCGATATTATTGTCCCTAATTTGTTGGGATAACCGATTACAGTTAGATCGTCAATTTTCTTATCTTGGACTAACATCCGAGAATTAATTCCTGACTTAAGTAATCCCTTATGTAGCCTATAAGCTGCGCGTGCAGCTCCTGCTGCTGCTTCTGCTTTCGGTTCACAAGTACTTATCAACAGAGGCGAAACCATTTTTATATTACCTACTCTAAATATTTTGTCTTGAGACTAAAGGTGAAAGATGGCAAAAATTTACACAATTTTAGATTAAAAAAATACGCAATAGCAAAAGTAGAAACTTACCTAAAAATATTCAAATATTTTTTACAGAGAAAATAAATAATTTGACCCAAAAGCTATTGTCAGTTTATCATGATGCTGCTTGTTTTTTAGTTTAAAATTAAGAAAGAGAGCAACGCGATTTTGTGATGTTTGACAAAAAACAAACAATAAGCTTCGTTTAAGCCTTCGGTTATCGCCAGGGGTATTTCATTCTAATCCCTCTTCCGAGAAACTTTTTGCTGTACTTGTAAAGGCTGAAAACACCAAAAAAGGTGAAAATTTAGGTACTACAAGAATTTCTGGGCACACGGAAATTTCCTAAAGCCAATATCAACTCTAGAATCAAATCATGATGATTACCCTGACCTGGGCTGGTGTTATTTAGATAATCTTCCGACCGGGATAGTGGTAATGCCACTTCACCAATTTAGTAACCATAAAAGCCCAGAACCACGCTTTCAAGCAGGCTTAAAAGCACTACTGAGGATTCGGTTTTAGCTGTCAGGGTACTTTCCATTATAAAAGTTTCTCTACATCAGTAACGGGTGACGATGCCTGCGGCGGGCGTAGCCATCGCCGCCAGTGGGGCGCTTTCAAGAAACACGAGCCGAAACCCTTATTATTAATAGATTTTTAGATTTCGAGTGTTTCTTCCATTCATAGGGAGCGGTTCACCACCCGTGTAGTTGCTCCTAAGAAACAGTATTTGCTTGGGGCTGAGGAGTAAGCTCAAAACCTAAAGCTAGAGCCTTTTTCTGTAGGTTGCTGAGTTGCTCAGAATTTTAAGTGAATATTAGGATGTAATCATATCAAGTTCATCAAGAATCTTGCTATCTATATCAATGTCAAATTTCCGAGCAAAATGAGCAGATGATGCCAATAGATTTGGTAAGTCTTCCATCAACAATATCTTTGGATGAGAACCTCCATCTGACCAATCAATATAGCGCCGACGGTCATTTTTTAGCTTGAGGTGGGATGCATTAGCAAGTATAGTTTGAAAATATGACTCGTCTGAAAACTTCTCGATTTTACTGTAGTGCAAGGTTATAGCGTTTTTATTGTTGTGGAAATCAATAATATACTCGGCAGCTTTGCGATTGGCACAAAACCATTGACTACCACTGAAGCAAGTAAGTTTTTTTGAAAAGGGAAGAAAAGCTTTTGTTAATAACGGATGTTCCAAACAGATTTCTAGATTAAATTTAGCATAGGTTTTTTTGGAATAATTGAAAACAAACGATTTAGTGCAATATCGTTCATAAGAATTTTTCAGCCATAACATACTTGGTATTAAATTACTCTTATAAGTTTTATATGTAATTTGCTCATATTGAATATAAGCATCGTATGGATTTGAGCTTAAATCATCTAATATTTGCCTTGCAGGTTTAATCGGATAGTCTGCTCCACTAAGTAATACAAACCAGTCGGGTGCATCTGAAGACTTATACATTAATTCAATCGCTTGTACTGTAGCTTCTACTATAGAAAACCCTCCCCACTCTGTCTGTATATAAGGGCGTACTAGTAAGACATTTTTTGGCAGAGTCTCTACAGATAAATCACATTTTGAAAAATCATGATGGCATACTATTACAGGATAATTAAACAACATATTCAGTTTATTTATTAACCTGTAAATTTGTAGCGGTTTTGTGTGGGTCAGTAAAATAAAACCTATTGATTTACTGCTGATATTGTGCATTTATTCAAGTAAATTTTAAGTAATTGCGTGATAGCAAAGCTGTAAATTAATATCCTAGACATTAGCACATTAGGCTATAATTAAAATCCTACTTTAGAAAAGATATGGTATCAACTCAAAGACATTTTAGAAATAGTTGCAGGGACAATTGACGACAAGTGCAAATTTCGGATTTATCGAGATTCTGTTGAAATATTCAAACCTGATTCAGAATAGGAGGAATAGAAGAAAGGCATAGCTTAAACTTTCTTAATTACAGAAATGTGGATATAAACGTAGCTTTTTCCTTACCGGCAATGTGCAGAGATATCAGCACAATATTTTGCTACAAGACACTAATCTAAAACGTAACATTGCTACGGCAGACGGTTTTAAAGAAAAAAGAATAGCTAGGAGATTGCTGTGAGCAGCGTATATGGCTTTTTATTAGTGGCTTCAAACTGGCACTTAATTGTAAGTTATTATCCGGACATAATATAACTCGTTTGTCGCCCCTTGAACACAAAAAGGCTAGTCAAGCGACTGGGGCAACTGGGTCATCGAGTTCCTCTTGAATCTCAAACCTCTACCCAAGTTGTTAGCTGCGGTTAGGTTTTCAAGCCAGTATCTTTGCTAAATCTTCCCCAAATTGGACAAAGAACTGATTTTATCAAACCTTTTGATTATTGCCCAAAGTTTCATTAATAGCTGCCGTTAATAACTCATTTAAGGAGATTCCTGCTGCTTTCGCCATACAAGAAATCACACTCTTAGGGGCAAAAGAACAATATAACCCAGCTTCTAAAAACCAAGGTTCGCCCTTTGGGTCGATTCGGAAATCAAATAAACTATAGTGGCGGCAACCTAAAGCCTGATGACATTTCTTGGCCACTTGCTGAATCTTTTGGGTAATAAGGTCGTTAGAGTCTACAATCCAAGCTTTAGTTATATCTTTAGCTGTCAAATGCAAGTTCCCATCATCTGTTTGTTTGAGTTTGTCAGCATAGTTGCGGATAGGTTTTTCTTGGGGGTCTAACGAATACTCTTCCAAGGGTAAACCTACTAGTTCCCCGCTTTTAACAATGATGCCGCATCTAACTTCTCGACCGAGATGAATAAATTCTTCCACAATGACCTCCGAAGCATATTCAAACGCATTCTTCAAAGCAGAGTCATATTCAGTAAAATCTTTAACTAAGGCTACTCCAAAAGAGTTATCGGAATTTACGGGTTTGACGACTGCTGGAGGTAGAATTGTTGGAATGTCCCCTTGCCGAAGTAGTTCTCCGCGAGGCACTTTTACCCCTGCGGCTGCAACAATGGCTTTGGTTCGGCTTTTGTGAGCTGTGATGCCCATAACATCTGGAGTATTGCCGATGTAAGGTATTTTCAGCAGGTCAAATAAAGCGCGGTAGTAAGTCATTCCTGGAATACAAAACATTTGTGGTAACACCAAGTCAATGTTTTGCGTTGTTATAAACTGTATGGCATCAAACATAGGCATCGATTGAGCGTCAGCGATATCTTCTGGGCTGAGGGAGGAAGGAAATCGCCAGAGGCTATCGGGTGTGATGTATGCAATCACAAAGTCATAGCGATCACGCTCTGCTGTTGAGGTTAAACAGTCTTGAGCATAAAGGCGTGATAAATTACAGTAAAAATTATCTTGTGCAGAACCAACTAAATGAAGGATACGAAGTAGCGACATAATTCATCTTCTTATTTACTGTAGTACTTGAAAAGTGGTTTATGAACTTGTAGTATACTGTCTATAAAAATGGCACTGTACTATTCATATATCATTGATATTTTGAAAAAATTGCTTGTTCAGAGCAGGGCGAATGCACCTTAATTACTAATAATATTTGATAATTGAATTCAGCTATTTAGAATAAAGCTAATTCTTTTGTACAGACAGTAAAGGTAAGAAAAAGATGAATTCAGATATAAATAAAGTTATAGTCTTCCACTGAAGACGTACTTTTAAATTACAAATAAGAAGCAAAAAAGGTGCAACGCTTACAAAGAATTGGTATTAGTTCTGTTCAAGTTTTGGCTCATTAACTGGAGATGATACTACTTTCTCTGCATTTTCAGACTGTTGCTCAGGAGCTTGTTGCTGTAGTTGGTTGAGGTGAATATTATTAACTTGAACGATAAAATATTCTAATGCTTGGCTTGCTTTCTGTTGCTGTTGAGCTTCATCCGAGACATCATAACAGCGGTAAGAAGGAGTCACCCCCAATATAAACTTTTCTTGCTCTGCTTCCAATAATTCAACTGCTGTATTAGCAGCAATCGAATTCTTCTGAAAAGGGAAAGAGGTAACTATACTAGCGACTATAGAGGCAATAGCTGGACAGAGAACAGGTAGCCACTTGAGCCATGCTTGTCCTGCTTCTAATTTATCTACTAAGACTAAAATTGGCGTAACTCCCGATAAAATTACTGTTGCAATTTGCAGCCCATAATAAAGGTTCCTGGCTGAGCTCCGAACTCTCTTATAATCGTCAATTAAATCTTGACAGTATTGTAAAGCTTTCCCTCTTGTCAAAGCTGCTGTATCTTTATTCCCAGAATTATTATTTAACAGATAAGTATACAGTTGGGCTTTTCTAGTAATCTCGGACTGATTAATAGATTTCTTGACTTCCTGAACTAACTGCCTATTAATTAACAACAAAAAAAATGAAACAGTTAAAGATATTACTCCACTAGTTACAACTGTTTTATCCGAGGAATAAAAAATAATAAAAATTCCAGCAGAGAAAAAAGCTGCTAGCAATAAATATTCAATTACTTTTAAGTTGAATAGCTTTTTTGAATCTGCTTTTAACGAAAAATTTTCATTAACATCTAAAAAATCTTGTCTATTTGGCTGATCAATATGAGCTAATTCTGAAGTAGTCATTTTACTTAATCAAGTGATAATGCAGTAAATTGTGGCAAATACATTTGTTTCTATTTTATAAACGAGTAAAAGTAACTCTTTTACTCGCTTAGCTCTGAAATAAATTCAGAAGGGTTTATTCAAAGCTATACAAATTTCACTTGATAGCTTCTTCAATAGACTTGTCCGAAAATTCCAAAGCCAGACTGTTCAAAGCTTTGGGGCAAAACTTTGATATCTTCGTAAATACGTAATTATAAGGCTTTGAGATAGTTAGTGATAATTTAGAGGCATAAAAATTAACTCCTAATTTCTAAAAATTTATGATTTTTGCTACTAGCTAAGTTGGCAGAACTAAGCTACCAATTCTTAACCTAACTAATCCGCAAACTGTTAAAATAATCTGCTCATACGTCTCAAGCTTTAAGCGAAATCTTTGTGAGGCTATGCGGAATATTTTAAGTAATCGAATCAAATGTTCAATGAATATCCGATTACTAGATAAAGCCTTATTTTCATCTTTTTGCTGTTGAGTTAATTCTCGTTTTGGTTTCTTTTTATGAGGAGTAGTGATATTCTCACCTCCTTGAAAGCCTTTATCACCTGAAAAGGGTTGAGATTTATCAAATTTATTTTGAGATTGACGAAACAATTTTATATCTGCTGTTGGCCCAGGAACACCTACTTCTACCTCTACAATATCTTTGCCTTCTGGTATGCCAATTATCAGACTTTTTAATGTATGTTGTCTCTTCTTTCCAGAAAAATATTTCTGTTGCTCTTTTTGGTCGGAATCCCTATATATTGGCTGTTCTAAGCTATCGACTAATAGCCTAAAATTTGTTAATACTTCTTGAACAAATAGTAAATCACTTTCATTATTTGATACTTGTTCTAATAAACTAGCAGGTAATATATCACGAAGAATTGGTATCCAGTCGTGAAATGTATCATTAGCTTCGGTTTTGGAAACACCAAATAGCATTCCTAATACTTGGAATGTTGGCATCTGTCTTAGATAAAATAGACATAAACATACTTGTTCTTCGGTTGATAACTTTTCGGGACGACCACCACCAGCCGCATTAATTCTAATTTTATGACTCTCTTGTTTAGCTTTGATGTATCGATTTCGTTTTAAGGCGCAATTTAGCAGTGATTGCAATTGTTCGTAACTAATCCCTAAAATCTGTTTTGTTCGTAGTGGATACTTTTGTATATAATCTAAAATCATAACTAATTGTGGAAAATGGTAGACGCCCAATCTAACGTTTTACCATTTTTCTTTTCCTAAGTTAATATTTCGGACAAGTTTAATATTGGCTCCCTTGAGCTTAGCACCCTCAAAGTTAGAACCCTTGATTTTAGCGCCTTTTAGATTAGCTCCAAACAAAGTAGCATCTTGAAGATCAGCTCCATATAAAACTGCTCCTTCCAGATTAGCTTTCTGTAAATAGGCTCTTGTTAAATCAGCTTTTTGTAAATAAGCTCCTGATAGATTAGCTTCTGAAAGGCTAGCTCCTGATAGATCCGCTCCACTCAGGCTAGCACCAGATAAGTTAGTTCTGTATAGTATGGCTCCTGATAAGTTCGAGCCATACAATTTTGCTCCTGATAAATCAAGTTCATGTAAGTCTGCACCTGATAGATCAATGTATGGAGCCTCTTTTGTACTAGTTAATTTATCTAAGTCAGATTGTACAAAAGCATAAGCTGGAACGCTAACAAAAGAATAAACAAGGCTTAAGATAACAGCAGTTAGCACTACTATTTTTTTGAGGGCAATTAAGTTTTTTATCATTGATTTGCTTCCTTTGTAAATTGAAAAGTAGTGTTGTATGAGCTACTATCACTCGTATTTTAGTAAGCTATTAATATTAGTAAGGCGAGTATCTGGTTCAATCTTTGATAGATTGTATGTATCTCCTACTACTGTTCTATACTTACCAACAAGGGCAATGGTATCTACTGGCCCCACATCTTCTGGACTAGCTTTCTCATTAAACGCTCATGACAGTAAATAAGCATTACTACACTTTTTACACTTAAATATCTTCTTAGAACTATGGTGAAGGTGCAAGGACAGTTAAGACAGTTAAGGTAACATTCAAATAAACTTTATATAACCGCTTAATTGCTTTATATTAACTTTATAATACATTGCTTATTATAAAATTCTCTATACTATATCAATACCTTTGCCAAAATAAGAGCCTACAAAAATTTTGGCAAAAATGGCAAAAAGACTGATACATGGGCGTTTAGCTCTACATCGTAGCTTGGAGGCTCAAACCCAAAACCCATGAAGGTGATACGTAAAAATCCTCGATAAAAGTTTTTACGAGGATAATAATTTAATACCGTCTATGAAAGATTGAAATAATTGCACCTTTGTCAAGCGAGTGCAAAAAAAGAGAAAGCTAGGAATCATTTTCAGCTAAAAAACCACCTAGCTTACCAACAATAGAACCAGCTGTATCGGGTCTAAGTGATTCATTGTAAGTCCCAATCACAATTGATTTTGGAGTTTTAACTGCTACTACCCCAGTAGCTCCCTTAGTTGCATAAATTACTTCAGAGTCAGCTCTAGTGGGAATGTATCGTGTATTATTAACTGTCACGATAGACGAAAAAGCACTTTTAGGATCTTTGAACAAAGTGATTAATGCCTTAGCTTCACTATCCGAAACATTAACCCCAGAAGAAGCCGCCAATTGAGCGCCGTCTTGCCCAAGAATAGAGCCTCCACTAAGTCCCTGACCTACAAGATACTGATCGACATACGATTGCAATGTATTATCTACGGCGAAAGCATTAGGGCTTACAAAAAATAAGGTACTAACAAACAAAAGTACTACCAAAATAAATGAAGGAAGTTTTTTCATTATCGGGCTAGCTACTAACAACATACTGACTGACTGTATCAGTGGAAAACAAAATAATCAAGGAAAATAAAAAACATCCTACTTTTCCTACTTATCCCACTAATTACTACCAAGGTTTATGGAGGCGATCACCCTTTTGCATTGTTCCTGAGCAGTTCGTGAGGTTTCCTGAAAGCCTTGCGCTAACTGACTTTGACTGAGATAGATGCTTTATACGAAGCACGTATTTCTTCACAGCCAGCATCTATCTCTGAATCCCCAGCATTTGATTCTCGTTTTTCAGAATTTGGTTCTTGTTTTTCAGCATTTGGTTGCTGATTTTCGGAATTAGCTTTCTCCAAAACTCCTTCATCCGGCTACCATGCAAATTCTTCACCATCCAGCTAGCAGTCTCCCGTCCATCCTGTATCGATTTGTCCGGCTTGAAGATGAACAGTCCACTGTCGGAAAGAATTTTCTTCGCAGAGATAAAAGTACTGTACCCCAAAGCACTTGTTAGAGGCATCCACCGAGAACCATAGGGGCCAGCCGTCCAACTCTCCTGCCACAATTGCGTCACTGAGGGCTTTTGTTGCGATGCCCATAACATATCTTCTATTGGAATTATCAGAGGCTGTTTCTAAAGAAAAGTAAAGCTAACAGTTTGGAGGAGTAAATCAATTCCAAAATAGACAAGGAGTTTAAATCTAAGCGCCAATCATGTCTCGGAAACCTTATCCCAGTGACCTGACTGATTCGGAGTGGGAGAAGATTGCACCGCTCCTACCAGCAACGAGTCCAATTGGTCGGCCCCGTGAGGTGGATATGCGGGAATTGCTGAATGGGATTTTCTACGTGTTATCTGAAGGATGTAGGTGGCGTTCTTTACCCCACGACTTTCCACCCTGGCAAACAGTTTACAAGTATTTTCGTCATTGGCAACGCCTTGAGGTCTGGCATCAGCTCAATACCCATCTTAGGCAAGAAGTTCGCAACAGCGTCGAGAAAGCAGATAACCGAATGTCACTAAGAAAACGTGAAATCTCGCTAGGGCAGGGTGTTGGGGGCAGGGTGTAGGGTGTGGTGTTTAAGACAATTAAACTTTAGTTGCGTCAAGGAGTTCAACATTTTCTTGATTTCCCACACCCTACACCCCACACCCCACATCCAAAAGCCAGTTATATAAGGGGTTTACGCTTAACTTAGTGCCATTCGCAGATAACCCTACAGCAAGTATGATCGATAGTCAGTCGGTAAAAACGACGGAAAAAAGGGGGAGGTTTATGGCTATGACGGAGGCAAGCAAGTAAAAGGACGCAAACGTCATATTTTTGTGGATACATTGGGACTACTATTGGCAGTCGTCGTCACGCCCAGCCAATTTTCCTGAACGTTTGGGAGCTACATCTGTAGTGATGGAAGCGGCAGATGCCACAGAGGATATTGTACTGATTTGGGTAGATCAAGGCTACAGTGGGGAGAACCTTGCACGAGTGATTCAGCAATTGTGTGAGGCTAAAGTAGAAGTAGTGCGTCGCACCGAACCAGGATTTGTGGTGTTACCGAAGCTAGGAAGTGTAGAACGAACTTTCGGGTGGTGGAATCACTATCGTCGCCTAAGTAAAGATTATGAACTACTTCCCGAAGTTAGTGAAGCAATGATCTATACGGTAATGATTCGCTTGATGCTGCGACGACTAGCGCAGTCAGAATCAGCATCTTCATAATCCTTTAGAAACAGTCTCTCACGTGGAGCCGCTTCATCGCTGAAGGTAACAATCTGCTGCCAAATGTTCAAAGAGATAGATTTGCATTTTTAGCATTGGGTCTTGCTAGTGAAGGTAGTGAATTAATCGAAGTTCTCTATACGCAAAAATCCTCGATAAAAGTTTTTACGAGGATAATAATTTAATACCGTCTATAAAAGATTGAAATAATTGTACCTTTGTCAAGCAAGTACAAAAAAAAGAGAAAGCTAGTTATACCTATCAGCTAAAGAACCAGCTAAGTAGGTGGGCGAACAAATCTTTAAACACATTTACTGAACCAATAGATGCTTTCAGAACAGCTATGTCCTTTCGATTTTTTGATTGGTTAACTATAAGTCGTGACGTGTTAACCAAGTCCTGCTACTTAGTTATACTCACTCTTAAGACTAAAAACAAGGAAATCGCGGAAACTAGCGTTATCGAGATCAAAAGATGGGTCATCGTAAATCCCAACCACAATTCGGTCTGCATCTATTTTAACTGCTACTACCCCACTAGTAGCTCTTTCAACTCCATCCTTAGTGCCAAAAATTGCTTCAGAGCTAGCTTCAATGGGAACGTATTTTATATTATTAATTACAATGCCAGACGAATAAGCACTTTGAGGATTTTTGAACAAAGTGATTAATGTTTTAATTTCAGAATTTGAAATATTAAATCCAGAAGTATGTGAGATAGAAGGAGTGAAGAGTTCATTGTTTTCATCAGTTGCAAAAAGAACACCTTGATTAAATCCCTGTTTTTGAAACATCTGATCGATACCTTTTTGATAGTCACTTATGGCAAAAGCATTAGGGCTTACAAAAAATAAGGTACTAATAAACAAAAGTACTACCAAAATAAATGAAGAAAGTTTTTTCATTATTGGGCTAGCTACTAACAACATACTGACTGTATCAAGGGAAAACAAAATAATCAAGGAAAATAAAAAACATCCTACTTTTCCTACTTATCCCACTAATTACTACCAAGGTTTATGGAGGCGATCACCCTTTTGCATTGCTATGTTGGACAATCGCGCTACTCATCCCACTTCACCAACACCCCATCCACAATCGCAATTCTCCATTGCGGAAACTTCGCCAGCAACTTCTTGATCACAATTTGCAAAGCCGGATCATCCCAGCACTCTTGCAAAAAGTCAAACCCCGGATTCTGCCCCGAATTCGTCGCCACTTTGAGTTTCTGCATACGCTCCGGTCGCATATTTGACCTTGCAACAATCGCCTCACGCGACCATTTTTCAGTAACGCGTGCGGCGGAACTTTCACTCTCATGAACTGTTTTGGCTTCTCCACCCGAAACTAAATTTTCAGTCATTAACTCAGCAGAGGGGCGATTCGGTTCTATTTTCTGATCTGCGATCACTGAAGTTGAAGATTTTTCAATTTGGGCAGGCGACGCGGCGGAACAAGTGCCTTCATGACAGTCCCTCGGTTCAACACCACAATTCTGATTTTCAGCCAACAACAAAGCAGATTCACCCTGTGCATTATCCACAAGCGCTAGCGTCGTGCAGTCCATTGCCACAGGCAAGTCTTCCTCCAACTCTGACACGCTTTCAACAGTCTGAGGCGAAGCGCCCCCCAAGGGCGCATGAGCCGTCTCCTCGTCACGCGAATTTCCTGTAAGCGTGTCAGAGACACACCTAACGAACTCTTTTGAAGAGTTCGTTAGGTGTTCCTGACCAGTTTGTGAGGGTTCACAGAACCCTTGCTCTGAGTCACTTTGACCTAAAATAGATGCTTGATTTAAAGCACCCATTTCTTCACAGCCAGCATCTATCTCTGAAATCTCAGCATTTGGTTCTTGTTTTTCAGCATCTGGTTTTGGTGACGCAGAATTAGCTTTCTCCCAAAACTCCTTCATCCGACTGCCATGCAAATTTTTCACCATCCAGCTAGCTGTCTCTCGTCCGTCCTGTATCGACTTGTCCGGCTTGAAAATGAACAACCCACTGTCGGAGAGAATTTTCTTCGCAGAGATAAAAGTACTGTACCCCAAAGCAGAAGTCAAAGGCATCCATCGAGAACCATAGGGGTCAGCCGTCCAACACTCTTGCCACAATTGCGTAACTGATGGCTTTTGCTGCGATGCCCACAACAAATCTTCAATGGGAATAATCACATGAAGCCTTTTATATGGTGACTGTGGTTTACTAACAGCAGCCTTTTTAGGCTTGGAACGGGTAATAGTTGCAGTCATCTTTCAACCTCTTGTTTATATTGACGCACGAAAGTTTGCCCCTGCTGCGGTCGCAGGTGCGAGTATTCATATTTGTTTGTCTAAAAAAACGACTCTTCGCTTTAGCAGTACAACTAGCAGGTTTGTTAAAATCCTAGTGTTGTCTACCATTTGCGGCGGGGACACATTTCAAAGGGTGATTGCAGAGTTTCTAACGCTTGCAATCGCTCTAGTCAAAACCTCATCTACTTATGGGTGCGGTTGCCAAAATCGCAACTCGTCTCTGGAATAGCTTTCAGTCTTTTTCAACTCATTGCGCCAATGCTCCCAGGCGACAACTACTGTTTCCCCTAGCTCTTCCACAACTTCACCCCTCTGCAAATACAGAGTTCGGTACGGGTCAGCGTGGGCAACAATAGAACCAATGCCAATCGTACGGGGTTCAGTAGATAAATTTTCGAGAGATTTAATTAACTGTTTTTCTTGGGTGGTAAGTTCTGCCCAATAATCCGACTTAATTACCTCATATTCTTGGGCAACACTCCAAAACTCCTGCCATGTACACCCTGCCTTGGACAGTACCCGCCGAATATCACTAACCGCCTGGGGCAACATTTCCAATTGTTCCGCTCGATAAGCGATCGCTTGCGGTGTCGGCTCACTCCGCAAGATAATCGCCGCAGCTTCGAGTGCTTGGGTGTTATTCATTGCGCTGGCGAGATTCTTTAAAGCCATGCCCATTAAGCGTAGACATTCCTGGGCGTTTTCTTTAGGCGGTTCCTGGGCCAGCGATCGCAAATCAATAGTTTTCTCCAGCGCCTGTTTCACCTGTTTGTTCAGTGCCTTGGTTGCTTGAGTCGTCATGGTATTGCCCCACTGCTGGGTAGGGCGTTGTTCTACGGCGTTTTCCAGTTCCTGAATACGTTGCTGCAATCGCTGATTTTCCAGTTCCAGTTGCCTCAACCCATCCATCTCATCTAGGCGCTGCTGTAACTGAATGTTCTCTGACTTCTGCTGTTGGTAAAGTTTTTGGGATGATTCAAGTTGTTCTCTTATTTGTGCTTCGGCTCTAGCATTAGCTTCTGTTTGCAAGCCAATCCTCAATTCCTGCTCCAGGCGCTCTAGCTCCTGTCTGTGCTGTTTCTTAAGCTCCGTAATCACTTCGGCGTATTCTTGGGGGTATCTGCGCTCGGTGGAAAATGACGCAATTGTGTCATTTTCATCAGTCAAATCACGATTGTTTACCAGTAGTCTCTCGCCATCGCTGAAAGTGACAATTTGCTGTGAAGTGTTTGGTGGGTCAGCCTCAATCACTCCAGATTCGCCATAACGGGGATGCGATTGTGATGAAATCTTGACTGATTGACACAATTGCGTTTTGGGTTTTTCTTGCTGTGTGCTAATATCCCCATCTGTACAATTGGATGTTTTAGGTATTACCTCCCTTACTGCTTTAGCAAAATCGGCGGCAGTGGGGAAGGGTTTTTCTTTGGCAGCGCTCGCAACGACTTCCTGCAACTTATCAGGTGTTTTGACTAGCCGGAGCAGAGGACGAGTCTGGGATGGTTTAGTAATCTTTTCCCTAAGTGACTCTGGCAGAGTGTCAACTACCTTAGAAGCTGCGAGTAAATCCCTGACGCGACGGTAACCGCCATATCTGGTCAGTTCTTTCTCACAATAACTTTCAAAACTGGTGTATCCAGCATCCTTAAAATAGCGGTTGTCCCGCATCAGGGCTAGTTCTTCTATTGCCTGCCACTCAAAACGGTCAATGGCAGCTAAGGTGTCAAGTATGCTGCTGTTGAGACTGCTGTAGTCGAGTGGTGGTGTTTGTTCGGGTTCTTGTGTCAGCATGGCTCTCTCCTGCTTTCAGCGGTAGGAGAGGTGTTTAAAAGTACGCTAGGCTGATACAGTGTTTCTGCTTTAGCATTTATTGGGTAAGTATTACTATTGTTATTGCCGCTATATAATTTTTGTATATAGCTGTTAACAACAGAATTAAACCCTGTGCATAGGGCAGAAAGTTTTGGTATCGTTGAGAAGTTCATAGCCTTATACCCTGGTTATGTACTGTCCCCGCTGGGTAGCCTGAGAAACTTACCCGTGGGGCTTTTAATTTACGACTATTACTGACTGATTTGAGTTTTGCCCTGCAATCCCATTTGGAACAGACAAAGCTAGTCGCCCATAATGGGCGATCGCTCCTTAAGCCGCTTCATGATGCTCAACCAAATCTAGCAAGGGAGGAAATATTTTTGATTTATCAGCAGAAACCAACACAAAAACTACATTGGAGGAAATTGGTTCTCTAATATAGTTGTAAAGAATAGCAAATGCCCTTGTAGTTAAATAATGAGCATTTCTGAGCAAAACTACAACTTTAGAACTCTGTGACTGTGCAAGCAAAGTTTTTGTCTGCTCGATTAGCCTTTCAATGTCTTGGGCTTCATAAGCTTGGGTAGCTTCAAAATCAATGATTTGATCACATAAAAAGGATGTCATTATTTTGCCTCTGTATCTTCAATTTTCTCAAATGTTCCATCAGCACGCCGCCGCCAGCCATCTATAATTAGGTCATCTTCTTGATTACGAGGTTTTGAGCGGTCGCGCCAATCATAGTCAACCGACTGAGGTAGTTGCTCTGGTTCTTCATCAGGTATTTTGTCATTTTCCGGTTCATTGACTTGGCTCATGCAGTTTTCCTTTCAAATGGCAAGACCTGCCCTACAGACTTTTTTCTCCCAGAAGAATTGATATTTTGCTTCGGATTTACTGTGATATCTATTTTGGCTTGTTCCTGAGAAATTACCTTTGTCGGCTCATTATTATCAGGCGTGTATTCAAGCAAATCACCTGGAAGGCAGTCTAGTGCTTTGCAAAAGCGGTCAAAAGCATCAAGAGTGAGGGAGGATACTCTTCCTTGCTCAATTTTTTGTATATTCTGGACGCTATAACCAGTTATCCTCGCCAAGTCATTTTGGGATATCCCTTTTGCTTCTCTGACTTTTTTAAGCGTAATTAACACTGCCATATCCCTAACTCATACTCCTGATGGTATCACTACTACTAGTTGTGGTGTTACTTTCTGTGTATCTACTAGTAATAGAAAAATCTAATAGATAACGAAAGGTTGTATTACCAAGACTAATAGAAAACCATGCGATTGAATATTTATACTACTAGTAGTTGTGATACCATCAATAATAGAAAGCATAAACAAAAGGCGATCGCCCCAGTCTCGCAAACCAAGCAATCGCCCTTTGACCCTAATTAAAGGAGATTCTATTATGACGCAACCCATCTATACACAGCAAGCACTCTCTAACTTCAAGCTCGACCGACTCAAGAAAATTGCTCTAGAATTAGGCATCACCGCAGTAGGCAACAAAACACAACGCCAAACCTGGGTAAACGCAATCACCGCTCACCAATCCTCCCAACTCCACAAGGTCAATGAACAAGCGATTGCCCAAGCCGAACTAGAGCGTCACATCGAAGCACAAGCGCAAGCTGTAGCACCAGAAGAGTTTACAGTTGTGGAAATCAGCTTTTATGATCACGAAATATATTGCGCTTCAAAGTTGATTGCAACTATCACCTACGACGACAATCACTTGACTCAGCGTTGGGTGGTGATGGTCAATGGCAAGGAAATATTCCGCCGTGGCTGGTGGCAAAAGTGTTTCAACGATATCTGCTGGCACTACAAGCGGGGGACTTTATTCGCTCTGTTACCTGCCACCGCTCACTCATCAACTACTGAAGAACTCGCACCAGTCAACAACACCACAGAAATAGTCACAGCAAAACAACTCCTGGTCGAATGGGACTTCAGCATTCCCAAATGGAATTCACCTGCTGCCATCTGCCCTACCTGCAATGGAAGTGGCTGCGGCAACTGCAACTACCACGGGATTCGTGCGGTGGACTTGTGCCAGCCCCAGGACAACTACCGCCTGCACTACCTGGGACGCACTGATATTCAGACTGCTTACAATATTTACAAGGGTGACGAACACCTGGGGATTGTGTTCAGAGTTCGTAACTGCGATTGCTTTTGGGAAAATGACCCAGCCGCGTATCATTGGTTGAGTCAAGGAGGTGTAATGTCTAGTTCCGTAAAAGATGCTATCAAAGGTCTAAAGTCAGCGGGAGTTCATGCCGAACACAATACAGTACCACCAAAGTTAGATTCTCTATTCGGGAGCTATTTGGAAGTTGAACAAGGTATTAGTATTAGTGATGAGGGCATAAACTATGAGCATCAGACAGTATTTTCTATCCCCATCAGTATTAAGGAAAAGCAAGAATTTGATGCTTTTACTAATATAGATACGCCTGAGACTAGCACTATCCCTATGTGGAAGTGGATGCTAGAATTCGAGACTCAGACTGAGGAATTGATAGCGGCGTAAGAAAAGTGGGTAGGTATTTCAATTACCCACCCTTTACCACGCTAGATTATCTACTTGTAATAATTTATTCCTTGTTACCCACCAATGAAACCAGTTGAAATACTGAAAGATTTTAACTCGTGCTACGTGAAGATTCAGGCTGTAGCGCAGTCTCCAGAATGGCAGAAGTTACTTGCAGATATGAAGATTGACCCAGAAGCAGCCACACATATAGGCGATGTATTGCATTATTTGGAAGCAGCTATAGGATGTGTTGAAGTTGCTGTGGAGAATAACAAGGAAAATGTCTAATGAATATTTTTAGAAGCAAAGCATGGGAGTTACAACAACAGCTTTCTCAGCAGAGAGATGCAATGGCTAGAAATAAAAAAGGTGGAATAAAGTTCCACCCAAACTATATCTTGATTTGTGCTAGTAGGTAAATTTAATGACGAATTACTACATCTTTAAATTGGTTAGACTCTTCATGCTCTTGCCTGAAATGATTGATTACCTCTGTTGGAGTTAGTCGTCTAACTTCTATCTCGGATCTAATTGGCTGTAATGCAGAATTGATACTGCATTGAGACTCGTTAGCCTTTCTATATACGTATCCTGAAATCATCCCAGGTATCCGAAAATAATCGCCTATCCGTAATTGGGAGAAAGTCATAAGAGCCAAACCAATTCGCAATTTCCAATTCGCAATTCGCAATTAAAATCAGTGGGGGCTTGAAACCCGCTAATTAACAATTAAGCAATTAAGCGATTTATTGTATTTAACTGCGAATTGCGAATTGCGAATTGACAATTGTTTTGCCACCTACTTCTTACAACGGCATTCTCTAGATTAGCGTACTTTGGATTTTACTTGATGCATCCCAAAAGGCCAATTGCATGAACCATATATTACAAGGAGAAAACATTATGCCGAGAAAGAACTCACAAGATAGCTCTTCTCTATGCCTGCAATATATAAAGCGTTGTGGAGGTAGCGCAAGGCTTAGCAGCATCCATTTTAATATTGCTGTAATTCAAACACTGATCAATAACAACACAGTGAAGATTACGAATACAGGTTCAGGAATTTATGTGGAGGTAAACGACGTAGCATGAGAACACGCCAAACAATTCAATCGGCCTCTACCAAAATAGTTCTCCGCCGCCGTACTAGACGAAGATTTAATCCTAAAATTTTTATTGATCGAACTCTGGAAGCAGCAGCAATCGCATCATTACTGACTACTGGATTTTCGGGAGTAGGAGCAATGGCTTGCTGGGGAATGGAGATTGTCGAAATGAATGCTAATCCCAACATCATTATCTCTGGTTGGCAGTACCAAAAAAACATCTGCCTCGGAGGAATGCTGGTGAGTTTCTCAGCTTTTTTAGGCAGTGCTTTGGTAGGAACAAGCTTTAGTATTCACCAGGACAAATTTTAGAGGTGTCGCTGTATGGAAATGAAACTGTCAACATTAGAAATTCGCGCTATCTTACAAGGCTGTCAATATACTTTGCGCCTTGTGGGGAGTAGTAAGGATTATCGTCAGCTACAAGGGTCACCTGACTTTTCAACCTCGAACGATACGGTTCTTAACAATGTTGTGAACACTTTGGGTGAGTTAATAGAGGCGATTGATGATGTGGAACAATTAACAGGGGAATCTGAACATGGAATTAGAACTTAGGAATGCGCTTGGTTTGGGCTGGGCTGAAATTGTGCCAGAACCTCTACCGAGGATTGAACCAGAGCCACAGCCAACAGTAACGATTTATGATTTGGCTGACTTATTGACTAGATATGAACCACCAAAAAAACGGCGGTAGTGGCTTCACAGCGATTTGACTACTAGAGCGTTGCTTTTCTAAGCGCTGAGTGCTTCTGGCTCTGTATCAGCTATTTCCAAAACCCGACGTAACCAAACTTGGGTTTGTCCGGCAGCAGACTGCTTTTGTTGGGCATCAGTCCAAATCTCATCCCAATGGAATAGCCAACGGGTCAAAATCCGACCCAAATCAACTAATTCACAGGCTCGGTCAATGTCGTCAGCTTTTACCATATCTGGGACAGTCCACTCAAGAAAGTATCGGCTTTGCTTAATCAGGTCGAGTATCAATTCCTGGGATGATGCCTCAGTCCACAAAGACTGAATTTGCTCAAGGTGATTTGCTAAATGATGTAGACGAGTCTTAACATCATCTTGCATAAAAATCTGTTGCTCTGGTGTCACTTCGATCATAAATTACCTAGAAATTCAATAATGACTTGGGCTACTCTTTCTTTAATATAAGGGTCTAAAATGACCATTGACTTATTTTGCCGGGGGCGAAGATTGACCATTGATTCAAAAATTATTTTCCCTGTCATTGGCATAAAGCTTGCGGCCCAAATATTTGATTGCTGGCTACCAGCATCTAATAAAGTCTGTTCGCAATCATAGTGCAGCTCGCCACCACCGGCTAATACTCGTTGTTCGATATCGACTGCTGTTTTGATATAAAACTTGTGCTGTTGCAACAAAAGCTCAAATTGTTCAGGCGTGGCACGTGAGTGTAACAACAAAATCATTCAAAACCTCTATGTAATAAAGCCTTATTCAATCAACATTTGTTTCACTTTCTTGTAGCCACTGTAAAATAGTCAAAGCTAACTTCCAAGATTGATTTCGATTCCAACGCGGCAAATGATTTAGTATCTGTCCAGCTAGTAATCCTGGTTCATCTAATCTTCTATTACGAGCAGCTATTCCATCCTTAATCAATTGACCTAGTGTAGCTGCTTGATTACCACGATAATCAGGCTGCATTTTTATTTCCTCAACAATCCATTCAGGGACTGTGATAGTTTTAAATCCTGGTTTAGGCATATAAGACAGAGCAATTGGTTTATTGATAGTACGGCACTTGACGTCATAGATGCAAATTATATTACGGTATAGTATGGTAAGAAAGTCAAAAAAAGATACAAGGAAGCTCCGTTCAAAAAAGTACTCTTACTTAACTTCCGCTCCAAAAAGCAACAACTTTACGGGGTGAGATTAGTTGTAATAGCCGGGAGTATATGTCACTACTGGGCGATTACAACTCTTTGATGTACCTTATTGCAGCTGATAGGAGGCATATGCATAATGACAGAAATCAAAAACTTGCATGAATTCTTAGGAAAACATCCAATGTCTCATAGAGACTTAGCAAAATTGTTATGTGTTTCATTATCAGTAGTAGATAAATGGAGTAATGGCTCACGCCGAATTACACCACGGACTATTGAGCAATTAAATAAAATACATGAAAGCTTTTTACAAAATCCGCAATTGAGAGGCAAATATGTAAAAACTGCACAATGTGCAGTGATTTAAATTAGTTTTAATAAAAACTGCACAATGTGCAGTTTTTGAGATTGACCCACCCTGAAGAGGTGGGTTTTAATGTATATATTATGTACAACCGTTCAACACTAACAGTAAGAGGATTGAGTATTAAAGAGTGTCGGGACTTATTAAACATTCATTCGCGCGGCACGATCAACGAATATCTCAAAACTCTAAATTTATTTGGTCACAGACATTTAAATTGGGATGAACTACGTCGAGTTTTGGAACTGCAAATCTTTTTAGGACTCAAGCATGGACGAAATAGCAAAGAAATGTTTTCGAGGATATCGCGACAGCGGTTAGTAGAACTATTTACCGAGCATGGAATAGATATTGAAGCAAGAATGCAGTATTTACAGAACAAATATACGCAGACAAATAATACATAGAGTCCCAGTACAACAAAAATTGAGTTTGGAGATATTGCTCAAAAAAAGTGAACTGCCGATTTTTTAGCAGTTACAGGCTACTACATATACTGTATAAGGACTAAACAGTATTTCGCCCCCAATGACAAACTACATTTGTTTCGCCGACTTTCCTCAAAAATCGCTCAAATAGCTGGTTAGTAACCTCATCAAAAATCATAAGCTGGAGTAATACTAAAATGCTACAAGCCTCAAACCCATGTACAGCACGAGTTAGGCAAAACGTTAGCAAGCGAAGTGACCCAAAACAAGCTTCTAGATCCCAAAAAACCCTACACACTTTTTTGAAGAGGAGTGAAATGTAGTACAAACTAAGTAACCGCGAGTATCCATATATACGGAGATAACCCAATGTGTACAGGAAAGAGACTTATTCAAAAACATCATTTGATGGGACAACTGAAACAATAGAAATAGAGGAAAGAAATTCGTCAGGTTTGTTAGAATTCTGTGCAGCAATCATCACAATTACTCTTTCAATATTGACGGCCACATTAGTTTTACAGCAGTTGAATCATGACAGTAGTACTAGAGGAGTCAATGACCCGCAGCTAAATCTTATAGATTCTAGTGAGTGCTTGGAAACAAGTCTACATTGACCAGCCTACTCTCAAAAGTAAACGATATTGTGGTCACGACACCCCAGAATACGCGCCAGTTCTGGGCACTGTCACTCAAAATTAAACAGCAAGGACGGGATAACCAAGCAGTGTTTTGAGTCGAACAAGCCGTGATATCTAGGCGAGGCAAACTTAACTACCGTAAGGTAAGAGATAACAGTAATGTATGTTTTTGTATTAGATAAAAACAAGCAACCACTCGACCCCTGCCATGCAGCAAGAGCGAGAGAATTATTAAAACAAGGGAGAGCAACAGTTTATAAACAGTATCCGTTCACAATAATAATTAAAGACCGAGAAGTAGGTCAATCAGTGATACATCCACATCAGGTAAAGATAGCTCCAGGCAGCAAAGTTACAGGTCTAACTGTACTCCAAGAAAATACGAATAGATGTGTATTTGCTGCTGAAATCAGCCATCGTGGGTTTCAAATTAAGCAAGCACTGTTATCAAGAAGGCAATTAAGACGTTCTCGACGCTTACGCAAAACACGTTATCGTAAACCACGTTTTCTTAACAGAAAACGTAAGAAAGGTTGGCTACCACCATCACTGCAATCTCGGATTGAGAATGTTTTAACTTGGGTAAACCGATTGCGTCATGTTTGCCCCATAACTGCAATTTCTCAAGAGCTAGTCAAATTTGACTTACAGAAACTCGAACAACCAGAGATACAAGGTGTAGATTATCAACGTGGTGAGTTATTTGGTTTTGAAGTTAAAGAGTATCTTTTGACCAAATGGGGGCATCAATGTGCTTATTGTAGTGTTAAAGATGTGCCATTACAAATTGAGCATATTGTCGCTAAATCTCGTGGTGGGACTAATCGTGTTAGTAATCTCACGTTAGCTTGTCAAAAATGTAATCAATCCAAAGGTAATCAACCAATCATCGAGTTTCTTAAAAAGAAACCTGAATTATTAAACCGGATTTTATCTCAAGCTAAAAAACCTTTAGTTGACGCTACTGCTGTGAATGTAACTCGTTGGGAATTATACCGAAGACTTCAACAAACTGGTTTACCAGTCGAAGTTGGTAGTGGTGGGCAGACTAAGTGGAACCGAACCAATCATAGAATTGAAAAATCTCACTGGGCTGATTCGCTGTGTGTGGGAGCTAGTACACCCAAAAAGTTGTTAATAAAGGGCATTAAACCTCTAGCGATTACAGCCAAAGGTCACGGTACTCGTCAGCGTTGCCGTACAAACAAGTTTGGATTTCCAAAAGCTCATGCACCTTCATCTAAATACTTTCAGGGTTTTACCACTGGCGATATTGTTAAAGCCAATATTCCAACTGGTAAATTCGCAGGGACTTATATAGGCAGAATTGCTATTAGATTCCGCCCTAGTTTTGTTCTATACTTTTTAGATAAAAAATTTGATGTTCATCCTAAATATTTGAATACTAGACAAAAGGCTGACGGTTATGAATATAAACAATAGTGATGTTCGATAAAACAGTTTTAATATTCTCGGAGATATTTACCTATAAAATTAACAGATATAGCAAAAATCTTCTTTTCATATTTAATATAAATAGCGCAATGTGTTAAAGTTATAGTAAATAAAAGTGTAAGACTATAGACAGATAGCGTTCATCAAACTTGCCAATTTTTATGCGGCAATAATAAAGATTTTCCTCTTACGAGTGACAGTAGTTTAATATTATAAATTAGAAATTATGCCATTAGTTTTAGAAGATTGGATAGGTCAATCCAGCAATCTCAAGAACCAATGTGAAAAGATTCGGGGAGCGAGCATAAGTGAGCGCACTTGGCGCGATTGGGAGCGGCTTGCGGGTGCAGTTTATCCACAAGGTAAAAAGGTGTCCGAGCGCTCCTACACGCCGGAACAAACAGAATTACTGTTGTGCTTGGCGTGGTATCGCAAGTGCTATCCCCGTGTGAAAGTCACATATCGGAGTTTGAGAAACTACTGGCAAAGTAATGAATACAAGCTTGAAGAGGTATTTGATGCTTTCTGTGAAGCAGTAAATACAAAGCAACAGAAACAACCTCAAAAACCTGCCCCAAAACTCATAGCCTTGTCGAGCGTCAAAAAGTCATGTGATCAGATCATGAACCGCTGCATCTCTAGGAATTGTTGGGCCAGTTGGAAGCAGTTTTTGGGAATTCCTAAATACGAGCGCTATGTGGAAGAAGGAAAAGCATCAATACTTGTATATATGGCGTGTTGGAGACATGACAACCCCACAAAAAAGTTTCCCAGTGTCCGGGAATTGATGGTGATGATGAGAACATGGTCACGACGAGCAATGAGTTTAGAGACAGCCTCAAGTGGAAAGATGTGGCACGCATGGAGGATGCGAGGTTGCAAAGGGCGAGATTTACCTAGATATCTTGCGACTTATGGCTATAGAGTTTCGTTCCGCACTCTATATAAGTGGGGAGAGTTTAGCAAACGAAGGCATTACTCAGTTTCGGAATTATCAAATTGGATAAAATTAGCCAAGGAGAAATATGGTACGTAAAAGTGAATTAACAGCACAGGAGGATGTAACAGTCACCTCAATCGGACGACAATCCAAGAGCATGGTCAAAAGTAGGGGGCAATCAATCACCGAAGTGCCAAGTGCTTTTGCAGTTGTAATTGAACAGCTAGAAAATGCCTTTGACGAGGATTTACGACTAGCAATTTTGGAGCGATTAGTACGAGAGCAGCAGCAGATTGCCCAACTCTTGACACAAGAAGAAAAGCTTACTAAAGCCTTAGAAATTGCTAGGTTCGAAGCAATCGATAAGGCAAGAGAAAAGGGTAAGCAATCAGCAAGACTTGAGGTAGCACAAAGAAAAAGGGAACAATTAGCAGCAGTTCAAAAACAGTTTATTGATGTAGAACTTGAACAACTAATTGATAGTTGCAATTATTTACCCTTTGAGACGATGAAGCAGACTATAGACTCTTTAGCAGCTCGTGTTGGCGTAACCCTGGAGTGGAAAGATTTGTCAGATGGACAATTTGAATGCATCGCAAACATCGCCTGAAATCCAGGAGTTTATTGACACGGTAAACTCTGGACGAGGATTTGCTGAAATTACCCAAATCATCAGCCAGGAAGTACAACGACAGATTGAAACGCAGTTGATGGACTTCCAGTCTGCGATCGCACAATCTAACTTAGCGATGATTGATGTGATGCACAGTGAATTGACGCGCCTCAAAGAAGAATCTGCAACGGTTAAAGGGGTAATGGAGCGATTGAAGACAGCTGTCGCTCCTGACATCCCTTCTTCAGAGTCGGAGGTTGTCAGCTTCCGTCAGGCGATTGAAAATCTGGAGAAATATGGCAGCATAATTCCCACAGAGAAGGATATTGTTGCTGCCCAACTGAAATGGCGAAACCAACAAGCTTGGTCGTTGGTATGGCAGTCCATTGCAAAGATGTTGATCAATAAACTAGAGAAAGTTTTCGCACAAAAACCATTACAACCAAAACCAAAGCCAGAAGAACTTGACTGGCTAGAGGAAGAATTCAAATAACTGGAGGACAATTTTGCAAACCGCCCACTTCCACCGCGCCTACTGGTGTTATGAAAACAATCTGGGAATAGCCAAGATTCATTACGAATCACTGGGGATTTTCGCAATTTTATTTGAAAACGGCATACCCCAGGTTAACGTCAATTTCTTAGACAAGAAAGAATTCTCTTATTACTGGCAAAAGTACAAAAAAGCGGGAGTAACTTTATGTTTGGGCGTGATGATTGACCGTGATGTTGAGCTAACTAGGGTAATTGAGAAGGAGAACGTATTCAAGTTTCAAGAAATCAATCTGGAAGTCAAGCTAGAAAACAATATCCGTTACTTCCGTCCGATGGGAGGAGAATGGCTTGAATTTGAATATGACGTATTTGTCGAATATAAGCCTTGTAATTCATTAATTGATGTTAGGTAGTTATGGTAAAATCAATTCCCCAAAACTCTGAACCAGCAAAAAATAACGGTTTAAATCTCTCTGATTTAAATGGTGATGTGAGTAAAGCGTTAATACCACCCGATTCTCACTTTGGTTTAGAGTCAGCAGTTTGGAAGAATGCCCAACGTATTGCTGATCTGTTGCCCGTAGATATTAAAGTCTTTGGTGACCTCACTGAAGAAGATGTGGCAACTGCTCTTGAAAAAGCCAAAGGTGCAGAGTTCCAGGCTAAAAACTGGGCAGAATATTCAACTGCTGTTAGTCGCTACCTCAAATCCTTTTACAAAGTTCGAGAAAAACAAGCCGAAGTCTCTGAAAATATAGCCGAAGTGCGAGTACAGACCGCAGAGCTAGAGAAAAACCTCTCGACTACTTTAGCTAATTTAGAATCTAAATTTCGGCAGACAATCGGTTCAAATCGTTCTGCGATCGCAGGAGTTCAAGATGACTTGGCAATCAGCTTAGGGCGAATTGCTTCACAGTATTCAGAGACAAAAGCGAAGAAGCAAGAAAAAGTACAAACCGAAACTGCCAAAAAAGAACCAACACCCTATGAAGAACAGACAACTTCTTTAGTGGATCGGTTCCGTCAACTTCGTGAAGCTCGTTATTCCGGGGCATCAGTTGGTATTACACAACGAATTAAATCAGCAAGTAATTAACGAGGGGCAGGGGGGCAGAGGGGCAGAGGAGCAAAGGAGAGTAAAAAATGCAAAGAGAACCTATAAGAAACCATAAAGACTTAGAAACATATCAAATGGCATTTGATGCAGCTATGAAAATCTTTGAATTCTCGAAGAAGTTTCCTACAGAAGAACGGTATTCTTTAACTGACCAGATTCGTAGATCATCCCGTTCTGTGTGTGCAAATATGGCGGAAGCTTGGCGAAAACGCCGTTATGAGGCAGCTTTTGTAGCTAAGTTAAATGATTGTGATTCAGTTGCAGCAGAGACACAGACATGGATTGAATTTGCTGTTAAATGCAATTATCTAGATGTTGAATCAGGTAGAGAGTTATATGGGACTTACAACCGAATTTTAGGTGGTTTAGTAAATATGATTACTAATCCCTCACCTTGGTTAATGAAGCGTTAAAATTCTTTCTCCTCTGCCCCTCTGCTCCTCTGCCCCTCTGCTAAAGGTGAAATATGTCAAAAGTCTGCAAACTACTCATTTGGATCTGTGGCTTTTTAATCGCAAGTGCATTAGCACAGTTAATTAGTTTATTACCTTGGTCATTTCTCGTTATTGGTGTAGCAGCGGTAGTTACTTATACCAAAGGAAAGGCTGACAATTCAATGCTATTGCAAATCATCGCTGTTGGATTAACTTTTGGATGGTGCAAATGTTATTTCCTTGGTTGAAAATTGGGGGCAGTGGGTTAGTAGCTCTGACTTTAACGTTATCTACCAACCCCAAGGATTTAAAACTATTCCTGCCAGGAAACATTACTGCGATCGCTCTTGCTAGTTACGCTGGGGTCAAGCTGCGACAACTGGAAAAATTCTATAGCGATAAAGAGCGGGAAGAAGATATGTTGGCCGCTATGAAAGATACTCAGGCGGAGGAGCAATTACAATTCCTCTCTTCTGCGGCCGAGAGGAAGCGGTCATTTGAGGAAGCAGACAAGCAGACAGAAAGGCAGCTCAAGCTCTTGCAACAGACAGCACCCTTATTCAGTGATGTCCTTAATATTACCGGACGTAACGGTGCTATCGAACGCATGGCTTTAGGTATGCTGCAAAATGGAGAACCACTTGGTAATGTTTTACTAGCGGCAAGTGAAGCAGAAATGCAGCTTGAAACTGCCAAGCTTGCTGCTGTGTTCAATACCAGACAGTTAGAACTACAAACACAAGTGGCGCATCAACAACTGAAAAATGCCTCCGTTGTAGTTACCCCAAGCACTACAGCAGTTATAGAGCCACCCAAATTATCAAAGATTGACGGGCTTACTAAAGCTGCAACTGTTGTTGGGCTTGCTACTCAATGTCTAAGAGTTGATAAAGCTCCTTCTTATGAAAGGCTGATTTTTTCAGTAAAAACTGAAGATTTTAAATCAATTCCCAAATTTAAAGCAGCAAGCAAGCTGGCACTAGGCATTAGTGAGAAAGAAGATTTACCCTTTTACATCTATGCCCCAGAACAGATTGCTGTGGAAGTGCCTTTGCCACCACAGCAAAGAACTTATTATGATTTTCCCACTCGTCAGTGGAATAGCGGTGAGCGCCTGATTGTTCTGGGTCAATCTTTAGATGGCGAAGTCATCATTAATTTGTCCTCAGAAGACACACCACAAATATTAGTGGTAGGTACTACTGGCTCCGGCAAGAGCAATTTCTTCCGCGCTGCGGCTTATTGCCTACTGATGCAGGGTGCAAGAGTCGATGTCTGTGGTGGTAAGGTCAGTGACTACGAAGATTTTGCCGAGCGCTTCCCTAGTATCACTATGAACGATATGGGGAAAACCTTTGAGTTTGTCGGTGAATATTTCATTGAGTGCGATCGCCGTAACTCCATGACTAAAGCGCAATTAGACTTAGAACAGCCTTGGATATTGTTTATTGACGAATATAAAGGCACAGTCCCGCTATCTGATGCCTTACGCAAAGCATACGACCAACAGTTGTGTGAAGTCGGTCGCCGGGGCAGAGGGTTAAAGATTCACATCGTTGTTGGTTTACAGCGTGGAGCTAAACGTAGCAAGGAAGATCCACAAGGACTGCCACCTGATCTACGCGATAATCTGCCGTGCCGGATTGCTTTTCGCTGTGTTGATGCCACTTCGGGCCGCATGATTCTGATGCGGCGGGGTGAGGCTGTCACTTCATTGCAAGGTCGTGGCGACGGGATTGTGCAATCTGGTTTATTAGACGCCAGATTCCAGGCATATCGTTTTGAAACAATCCCAAACTAGGGGTGTAGGGGGGTAAGGGTGTGGGGGTGTAGGGGAAACTATTTTATCCCTCTTTTGTCACTTTGGGAGAAGCAAATCGCTGAAAGCCTTTCGGAGCTTTAATTTTCAGATTTTATCTACAAACTTTAGTTACTGTTAGAAAATAAAAGCTTAAAGCGTTATCAAATCAAAGTTTCAGAATTAAGCTTCGATTATTGTTTTCCGAAAGTGACAAAAGAGGGTTATATAACAGTTAAAGAAAGGTAAAACTGATGAGAGAACAATCTATACAATCGTACCGGGATTTAAAAGTTTGGCAAGAAGCAATGAGCCTTGCTGAAAGCTGTTACAAAGTTACTAAATTATTTCCTAGAGAAGAAATCTATGGCATGACTTCGCAAATTCGTCGTGCTGCTGTATCTATTCCAGCTAATATCGCAGAGGGCTATGGTAGAAGAACTCGTGGAGAATATATTCAATTTCTATACATAGCCCAAGGGTCATTAAAAGAATTAGAAACACATTTGTTACTAGCAATTCGAGTAGGATTAGAGTCATCACAAATACTCAATCCTGTTCTTAATCAGTGTGATTCCGTTGGGAAATTATTACTACTTCTAATTCGTGCATTAGAAAATAAAAGTAAGTAAATCAATAATTATTCTTCCCCTACACCCCTACACCCCTACACCCTTAAACCCCTTATTGATATGTTACCAAGCCAATTTGTTGAAGCTGCTGGTTTCCCGGAACGTTGGCAGGAGAAGGATTTGCAATTATATTTAGCTCAACGCTTAACAGAGCGCGGTTTTCACACCCAAGTTGAAGCTCCAGCTAATGGCGGTAGGGCTGATATTGTTATCAGTTGGCAGGGAGGGGTGATCGCGGAAGTGAAGAAGTACCTTGACCGCGACACCATCTACCAAGCAGTTGGTCAACTCAACCTTTATGGACTGAACAATACCCATAAGCTGATTGTTATGGGTTTTCTTACACCTGATGCTAAGGCGCAACCATCTGCCCTCAAGACTGCTTCAATGGTGGAGCAAGATCCAAGAATTAGTGTCATCTTCGTGAATCTCGAATCGGAATGGTTACCAGGGAATAAAATTATGTTTTCTTGGTTTCCACGGTTTTTCTCATTACCAAAACTCTCGTTACCACATCTGCCCCTTCATGAATGGCGTTGGTGGTTGGGGATTACTAAGGACAATCCCTTGCTGTTGGTTTTAGCTGTAGCTTTGCTGTGTGTCACATTTGAGCAAATGAAGCGAGAGTTTACCCAATGTCAGCAGACTGGGCAGTTGTGGAGTTGTTTGTTTTCCCAAAAAAGGCTGTTGCCTTAATTTATGATATCTATTGCTTGCGGGGAGAGCTTCTTTAGCTTGCCTCAAAAAATAGTTAAACAAGCGGTATCCGGTATTTGACCGAAAGATTCCAGAGCTACCTTAAGGTTTTAATGTTCTGGTATTTTGTATAGAAAGTAACTAGTAATTTAGCTAATTAACTTCTACTTACTTCTTTAGATATAAATCTGAATAAGACAAGTTCAAAATACTGTAAGTGACAGCATAATAGCAATACGGTTGTTTCTAACTAATAATTCGGAGCATACACTTTTAACTTATTACTGTATCTATGCGTTGCTAGAACTGACATTTACGTAACTCACGGATTGCTGTGCTTGGAAATAATAACTCCAACAAAGCAATATATCTAATTTTTAAAGAATTAGCCAGAAAAAGCATCTTGATTTTTTCTTGAGAACAGTTTTTAGAGTACAAAAACGACAAGTACACCTAATTCATCAATATGAGTAAAAAGAACACCGAAAAAAAAATTAATGTTGACTTAGCATCCGATGAAGCTAAGACACTGGAAAAGTATTGTAAAGAGACAGGGAAAGAAGAAAAGGAAGTCATTAAAGAGCTTGTTCGTAAACTCCCGGATTAATTAGATTTCTTTCAAATAGACCAAATCTCATCTGATTACCTATTAATTAAATTTCCTCAAATCCTAAAGTAGTAAGCTAGATTTGAGGAACTTCCAACTACTTTTTCTCCTCTACCTCAAGAGAACGGAGCAATTCCCGAATCACATCCGTTGCTGGTCTTCCTGTCATTGCACAGTATTGTTCTAATTTTTCAGCCTCGCTGACAGCTAGATTGATTGTCAGTCGTTTCACAGCCCATTTTTTATTAGTCATAATTAGTCTTTACAATGAATTGGAGAAGGTACATAAGTTAGAATTATCTAAAATCATCAGTTTCCTTAATCCAAAGTAATCTACTTAATTTACTTTGAATAGGCAGCAAAGCTATTTTCTATGCTAACTAAGATACGAAGTAGTAAAATGTGTATCTTTCCTCATTTAGCATCTGTTAGCTGCCACTATTAAGCAGTTTTTAGATTGCTCTGCCTTGTTTAGTAGATCATTTAATATGTTGCAGAATCAAGAAGAATATTTAAGGATAAACCATTTCAAACAACACAACAGCTTAGCTTAATCCGCCTAGAAGTAAGATGTTTACTCAACAGATATTAGCAAGCAAATACTAGCATAACAAGAGAAATGAAACAGCATATATGCGACTGCAACACAAAGCTTGATGGCTAAGTATCTTAAAGAAATGAGTCAGCAGAGTGTTGTAGTTTTTGGCAAGGCGCGTACTCACGATAAAACTGCAAAGCTTGTTCACTGGTTGCCCAATGTTTTAGAAGTAATTATTTTAGGTTTGATAATTTCAGCCAAAGCTTGCTGTCTTAGAGGTTAAATACAGTCGGATATTTAACCTCTGACTCCAATTAATTAGCGGTATTTAAACATTTTTGATAAAGAAATAAGCCTCAAGCCCATGCATAGCAAAGAAAATACGCGAAATGCCTAAAAAAGCCTGAAACCCAGATATATCAAGAAAATAGGCAAAAAGATGTTAAAGCCTTTGTGTATATATATTTGAGACTATTTTATCCGTGTTTTTTATCTAAGTTCCAATAATACCGTATTGAGAGTAAAAAAAGAGCCTAAAAGACTGGATGCTTTTATGCCGCTTCGGTAGCTTGTTGACTAAGATTTACCTCTACCTGCATCTGCATTTTTTAATCTTTTTTATATTATGTATAAAAAAGAACTTAAAAGCTAGATAAAGCCTTTCAGTTTACTCCTTTAGATAGATAAAGAGGACAATAGGCATAGTGGTACTGTTTTTAACAGTATGGAATCAAGCTGTTTATTTCAAAATAGAAAGTTTGATTACAATTTAAAAGGTTTAATTTCGCATTCATTCTCCTATCTTAAGTCTGATATGAAAGCCAATGATTATATAGAATTCTACTAATCTAGAAACTGATAAATTTTTAACTAATGTTTTACATAGCTGAGATTCTAAGCATTGCTACAATTTTGGTTAGTATGATTCTATGTAAAGCAAATTTACTTGAATTTGTTAGCCTAGAAAATGTTAAAGCAATAGGATATTTATTAAAAATAGCTTAACTTATGTCTAATAATTATCAGTTTTTTTGTATAGATTTCTGGTTACCTATTGATTACGAATCAAATAAAGACGGTGAAACTTTTATATTTGCTGATGATACTTTCGATTTAAGTATTGCAGGTTTTTCTCTAATTAACTATTGTTGGGAACAGCAAATAAATCCAGAAATAATTGAATATGAAAATCTTGTGAAAAATCTTGGTTTTCCACTAGAATTATATGGGGAAGAATTTAATTTTTTATCTAAAAATAGTGCGCTAACGCTATTAAATAAGATAAGTAACAAGTATTCTTCGGAGCTTACCTGTTGGTTGCAAAATTACATATATCCTGAATGGAAGCGCCAAGGATTAATAAATACACCTTGTATTACTAATTCTTCTGTTTTATTTAAACCAAATGCTGAAGTCCTATCTTTGGAGCTTTCTGGTACTGAGGTGAATGGCACGAAGAAAAGGTGAAAGTTTATCAAATCCAAATTAACTGCGTCAGCGAGTTCAACATGAATTAGCCCAATTATCTTCTGAGCTAATCTTCTCTTTGACCAGTTATGATTTCATCCTTGAAGCTCTGTTTTACCAAGCTTTACTCTATGCAGGCTCATAGAGAATTAGTAGAACCAGAAAACTGGTGAAAAGAGAGGCTTTGCAGTTGTAGAAATGGAAACGGACACTAAAGAAATTGCAGCAATTAGGATTAAGAGGCACTGAATAGATGGGTTAGAGCCTTAAAGTAAAGCTAAAATAATTGGGAATGTAAGTTAGGAGAAAAACTCTGCTACACTAGCGGTAAAACTATTGAATACAAGAGAAAGTTAAATTTTCTAACATTGTATTCCCTAATACAATGAACTCTCATCAATCTTCTGAGCCATTACCATCGGATTCTATTGCTGTTGAACCATCGACACAGAAGCAGCAAGATAAAAGTGATGAATTATTTCCTATAGTCGGAATTGCCGCATCTGCGGGAGGATTGGAAGCATTTACGCAGCTACTGAATCATTTACCCATTGACACTGGAATGGCATTTGTACTGATTCAGCACTTAGATCCAAATCAGGAGAGCCTGCTAAGTGAGATTCTGGCGAGGGAGACCCAGATGCCCGTCCGTGAAGCGCAGAATGGGATGTTTGTAGAACCGAACCAGGTATATGTTATTGCGCCGAACACGAAGATGACGCTGGCTCAAGGGGTGCTGCAACTCAAAGCCCGTGAGAAAATTCATGGGAAATATATGCCTGCTGATGCTTTTTTTACTTCGTTGGCAGCAGAAAGAGGAAGCAAAGCCATCAGTGTTGTCCTATCTGGAAGTGATGGAGACGGCGCACAAGGATCAGAAGCAATTAAGGCGGCTGGCGGCATCACCTTTGCTCAGTGTGAATCATCGGCACAATTCAGTGATATGCCGAATACTGCTATTGCTACTGGTGATGTGGACTTTATTCTCCCACCACAAAAAATTGCTGAGGAACTAGCTCTTATTGCTCGTCATCCTAACGTTACCCGTCCGATTTCTTCACAAACAGTTGAGCCACTCTCTAAAAGTGAGACTGCTTTGCCGGCAATCTTTGCAATGCTGTTAACTACCAATGGTGTTGACTTTACGCATTATAAGCAAACGACTTTAAACCGACGAATTGCGCGGCGGATGGTGCTGTATAACTTGGAAAGTCTAGAAGATTACGTGCAATATCTGCAAAATCATCCAGATGAAGTGCAAGCACTTTACCACGAAGTCTTAATCAGTGTCACCAGTTTTTTCCGTGACCCGGAAGCTTATCAAGCTTTGAAAGAGCGAGTATTTCCGGCGATCGCTAAGGGGAAATCAGTTGATAAGCCAATTCGGATCTGGGTACCAGGCTGTGCAACGGGGGAGGAGGCTTATTCAATTGCTATTTCTTTAATGGAATTTTTGGAGAATGTGCTTCCCAAACGGGCTATTCAAATTTTTGCGACAGACATTAATGAGACAGCAATTGAAAAAGCCCGCTTAGGTATCTACAAACCAAACCAAATAGTAGATGTCTCACCAGAACGGCTAAGACGCTTCTTTAATCAAGTAGAGAGCGGCTATCAAATCAGCAAGCCGATTCGGGAACTTTGTATTTTTGCTAAACAAAACTTCATCAGTGAACCGCCATTTTCCAATCTGGATCTCATTAGTTGTCGTAATGTCCTGATTTACTTTGAATCTGTTTTGCAAAAGCAGGTAATGCCCATTTTTCATTACAGTCTCAAGCCCACTGGGTTTTTGATGTTAGGTATCGCCGAAAGTGCAGGAGAATTTTCCAACTTATTTACTTTAGCAGACAGAAAAAACAATATTTATACCAAAAAATTAATACCCACTCCACTTAACTTTAACTTTGCCAGCAGCAACTACCCTGTAGCGAAAATAGCTGCTGATAAGTCTATAAGTCATAAAATTTGGGATATTACTGACTTAAATAAACAGGCTGACCAGATTCTTTTGAATCGTTATGCCCCAGTTGGCGTGATGATTAACGACAATATGGACATTCTGCAATTTCGAGGGGAAACCAGTCCCTATCTGAGACCCGCCCCTGGAGATCCCAGTTTTAATTTGTTCAAAATGGCACGAAAAGGACTGCTGGAAGAGTTGCGTACTGCGATTCATCAGGCAAAAAGGCAGAATGTTCCTGTGAGAAAGGAACAGCTACAGATGGAAGGGAGCGAGTCGTCTAGGAAAGTCAGCATTGAGGTGATTCCGTTTCAACCTGATTCCGTGGAAACTCACTGCTTTCTTGTTTTATTTGAAGATGTACCTGCTCCAACAAATGCACAAGTGACCATCACACCTGGAAATGTAGAACAACTAGGTAGCGAGGAAATACTCCGACTCCAACAAGAACTAGCAGCCACCAAGCAAGAACTTGCTGTAACTCAAGAATATTTGCAATTGATTAGTCAGGAGCATGAGTCCACCACTCAACACCTGAAGGTGGCGAATGAAGAAATCCTCTCCAGCAATGAGGAATTACAAAGCACTAATGAAGAGTTGCAAACAGCCAAAGAAGAGGTACAAGCAACCAACGAAGAATTACATACAACTAATCAAGAATTGCAAAGTCGCAATCTCGAATTACACAAGGTCAATAATGACCTGTTGAATATACTCAGTAGTGTGAATATTCCTATTCTCATACTGAGCAACGATTTACGGATTCGGCGTTTCACGCCAACAGCACAGCGTTTACTAAATCTGATTCCTACAGATGTGGGACGACTACTGAGTGATATCCGCTCCACTATTGACGTTCCTAATTTAGAGTCATTGTTCATTGAGGTGATTGACACTTTAACTGTTAAAGAACTGGAGGCGCAAGACCAAGAAGGACGTTGGTATAATCTGCGAATTCGACCTTACAGAACTACAGAAAATCATATTGATGGCGTGGTGATGGTGTTGATGGACATAGATGCCCTCAAACGCAGTAAAAAGCAGTTGCAAGCTGCTCTTGATTATGCCGAAGCTGTTGTGGAAACTGTGCCAGAGCCTTTAGTCGTTCTCAATGCTGACTTACGAGTTATCAAAAGCAATCGGGCTTTTTATCAAATTTTTCAGGTAACACCCGCCCAAACAGAACAGCAAATAATTTTTGAGCTAGGAAACGGTCAGTGGAATATTCCCCAACTACGATCTATTCTGTCAGAAATCCTCACTCATAACACTCAGGTTGAAAGTTTTGAGCTTTGCTTTAACTTGGAAAAAATTGGGCAAAAGACTATATTGCTCAATGGTTATAGAATTTTACAACCAGGAAATCAGCAAATGATTCTGCTGGCACTTCATGACATTACACAGCAGAAGTTGTTTGAGGAAGAACGCACCCAGCTATTGGTTAAAGAGCAGTCAGCCCGCTTGGAAGCGGAGAAATCTAACCGAATTAAGGATGAGTTTTTATCTACTTTATCCCACGAACTCCGCAACCCCCTCCAAAGTATTTTGGGATGGTCTGATTTACTCCAGGAACAAAACTTTGATCCCGCTCAAATGAATCGTGCAATTGACATGATTGGGCGTAGTGCTAAAGCGCAAATCCAAATGATTGAGGATCTTCTAGATATCTCGCGCATTACTACTGGTCAACTCCGTCTGAATATTTGTCCAATTGATCTAGGCTCTGTGATTGAGGCAGCCCTTGAGATAGTCAGATTATCGGCAGAAGCGAAAAATATTCAAATTGAATGCCACCTGCAACCCGTGATTGGAAAGGTACTTGGAGATGGGTTGCGCTTGCAGCAGGTAATCTGGAATTTGTTTTCTAATGCCATCAAATTTACTCCTTCTGGGGGAAGTATAGTTGTCACACTGGAGCAAGTTGATTCCCAAGCCCAGATTCGAGTTAATGACACAGGTATTGGTATAACTAATGACTTTCTCCCTTATATCTTTGAGCGGTTTCGTCAGGCTGACAGTAGCAAAACTCGTGCTAATCAAGGACTGGGCATAGGGCTGTCCCTTGTGCGTTATCTAGTCGAACTTCATGGCGGCAAGGTTAAGGCAGAAAGTCCAGGTGCAAACTTAGGGACAACTATCATCGTTGAGCTACCACTGAACACCAATCTTGAGAGGGATTTTAGCGCTTGTGATCCAGAGGTGATATATATTTCTGGCGACGCGGAAATAGCCGTTGATAACATTCCTTCCCTGGAAGGTTTGCACATACTTGTTGTAGATGATGATGCCGCTATATGTGAGTTAACGAAGATGATGCTACAAAATCATGGGGCTGAAGTAACTGCTGCCGCATCCGCTGATGAAGCATTCTCAATACTTACAAGCCAACCAGGGTTGTATGATGTGCTATTGTCTGACGTTGGGATGTCGAACCAAGATGGCTATACCTTGATCCGGCGAGTGCGCTCTCTGAGTGCTGAGGCTGGGGGACAAATTCCCGCAGCAGCAATGACAGGATATATCAGTACTACTGATATTCAAGAATCTAGGGAAGCAGGTTTTCAAATGCACATTCCTAAACCCGTCGAGCTAACCCAATTGGTATTTATGGTTGCCAACTTAGCTAGACGAGGGACAGCTACCTGACGCTATAGTAGTAGTCTGCCAAGACTACGCTTGCGTTGTGCTCAGCAAGGGAGGCTCTTGACGCTGGCGTTGCAAAATCAATGAATAATAGCAGTATTTCCTCCAATTCTCCCCCTGCTTCCATTTCTCCCCCTGCTCGACCTACACAGCAATGCAAGGGTTGGTGAACTAGAGCACCGATTCAGTAATCAGGATGAAGTAACAGACTGCTCAGTAGTGTTAGTAAAAATTTTGGCAAGGATATGCAGATTATGGACGACGGCGGTACGGCGAAGGTCAAATAGATTTTTGCGAGAACCAACATAACGAGCTTGATCTCCTTGCCACCGACTAATATGAGATAAGGAATGCTCCACAGCAACACGTTCCTTGGTGGTTATCCAATCCTACAATTTTTGCTATTTCTGGTACTTATTTTTTAAATACAAACTTGTTTAGAAAGTTTAGTGAACAGTTCTGCTGGAATTATGTCTAAAGAAGTAATCAAAAAAGTCTGCACAAGCAGACTTGATAAAGTGCGTATCGGGAGCATCCAGTTTTGGAAGATTTACCATTTCTGAGAAAATGTAAAAGGAAATAACCCTGTGCGATGCCTGGGGTGTTCTCGTTGCCATCGCTGACTATGAGCCAAGAGAAACAAGAACGGATCAAAGCCTGCTTACAAGAACTCGCAACATTACTGTACTCGGAAGCTGATAAGAGTCAGTTAATAGACCTTGAAGGTATAGAAAAAACAGTTCGTAGCCAAATATTGGAATATGTCGGCCCAGAAATAGCCCTGAATCTGCTGTTAAACAAATTGGTGCGAGAATTAAAATTTCTGGCGCCCAGTGGAATGTTGATAGTGTTAATCACATCCTCTCTATTCGTTGTGCTTATCTCAATGGTTTGTTAACTATTTAAGTCTTTCTGCCAACAGTGGATGCTCTCGAAACAAGATAATTTTAGAAGAAGAATTTTACTCAATTGGTATTTCTGCTACTAATTTATCATATCTAATCTGGGAGAGCCAACAAAATTAATAATGATAATTTAGCAAATAAATAATTGCTGAATTAATTAACTATATCAAATTTTTGGATGGCTATTCTTCAGCAAGTGTTAATATTAGAAATTTTGGAAATTGTGGCTATTTTAACTTCTCTAATGTGAAGAAAAATAACCCTCAATTATACCAGGAAATATTTATGCAAGAGTTCTAGTCACTAGCAGCTTCAGAGTTCTTGGTTACAACAAGTAGCATTTTCTTTACTGTTTGAGAGCGTACCGACTCCTTCAAAACATCGTTAATAGTGTGCAATAATTTAGAAAAAGTGTAGGGCTTTCTCAAGAAGGCGCTAATGCCAGAGGCAAAAACTTCACTAAGCTCTCTATCTGTTGCGATGCCACTGATAGCAATAACTTTGACCTGTGGATTCATTTGTCGTAGGATTTGGATAGCAGTTAACCCATCCATCGAAGGCATCATCATATTCATCAATACAACGCTGATCTGCTCTCTGTGCTGGGTGTACAGTGCGATCGCTTCAATACCATTACTAGCCGTCAAGGTTCTGTAATTAGAGTCTTCTAGCAAAGTTTTGGAAATTTCCAGGATGGCGATTTCATCATCTACAGCCAGAATCAATTCTCCGTTGCCGTTGGGCAATTCTAAGTTCTCTACTTCGAGCCTTTCTCCTGTTTCCACAGATGGCAAGTACACCTGAAATTTGGTGCCTTTGCCTAACTCGCTCTCTACATTCACAAAACCACCGTAGTTTTTGACAATGCCAATCACAGTTGGCAGACCTAGCCCTGTGCCTTGACCCAGTTCCTTAGTTGTGAAAAAGGGTTCAAAAATCCGCTCCAAGACTCGTGGTATCATGCCAACTCCTGTATCCTGTACAGTGATAAGTACATAGGGCCCTAATTTAGCCTCTAATTTCATCCTGACAAAGTTTTCATCAACAAAGAAATTTTCTGCCCCAATAGACAGGGTGCCACCCTGAGGCATAGCATCACGAGCGTTGACGCACAGGTTCATTAATACCTGATGTATATGAGTGGGATCTACCAAGATCTTCCAAAGGTTTGGCTGAGCTAGGTTCTTGGTGATTGTGATAGATTTTGGAAATGTACTCTGAGCAATTTGCTCAATTTCCGACAGTAGGTTCTCTATTTCTAAATAAACGCTCTTTCCCTCAGAACCACGTGCAAATGTCAAAATTTGCCTAACCAAATCAGCCGCACGTTTAGAGTTCTGTTCAAGAATCTTCAGCATTTGCTGATGCTGCGGCTCCAGAGGGGAAAGTTTGAGCGCCAACATTTCAGACGAGGACAGAATCGGCGTTAGGATGTTGTTGAGATCATGGGCAATACCGCTCGCTAACGTCCCAAGACTTTCCAATCGCTGGGCGCGGAGAAATTGGGCTTCTAGTTGTTTTTTCTCGGTGATGTCGGTGTTAACAGTAAGAATAGATTTGGGTAGATTTCCTTGATCACGCACTAATGTCCAGCGACTAGCGACAATGATTTCCTTGCCAAGTTTCGTCCGTTGACACAAATCACCCTGCCACGTACCACTTTCGACAACAGTCTTTTTAGCCATTTCAAATTGTAGCGAAATTTCTTGGCGAAAAAGCCGTTGTGAATTATTTCCGATCGCTTCTGCTGCCGAAAAGCCGTACAAGCACTCTGCACCTTGGTTCCAGAATAAAATTTCTTGCTCTAGATTGCAGACAATAATTGCGTCGGTAGTGATCTCAAGCAGAGCCGCTTGTTCGCGAATTTTCTGTTCCGCCTGCCTAATCTCAATGAGTTCAGCTTTTACCTGCTCATGCAGTTCTGATTGCTGGATGGCAATACCCACCTGTGTTGCCAATTGCTTGAGCAAATCAATTTCCCAACTCTTCCACTGCCGCGATACTCCACACTGGTTGACAACTAACAATCCCCACAGCTTTTCTTCTTGCAAGATAGGAACTGCCAAGATAGCCTTAACCTGAAACTGAGTTAGTAAATCACGGTGGCATTCATTCAGATCTGCTGTATAAATATCTGCCACAGCTTGTAAACGTCCCTGTCTGTACTCTTCGCCACGAGTTCTCGTGAAATAAGTGTCTTCTACTTGGATATTCAGAATAGGGTTCCAATCTTCACTCACAGATTCAACGATCACAGACCCACTGTAGTCTGGTTCAAAGCGATACATAAATACCCTATCTGCCTTGAGAGACTGCCGTACTTCATCGACAGTGGTATTCATAACCTCATTCAGATTTAAACTTTGGCGGATACGGTGAGCTATTGCAATCACCAGTCGCTGCTGCTCAATTTGCTCTTTAAGCGCCAACTCTGTTTGCTTACTAATATTCAGTTCATCATTATTCTCTGGCGACATACTTAATCCAAGTTATAGGAATCAGATTTGATTTTTGAAAAAGACTACGAGATAATACGTAGAGGTACATCTGTCTAACAGCTAACAATGATAAACCAGCATCTACAGGACGCGATGCCTGCGGTGTTCTCGTTGCCATCGCAGAACTGCAAGAATTTATCACTCTTCGTCCAGAAGCCCGTGAGGTCAGGAAAGCTTTAACAGTCAAGCTGGTTTATCAAGGCTACTTGTATGAAGAGATTCAGACGATTTTAGATGTCTCACGCTTGTTCGATAACAGGCTGGTTAGCCCTGCTCTACATCGGGGTTTTAAACATTATTTAGATAGAATTAATGCGCTCCCAAGAGTTAATTGAAACTTGGTATTAAATCCAAAGAAACTTATCTCTCCAAGGAGCTCGTGACTTTATTTTAGAACACCTATCACAGAAGTTGGGCTTGATTACATAATCTCAGTTTTCTGACAATGCGTAAGTTCCAAAAATATTCAATGTGCTTATATTTGTCATTTCAAACAGTACCATTAGTCCCGCTCAATTAGTTCTATATCTAAAGGAGTAAATAATTTAGATTTTAGTACTATTTTATACAAACACTTCTGAAACAGAAGAGTTAAGTACGAACTGACTTTTCCCGTTAAGTCTCTTTTGCAAGCTGCCACCCCTCACAGTAGGGCAAACGCATCTAAATATTGACGAGTCTAACTAAAAGTAGAGTGCATCAGAGTCTAAGCTCCATAGGACTTTCAGAAAATTAAACCTTTATTTTGAAATAATGATAATCATTATAAAAGGCGGTTAGAAGCAACAAAGGGTTGTCATTGAAGAACGTGATATTCTCATAAAAGCTCCAAATTAAGATTACGTTTTCCTATTTCCTCTCCATGAAGCGATCTTGCCGAAAATCACAATTGCTGACCATTTTGCAATGATAGAAGACCCACGAATAGACCGTACTAAACGACACAATTTAATCGATATTATGACCATTGCTGTCTGTGCAGTGATTTGTGGAGCTTCCTGGTTGGGTGGGAATCGAGACTTGAGCTTAGTGGGAAGTATGAATGGTTAAAAACATTTTTAGAGCTACAAATGGTATTCCGTCCCACGATACATTTGCACTCCTTCTTTGCATGAAATCCGCAATTACGTAATGTTATCTCAAATTGAATCTCGGCTTAATCCAGATTCAGTTTGGTCAAACTTTAATAGTGTTGGAATGGTAGAATCTGTCCGTTCCTTAGATGGTGAAACAACGGCTGAAATTCGTTATTTTATCAGTAGTCTTGAGTCAAATGCTAAACAGTTTGGTAATTCTATTCGCAGTCATAGTGTAAGGGAAAATTCATTGCATTGGGGAGGCAGCGCGTTGCGGGGGTTCCCCCCGTTGTAGCGACTGCCGTTATTGGATGTGGCTTTAAAAGAAGATGATTGTCGGATTAGGAAAGATAATGCCCCCCAGAATTTCACGATATTAAGGCAAATTGCAGTCAATCTTCTAACTCAAGAGAAGCGTGTTAAACGTGGAATAAAAAATAAACAGTTTCTCGCTGGGTTGGATAACAATTATTTATCAAAAGTTTTAGCGTTAGCATAAACTGATATATCAAGGCTCGAATTGATACTTTAGGGAAAAGTTTACTTATTCTCTAGATGAGCATAGTTATATACATTTGCTTTGTGAGCTTTTTTACTACCAATTAATAGTGGTTTTACTTTCAATAAGCTAATTTATATTTTTGACTAATACTTTATTCATTTTATTTATATTTCTATTGTTTTCTACAACTATCTATATCATTTTGAAATTTTTCCTAGTTTTCATTAGCAAATAAGATGCGTTTTCCCTACTTACTTGGCTAATTTAGAGAGTCGTCTTCTCTAGTAAATTTTACCACAATAGACTAGAACTGCATAGGTAATCATATAAAGTTTGCTTAAGTAAAAATCAAAAATACAGAGTATGAGTCAGATAAATAATGATAGTGAAAAGCCAAGAGTAATTATACTAGACGAATTTGCTGACATGAAAAAGTATCTAGAAAGGCATCCCAACAGTGAAGAAATTTTACAGAGGTTTCAAAAATATTATTCTCAACTTTTACGGCAAGTTCAAAATAAAAAAGATTAGTTTTTGCTATTAACTTGGAAACGCGCACGAATTTTTTAAATTTAACCAATGACCATTGCTAGTTTCTTAAAGGGGGACAGTCATTGCAAAACAGAACCAGCCAAAAGCACGGGAGTTTTGCAATGGTTGTCCTATCCGATAAACATGATCGCACTTATGCAGTTGAGTTAAACAAACAGTGTGTTCCCCGGAAGGGTTGCCATCAGCATCGCCTATCGTTAAACAACAATCATCCCGCTATACCTTTGCCACTCTTGTAGTTCATCGCTCTAGGCTTCCTCTTCTTAAGCTCTACTACTGTTTTCTTGGGTGCTTGGGGTGTGCGGCATTTTTCACAGTAGAGCGGGCGAGGGCCAAAGGTTTCTCTTTGGGTCGGTTCTTGGCACTGCTGGCAAACAAAGTTAAAAACGCGGGTGTGAATCTGTCTTTGATGCGCTCTGACGGTGTACTCTTTAACTTCAACTATTTTGCTGGGCATTGGCTAACTTTATGGTTCTACTTCTTTAATAATAGAGAATTCAGGAGTCAGGAGTCAGGAGTCAGAATTGAATAGGAGAGCGATTGGTGAATATAGCGCAGCTTGGAAGTACGAGTATAAACTCTTTTTAGTTCCTTACTACGAAAATTCTGAATTCTGAATTCTGTATTCTTCTTTAATAATAGTTTTTCATCCAAGTTACGCAATATCCGTGCATCTAAATACTAAAACAAGGATAATTGCCCAGGTGAAATATTGCCTCGCCCGAATCGGTGGTAGTACAAATGGCAGCTACTGCACAACGGAGCAAGGTTTTCTGGACGGTTATCTTCAGGGTCGAAATTGTGGTGATGAACCTGAAGGTTATAAACTCTGCGTTGTGACAAAGATAAACCAACAGGCTTTTCATCTGGGCGTAGACAGACTCGACCGCATCTAGAACACTGCCAATCAAAAGAATTCTTTACAGCAGTAGCAATTTGTTTCCAATCCTTGGAGTAACGGCTTTGGCTCATACTCTCCTATTCGACAACTTGAGCTTTCGTAAATTCTAATTAATTAAGATACTCCTTAATGTCGCTTTTTTGACGACGAAGAATAGTAAGTGCTTTATTTTCAAGTTGACGGATTCGTTCTCGACTCAAACCCAAGCGATCAGCTACGCTGGGCGCTTGCGCCATCGCCAATTTGAGTTAAGCTCAGTTGATGGTCATTCTCTAACCCGAAACGTAGAGTTAGTACTTCTCGTTGTATTGGGGTTAGGGACGCTAGCAAGTCTTTGAGATTCTGACGCATCAATGAAGAATTTAATTGTTCCAAAGGAGAAACATTTTCGTCAGCTAAAAGTTCACTTAATTCGGTATCCTGGTCATTGCCAACGCGCATTTCTAAAGAAACTAGCTTTCGGTCAGCTTGAATATATTCTCGAACTTGCTCTGGTTTAACCTTTAATTCTTCAGCAATCTCTACTACAGTTGGTTTACGACCCAACGACTGAAATAATTCTCGTTGTATTTTCTTGATTTTATTCAGCTTCTCGTTGATATGAATAAGCAAGCGAATAGTACGAGATTGTTCAGCGATCGCACGTGTGATTGATTGCGTTACCCACCAATAGGCATAAGTCGATAATTTATAGCCCTTATTTGGGTCAAATTTCTCAACGCCACGGTATAAACCGAGTGTACCTTCCTGAATCAAGTCAAGAAATTCCAGATTACGATTCTGATATTTTTTAGCAACAGAAACTACCAGCCGGAGGTTAGCAGTCACCATTTTCTGCTTCGCACGTTCCCCTTGATGAAGAATTGACTCCACTTCACCTTCAGTTTTACCAATTACCGTAGCTAATTCTCTTACGGTTGGTTGCCGATTTAATTGAAGTGCGTTCCCGCTTCGGGTTGCCGTAGGCATCGCTTGCCGCTGCTGTTCAATTGCCATCATCTGTTGCACTAGCCTAGCGTAGGAAATTTCCTGTTCAGGAGTCAGCAGAGGATAGCGAGCGATTTCTTTTAAATACGAGCGAACTAAATCGGGAGTTGCACTAGCCATACTTTCAATTAATTGTGATGAATATTTTTATTTGTTGTTTGAGATAAATATTTTATTTCACGGATTAGCTAACAAATCAAATCCTAATCATAGACTTAGAGCTATATTTATCTTTAGTAAACAAATTTATATACATAATACTTTAGTTCTTTAAATAGGTAAATAGTAAAAGCTGCGCTATTCTCAAAATGAGCTTCAAAATAACGAAGAATTTTAGCTCATTTCAGAAAAACAAACGCTACGCTACTTCTAGAGTGAAGTCCTCTATTCAAGATAGGAATTGTTCAAAGTCTCTTCATATTTGAACAAACCTTGAAAACGCTTTGCATAAATCAATTGAAAAATACAAATACTTAGTTGAGGAATAATCATGGATATGCAATCTGCACTTACCCTGACAATCGTAGTCATCTTTTGGGCATTCATTACTCTCATTATGTTCCAGTTCATTACTGGACTATTTGTATCTGCTGATGGAGCTAATAATCTGGTTTCAGTTAGCAATGTAAATGTAGTTGCTTCTACAACATCAGTTCCAGAGGTAATCACACCACAAGTTCAGACTACAACAATTCGCAATTCGCAGTTCGCAATTCGCAGTTCGCAATTCGCAATTGCAGACGTAATTGAAAATTAACTCCTGAAGATATATAAGCTCCTAATTTTAATTATGTAAGAACTCAGATAGATGTGAACTATATTCAAGCAGGGCGAACGCACGGTATTTCTGAACCCCTTGCTGGATAAGGATCTTGACCAAAAAATAGGCTAAATTAAAAAACGCCGGAACCCTTGCTATTAAAGGGTTCTTATACTTTAGATGCGTTTGCCCTGTATATTCAAGCCCTCAAGTTCAGTTTTGGGGTTTTAATTGTGTTAGCGGAGCGGGGCGTTAGCCCATTGCGAATTGCGAATTGCGAATTGCGAACTGCGAATTGCGAATTGAATGAGATTACTGCCTCCAGTTCAAGAAATTTCATTACAACCAAAACGTGTTAATCGTTCAAAGAAATCTGACAATGTTGCAAACAAGTCACCGAAAACTAAAAAGGCTGAAGTAAAGTCTCCAGGCTTTTTGCTTGCCAGTCAAACCGCGTAAAGCTGCATAAATGATCTCTACATACTGTTGTTTAGCGGTTGCCCTGAGTCATATTCCGGGCAATCACTCCCTACTTGAAGCAGCAAGGGTTGAATTAGGAATTGCTGTTGATTGTGCCAAAGAATATGACAAAACTTGGCACTCTATTATTTGGATTCAGTCTAATACTCGAACTAAAAGCAGAGTACGCGAGAAATTAAACCATTTAGCATTTGACTGCTATACCCACTTTTTAGAAGCTATTAATTACCTCAACCAATATGCAGATTTAATGGATGAACAAGGGCATCAACCAACTAATTGTTGAAGCAGCGCGGTCTTGGGGGTTTCCCCCATGAGCGACTGCTGAACCCGAAGGGTGGGGTGAAGTCAATAGACTTGTCCGAAAATTCCAAAGCCAGACTGTTCAAAGCTTTGGGGCAAAACTTTGATATCTTCGTAAATACGTAATTATAAGGCTTTGAGATAGTTAGTGATAATTTAGAGGCATAAAAATTAACTCCTAATTTCTAAAAATTTATGATTTTTGCTACTAGCTAAGTTGGCAGAACTAAGCTACCAATTCTTAACCTAACTAATCCGCAAACTGTTAAAATAATCTGCTCATACGTCTCAAGCTTTAAGCGAAATCTTTGTGAGGCTATGCGGAATATTTTAAGTAATCGAATCAAATGTTCAATGAATATCCGATTACTAGATAAAGCCTTATTTTCATCTTTTTGCTGTTGAGTTAATTCTCGTTTTGGTTTCTTTTTATGAGGAGTAGTGATATTCTCACCTCCTTGAAAGCCTTTATCACCTGAAAAGGGTTGAGATTTATCAAATTTATTTTGAGATTGACGAAACAATTTTATATCTGCTGTTGGCCCAGGAACACCTACTTCTACCTCTACAATATCTTTGCCTTCTGGTATGCCAATTATCAGACTTTTTAATGTATGTTGTCTCTTCTTTCCAGAAAAATATTTCTGTTGCTCTTTTTGGTCAGAATCCCTATATATTGGCTGTTCTAAGCTATCGACTAATAGCCTAAAATTTGTTAATACTTCTTGAACAAATAGTAAATCACTTTCATTATTTGATACTTGTTCTAATAAACTAGCAGGTAATATATCACGAAGAATTGGTATCCAATCGTGAAATGTATCATTAGCTTCGGTTTTGGAAACACCAAATAGCATTCCTAATACTTGGAATGTTGGCATCTGTCTTAGATAAAATAGACATAAACATACTTGTTCTTCGGTTGATAACTTTTCGGGACGACCACCACCAGCCGCATTAATTCTAATTTTATGACTCTCTTGTTTAGCTTTGATGTATCGATTTCGTTTTAAGGCGCAATTTAGCAGTGATTGCAATTGTTCGTAACTAATCCCTAAAATCTGTTTTGTTCGTAGTGGATACTTTTGTATATAATCTAAAATCATAACTAATTGTGGAAAATGGTAGACGCCCAATCTAACGTTTTACCATTTTTCTTTTCCTAAGTTAATATTTCGGACAAGTTTAATGCACGGTGCAACTTTGATGCTCAACGAGTTAGCACAAGACAGAGCGAAGATTCTGCGTCGGCTATTCCCTGGCGTTCCACTATTCTCCGTGAATGCCGAGCAGATCAACGATTATTTAGCTGGTAAGACTCAGCCCTCGGTTGTGTTGATGAATCCACCTTTCTCATCATCTCCTAATGTGCGCGAGCGCTCACCCGATGCAACACCTCGACATATCAACTCTGCACTACAAAAGCTGTGTGATGGTGGACGGCTTGTAACAATCACAGCCAACTGGTTCTCTCCGGCTAACCCAAGCTGGCGCGAGACTTTCGTTAAGTGGCAAGACAAGGCCAGCGTGTTGCTGTCGGTTGGGGTCAGTGGCAGGGTATACAGCAAGCACGGGACAACGATTGAAACGCGAATCACCGTAATTGACAAAGTTCCTGCGGCTCAAAGAAACGACATCCCGTGTATTGCTGAAACACTGGAACTACCCGAACTGCTGACGTTGATTGAACAGTTGCCGCAGCGTTCGTCTTTGACGTTGCCGCAGGCATCTCTGTGGCAGCATTCAACTACTAAAACTGCGGCTGCGGTGGCGAAGGTTGTTAAACTGCCAACGAAGCATACAGCGATTACTCAACCAGAACCCTCCGCAGAAATTCCAAATGTGGTTGTTCTGGAATATCAGGTAGTCGAGTGGTCTGCAAATGATGGACTCAAAGATACTTTATATGAAAGCTACCGACCACAGCGAATCCGAATCAAGGACGCTTTACCCCATCCCTCACTGCTTTGTGAAAGTGCGGCTTTAGCATTAGTATCGCCCCCCGCTCCCACTTACAAACCACATCTCCCACAAAACATTGTTACACAAGGCTTATTGTCTGAAGCACAGCTTGAGAGCGTTATTTACGCAGGTCAAGTACACTCAGAGTTCTTGTCTGGATCTTATTTTGTGGACGATTCGTGGGATAATCTGACTGTAGCGGCACATAGCGAAGAAAATGCTGTAAAATTTCGTCGTGGCTGGTTCTTAGGCGATGGGACGGGCTGTGGTAAGGGTAGACAATGTGCAGGAATCATCCTGGATAACTGGTATCAGGGTCGGAGAAAAGCAATTTGGGTATCAAAAAGTTCTGCATTAATTGAAGATGCCCGTAGAGACTGGTGTGCTTTGGGTGGCACTGAGCAAGACATCATCGACATTAGCAACATCAAGCTAGGTGAGCCCATTGCGTTCACCCAAGGCGTTCTGTTCTGCACGTACTCAACCCTGCGCTCAGAAAGGAACGGCAAAAGTCGGCTCAAGCAAATCGTGGAGTGGGCAGGGTTGGACTTTGAAGGTGCGATCGCTTTCGATGAATGTCATGCAATGGGCAATGCTATGGCGCAAGAGGGTAAGCTTGGTATGGTTGCAGCATCTCAGCAGGGTATCGTGGGACTGAGGTTGCAAAATGCCTTACCCAAGGCACGGGTTGTATACGTATCGGCAACCGGAGCGACGAAGGTTTCTAACCTATCTTATGCAAATCGTCTCGGACTCTGGCAGACTGGGGATTTCCCGTTTACCTCACGAGAAGATTTTGTGGAATCCATAGAGGGCGGTGGTATCGCCGCGATGGAAGTTGTTGCCAGGGATCTCAAAGCCTTGGGGCTGTATCTGGCGCGGAGCCTCAGTTTTGAGGGGGTAGAGTACGATACGCTTTACATTGAGTTAACGCCGAAGCAAGAACGGATTTACAACAGCTATTCTGACGCTTTTGAGGTTATTCACAATAATTTAGACAAAGCCTTAGAAGCTTGCAATATAACTGGCGCAAAAACGTACAATCGTGCTGCTAAGATGTCGGCTGTATCGCAGTTCGAGTCGCACAAGCAAAGATTCTTCAACCATCTGTTGACTGGCATGAAGTGTCCGCAAATGATTAAGGCGATTGAGCAAGACTTAGCTGCTGGCAACGCTGTTGTTATTCAGATTGTCTCGACCAATGAAGAATTGCTGAAGCGACGGTTAGATGAAGTTCCTGCAACCGAATGGAAGGATCTGAATCTGGATCTGACTCCCCGCGAATATCTCATGGATTATTTGATGAGTGCGTTCCCAATCCACTTGCATTCCATCTATTCTGGCGTTGATGGTTCAGAACGTTCAGAACCAGCCTTTGACGCTGATGGCTCTCCGGTTATATCACAAGAAGCTGTAGCCTTGAGAGATGCTCTAGTTGATCGACTGGCTAGCCTAGATCCTATCCCCGGCGCATTAGAACAATTGCTCTGGCATTTTGGTAACAAGCAAGTAGCTGAAATTACAGGTCGTAGCAAACGAGTTCTAATAGACGAATCTGGTTGTTTGTTCGTGGATTCTAGAGGTAGTGGGGCGAATATTGCCGAAACTGCGGCATTTATGAATGGGAATAAGCAAATCCTCATCTTTTCTGACGCTGGAGGCACAGGCCGCAGTTACCATGATGACCTTAACTCTGTGAATCGTCGGCGGCGATCGCACTACCTGCTCGAAGCCGGCTGGAGAGCCGACAACGCTATACAAGGGCTTGGGCGATCACACAGAACCAACCAAGCATCAGCGCCTGTGTTCAGACCCGTGACTACCAATGTCAGAGGTGAACGCCGCTTCATCTCGACCATCGCTCGACGGCTGGACAGTCTTGGCGCACTCACCCGTGGGCAACGGCAAACTGGGAGTAATGGTATATTCGACACCAAGGATAACCTAGAATCTCAGTATGCTGAGTATGCACTGTATGAGTTGTTCAAGCAGATATTCCAAGGTCGATTTTATGAAGTTCCTTTAGGAAAGTTCGAGCAAATGACTGGATTATCGCTGACTTCCCAAGAAGGAGGTATGAAAACCGAATTACCGCCTTTGCGTCAGTTTCTCAATCGCTTGCTGGCTCTCTCCATTGATATGCAAAACATCATTTTCGAGCGTTTTGAATTGTTGCTTTCTCAGCAGATTGAAGCAGCGCAAGCCGCAGGAATCTACGAGATGGGTGTTGAAACGCTTAGGGCTGACAGGTTTACTATCGAAAGCCAAGAAGCTGTGTACACTCATCCCGCCACCGGTAGCGTGACCAACTACTTGAAGATTGAACGAGTTCAAAAGAACAACATCAAAACTGCTGATGAGATGTTGGATTTTGCTACCAAGTACCAAGGGCGGCTCATGGTGAATGAGAAATCTGCTAGTGCGGCTGTTTCAATTCCAACGCATAGTATATTCGATGCTGAAGGCGGCGTTGTACCAAGGGTTTTGCTCGTCCGTCCACAGAAAGAAACTCGTGTCATAGCCGAACAACTGAATTCTTCCACTTGGCGGCAGGTTTCGGCTGACACCTTTGTTGCGGCGTGGTCGAAGGAGGTTGACCAACTGCCCTCTTTCACTACTGATTACCTGCACTTAGTCACTGGTATTTTGTTGCCTATCTGGAAAATCCTACCGCAGCACAGTAGCCGAGTATTTCGGTTGCAAACTAGCGATGGCCAGAAAATTCTCGGTCGCGTAGTTCAAGCTTCCGACATTCAAACGGTGCGAGAACAACTCGGACTCAAGAACCAGTTGCTAAGTCCCACAGAACTTGTTTCGTTGGTGCTAAACGAAGGCTATTCACAGCAGTTGCCGGGTGGCGTAACCTTGCGGCGTTCTTTCATTGCGGGTGAGCCTCGTTTAGAACTAGCTAATGCTATCTCACTAGCAGAGCGACTTTTCGCTGTTGGATGTTTCACGGAGATAATTCAGTGGCGTAAGCGGGTGTTTGTCCCAACTGGCGATCGCGCTGCATCTGTTCTGGCGGCTGTGATTGAGATTTTGGGTTAATTCTCAACCTTAAAGGCCCAGGTATTTAATCTGGGTCAAATTTACTCTCAAAACAAATTAATAATAGTCTTGAAATGTTTAAAATTAAGGAATTAGATTTGGGGAATACGAGTTATTAATTCTCCGGTTACACCTCATAAATAATGAAATGAATTAAGGAGGTATAGCCATGAAAATAACTTTGTTTGAGTTTACCAAGGTTCAATCTTTAAAAACTGATAGTGCTATCTACAACATAGGTAAGTCTATCGAGTTTTGGCATCCTGATAAACGTGATTGGCTTAAAGGTAAAATTAAAGAAATAACTCAATCTCAAGAATTTTTTATTAGCATAAATATTACTTATTTTAGTTTTAATAGGCAGAAAAAATATATATTTATAGGGAAGATTGGCTGCGAAAATCACTAAAAGATGAAGCGTTATAGTCCGATTTATCTTTATTTTAGTTATTAATTGGGACGCTTCGCGAAAATGGAAGTGAAAAAGCCTGCTTATGCAGAGGCTACTAATCATTTCAGGGAAATAAAAATATGTTACTTCAATCAATCGAGTCGAGCAAATCTCCGCAAGCTGGTTCTCCTTATATTGCCCAGCTACTTCTCAATAGTCGCTCACAAATTCTGGTGTGGCAAGAGGTAGTTACTTTACACGAAACGGCGAAAATACTGTGTCCTCAAAAGTTTGCTTAGTGGGGTTCGTTACCACCAGAATTGTGGATTACTTCGCTGATTTTCTGTATGGGGAAACCTCCTACAGATGAAACTTTAGCTAATACTCCAGCAATGCGAATTGACTTGTTGCCTAATCGTCAGTTTAGCAGTGATTTATCTGTATTATTAACTGCACCACAGTTAATCACGTTACGAAAAATTAGCTACCGAATTCGGTCTGATTTTTCCCAGTATAGTCTTGATAAACAGCAGTATCTAGGAATGAAACCACCTGTAGTCGCTTAAGTAAAAATTATTCGCTAGTGTACATAAATGAGTACATCAGGCGCTGAAGCGCAATTCGTAATTTATCAATGGCTGTTACGAGTGCTCAACATTGGCAAAGTCAATTAATGTTCAACGCAGAAATTGCTAGATCGTAAATTAGCAGAGAGTTTATCGCTGCGCTCTCTTTGAAGTGAAAAATTCAATAAGGTTGCATCAGGCGAATTTACTTCGACATCTTTGGACTTTGGATATCAAATGCTTTTGGCAATTGCTTCTCTCCTGCTATCTAACTCAGAAGCGCAACTGCATTGATTGTATCGGCAACGAAGACTAGGGGCATGCTGATATTGGGGATATCAGAGTTGCTTAAGACGGCATTAGCACGTTTCGTGACCGCGCGATCAACCGTCAGTACGCTCATCTACTGGCGGTTTATTTTTGAAACAATGGCGCTCTGCTCAAACTTTTTGAAGTCTAACTATCACTTTTGTTAAATTCCAAAATCTTTTTTAAGTCACACAGGCCCATTGAAGTTTTCATAGACGAACCTCCACCGCTGCCTTGGTACAATCGCTCTACAGCTATCCAATTGCTCCCTTTGGGTGATAGTGCAACACTTGACTAACGAATGGGAACCAATGGTTGTCACGTATTCAGCCAATGGTGTTGTATTAGGCTTGGGTTATTGTATCTAATCCTTATATGATGGCGTTTTCAATATTTGGTGCAAAACAATAAGTGGTGAGTTTGAATTTCCAACTAATTGACTTTGAGACCTTGGCGGAGCGTCTTCAGTTTCGCTGCTGAATTCTAACTCTCCGAACTTCTGATTGGCGTCAGCGGCTGCTCAGGGTTCTCTCTGAATTCTTCATTTGTTAACTATTCGTCTAGCGGCTCGAAGAAAAGGATAATAAAAGTGGTTCAAAATACTCTAAATCCTCATATAACTACAGTTACAGAAACTGAACCTGGTTACGGACAACTATTTGTAGTATTAGTACGGAGATTTCCTTGGTTTTTAGTAGCATTTCTTAGTTGTATCACTGTTTCAGGAATAGTAACCTCTATCACAAAAGTTACTTACAAAAGTTCGATGCAACTGCTAGTAGAACCTAACTATCAAGGCAAGAAAGAAGGCTCAGGATTAGAAAATCAATTCACTGACTCTAATATTGAGATAGATACTGCAACCCAGCTTAACTTGATGCAAAGTTCTGGACTTATTAAAAAAGCAGTTGATAAACTCAAGCCTGACTATCCAGATATCACAATCGGTGAGATTAAAAGCGCTTTAGTCTTAAATCAAATAAGGAATAAAGAAGATAACCTTGCTACTAAAATCTTTCAAGTTGAATATACTGATACTGATTCAGAGAAGACACAAAAAATTCTAACTGCGATTCGGCAAGTTTATGTGGAATACAACAAACAACAGCAGGATTCACGGTTACAGAGAGGTCTACGAATTATTAGAGAACAGCTAAGTAAAGCTAGTGATGAAGTGAATGCGGCTGAGGCCAACCTGCAAAGGTTTCGTAAAAACCAGAATTTAATCGATCCAGAAACACAGGCTAAAGCGATCGAAACAGCTTTAAATAATATTGCACTAGAGCGCCAGACAGCTCGTTCTCAATATGAAGAAGCTTTAGCACGTCAAAAATCATTGGAAGAACAACTCAACCGTTCTCCACAAAATGCTCTAGTTTCTTCGCGCCTGAGTCAGTCTACCCGTTATCAAGGCTTGCTAAACGAAATCCAAAAAACCGAACTAGCTCTAGCACAGCAACGCTTACGCTTCACAGATGAAAATCCAGGCGTGCAGAACCTCAAAGAACAACTTAAAAGCCAGAAGACATTATTACAACAAGAGGTAGGAAGGACTTTAGGTGGACTGCCTGGCGCTGCATTAGCTTCAGGACAATCTCTGCTTGAACAAGGACAACTCGGTCAAATTGACCTTAGCCTTGCTGGTCAGTTGGTAGAGACGCAGACAACTATAGTTGCTTTAAGTGCGCGTGATCAAACTCTGGCACAGAAAGAGAACGAACTGCGCGTGGAACTCAAACGCTTTCCGCCCCTGCTGGCTTATTACAATCGGATGCTGCCGCAGTTACAATTTAGCCGGGAAAGGTTAGAGCAGCTTTTAAGAGCAGAACAGCAGTTGCGCCAGGAACTTTCCAAGGGTGGATTTAATTGGGAAGTTGTAGAAGACCCCCAAAAAGGTGCAAGATTAGGCCCCAATCTTCAGCAGAATCTCTTGTTGGGTGCAGTTGTCGGGTTAATGTTAGGAGGCATTGCTGCCTTTATTCGCGAAGCATCTGATGATGCAGTCCACACCACTGCTGAGTTAGAGAAGCAGATTGCTTTGCCATTATTGGGAACAACTCCCAAATTGCCACCTGCTAGAACCAGAGAATCAATGATTAAGTTGCCTTTTGGCAAACCAGAAGTTCTTGCCTCCCGGACAATTCAGGTATTGCAATCTCCACAGCGCTGGGAATCGCTGGCTCTGATCTACAAAAATATTGAACTTTTGAATTCTGTTGCTAGCCTGAAATCTTTGATGATTACCTCAGCTTTGCACGATGAGGGTAAGTCTGCTTTAGCATTGGGTTTAGCAATGAGTGCTGTGCGTTTACACAAACGAGTACTGCTAATTGATGCCAACTTACGCGAACCTAGTCTACACAAACAGATTAATATTCCCAACGAACAAGGGCTTTCTAGCTTGCTGGCGAGTGATGTTACTCTACCTAACCAAATTAGTGTTCAGTACTTAGGTTCAGCCTACATTGATATTTTGACAGCTGGGCCAACACCTGCCGACTCGGCTAATCTCTTAAGTTCCCCTCGGATGATGCAATTGATGGCAACATTTGAGGAAAATTATGATTTGGTACTCGTAGATGCTTCTCCTGTTCTCGGCTTGGTGGATGCCATGCTGACTGCATCATCTTGCCGGAGTGTGGTACTGGTGGCAAGTATTGGTAGTGTGACGCGAAGCCAACTTACTCAAGCTACAGCCATGCTCAGTAGGTTAAACCTGATTGGGGTTGTGGCGGATGAAGTTTCAAATACTGCTAATGCTTACGTACCCTATACGAAACAACAGCGATTGGCTCTGCGACCCTAGCTATCTAACCCGAATGGCACGAATGGCACGCTTGAAAAGCTGAAAAGCTTTTGGTTTAAGCACTCTGTAATTGCTTGCGTAATTCTTGCCGGGGTTTGGTCATAAAGGGGTAAGCTTTGGGGCGGCGTTTAATAACTCGTGGTTCGTTGCGTGTGGGACGGTCAGGAACGGCTTTGTGAACGATAATGTGTACATGAGTATATCAGCTTATTTTTTCTGCTCATCTCAAATGCATTCACAGCTGCATCACATCAGACCTAGCTCTTGATAATAGTTGATCAACTTTTGTATTAGCCTGTTCAAAAGCTTGAATCACTACTGGCGTGACGTGATTAGTTTGTATTTTACTTGATTTAATACCGAGGATTACATCTCCATCCTTATTTTAAATAACTAAATCTTTGCGCTTAGAATCAAATAGAATATCATAAACTTTCCCGCTAACTTGATGTGAGCCATCACCTCTTTGTTCTCCCAAAATAGTACTAAGCCTTTGAGCTATTTGAGTCAGTCGGCTAAGACTTTGGTATTCACTAGTATCAGAGTTCATTGCAGAGAGAGCTTTATCAGATAGTGGTTGCCCTGATTTAAACAAGTTTGCCACCTCAGTAATCTGATTTTTGTACTCCAATGGTTTACCCAACCTATCAGCGGCACTGTACCAATTTCTTAAGTCATCAATAGTGACTGTTGGGGGGTTCTCTACACTTTCGGGTTCGGTTTTTACGCTATTAGTAATTGGGTATGGGGTGGGAGTAGTCGTCCGTGGTGGAATCGCAGGCTGGTCAATAGTAGGTGTGGTCTGAATATCTGGTTTAGGCTCTGGTAGTTTTGGCTGGTTTGGTGGTTTCAAAAATTGCGGTCGTGTGGCAAGAGAGCTAACTTTTTGTTGATACTCATCAGTAGACTGAATGACTGTCCCAAATTTCTTAGTCATTTTCTCCAAAGTTTGAGGAGGAATTGAGCTACTGACTAAGTTAAACACTGCCAATCCCTTTTTAGTTGCCTTCATCACATCTTCTATTGGAGCAAGCGAGAATTCAACATCTTGAAGAGTTAGCCATTTAGTCACAGTTTTAACCTTGTGATTGTCAACCGCCAAGCCTATGAGTCCTTGTGTTTGATGTTCAGGCGTGGCAACAAGTATAGTTGGACGCTCCTTGAGCGGGCGCTTGCGCCATCGCTTCTTGAACGCTCATATCAATAGTTGAAGCAGTAATTGTCAGGATTTGAGTTCATAATGCATTATCAAACTTTTTTGCTTAAGTTGTTTAGGTAAAATTATTTTTAACAAAATCATTGGAGTTAAATAATTTAAGCTTATATAAAAATAATTATCAATTACCATTGTTCATTAATTATCTTAACTGTCTTAACTGTCCTTGAGTTTTATTAGCGTTTATAAGATACTAAAAAAGTCATACTCACACAAATTTATAGCTAATTAGCAGCTAAAAATCAAAAATTATGTCTGAAATTGCATTGTTTAAATGCTCGTTTTTTAAATAATGCTGAAATCAACTAGCTGTATTTAAACAGTTAATTTTTTTCATCGTAATCGTTCTGTAATTTTTCCATACATCTACCCCAGCAAGGATTTACGCAAGAGCGCAATTAGTAGTGGCGTGGCAAGGCTAAATTTGTGCATTAGGGTAGGTTAGGTTTCACTTTGTTCAACCCAACATTGATCGGAATGTTGGGTTTCGTTCCTCAACCCAACTTACAAGTTTTTTTTACATCACTTTAGCCTTGCCACACTAGTAGGGTGCGTTAGAAAACGTACTCCATACATAGAGTTAGTGTGTTAGTTCTCAGTTGACTATTACCATTAGTTTTGAGTGAAAATTATGACAAATCAGCAAACTCTACAGGTAGAAATTACCAATATTGTCTACAAAAATGAGGTCAAGAGAACTCAATCTGACGAATACGTTGAAATTGCTAACAAGGACAAGACATCCATCGATATATCTGGTTGGCAAATTGCTTCAGGGGTAGGACGCAATAAAGCGTTCACTTTTCCCCAAGGAACAAAATTAGCCCCAGGTCAGAGTGTGCGAGTTTATACGAATGAGGTACATCCTGAGTCAGGCGGCTTTAGTTGCGGTAGCGGTGTATCCCTTTGGAAAGATTCAGGAGATGAGGTCAGACTCTTAGATGCTCAAGGAAATATAGTATCGGGTTTAGCCTATGACAGCAAAGGCAATTTCACGAAAACAACCACTGCTAGCCAGAAGACATCAGTCGTGGACACAGTTAGCACAGATGCAAATCTCAATGAGCTACTAAACAAACCTGTTCTCATTGAAAACCAAGAGACAAAACGCTATCTATTTTCCACAGGAGAGCCAATCAAAGGACAGCGAGGAGATGAAGGTGGCTGGCTAACATCAAGCGGCTTTGAAAGTCCTAACGTCGTTGGTGCTGATGCCAATTACTACAACCGTGCCGTATGGAAGATTGTACCAAGTGGTGATAGTTTTCTCATTGAAAATCAAGAGACAAAACGGTATTTGTTCTCTGATGGAGAACCAATCAAAGGAAAGCGAGGAGATGAAGGTGGCTGGCTAGCATCAAGCGGCTTTGAAAGTCCTAAAGTCGTTGGTACTGATGCTAATTACTACAATCGTGCCTTATGGAAGATTGTACCAAGTGGTGATAGTTTTCTCATTGAAAATCAAGAGACAAAACGGTATGTGTTTTCTGATGGAGAGCCAATCAAAGGAAAGCGAGGAGATGAAGGTGGCTGGCTAGCATCAAGCGGCTTTGAAAGTCCTAAAGTCGTTGGTGCGGATACCAATTACTACAACCGTGCTTTATGGAAGATTACAACGATATAGTGCAAAACTACTATACAGTTTCATAATAATTGAAAGCTTTTACCCAAAGGTGAGAGCTTTTTATATATAAACGTACAAAGAGCCTCGACCGCGCAAGTAGGCGTAGATATAGCGTAGCCAGCACCAGAGGCAAAATAGTACAAATTTACCGAAAACTGAGGTTTATAGTATGTAAATGACAGGACTGAAACCCTTATTCTTTCGTTACAGCCTTGTCTAACAAGAAGCAAATAGGGCTTAGATAATTTATCTAATGCAATAGCTTAAAACTTTATAAGATAATACCCAACCCATCTTGTCCGTAGTGTCAGCTCGTATATTTACCCCAGTAAACAGTTAGATATAGCGTCGACGAAGCCAACTGATAACTGGGATTCCCAGCAGTAAAAATAAAGAACTATCTGGTTCAGGAACTGGACTAGCGGAAATAGATGTCACAGTAATATTATCAAGCCCCATAGGATTAGAACAACACGCTGCGGCTGGGTTAGTTAGAGAGATTGTCAGACTGTCGATTAAGGAATTTGAGTTCGAGTTGACTACAGTTCTAAAATTACCAAAAGTGTTTGGAACCGTACCTTCAAAAGAAAATGCCGCTGTTGAATTCAAGAATCCCGTTATTACATAAGGGATTGGAGTCACACTTGAGTAAAGATCAACTGAGCTGAATGTAAATCTGGAGTCATCATTTGTAATTTTAATTGTAGCTGTCAGCGGGTTCTGACCAGCCTCATTCGTAAACTCTATGAAGGGAGCCGGATTACCGTATGAGTCACTTGTAACCCAAGGGCCAGAGACTGCCGAAGTTGTAAAACCAGATTCATTATAAGTTGATAGCGTCCCTACAGATGCTTGCTCAAACGTAATTATTGCTGCTGATGCCGTATTATTTACTCCGAGCAGCAGGCCAAGAAAAGTAACCAAGTGTGCAGCAGGAACTATCGGTACCAAAAATTTAAAAGTCAAGGGCAAATAACTTTTACAAAAATCAATCTTATTCATTTTTCCTCCAAATATCGAAACAAATCAAATTAAGTTTAAAAAATTGTCTTGATTCTCAAAGATTTTAATATAACTTTGAGAAAATAATATTTAGTTTTATTTCCATTGATCTAATTTTTTAAATTTATTGGCCTTACTCAAATCTGCTCAAAATTTTTATATATGCTGTTAATTTTCCAACTTTTTACTCTTTGATTTAAGCTTTCTGGGCAGATAGGAAATAATCCTATCTACCTGCTTATTAGCTTTTCAATACAAGGAACACTAACACCTACTGAACCAATTTCTCAGTCTGGAATTGAGGAAATCTCGAAATCAAGAATTTCACATATACGCCACAATAAATTGAAGCATCTGTATCCGGCTATGTTTAGAGACTAATATCGCTCCTTCTGCTCTGTTGGTACTCTAGCTGGCAACCATTTAATGTCTAGTAATAGCTCAACCTACCTCTAACCATTTTTAGTTAGGCGTTAGTGTTAATTCTTCACGCTTGCTAGAGTTAACCATTTTGACCAACCGCCCATTGAGATAGCTTTGTGCAGAGACATAGAGACTTTCCCAAATTTCATGATTGCGGCAGATTTTCGCCCCGACTGTATTACCTGCTATTTTTTCTGAGATTAAATACTTGCGGAAATAATTGTTCCACAGATGTTGCAGAAAATCTTCTGCGAACTCATCAAACGGGAGAATCCATTTGTAGTCTTTGTCTAGGAATACCCGATACGCCGCAACTATCGGCAACGCTAGTTCTGCTGGCGCTCCAAAACCAAATGAGTACTTGCTGTCTGGTAGCAGGATAGTTTTTCTAGTATCAATTGAAGCTAGGTCATTGACACCTTTTCTTCTTGGGCTTGTGATGTGTTCTTGGATAATTTCGTATAGCCTTTGCTCTATCCATAGCCCTTGGGAAAGGAGTGGCAGTAAAGTTGTGAACCTCTCTCGCTCTTTGTCTGTAATCACAGAAGGGGTTTTACTGACTGGCGGGTGTTTGGTTCTTGTTCTACCATCCGGGTTGTATTTGTTTCTATCTAAGCAGTTAAGCAGCTTAAATAAATGGTTAACATTACATTGCCCATTTTTGGGAGCGCCGCTTTGATTCTGGTAATAGGCGATGCGGAATTTTCTATTTTGCTCTCGCTCCAAATGAGCTAAGTACTGCTTGATAAATTTGTAGTCACCTAGAGCGTTGACTTTGGAACGGGAATCTACAGGGGACGTTGTATTTGATGCCAGGGCAATGTCTTTTGCTTCTTCTTCACCTAGCCCTATATGAATCGTAACTTTTACTCTTGCTTTACTTAGGTCACATTTGTAATTTTTCGCTTGCTCAAAAGCTAAAACTGTATGACCTCCGTTGATAATGCCATCGCTTCCCCCTTCTGATACTTCCTCTATCTCTAGCTCCAGTTGGGTCTTGTTCTTATTGGGCTTAACTTGCGAGGCTGACAGCACAATTCCACCGTGACGGGAAAAGAATAATTCGGGTTGTGTCGTCAACGAGTCAAAGATTTGCTTATACGTTGCGCTTTTGCGGTTGGGTTCTCGGATGTTGGGTTCTAACGGTAAGTCTGTTGGGAATGTGTCTACATGAGCAGTCGCTATCAGGCAATGGGGGCTGGCTTGAAAATATTTATCTATCTTAATATTCCAAGTCTTAGGCATAGTTTCTCTGGCAATGAAATTAATCCTATTACGCTACTGTATCTCTAATTGTTCTCGAATTATGCCATCGCTGTTCCTGTTAACCAAATGTTTGACCCCAACGCGAAGAGTTTTCTTTATTAAACGGCGTAGGTGTAGCCCGCACTTCGACACCTTTCGGCTTCTCTACGAGACGCTATGCGAACGCTCAAGGCAAGAAGCTCAGTAACCACCCCAGGCATCGCCATTTCAAAATTAAGTTCTACTTTCTACAAGTTCTATGCATCTTCGTTTGATTTCTAACCAATTGTAGAGCGGTGACTCAACTCTGTTGAGTGCTGTATCAATGATGTAGAGCGGGAGCTACAGCACTCTCTCTACAACTGGCTTAGAGCAAAACAAGTTATACAGGGGCTTTAACTGTGTTCCGCGCTGTTGATATCTCCATTAAAACTGCAACAGCACGACATCAGTTGCCAATTTGCCGGAATCTCTAATAAGCCTTGTACTACTCTCTATTCTTTTATCTGTGATGCTGTCAAACTATGGTAATTGCTAAGGTTTAAAGTTTGACTATTAGTTTCTTTGAGCAGTTCAAGTTTTGGGTGATTCTCGGCACTAACAGAATTACTGTGCTTGCGTTTTGGGAATTCCATAATCAACCGCGCCTCATCCATTACTAGCTTAGAACCAACAAGTTTCACATCTAGTTCCCAAAAATCGCCTACCTCTTGTTGCGGGAGGAATCCTTCCACCTCGATGACGAATGGTTGCCATTGCATTGCTGATTCCGAGCCGAATGGCACTTGAAAGTTGCGTCGAATTTGCACAGTTAACAGCCCGTTTTCTTGGTTGATAACTACACCCCGAATTGAAAAATAGCCATCGGCAGCCAATAGCCACGTCTGTTGCAAATCTGATGTTGGTTCTTTGTGTCTGCCTTTGATGTGAAAACTGAGTTTTTTTGACTCTTTTTCCATTCTCGGCCACACTACCCAAATATTAGTACTCGCTACCAATTCTGGATTTTCTTGCAGTAATTTTTCTGACTTAGTTCCTAGTGTTGCTGAATAAATACTGCCATCCTTCGATACTAAAGTACCTTGGTTAAATGCTTCAGTGCTGGGTAAATACTTTCCCTCAACTATACCGATACAACGAGACATCGTTGGGTAATGTGGCGGAGAAAATAAACTGCTCATACTTGGCTCAATTATCATTCATGCTCTATGGTTATAGGAGAGTTTCCCTAAATTAGTCTTTTAGGAACCTTATTGTACAACTATTTTATCTAGAGCAAGATTTGAGTCACTTCTGTTTCAGTAACAGTCCTTCTCAACCACCAGCCGCCAGCAGAAAAATCCTCTCTAAGCTACACCTAATTCCTCATCTGCTGACTGTTGTTGCTCCTTTGCAGCAGCCAATTCCTCAATAAAAGCGTCAATTGCCTTAGCTGCCGACTGCTTGCCTGTTTTCAATTTCCCAATGACTTTTTCGCGGATTGCTGAATAATCTGGTGTGACTTGCTGCTCAACATGAACAGCCTCTTGTGCAGGTACGGCAACTCCACCATTACGCTCATTTATTAAGCCTTTTATCTGAGCGATCGCCTCTTTTAGTTCCTGCCTAATGTAACAGAGTTAATTAAGCAATACGCTGTTGTAAATAACTGTACGCAGGGTGAAATGCTAGAGCGTATTGTTTTGGAGTGGAACACCCAACAAAGCGAGAGCGAACGACCATCAGGAGACGAAGATGAATAGCTTTTTTGTACAAGCCCTTGGCGTAATTCGTAATTCGTAATACTTTGGCTCCCTTCGGCTTCGCTCAGGGCAAGACGCTCAGTAAAAGTTCGTAATGGGCTACGCCACGCTACGCTAACGTAATTACCATTGCGTAAGGGTTTTAGACATTTTAAATGGATGGCTTATTTCCGCTGATCTATACTATGCTTTTTCATCAACTGAGAGATTAAAATTTTACGTGGCTGTAAAACACTCGTTTGACATTCTCAGCCGCAGTCACGTAGAACAACACGATCGCTCCCAGAACCAGCACAAAACTCAACGGCAACGGTTGAAATCCCAGTAGGGTTGCCAACGGTGTCCAGGGAATGATTATTGTCACTCCAATAGTCGCCAGCGTTGCCATCAACAAGTATTTTCCAGGCTTACTGTTGAAAATGGATTGGCGGGTACGAACGACTAGCACAACTACCAATGCAGAGATGACAGATTCCAAAAACCAGCCTGTTCTAAACTGTTGTGGTTGAGTGTGCAGCAGCAACAGTAGCGCTCCAAAGGTGAGATAATCAAATAATGAACTCAGCAAACCAAACACGATCATGAAATTGCGGATAAACTTGATATCCATCCGGCGAGGTTTGTTGACTAACTCCTTATCTACGCGATCTGTTGCGATCGTTAATTCCGGGAAATCGGTGAGTAGGTTCGTCAGCAAAATCTGACTAGGTAGAAGCGGCAAAAAGGGCAGAAACAGAGAAATTCCCGCCATGCTAAACATATTGCCAAAATTGGCGCTAGTTGCCATAAATACATATTTTAAAGTGTTGGCAAACGTCACCCGTCCTTCCTTTACGCCTTCGATGAGGACATTTAAATCCTTTGCCATCAACACAATATCAGCAGCTTCTTTAGCAACATCGACTGCGCTCTCGACTGAAATGCCAACATCGGCAGCATGAAGCGCAGAGGCATCGTTAATGCCGTCTCCCAGATATCCAACTACATTCCCCGCTTTTTTGAGGGCAATAATGATTCGCTCTTTTTGGTTTGGCTCTACCTCGGCAAAGACATTTGTATCTTGTACTCGATGCATCAAGGCTTCATCACTGAGCTTTTCTAGTTCGGAGCCTGTCAACGCCTTTGGTTGGGGCAATCCTACCTGCTGAATGATACTCATTGCCACCGCCTTGCTGTCTCCGGTAATCATCTTCGGGGTGATTCCTAGCAGTTGCAACTCTTTCAGGGTGTCAGCGATGCCAGCTTTGGGCGGATCGAAGAGAGCGAGGTAGCCGAGAAATGTCATGTTCGTTTCATCATCTTTGGTGAAAGAATCTTGATTAAAATCACGATAAGCCACACCCAAGGCTCTAAATCCCTTACTGCCCAAGTCTTCAGCCTGTTGGTGGAGTTTTTGTCGCTGATCTGCAATAGCGATCGCTTTCCCCTCACCAGTCTCAACAGTTGAGCAAACATCCAAAATATTTTTCAGTGCGCCTTTAGTGATAATCAGATGCGTGCTCTCTGTCTTAAACAGTATGCTTAGACGTTTGCGGTTAAAGTCATAAGGCACTTCATCTAGCTTTTGATAGGCAGAAATATCGAATGTTTTGTATTCACGAATCGCTGCATCGATGGGATTGACATAACCCGACTCAGATGCAGCATTTAAATAAGCGTAAAGTAGAACGCGATTCGCCTGGGGGGAGTCTACGCCAACGCTTTCTTTCCCTTCCACATCAACCGCAGAGTGAATTTTCACCTCTCCTTCCGTCAGCGTCCCTGTCTTATCGGTGCAAAACACATTCATACTGCCAAAGTTTTCGATCGCGGGTAAGCGCTTTACAATCACCTGCTTTTTCGCCATTTTCTTGGCACCACGAGCCAGGTTAACGCTAACGATCGCAGGTAGTAGTTGAGGAGTCAAACCCACCGCCAGCGCCAGAGAAAATAGAAAAGATTCTAGTACTGGGCGATGCAGGTAGACGTTAGCGACGAAAATTAGCACTACCAAAATTAGCGTTACTTCCATCAGAAAGTAGCCAAACTTGCTCAATCCCCTTTCAAATTCGGTTTCGCTCGGTCTGAGTTTCAGGCGTTCCGATACTTTGCCAAATTCAGTTTCTTTTCCGGTATGAACGATTACTGCTTTCGCCGTTCCACTAATCACATTAGTTCCCAGATACAGGGAATTGGTGCGTTGGCTCAGTTCAGTTTCAGCTGGCAATACGCCACTTAGCTTGTCAACCGGATAGGTTTCTCCTGTCAGTGCTGCTTCATTCACCGATAAATCTTTCGACTCTAAAACTAGACAGTCGCCCGGAATATTTTTACCTGCACTCAGCAACACAATGTCACCCCTGACCACTTCCTCATTGGGGATTTCTTGAGATTGACCATCTCTCAAAACAGTTGCTTTAACTTGCACTAATGCCAATAATTTTTCGACAGCGTTTGAGGCTCCTCGCTCTTGCCAAAATCCTAATAGCCCACTGATGAAGACGATTGTCAAAATGATTATGGCATCTGCCGCATCTTTCAGAAAAATCGATAGCACCGCCGCAAAAATCAGAATCAAGATAATCGGACTCTTAAACTGATTAAGCAACAGCATCCATGCGCTCGATTTGTGTTTTTGTTTGAGGCTGTTTGCGCTGAACTCATTCAGGCGTTGTTTGGCATCTTGACGGCTTAACCCGGAGGTTGTAGAGTGCATCTGCTGAAGCACCTGATCCGTGGATAAGCTCCAAAACGTGGAGAGTTGGGGATTCATTGGTTTGATTTGCGGTAAATCGGCTGCTTAACGCGACTCGGCAAATTGCTGTCGAATTTTCGCCGCGATTTGATGATCCGTCATCTTGTCAACTGTTTCAATACCTACGATGTGTCTACCGAGGTTATTTTCTTCAAGACGTTTTTTTAGTTCATCTTTTGCCTCACCTGGCCCAAATATCATAATAGCCCTGTTTTGTCACTCTCGCAGTAGTATAATAAGGTATAAACGCGCTTAACCAAGACACAGAGTATGGTACAGCCCCGTCCAGCCGCACCAACAGTAAAATTTGTGGACGAATATTGCCAGTGGTATAAAAGCCTGTTTCCAGAGGTTAGGAGTTTTGAGGCTTTTAAATATCTTCACGTGGGCTGTGTTTCTGAACTAAAACGGAAAACTCTACCAGAAATAGCAAAAATTGTAGGATTGGATAACCACCAAGGTTTGCATCATTTTTTAACTACTTCACCCTGGGATGTAGAGAAGTTAAGAGCTTTGCGATTAGAGCTAATTTTACAGGTTCTAAAAGGTAGACCAATCATTCTAATTATTGATGAGACAGGAGATAAAAAGAAAGGGAATAAGACAGATTATGTGAAACGGCAGTACATAGGTAATTTGGGTAAAGTAGAAAATGGAATTGTAGCAGTCACAGCGTATGGTGTATTCTGTGGGATGACTTTTCCATTACTATTTGAAGTATACAAGCCACGTGAAAGATTAAAGCCAGGCGATAAATATCTAACCAAGCCTCAAATAGCAGCAATAATCATAAAAAAGCTAGAGTTGATGGGTTTTAAATTTAACCTAGTACTAGCAGATAGCTTATATGGTGAGCAGCGCGTTGGGCGGCTTCGCCGACTTGAAGCGACTGCGAACCCGAAGGGGGAGAGTGGTACTAATTTCATATCTGTATTAGACGAACTGGGGTTAAATTACTTAGTAGCGATTCGCTCAAACCATTCTGTAGAGCTACTTACTAGACAACACACTCAATATTTAAAATGGCATAAATTTAAACGGGTATTCTCTGATTTAAGCAGTGAAAATCGTTTTATTAGAGAAATAATTCACGGTAAACGTAGCGAGAATAGGTACTGGCAGATTACCACAGACCGTGAGAAATTACCCGGTAATACTACTTGGTATGTGATGAGTAAATACCCAGACCTTAACAAGCGAGATGTGGGAAATTTTTATGGTTTAAGAACTTGGGTTGAATATGGCTTGAAGCAAAGTAAAAATGAATTAGGTTGGGCAGATTACCGTTTAACTAATTACAGTGATATTGAACGATGGTGGGAGATTGTTTGTAGTAGCTACTTGATAGTTAGTCTACACTCTGAACAAATGCAGTCTTCTCCACCAAAGTCTCCATCAAAATTAGCTGATCACCCCTGGTGGGATGATGGTAAAGGTTGGAAAAATATTCTTAACAATCTCCGTTTGATAATTCAACCTTTTACTTTATTCAACCTGATATATCCCTGGTTAACAGTTTTTCCTATTCCTCAATTAGATTTAGGGTTTTCTAAACTTCAATCTATTATTTATAGACTCACTAGTTCAGTTTTTATTTTCCTGACTCACCCTGATTTCTACTTTTCCTCTGCCTAGAGTGACAAAACAGGGATAAGAGCGATGGCTGCGCCAACGCCAAAGGCGAACGCTACGCCTTTGCAGTGATTGGATTGCTGGTGGTAAAGCCAATGCATCTATGGCGCTACTTTTTCTTTGAACAGCTTCCCAGCAGAAAACGCAGGTACTTTGGTAGCCGGGATAGTCATTGGCTCATTGGTTTTGGGATTACGCCCCTCACGCTCGGCACGTTCACGCCGCTCAAATGACCCAAACCCTACGAGCGTTATCTTCTCCCCGTTTGCTACAGCTTCGGTCACGACTTCTAAAAAAGCACTGATGATTTCATCAGCTTGCTTTTTCGTGACGTTGGCTTTTGCTTCTACAGCATCCACTAGTTCACCTTTGTTCATAAATGACCCTGAATAGATTACTGTTATGTCTGTTATACCCATAGAAATATTAATATCAAAGCGGCAAGGCGATCGCGCTTGTTTAACATCCCCAACCCAACACTCACGTTCCCCCACCGTTGCCCCATGCTGCCTTGAGAACGCGAGCGCTACAGCGAGAGCAGTCATTACATTGCTTGACCACTAGCAATGCATCTATGGCGCTACTTTTTCTTTTAACTTCTGCAACTCTTTTTGCGAACCAGTCACGGTCAAATGGCAAGCAGCTACCGTCTACGAACCGCACCCATAATGTAATCCCACCTTCAAGCCAAATGGTACGAATAGTTTCGGGTTCGACTTCAATAATCTCGCCAATGATGCGGCGGTCGCGAGCAGTCAAGGGGTCTTTGGTTGGGGCTACAGCTTCGGCTTGGGTTTCCAGATGGTTGTCAAGCTCGGCTTGTGCTAGGGCTTGCTCGTCAATGCAAGAGGGAACAACGCTCTTAATTGTTTGCTGTGCCAGTGTTTTGTAAGGCATAATGATTATCTCCTTAATTGGGGAAAAGGCGATCGCACAAGTTTTCCAGGCAAAGGCGGTCGTCTTTTTGTTTTTCTTTTGAATGATATTTATATTGTAAGACGCCCGTTTAGCATTGTCAAGCAATTGCTAAACGAATTAGTTAACCCGTGATAGAGTCAGGCTATATTTATGTCAGACATTGTTTAACCTTATATTCTGTAAGCAATAGGAGATTTAGTAGATGAACAACGGCGCTAGAGAAAAGCAGATAGCTGTGAGAGTAACTGACGAGGAAAAAAATGCTTTTGAAGACAAGGCCAAACAGGAGGGAAAAACACCTTCACAAGTCCTTTTACAGTTTGTACACAGCTATATTGGGCTTTCTGGGGAACGTTCTGGTGAAGCGGACGTACAGCAAAAGATAAGCCAGCTAGAAGCTCAAATTCGCGAAATTCAGCAACAGTTGGGAAAACAGCCCGCCTGAGAGAAGAAAATGAATCTCTCAGGCGATGGCGTGATCGTGTAATCAAACTTATTAAGGAAAACCCGCCCCCTACTTGAGGCGGGTTTGCGCTTTTAAGGAACTACTTTGTGTTTAGCTATGCTAAACTTATGCTAAACACAAGGTACAAAATTTATTATGACTGTAATCTCGTCAGTGCAGCAAATCGATACAAACCTTCAGCTTTTACAGACAAGTAATCAATGGTAAGAGTAATACTCATGCCGTCTTGCATCAAGCTACACATTTACTAAATATGCTTCGATAACAAGTGTAAAACATTTGTTATCACGACAAATAGCAGTAATTTATGACCACTTTCACAATACCAAATCCCCTAACTGCAACAGGGGTTAATTCTGTTCGCCTACATAAGCTTCTAACAAGAAGTCAGAAACGCCACAAAGTCCCATAAGAGTAAAACCCAATTGTGTCAATCGGTTAGCGTTTCGTCACGATCACATCCTAGATATGGTGAATCGGGAGTGATCGAAGCGGAAGCACCAAACGATTCACAGCAAATTGTTACCTTCAGCGATGGTGAAAAACTGCTAGTTAACAATGCTGATTTAGATGTCTCCAGTGTCCCACTTCCAAGTGAGCGAATTTATCCACCAGAATACGCAGAAGCCATCGCATCTCTAAAAGAACAGCATAGGCGGGAACTAGAGCGGCTCGAAGCAGATTTAAGGATTGGTTTACAAGTAGAAGCTAGAGCTAGGGCAGAAGCGCAAGTACGAGAACAACTCGAATCGTTGCAACAACGCCTAGACGAAATGGAGGGATTACGACAATTAGAGCTAGAGAATCAACGATTACAACGTCGTATTCAAGAACTGGAAAACGCAAAACAGCCACATCCTACACAAGAGCGGGACAATAAGCAGGCAGTTAAAAAGAATGTTCAGCAATCCTCAGATACGATAGATTTGCGCTCGCTGGCTGTTGAGCCACCGAAGGAAAATGCCACCGAATGTTTACGACTGATGGGTATAGCTTTGAGTAATCTGGCCAGTGCCATGAACAACGCCCAAGCTCTTGAAGCAGCTGCAATTATTCTGGGGAGTGAGCCGACACAGAGCGCGATCGCCACAAGGACGGAACAATTGCAGTTAATACCCCAGGCAGTAAGTGACATCAGGCAGGTACTTGCAAAACCTGAATGTACATGGATTGACTATTTAGCTGTAGCAGAAGAATACGAGGTAATTAAACAGGATTACTGGGCAGAATTAACCCCACAGGAAAAAGAGCAAATCACTGCACTAGAGAAGGCTGAACAACCTACTTTGATTGGGCTTGGCTCTATTGTTGCTTACGCAGACCCCTACTACACGCTGTATTTAGCCAGGGGCGAAGTTGTGGAGGATTTGGGCGAGTCAGTGATAGTGGCGTGGGATCACTGGGCGGAACGAGGTAAAAAAACTGATAGGTACTTCAAATCAGAATTGAGATTCTGGCAAGCCGACAACCAGTAAATACAACTTACCTCTAGCTAAAAAAATCAATGCGGCTTCACTGGAATGCTGCTGATATTTTCATGCGCCGAAAATTGGAGGAATTATGGATGCAATAACAATTATTTCACGACAAGTAAATGGCTCAGTTGTCAAACAACGTCGATGTGATGGTTATGTCAACGCCACGGCTTTAGCCAGTGCTTACAAATTAGCTACAGGCAAGCGGCGCGATGTTAGTGAATGGCTAGAAAATAAACGTACAAAAGAGACGCTTTCGCATCTGAGTTCAAATACGGGAATTCCCGTGTTTGAGTTATATCAAGTGTTTCAAGGCTCTCCCCTTCACGGAGGCGGCACTTGGATTCATCCGAAGCTAGCAGTCAGATTTGGCATTTGGCTTTCGGATGAGTTCGGCTATCTGGTCGAGCAGTGGGTTGAAGAATGGGTGGTGAATGGCCAGCCAACTGTCGGGGATTCCAAAGTTTTGGAATTGGAAAGCAAATTAGAAACGGCAATGGAAGCTATCACCCAGCTACAAGCCCAAATCCAGAATCTGCTGCCCCCATCATCAGATTTTATACCCCCTGGCTGGGATGCCGAAGTCTGGGACAAGTTACCACCACAAGATAAACGTCACTTCAGGTTTTTGTTCCGCCGTCGCTGCTTCCGCCCTTCTGGGCAGGGCAGTAATGAGCCACTGGCATTATCCCATGTAACTGTTGAGCAGTTGAGACAGAAGCAGAAAAACGAGGTTGAGCGGTTGGTTGGAGAAATATCATCCCAGGAAAAACAGCAACTTCAGGCAGCAAAACAAGAGATGTTAAGACGCTTCTGGGCAGAAAGTCCGGATGAAGATGTGCCGTTTTAACCCAGAATCGCAGCCTCACACGAATATATAGAAGGTGGAACATGAGCAGCATTGCCTCTACTAATAAATTTTCTGTCCTGGTGATATTACGCCGGGAGTACCTCGACATCACGGGCAACTTCTGCGCGGCCAAGCTGATTGAATATTTTCGGCATTGGACAAACTGGAAGGTGAAAAATCACCGTACCGTTTGGATCTACCAGCCACTCAAACGGATTTACGCCGATCTGATGGGGGAATATAGTCTTCACGTCATTAGGAGTGCGATCGCCTTACTTGAAGAGAAGGGAATTATCGAGAAGCAGAAGAACCCAGGCAACGGTCAAGACAGAACATGGCAGTATAAATTAAACTTCGATGTACTGAATGGGTTTTTGGAACTTCGCAAGTGCAAAAACGAACATTCAGAATTCAATGCAGAACAATACCACAGATCCAATCCTGAAGCTTCAAAGCCACAACAACACTCTGCTGTTGAGCTTGAAGAAAGTGAGGAAAATGAAAATCTAGATCAGCAAATCCCGGTTACTTCCTTCGTTGGAGAGATAGAACTTGTTGACTCGACTATCAAGACAGATACTCATGAGGATCATTCTTCCGCCGCCGAATCTGCATCAAAATCTTTGCAGACAGTCTTGACCGAAACAGCCCAGACTACTGACTATGACTCAGAATCAGAATTAGATGATGATTCTGTTGCCCCTACTGTGGAAAAATCAATTCAGCCGAGTCACCAAGAAGTAATTGACGTGTTGCAGCAGTTGAGGGAGATTCCTTGTACCCCACAGTTCCGGCTCAATTCAGAAATCCAGCGTACAGTTAAGCGATGTTGGGAGAATGTACCAGGGGCGATCGCTTATTTGAAGGAGGCGTTACAGACTTGGAAGGGGATAAAGTCACCAGAGGCTGTGTTTGTCGCTGCTTGTAAGGAAGGACGGAAACCGGAGTCCTCGCAGGTAAAATCTGCTGTGAAAGATTGGTTTGAGTGGGCAAGGCGAGAAAGGATTGTAATTGCAATGTCTGGTGAGGCCGTGTACACACCGGATGGTGAAGCGGTGAAATTGCAAGAGATGATGCGGCGGTTTCCGATGCAGGAGTAAGGCGAAGGTTTTGCCGTGCCACAGCCTGAAAAATGATCGAGTGAGGCGATCTCTCTCCGGTATAAGGCGCGGACTCTGCAAATGGAGAAACTCAAAATGGCAGGAATTCTCAGAGAAAAACCTGATTTTGACTTCTTACTGGAATGTTGACAAGATGACCCCGCCTTGCAAATTGTCGTTAAAAAGCTGTTGGCGAAGTTTCCACAGTGGGGGTTGGTGGCTGCGGATGGGGTGCTGGTGAAGTGGGAGGAATAGTCCTCTTTTATCACTTGCGGAAAACAATAATCGGAGCGAAACTCTGAAACGTTGATTTAATAAAGTTTTGAGCTTTTCTTTTCTAACAGAAACTAAAATTTCTAGCCAAAAACTGAAAAGTAAAGCTCTCAAAGGCTTTCAAATATTGGCTTTTCCAAAGTGACACAACAGAGATAATTATCGATTTCGCCCTTCTTTACTTACTCAACATTAAACCTAAATCCTTACGTTATTTGTAATTAATCGTCAATATTTTTTGCTATTTTAATTTGCAGATATTATAATAAACCCTTCTCGTTTTTTTTCGTATTTCAGATTATTTTTTAACTTAGATATACACTCATCTATACTTAAATAATATGTTTTATCTATCTGGTCACATTGCCATTCAAAAACAATAAACCACTTGTTCTGGGGAGTTAACAATAATTTTAGTAAAGAATCTAGGCTTTTTCCTCCCCAATTTATTTTTGAGCCATTAACTTCTAATTCTAATAAATCTAGTATTTGACCTGTTACAGATAAATATGTCCATTCTTTTTCAGCAAAGCTTATAGGCAAATAACTGTGTATTTTTTTAGGCATTAGACTTTCTGTTAAACAAATATACTTACCCCAAATATAGCATTTAGGTTCTTGAGGATATTCTATGCCTTCCCAAACTATTGTTTTTTGATAGCATTCTAAGCTGTCTAATGGTTGCTTATTTAAAAGTAATAATTCAAAACATACATCCATAATATTTCCTATAAGTAAAACGATGTAAATACTGGTAATTGGGATAAGAGAGGAGGGAAAATAGTTTGAGCCTAATTAATTTTATTTAATATAGGTTCTTTTTCCCCTCCGACTTACTCAGTCATTTACTTAAAGGAAGCGTTACGAACTTGGAAAGGAATTAAGTCACCGGAAGCAGTGTTTGTTGCTGCTTGTAAGGAAGGCAGGAAACCGGAGGCACAGCAGGCCAAGCCTGGTGCGATTGTTTGGTTTGAATGGGCAAGGAAAAACAGGATTGTGATTGCTATTTCAGGAGAAACAGTGTACACAGCGGATGGTGAGGCGGTGGCGTTGGCAGAAATGATGCGGCGGTTTCCGGTGGGTGATTAGGGTTTTGGGGTTGCCCAAAATCTCAATGTTTTAAGATTGCTGCCAATTCTTATACTACTTATATTGTATTTTCCTGTACTTACGATGTCTCGCCCAAAACGTGACCTGAAAGCTGGATTTTGCTACCATATTACCGTCCGTTGCAACAATCGGGAATTTCGCCTCACTCGCCTGAAATGCCGTGAAGTCTTTCTCTGTGCCATTAAAAAAGCGCAAGGAAAGTACGGGTTTAAACTTTATACCCTGTGCATTATGTCAAATCATGTACATTATTTGATTGAACCCCAACAAACCGAAAACCTTCCCAAAATCATGCACTGGCTCAATTGGTACACTGCGATGTGTTTCAATCGGATGCTAAACCGCACAGGCATTTTTGCGAGAAACGATATCATAGCACTGGTTTTCCCAACACAGATCATCGACGGGCTTTGAATACGCTGCGATACATTCACGCTAACCCAAAAGCCGCCGGAATGCAGCAAGGCTTTTTCTACAATTTCAGCAATTATGGCACTCATGACCGCTTGAGCAACGATGGCATTACTCAGTGGCATCCGGCATTTTTGCAATTGGGGCGAACTTTAGAGGACTGCGCGGCAAAATATCGCAAATTTTGTCAGAAATATAGACCCAAAGCCAAGCCAGAGACAAGGAATCACTGGGGTAGCAACTTTTTACCGTCGGTGATGGAGGGTGCAAAGGCGAAAAAGTCTTCGCCGGGGCAGTTGGGTTTACCCTGGAACAAGCAGAGAGCGACTGAGAGTACGGATGTACATGAGGTAGCAACAAAATTTATTCAAGCAAATTGTTATCAGCCCCCAGTGCCAGGTATCAGATTTTTGAAATGTTGATTTCTGCGTGCGAAATGAGGCTGAAATAAATGTTCACAAACTTCTGAAAGGCTTATATGTTACAATTTACAAGTCGCAACGCGAGAGAAAAAGCTGCTGTCGCTGTCTAAGGCCCGGGCCCGCTCCCCTGGCCCGCTCGCTCGCCGCTCCGCTCCCGCTCCCCCTAAGGCCGCCGTTCTAGATGATGGTAGTCCTCCCCTACCGTACATGGAGTCTTCTTGTATACGCTTTATTATCAAGTCATAGCTCACCCAACCACCTCTGGAGTGACTTGTAGTGTCCTCTAGTTCGTTATCATACCATCCAACTGCCCTGGCAAATTGTAAATAATTATCATAATCTTTGTCAGTCCAGTCTCCTAGTTTTATATTTAGTCTATTCCCAGTCTTAATCCATATTTCCTTCTGCACACTAAAGCCAAAACGTTTGTCTGCATTGACCCAAAGCTTGTCTATTTTTTGCAGGTCTGGACAAGAAAATCTATTGATGTCCTCATAATTTAAATATCCTTGTTCTTCTCTTTGAGCAATATTGAGCATGAGAATATATGTTTGCTTATCAGCATCTGACCAATTTTTAGTCTTCAGAAAATTTTCAAGTTGAGCATATAAGTGATCTCTCAGCGATGTTTCAACCTCTTTATCTTGGGGGTTTAGCTTAATTAAACTTCGATAAACTGATTCAATATTTTCGCCTGTGAGCAACTGATTGTCTTTAGTAAAATCAGTTTGATTTGGATGTTTTTTTAATATATTAAATGCTTGACTGTAAGATTCTATAGCTTTTTGATTTTGTTTAGACTGAGCTAGTAAATCACCTTGACTCTTATAGAAGAATACTTGAATTTGTAATCCTGGGCTAGAATTTAAAATTTGATGATCATTTTTAGCTTCATCCAAGAAATTTTTACTTTGCTTAATTTCTTCCTGTGCTAATTGTAGATTTTTTAGTTGTTGATTTGCTTGTGACCTAGTAGCAAAGACTAATGCTTGTCTAAGTTGGTGATTCTTAACACCAAAAGATAAAGCAGATAGCCTTAAAGCTTCATTAAAATTAATCGTAATCTCTTTTGAATTAGAGTTTTCCTTGCTTTGTATTTCTCCAGCTAGTTTATTTAATTCCTGAACAGATGAGACTTCTTCTTTAGTTTCATTAATTTGCTTATTACGTGCTGATACACCTAAAATTGCTGCTCCTACCACAGTTACAATTAAAACAACAACCCCAATACTAATTCGCCGTTGAGCTTTCTTATTCGCTTCACGAAGTAATTGATTTCTTTCTTCTGCTGCCTCCCTCTCTTTTCTTTCTATTTCTAAATCTGCTTCTTGTTCTTTAGCGGCAATCTCTTCCCTTTCTCTTTCCAAAGCTGCTTTTTGTTCTTGAGCAGCAATCTCTTCGTGGATCTCCCTCTCTTTACTAGCTGCTAAAAACTGCTTATCCTGATAACTTAAATTTTTATCCCTTGCCCATTCTTCAGCTTCTTGTAATGCCTTTCCTCGCAGGAGTCGGGAATGATCAGTACTTCTAGAAGCCACCCAGAACCGAAAATTCTCAGAATAAGGACGCAGATTGTTTAATTGATTTTCAATCCAATTATAATCAAAGATTTCATAATAAATTTGATTATAAACTTTCAGTTTACCTTGCTGTCTAATAACTAAACCTGAAAGTTGTAACTCACTTTGCTCTAATGTATCATCTGCTGTTACAAGTGATTTTGCTTCACTGAACCTCACTTGCTGATATACTTCTAATAAGTAACCTGCCTTCTGCTCATCTCGCAAAATTCTAGCTTGAATCGTTCGTAAATGTTCAGGTTCATCCTGTGATTCCCAGTTTTCGAGAATCCGCGATCTAACAGCTTGCTCTACTGAACAGGGATGTTCTTGTATTGACTCCTCAACCATAAACTGACATAATTTTTGAGTTAGAAATGGTTGCCCCCCAGTCCACTGCAAAATCTCCTGCATTATGGCCTGAGTATTACTGAATTTACCGCGCAACCCTTTTTCTAATGGTTCAGATTCATTTAGTTGAAAGCCTTTGAGAGAGACTGCCTGACCAATGTTAAACGGAGTGCGCTGTTTATCTTCAATTAAATTACTAGGTGATGCTACTCCCAGCAAACAAAATGTGAGGCGATTATAATCAGGATTATCTACACGCTTGTTGTAACAAGCACGAATTAATGCAAAAAAGTCATCTGTGGGAAAATTCAGACTGAGTACGCTATCAATTTCATCAATAAAAATAACGATATCTTCTTGAACTTCAACAAGTAGTACTTCTTCCAAAAACTTGCGAAATCTTGTAACTAGCGAATTTAACTGATTCGCCTTCCACCAATCACCAAAATCTAAATTTAATCCAAAACTGTCAATGAGCGTGTCAATTAAGTCTGCATACCATTGTTCGGGAGGGACATTCTGAATACCTCCAGCAGAAAGGTCAACGGCTGCACACTTTATGCCATCATCTCTTAATCGCTGCATGGTTCGCACACGTAGGCTAGACTTACCACTCTGGCGCGAATTCAGTACATAACAAAACTTCCCCGCTTTCAGCCCTTCATATAACTGTGCATCAGCTTCTCGTATGACGTAGGTGCTGGCATTTTCAGGTAGACTTCCAGAGAATATGTATTGGTCAACCACGATTTACCTACTCCAAACGAGTTGAGAAGTACTTACGATACAACTCACAACCAGGAACACAATCATTACTAAAAAGTTTTACTAATCCCAAGCTATGCAACTTAAAGGCAACTTCAGTATCTAACCTCACGGGTGCATTTGTCATCACTACTTTTTTATACCCTATTTCAAGCTGAGGATTATGTTGTAAATGCCACAGTTGTTGTCGCAAGTGGTCACTGAAGATTCCTTGCTCTGTTGGTGCAAGTCTCAAGAGTTCTTCTAAGGTCACTTGTTGGCTTTTGAGGTGGGTTATCGCTGACTGTACCAAGTAAGGATGTCCCCCTAGCAACTCCATCAACTCGGTTAAGTCCTGTTCCCCCAGGCTTAACTCATTCTGCTTGACGAGGTTTGTTACTTGTTGCAGATTAAATTCAGGTAAGTCAATCGCCAATCCCACATTAAACGGGGAATGATTACTGTCTAAGGAAGGATAAGATTCAGTGGAATGAACCACAACTAACCGCAGTTTCTTCCAGATATTACCAATCTTGTCTCCTTGTTTCGCTGCCTCATACCATCCCCGCAGTAATAGGCAGAATTGAGGAAAAATTTCTGGATATTCAAACAGTCTCTCAAAGTTATCTATAGCTAAAACTAAGGGAGTATCAGTAAGTGATAATAAATATTTTTGAAAATAGCGAGTACAGTTTTTATTCAGCCCAAAAACCTCTTGCCAATGTTTCTCTAGTTGCGGTTCTAATTCTAGGCTGTCAGCAACATCAATACACAACCATTGTAAGAATGTTTTTAAGTTAATCAGAGTCTCGATATCAGCCAGCTTCAAATCTAGCTTTGCTGTTTGATAACCGTGCTGTCTTGCATGAGAAAGTATTTTTTCTAACAAGAGTGTTTTACCCATCTTTTGGGGAGCTTTGAGACGAATTAATGCCCCTGGCTACACAATTGCTTTATAGCATTTCTCCTCAATCGGGGGTCGTTCAATATATATTGTGTTTGTGTCTAATTTGGGCGCTGTACTTTCAAATATTTTGTTTGGTTCATTTAATAATTTTCGATTTTTGGAGATTACAAGTTGAGGTGTTAGGTTTTCAGCTATCCCCGCTACACGAATTAGATTACAACCTAATTTATAAGCAAATTCGTAACCCTTGCTTGCACCCAACGCATCATAAAAACCCACCGCAAATTCAATTGCTGCTTTATCGCCTATCGCTTGGCTCATGCCTACGACATAATTAATATGTCGTGCTATCTCTTCGGCTTGGTATTGAGAGTAGCAAGCATTGAGAACTACACACTCCACTTGCCCTGAAAACAGTTGGAATAATCCGGCCATAGCTTCTGCATTTACTAATTTCGCTGCTCCCGTTTCATCCTCAAACACTAAACCTTCTTCTCCTGCCCCATGCCCGGAAAAATGAATAATCTGCGGTTCATGTTCTAGTATCGCTCTGTGGATATCCCGGTATCGTACTGCTTGGGCTGTGGCTATGGAATACCGCTCTCGATTTCTTGACCTTTTTAGCCCCTCCTGAATCTCCCGCATCTCCTCGCCTAGACGCAGATATTGGCTGCCGATGGGATTGGCTGCTAGCAGGAGAATTTTCTGAATAGAATCAGTATTCATCAATTTGGGCGGCAACTGCTCAAAAGCATGATTTTTGCATCTACATCTTGAGTATGTGCTTTTACGGAAAAGAGCGCAATCTCTCTATCGCCAGAGGTAGACAGTAAATTTCTGCTGTGATGCAAGCTTTTAAGGAAGCGTTACGGACTTGGAAAGGCATTAAATCGCCGGAAGCAGTGTTTATTGCTGCTTGTAAGCTAATCGGCACTTAAATTGCATAATAAGAAAAGAAAGTCGTTTAAAAGCAACTATGCCACCAGCAGCCAGAAACTTTTTAACGCCGGAGCAAGTCAGTAAATTACAGGAAGCTCTAAAAGAAAGTGGTCTCCCACACGTCAGAGAAAGAATTTTAATTATTTTGCTACAGAATGATGGAAAACCACAACACGAAATTGCTAAATTTTTAGGCTGCTCGCCCAGAACGGTCGCATATTGGTGTATGCACGGAGATCCAGACAACCTAGAAACTTTACACAATAAAAGAGAATATGAACATTACCGTAAAGCTACTCCTGAATATATTGAACTGTTATTAAAAACTGTTGACCAAGAACCATCAGATTTAGGATATGAATTTGGTAAATGGACGGCAGAGCGGCTAGCTACATATTTAACCGAAAAAACAGGAATTGATTTAAGTAGTTCTCAAGTAAGGAGGATATTAAAGAGAAAAAAGTATAGTTATATCTGGACTAAATCTAGCTTAGAAGATAAACAAAATCCAATTGAGAGAGCCAAGTTTAGAGAGAAGCTTACTCAATATTTAAAAATAGCACGAGAAGAACCAGAGCGTTTACAGGTGTGGTTTTGGACGTTAGCGTAGCGGGCGCGCGTACCCGCGCGACGAGTGGTTTTAGTTTACGCGTAATTCGACGCAAGAGTTGGGGTAGAAAAGGAAAACGAAAAAGTGTTCCAGGGGAACGGCGTTGTGGTCGAGTTAATGTGATGAGAGCAATTAGAGAATTAGACCGGAAACGGGTATGCTTTTTTGTAAAAAAAGGAAACGCAGATATTTTTTATGAGCAATTACAACAATTAAATGAATTAATTAAGCAAGAATGGGCAAGTAAAGGAAACCATTTTGAAGATTTTGCGAAGTTTGGGCCAAAGATTATTTTAATTTTAGATAATGCAAGTTTTCATAAACGCAAAGATATTCTAGCTAAAATAGCTGAAGACTTTCCAAATTTTATTTTAGAATTCTTGCCGGCTTACAGCCCTGATTACAATATTATCGAGTTAGTCTGGCACTCATGTAAAGAATATATTGCTCATCGGTTATTCAAATCAGTAGATGAATTAAAATCACTGCTAGATAAACTGTTGAATCAAGGCAAGTTAGTGATTAAGTGGCATCGAAAAATCAAAAACAAAGGTAATAGGCAGTATGTTGCAGCTTGAATGCCGATTAGCTTAAAGATGGCAGGAAACCGGAGTCCGCGCAGGTTCAATCTGCTGTGAAGGATTGGTTCGAGTGGGCGAGAGGCGGCAAAGGATTGTAATTGCGATGTCAGGTGAGGTCGTGTATACGCCGGAGGGTGAGGCAGTGGCTTTGGCAGAGATGATGCGGTGGTTTCCAGTGTGGGAGTAACGTTATAAAGAAATTGGCGAAAACCGCTTGGTTAAATGCATGATCCTGGCGGATTTTTCAGGCGATTACAAAGCATCTATGCGATGTATCGATTCAATCAATTCCTCAACTTCTTCTTCGTCCAGACATTGTTTCACTTGGTTGCTGAACCACTGGGATTCTTCCAGTTCCGTTTCCTGGACTCGGTAGACAAGTAATGTTCCAGCAACACGGGCAAGAGTAAGAGGTGATGGGGAAACGTGGCTCAGTAGCTCGCACGCATTCTGGTATATTTCCATGATTGATAAATTGTCCAAAGGAGATCCCAACTGAGCAGAAAGCTGTTTTAGGTTCTCCTGAATAGATGAATGGAAGTCTGGATCTTCGGGATGAGAAAGAGAGTTACTCATATTGTCGCTCAAATGCCATTGGATTAGGGCTGGAAGCAATGTGTTGAGGTAAGTTACTTTTTTCGGGCTTTGTCGTAGACATTGTTTCTGTCTGGCTGTCGGCGTTGCTGTTGCTTGCGTTCTACCAACTCCCTGGAAACATAAACGTTAATTTCAAAACTTTGTTCTGTTGCTTTGCATCTAAGTTTTGTAAGTTTTGTAGCTTTTAGATGACTTTCTAGCATTGTGACACAAACTTCACGCCCAAAACGAACTAGATGAAATTACTACTTTCTTAATACACCACCAATTTTTTTTGCGTCAATTCACTAACTTCAATTCTTCACGCTTAGTATTTGATCCAACTATCTTGATCAACTGCTGATTCAAGTAGCTCTGGGTTGAAAGGTAACTGAATCCAAATAATAGAGTGCCAAGTTTTGTCATATTCCTTGGCACAATTAACAGCAACTTCTAATTCAACTCTTGCTGCTTCAAGTAGGGAGTGATTGCCCGGAATATGACTCAGGACAACCGCTAAACAACAGTATGTAGAGATCATTTATGCAGCTTTACGCGGTTTGACTGGTTTGCGCTTGCCTGGAGACTTTACTTCAGCCTTTTTAGTTTTCGGTGACTTGTTGGCAACATTGTCAGATTTCTTTGAACGGGTAGTACGTTTTGGTTGTAATGAAATTTCTTTAACTGGAGGCAGTAATTTCAATGTAGCGAGTGAGAGAACAACTGCTTCATTACTGTTATGGTGAACAACGTCAGTTTTTAACGCCCAAGGATCGGGTAATTCTTCAAAAGTTTGAACTTGTGGTGTAAATACCTCTGATACTGATGTTGTAGGAGCAACTATATTTACATTGCTAACTGAAACTATATTATTAACTCCAGCAGTAGATACAAATAGTCCAGTAATGAACTGGAACATAACGAGAGTAACGAATGCCCAAAAGATGACTACGATTGTCAGGGTAAGTGCAGATTGCATATCCATGATTATTCCTCAACTAAGTATTTGTATTTTTCAATTGATTTACGCAAAGCGTTTTGAAGGCTTGTTCAAATATGAAGAGACTTTGAACAACTCCTCTCTTGAAGAGAGGACTTCACTATAGAAGTAGCGTAGCGTTTATTTTTCTGAAATGAGCTAAATTTCTTCGTTATTTTGAAGCTCATTTTGAGAATAGCGCAGCTTTTACTATTTACCTATTTAAAGAATTAAAGTATTATATATATAAATTTGTTCACCAAATATAAATATATCCCTAAGTCTATGATTAGGCTTTGATTTATTAGCTAATCCGTGAAATAAAATCTTTATCTCAAACAACAAATGAAGAAGAATTCAGAATTCAGAAGTCAGGAGTCAGAATTAATCAGTAGAGGATTCAGACCCACCATGCTCATTGTTGCACCACTAAGTCGGAAATAAGCGTGGAAGCATTAGACCCTTTGATTCAGACGCTCGCAGACTCGCTCTAAGCGAAGCCATGCCGTAAAGCCTGCGGCATAGCTCCGCTTAGGGCGTAGCCTCTCGTAGAGAAGGCTTTACGCTGCGCTATCCGCCAGCGATGCACTGAGCCAGTTGAAGTGTCAGACTCCTTGAGGGGGGACAAAAAGGGCTAGGATGCAGATAAAATAAGCCTCATAGCCCTTTCTCCTTGTTGATAATACTTACGCTTATTAGGAGCTAGTGTCATTAACTCAACCACCAATTCATAAGAATTTTCCATGAAATCGACCCAGTTAGACCCCTTCGGGTTCGCAGTCGCCTGCGGAGGGAAACCCTCCCGCAGCGCTGTCTCACCATATAATCCAACATAAAAACTGCTATGACGGCGAATTGTCCGCCCTGATTCTTTAATTCGACCGACATATTTTTGAACACCCATACGTTTAATTTTTTGACCAGATATAGTTGCAGCCGTATATGCAAGTGAGATTAATAGTATTAGAGAAATTAAGCGTTGACCTAATACATTAGTATCTTCCAAGTTATACCCACCGCTCTTAAAATCTCTAAACATCTCTTCAATATCAAAACGTTGTTTATAAGCCTTAATAGCCGAATCTAAGCTATCTAAATTAGTTAGGATAAACCAGCCTTCCTCCGGCGCAACTCCAAAACGTTTACGTTTCCATTTACTAGCAAGATTAAAGCTAATAAATCCTGTAGACTTTGTATATTTAACACCTTGATAAAAGAAAGAAAGTCCAGGTGCTAAACCTGAATCTCTTAATTGCAGCCAAATTTCCGGTTCTATTTCTATAAATGCATCTTTTTTTAAGCGCAAACAGAAATATACTTTCTGCTCTGTCAGCCAGTTAGCCAGCTTTATCGAACAAAATTCGCGGTCTCCTAACACGACAGTTTTATAATTATTAAAAAGCGGCAATGCTTTTTTGAATACTGCTTCTTGTTCATCAAAATTGCTTGAACCCAATTTGTCTAATAGATTAAAATATATTGGGATAGACCTTTTATCCCAAACCACACTAATCATTAACAGATTAATACACCCCCAGTTAGTCCGGTCAATTACTAAATAAATAACTTCATTTAAGGGGAAATATATTTCTAACCAGCTTTTAATAATTGGGAACCAAATTTCTTCAACGTTGATGTAATTTAAAGACAAAAATCTTTGGATTTTCTTTCTTCTACTTTCAAAAAAGATGGGGATAGGTAAAGCAGTAGCCAGTGCTTCGATGCTAACAGTTTTAATAGATTGTAGTAAATTTATCAGGATTTTTAGTAATAAATATTCCGCACGTCCCAATTCTCGCTTGAGATTTGTCTCGTAGAATTCTGGTAACATTATCATTAAATAGAGCTTATTGCGAATGAATGCTCTTTTTGTTTTACCATAAATTGCTACACTACTTGCCATGTATCTATTTCAGGGTATTTTGTATCCCCTCAAGGTCAGACTCAGTTAAATTCTGAATTCTGAATTCTGACTCCTGAATTCTATTTTGATAAAAACATTCATCACAATTAATTGAAAATATGACTAGTAGTATGCCAAGGGAAGTTTGCTAAGTAATACTTCGTTTTGATAAACTAGTCAAAAACGAGGTATAACATGGCGAAAAAGTACATTGTTGACTTGAGTGAAGATGAAGTTTTTCAACTGCAATCAATTATTAAAAAAGGTAAGCACAAGGCAAGAACTATAACCCGTGCAAACATTCTTTTGATGGCTGCTGAAGATGAAACAGACTCAGCGATCGCAGACAGAGTTAGAGTTCATTCAGCCACAGTACAAAGGATAAGAGAAAAATTTGTCATTGGTGGGTTGAATTTTGCATTAGAGGATGAAAAATATCCCCCAAAACCGAAAAAATTAGATGAAAAGCAAGAAGCATTTTTGATAGCAACTGCTTGCTCTAACCCACCAGAAGGGAGAGTACGTTGGACAATGCAATTATTAGCAGATCATTTAGTGAACGTTGGTATCATAGATTCAATTTCCGACGAAACAGTACGCCAGACTCTAAAAAAAATGAAATTAAACCGTGGTTGAAAGAACAGTGGTGTATTCCCGAAGTAAACGCAGAATTTGTGTGCCGAATGGAAGATGTATTGGATTTATATAATGAGCCATACAATCCGAAAAAACCTGTACTCTGTTTGGATGAACGCCCATATCAATTAGTAGAAGAAGTTAAAAAACCTTTGCCACCAGAACCGGATCAGCCTGAACGTTATGATTATGAATATAAACGTAATGGGGTAGTCAATTTATTTGCCCTTTTTGAACCTTTAGCTGGATGGAGGCATATTGAAGTTACACAACGTCGTACCAAGGTTGACTTTGCTAAACAATTGAAAGAACTGGTAGATGTCCATTACCGCGATGCTGAGGTAATTCGTTTAGTAGTTGATAATCTAAATATTCATACTCCAAGTACATTATATGAGGCTTTCACGCCACAAGAAGCACGTAGAATTATCCAAAAATTAGAGTTTCATTATACTTCTAAACACGCTTCTTGGTGAGCCAGTGCGTTGGGCGGGTTCCCCGACTTGAAGCAACTGGCGAACCCGAAGGGTTGAATCAAGTGGAAATTGAATTATCCGTTTTATCACGTCAATGTTTAGAACGACGTATTCCTAATATAGAAACATTAACTTCTGAAATTGCTGCTTGGGAGTCACAGCGTAATCAACAACAAACAAGTGTCCATTGGAGCTTTAAAACCAAGGATGCACGTAAAAAAATGCAACGTTTATATCCAGATTTAACTTAGCAAATTTCCCTTGGCAGACTACTAGTGCAACTCCCGATTTAGTTCGCTCGTATTTAAAAGAAATCGCTCGCTATCCTCTGCTGACTTCTGAGCAGGAAATCTCCTACGCTAGGCTTGTGCAACAGATGATGGCAATTGAACAGCAGCGGCAAGTTTTAGCACTTCAACTTAACCGACAACTAACTGCAAGAGAATTAGCAGCGGCTCTAGGTAAAACTGAAGCCGAAGTGGAGTCAATTTTTCATCAAGGGGAACGTGCGAAGCAGAAAATGGTGACTGCTAATCTCCGGCTGGTAGTTTCTGTTGCTAAAAAGTACCAGAATCGTAATTTGGAATTTCTTGATCTTATTCAAGAAGGTACACTCGGTTTATACCGTAGCGTTGAGAAGTTTGACCCTAACAAAGGTTACAAACTTTCAACTTATGCCTATTGGTGGGTAAAACAAGCAATTACTAGAGCAATAGGTGAAAAGTCTCGCACTATTCGCCTTCCGATTCATGTGGTCGAGAAACTAAACTCTCTTAAAAAAGTACAGCGGGAACTATCACAATTGAATGGCCACCAGCCGACTATAGCAGAAATTGCTGAAGCCTTGAAAGTCAAGCCAGAAACAATACGAGAGTATCTTCAAATATCGAAACAGCCTGTATCTTTAGAAATGCGTGTGGGAGATAGTCAAGATACTGAACTGCTCGAAATCTTGCCTGACGAAAGTATTTCTCCTGACGAGCAAGTGGACATCGACTTTATGCGTCAGAATCTCAAAGACTTGCTAGCATCGCTGCCCCCAATACAACGAGAAATATTAACTCTACGTTTCGGGTTAGAGAATGACCATCAACTGAGCTTAACTCAGATCGGAGAACGGCTTAACCTGAGTCGGGAACGAATTCGGCAGCTTGAACATAAAGCACTTACTATTCTTCGTCGTCAACAAAGTGATATTAAGGAGTATCTTAATTAAAATGATTTCGTTCTACCCTTAAATAAAATCAGCGATTGCTAAAAACTTGAACTCAGCACGAGCGGCTTTCTTCAAACCGCTGTACTGCAATTGTTAAACATCAGAAATGAACAAACTAACACTTTTACTATCATCAGATAGTTTAATCATTCGCTCAAAGCTTAGTCCTAGTTTTTCGAGCAGCTTTGCTGAAGCATGATTGTCCGGTGTAGTGATAGCTACAATACGACTTAAGCCGAAGGTTTTTCTCCCATACATTATGACAGCAGAAGCAGATTCATAAGCGTATCCTTTTCCCCGAAACTTAGGAAGAAAGGCAAACCCAACATCCACATCCTCCAAGGAAGCTCTTTTTATTAAACCGCAAATTCCAATCGAGGCGCTCTTCTCCTTTAGCTCAACCAAATACAGCCCGAAGCCAAGACGCTCATACATAGCAACCGGATTCTTCAAAATATATTCACGAGCATCATCAAGGGTTCTCACACCTTTATCACCAATAAAGCGCAACCACAAAGGGTCATTTAATATCTCAAGAATAAACTCGCTATCTTCAACTGTCAGCCGACGAAGAACTAAACGCTCTGTTTCAAGAACTCTCATAATCGAACAGCTTGTTATTGATGTCTGACTATTTATTATACTGAGAAATTTTGTATAATCTTTTTCTAGATATTAATATATCAAGTATTATAAAGCTTCTTTGTAGATATACAAAAAACTTTTTTTAAACACCTATTTGAGGCTTTTATAAAATATTAATTTAGAAAAATAAAAATGTTAAAACGTTAATTTGGCATTGACTACACACAACGAGTTGCACGGGAGCATCTCAGAATTGTTAGAACATATGAACTAGCAAGTGGAAATCAGAATCAGCGAAAATAAGGGAAGAAATTAATCCCCACCCAATAATGGAACCAGCTAATCAGAAAAAACTTCAGGAGCATCTACAAGCCATAGCCGAAATTCTATATCAAGAAACGGAAACTGAAGAATTAGAGAGTCTAACTGGAATTGAAAAAACAATCAGAGCACAGACTCTAGAGTATATTACGCCAGAATTAGGAGTTTTGGCTCTCCCAGAGTAACTATGGTAAAATAATATAAATAATTAAATAAATCTTAGATAATTTAGATTTTTTAATAGAGCAAACCCAAGCTATAAATAGAATTCTAGACTAATTAAATAATATAAAAATTCAAAAATATTGATATTAAAACCTTTGTTTTAATAAATATGCCATCTAATCCCTTACTTCATTTCATTACTAAAGTTATTAATCTTGAAGATGTCAAGGTTATTAATTACCATTTTCTTACAGATGATGAAATAGTAATAGAAATTGAAAATAAGCTGAAAGTTGCTAAATGCCCTCACTGTGGAAATACCTCCGATAAAATCCATCAAAATCATTGGTATAGAGTCAGAGATATACCCCTAAGCGATTATCAAGTATTGTTAAAAGTAAATCGTCGTCAGTTGAAATGTCAAAAATGTCAGAAAGTATTCAGTGAAGAGTTAGATTTTATCAAAGCCAGAAGAACTTATACAAAAAGACTGGCGATGAAAGTAATTAAGGAAGTATTAGAAACTAATGTAAAGAGTGCAGCCATCAGAAATAGAATGACAACCTCTGAGGTGGAAACAGTATTAAAAGAACTGGAAGTTGATTTACTCACAGAAAAACCTAATAAGTTAAAAAAGTTGGGGATAGATGAAATCACCCAGTTAAAAGGAGGAAAAAATTATGCGGCAGTTCTGGTGGACTTAGAAACAAAAAAACCAATAGCATTATTGGAGAAAAGAAATAAAGCAGTAATAGCAGAATACTTATCTAGTCTAGGTTTAGAGATTTTAACCCAAATAGAAGAAGTTAGCATAGATTTATGGATACCATATAAAAGTTTAATCCAAGAAATGATGCCAAATGCTCAAATAGTAGCCGATAGATTCCATGTCATGAAACAAATAAACGAGGAGTTAGATCAAAAGAGAAAGAAAGCAAAAAGAGCAGCAGAAAAAATTAAAAATAAGAAAGAGAGAGAAAGTACATTAGCGGGGTTGACTCATAGTAAATACCCTTTATTAAAGAAAAAAAAACCTTAACTCCGAGGAAAAGGCGAAGATAGAATCAGTGGAGAAAGTTGCCCCTGAGCTAGGAAAAATGTATCGAATGAAAGAAGGACTTAGAGATATATTTGACAGTCAAATAACCAGTGATGAAGCCTTATATAAATTCCGAGAATGGACAGAAACAGCTTATAAATACTTCCCGAAAAGTTGTCGAACAATAAGTAGATGGATAGATGAGATTCTCGCTTATTTTGATAGCCGAACTACTCAAGGAGTTGTTGAAGGAATTAATCAAAAGATTAAGCTGATTAAAAGAAGAGCTTATGGTTTAACTAACTTTGATAATTTTAGAAGAAGAATTTTACTCAATTGGTATTTCTGCTACTAATTTATCATATCTAATCTGGGAGAGCCGGAGTTTTTTTCTCAAAGAAGCAACAGGAACTTCATCGGGAAGAGTAAAAATAATTAAAAGTATTCTCGGAGAATTACCAGTCAGTGAGAAACAAGCGCGAAAGTTAAAACTAAAAAATCATCAAAAAATCAGTCCTTACTTAGAGGAATGTTGTTTGAGAGCCAGTGCAAATGTCTCTTATGAAAATGCAGCAAAAGATATTTATAAATATATTGGTATATCGCTCTCTGCTAGCACACAACAAAGAATAGTTCAGCGGTATGAATTTCCGGAAATAGAATGTGGACAACAACTCGAAGAAATTAGTGTAGATGGCGGTAAGGTGAGGCTTCGGACTGAAAAATGCATGAGATCCATGTATCTGGAAAGACTATAAAGCCATCTGCATCAACCAAGAAATAAAAGTAGCTAGATTAGGTGAAAATGAAGCTTTAATTGATTACGTAAATCAACAGCAGTTGGCAGACCCATTAACTTGCTTAGGTGATGGACATCCTGGGATTTGGAAAATAATTCGACAATTTAATTGTCCTGGAGAAAGACGCGAGATTTTAGATTGGTTTCATCTTGTTGAAAATCTACATAAAGTTGGTGGTTCTCTCAAACAACTCAAAGCTGCTGAAACTTTTCTTTGGCAAGGAAAGGTTGATGAAACACTCGTTCTCTTCTCTCCACTTAAAGCTAAAGCGGCTCAAAACTTTTGCCGGTATTTGTCAACCCATCGACATCGAATTGTGAACTATGACTATTATCAAACCGAAAATATTTGTTCTATTGGATAGGAGTGCTATCGAGTCTACTATTAAACAGATAGATCGGCGATTAAAAATCTCTGGAGCACAATGGAATGAATCTAATGTCTCTCAAGTCCTCATGCATCGCTGTGCTTATCTTAATGACAAGCTTTAAGTGCTGTTAGTTCTTTTGTTCTAACAAAGTTGATATGCTCCCGAGTTGCACTTCCACATTCCGTAAAATGTCAGACCTTAATACAACGAGAAATACTAACTCTACGTTTTGGGTTAGAGAATGACCATCAACTGAGCTTAACTCAGATTGGAGAACGCCTTAACTTGAGTCGAGAACGAATCCGTCAGCTTGAAAATAAAGCACTTACTATTCTTCGTCGTCAACAAAGCGACATTAAGGAGTATCTTAATTAATTAGAATTTACTCACGCTCAAGTTGTCGAATAGGAGAGTATGAGCCGAAGCTGCTATCCATCTAACTGGAAACAAATTGCTACTGCTGTAAAAAATGCCTCCTCGTGGCAGTGTTCTAGATGCGGTCGAGTCTGTCTGCGCCCAGATGAAAAGCCATTGGAATTGACTTTGAGTCAGCGTCGGGTTTATAACCTCCAGGTTCATGACTGGAATATGAATCCTGAAGATAACCGCTTAGAAAATCTTGCTTCGTTATGTAGCAGCTGCCTGTACTACCATCGCGGACGTAAAGGGAATGTTTCATCTGGTCATTAGAATGCAACGTCTCCACATACATTTAATCAACAACGCCAAAAAATCAAATATGAATCCTATAGCAAACTGTTTTAAGCAATAGGCTATTATCGCTAGTCATAGTATCTTTTCTAGCTGACATTTAATATTGCTTTTGCTTTATTCCCTTTCAAGTTTTGCACCCCTGACTAGTCTAAACTTCAGTTACATAAAGTGCCTCCTAAAACTCTATTTATAAAACTTACAGTTAATCAACAAAATAACCCTATTCTGTCACTTTGAGAGAAGCTGATGCCTGAAAGCCTTTGAGAGCTTTACTTTTGGGTTTTTGGCTATAAATTTTAATTTCTGTTAGAAAAGAAAAGCTCAAAACTATATCAAATCAAAGTTTCAGAGTTTCGCTCTGATTATTGTTTTCCGCAAGTGCCATAAGAGGGATAATCAAGGATTACTACAAAAGAACCTACTAAACACACTTTTCCCACTTTATTAAATCTTTATTAATTTTGCGTTTTCTGCTTAGTAAAGTAATAAACATACCGTCATGAAGGACTTACTTCACTTAGCAAAATACAAGGAGAATTCATGCATAAAATCAAAACCGCTGATTTCCAATCTAGCCTTATTGAAGAATTGGATGACGCAGATTTAATGGCAATAGTAGGTGGTGGACTTGTTGATGGGTTGGTAACTGGTGTTGCTGATGCTAATAATGCTATAGGCAACGGAGGTAGGCCTACATCAGGCGCTCTTACCTTGGTAGGAACAACATTAATAAATACTGGGGTATACGTCCTGACCGTTACTGGTGGAGTAGAGGGTGGTCTTCAAGCTGTAAACGCAACAGTAACAGGAGTTGCTGGTCAAGTCTAAAGTGAGGATGCCAGTCACTCATTGATATTACGTGTTTGCGGACTTAAAAGTATGGTTCAGTCTATTTAACAAGAAAGAATTCAGTCCTTCTGGAGTCAGAATAAAGCCAAGAATTCTGTACGAGTAGCGGATAGCGCAGCGTAAAGCCAACTCTGAGAGAGGCTCCGCCCTAAGCGGAGCTATGCCGCAGGCTTTACGGCATGGCTGAGTCGCAAAGCGACACCAAGGCGAACGCTTAGAGCAAGTCTGCGTATCGCTAAAGCGAAAGCTCCGCTAACGCCTTGGTCTCGAAGAGAGCGTCTGAATAAGTGGGTTTAAATCCCCCATTAAATCTTCTCTTTCCCTACGGGAGGCTGCGCCAACAGAGACTAAGGCGAATGATTTATGGTCAACTTTCGTAGTGGTGGATCTAAATCCCCCACTAAAAGGTTGCTGATTTCTGTTAGCGTAGCGGGGCGCAGCCTATCCTGACTTCTGGATTCTTCTTTTAAGTCCTTCATTAAGCCCCTATTCAAACTAGGGGCTTATTTATTTATTGGGAGCGAATCATCATCATTACTTCAGTTTATGAAATTATTTAAGTCCAAATTTATCTTAACTACCTCAGTTCCTCAATTTTTTAAGTTTGAACAATTAGCTACTACTTACCGAACAGAGGTTCTAGCAGGTGTCACAACGTTTATGACTATGGCTTATATTTTGGTTGTGAATCCCACAATCTTATCAAATGCTATATTTATCGCTCAGCCCGGTGATTTGTTCAATCAGCTTGTGACTACTACAGCCATTTCTTCGGCGTTCGCAACTGCCCTTATGGGACTGTTGTCTAATTATCCCTTTGCCGTTGCTCCCGCAATGGGTTTAAATGCTTTTTTTGCTTTCTCAGTTGTGTTGGACTTGAAGATGAACTGGCGCTTGGCGCTAACATCTGTCCTCATCCAAAGCTTAATTTTCATCGGCTTAATTCTATCCAATATCCATATCCAAATTATCAAAGCGATTCCAGCTTCCCTCAAATATGCCACTGTAGCGGGCATTGGTTTGTTCATTGCCTATATTGGTCTTTCTGGTGTTCCTGAACCTCCCACTCTAGGAGCAGGTATTATTGTTGCTAGTAAAACGACCTTGACAAGTATTGGCTCCTTCAGGCAACCAGCTACTTTACTCTCAGCTTTTGGTTTATTGCTTACCGCTACTTTGGTAGCACGCCATATTAAAGGAGCGATATTATGGGGTATCTTCGCTACAGCGCTGTTAGGTTGGATACTAAATATTGCTCCCTGGCCTGAAAAAATTATTGCCCTACCTGAATGGCCACAAAGTTTGACGAGCCAAGCATTCACTGGCTTGAGCTACCTGACACCGAAGCAAATTTGGAACTTTGTATCTGTGACACTTACCTTTTTATTTGTAACTTCTTTCGACACTATTGGCGCACTGACTGGTTTGGGACAACAGGCTGGTTACATTAATAAAAATGGTGAATTGCCTCACGCTACCAAGTCTTTGTTAGCGGCTGCTATGGGCATAACCTTTGGGGCATTGATGGGTACTTCCCCTAGTGCGACCTATCTAGAATCTGCCTCTGGCATCTCCGAGGGTGGACGGAGTGGTTTCACATCTATGGTAGTAGCAGGCCTGTTTCTGCTTTCTGTGTTATTTACTCCCTTATTTGCAGCAGTGCCTAATTTTGCAACAGCTCCTGCATTGATTATGGTGGGTTTTTTGATGATAAGTAGCGTGCAAAACATTAATTGGAATGATCCAGCAGAAGCAATTGCCGCATTCCTAATTCTTCTAACTATGCCCCTCACTTACTCGATTGCAGAGGCATTAGCAATTGGTTTGATTATTTACCCTTTGATTAAAATTTCACAAGGACTGGCTCAGCAAGTGAATAAGACTGTATATTTTCTAGCAGCTATCTCTGTGTTTCACTTCCTACTAAAGAGTTAAGAAGACTTGCGCTAATACCTGTTAATCATGATCATTGCATCTGCCGAGCCATTAGCTGGGCAAACAATCCTTCAGTAGTTGCCAATTCTTGAAAAGTTCCTTGTTGCACGACTCGGCCTACTTGAAGTACATAAATGCGGTGAGCGTTACGGATGGTACTAAGCCGATGGGCAATAACGATTCTAGTTACTTGCAATTCATCTAAGCTTTGATTAACAATTGCCTGTGTTTGATTATCTAAAGCACTAGTAGCCTCATCAAAGAGTAGAATTTGGGGTTTGAGAGCCAATGCTCTAGCAATCAATAAGCGTTGTCGTTGTCCACCAGAGATATTATTACCTCCTTCACTGACAACAGTGTGCATTTGCATCGGCATTGCAGCAATATCATCAGCTAACCCTGCCATTCGGGCAGCCTCCCAAGCTTGGTCAAAAGTCAGAACTGCACCACAGGCAATATTGTCAAAAATAGAAGCTGACATTAAGTGATTATTTTGCATTACTACACCTAATTGGCGACGCACAGCATGGACATCCAGTGAGGCTAAGTCTTGCCCATCGTAGTAAATCGCACCAGATTTCGGTGATTCAAACCCCAAAAGTAATCTCAACAGAGTTGATTTTCCACTACCAGAAGTTCCGACGATGGCAATAAATTCTCCGGCTTGAGCATGAATGCAGATATCATCTAAGGTCAATGGGCCATCATCCCGGTAGCGAAAGCTGAGTTGATCAACAACTAATTTTCCAGATATTTTGCCTGGATATATCTGTCTAGAATTAATTTCGAGTTGGGCTTGTAGAATTGGTTGAGCGCGTTGCCACAAAGGCAAAATTTGCAAAACTTCAACAACTGTGTTGCTTAAACTAGTAATACCACTAATAAAAGTGCCAAAAGCGACATTGAATGCCAAAAAAGTACCAATCGATAAGCTATTTCCTCCTGGTGTTTGTGACTGCCCAATTAAGTTAGTAGAAAACCAAAATAAGGCAGCAGTTGTAAGTGTAGGTAACACTTGATTAACAACTGTAAGGCTGTCTTCAATACCTTTAGTACTGAGCATGAGTTTGAGTTGCTGAGTATACTGTTTGCCCCAGTAAGCAAAGGCAAGGGTTTCAGCTTTGGCAACTCGGAGTTTGGCAACACTATTAACTAACTGCACCATCAGACCAAAGACTTGTCCTTGTAAGTCTAATAAAGGGCGAACTTTACGGACAATCAAAATACCGGAGATAATAGTAATAGCAACATTGATCAGTACCATTACGCAAGCCCCCAAAGCCAGGATTGGACTGTAGTAAAACAATAGTCCCAAATTAAGGAGTGAAAACAAACTAGAGAAAATTGTTTTTAAGACTGTATTACCTAGTCTCTGACGAATTTGACTAATAGCTGTAACTCTAGAATTTAAGTCCCCAACTGAAAAAGAGCGAAAAAAGTCAGCTTTGAGATTCAAAAATCGATCCCACACTGCTGCTTGAGTAGAAGAATCGGCAAAAGTTTCTAGCCTAATGGTAGCTAAACCTTGGGCTAATTGAAACAGCATTCCGCCAAAGGCAGCAGCTAATAGGCTAAAGCTAATTTGACTTAACAAATTGCGATTGGCATCTGGGATAGCTTTGTCAATCAGGATGGCTGTAGCTTGCGGTGTCAGCATTCCTAACAGAGTTACACTAATTCCCGTTAACGTCATTATTATCAGTTCTTTATAATGACCTTGAAGAGCAAACCTAAGTAAACCAAAAGTTTTGAGTTGTTCACTAGGGAAAGGTCGATAAAACACATAAGCCGTGGGAGCTACTAACCCTGTGGCAATTTGGGCATCCACAGTTATCCGGCGCTGTTCTCCTGGAGTATAAAGTTCGTAACGATTGTCCGAAACTGGCAACAGTGCAACTGGCAAGTTACCCTCAAGCGTGTATCCGAGCATCGGGCCACAATCCTTTCGCCACCAATTTTTCGGTAATTTAATTCGCCGCACACGAATATGCGTTGCACGAGCGATCGCCTCTACAGAATCTTGCATTTGTTGCAAATTCTGTGAGGTATTTGGAGAACGAATCTTAATGCCTAAAGCCTTACCTACAGCACCAGCAGCAACAAGTAAGGCTTGATTTGGGTCTAGTGGTTTAATACTAGTAACAGATAGTGAATTATTACTTGTTTTGCCTTGACTATATTGCAATACAGATGCCAATTCTGTTAACGTCGCCTGCATGACTTGGCGCTCAAGACGTTCTCGATTTTGAAATCTGAGTAATTCTGTATCTATTTGGCGGTATTGAAGTAAATTAATGCAGTTGAGGAAATAAGTTTGCAGTTGAGATAAACTGTTTAACAAGGAATCGAGATCGAAGTTTTCTAAAGGAGCAATAGTTTCTACCTCCACAGTTTCATCCGCTTGAAACCACATATTTGCAGCTAAAGGCAAGATGACAAATGCAGAAGTTAGTGGTAGTTCTTCAAACCCCATCCATCTAGCACGCCCTTGCAGAAGCCGTATCCACAATACATGATCTTGAGACCCAAAGATTTGATTATTGCTCAGATAGAAGTGATTGCTGTCCGAGAGCGATATTGATGTTGGGGGCGAAATAATATCAACAAGTGCTGTACCTATTTGCTCAATCCATTGTTCAATAAGAGTTAAAGCTTCACTAGGAGCGTTAGCAAAACTAAGAGTAAACTCGGCTCTCGATATTTTAACAAGTTCTGTATCTTCAAGTGCCACGGCTAACATCTGGAAATGTTGCCCATCTTTAGGTGGAGCAACAGCAAACATCATTTGTCCGGCTGTGGCACTAAATAAGTAACGGCGAGTTCCTACTTGTACGCCATCATCAAGTGCGATCGCAAATATCCCTAAATAACCAGATTTTACCAGCCAAATTGTCTGCGGTTCATCTAACAGTAGCAATTGATTGTTCTGAAAATTGTAGTTTTGCCCATTGAAATTTGGCAAGCAGGAAATCTTGGAGGCTCTTGAGGAAACAGAGTTATTGTTCAGTAATTCTTTTTCTCCCTCTGCTCCGTCTGCTTCAGGAGCCTCACCAAAGCCCTCTGCTTGTTGAGAGCGAATCAATTGGGAGTACAATCCTTCAATTTGGTTTAATTGATTATGAGTTCCACGCTGAACTATCCTGCCTTGCTCTAAAACAATGATTTCATCACAGTCTCGAATAGTCGAAAGTCGATGTGCCACGATGATGCAAGTACAACCGCGTAAGCGCAGATTTCGACTGACAATTTTTTCGGTTTGGGCATCAAGGGCGCTAGTGGCTTCATCCAGAATCAGGATGCTCGGATTATTTACTAAAGCACGAGCAATTTCCAGCCGCTGCCGTTGACCACCACTTAAATTAACTGCACCTTCTAAAAGGTTGCTATCGTACCCATGAGGCAATGAGATAATAAAATTGTGCAACGCTGCATCTTGACAAGCCCGAACGAGTTGAGTGTTGGGTATAGTAGTATCCCAAAGCGTCAAATTGTCTCTGATACTGCCAGCAAACATTAAAATCTCTTGCTCGACGACTGATATCGAGTTAGCTAATATCTGACGAGAAATCTGGTCTTTTGATTTGCCATCAAAGCGAATCTCTCCTTGCCAAGATTCGTAAAGCCCACACAGAAGTTTGGCAATTGTAGACTTCCCAGAACCACTGCTGCCCACTATCGCTACTCGCTGCCCTGGCTGGAGTGAAAGGTTCAAGTTCTCCAGCAGTGGCGGGGCAATTTGACTATAACCAAATGTGACATTACGTAACTCAACATATCCTTGTAATTTGGGCAGAAAGCCAGGAAATAAGTAATTATCTTCTTCTGACTTTACCCCAAAGCTTTTTTCCTGTTGTAACTGTCGATCAATGGAGTGAGCTAAAACATCATCAAGCCGATTCAAATTCCCTTCCATTTGTTGCAGGTCACTGCCTAGGTTAACCAGACTACTGACTGGTGCAAGAAACCTTTGCATCATGCCCTGAAAAGCGATCAGCATTCCGATACTCATGCTTCCATCCATTACACGCCAACCACCCACAGCTAAAATTAACATCGACGCTGTTGCTGACAAAAAGCTAGGTAAAATTCCCAATATTTGATTCGTCGATTCTAATTCCTGACTTGTATTGATGGCTTTAGTGTAGTGACCCGCCCATTTCGAGAAAAAATCTGACTCTAACCCTGATGCTTTAAGTGTTTCTATACTTTGAAGGCCAGAAATAGCGACACCGTTAACTTTTCCATATTCTTGGAGTAGTTTTATATTGACATCTGTGCGCCACCTTCTGAACCATTGTAAAACACCGAGGTTAACTGCTACAAAAACAAGTGCAATTGCAGTTAGCACTATGTCATATTGCAGCATAACTACCAAATATAGAAATACTGTAACTGCTGCAATTACTGTCGTAGCTAGTTTCCCTGAAAGTATAACAGCGATACTATCATTGAGGCTGACGCGACTGCTGATTTCTCCAGCAAATCGCTGATCGTAAAAACTCATCGGCAGGCTGAGAATATGCCAGACAAACCTGCTATTCATTCCTACTGACAACTTGATTTTTAACTGCCGTAAAAATTGTAATTGTAGCAGCGACAAAAATCCATTTACCCCCGCTGTTAACAGCATCCCCAGAATCAAGGGACGCAACCATTCATCTCGATGCTCAATTAAGATGTTATCTATAAATATTTGGGAAAATGCAGGCATCGCTAGCCCTGGAATTACTAGCAAAAATCCGGCGACTATGCAGTAAATTAAAGCACCAGTAGAACTTTTGAGTCGTGACCACAGAGCTAGGACAGTGCTAGGTTTGTCTCCCCCTGGCATAAACTCTGGAGTCGGTTCTAAAACTAGTACTATACCAGTATAAGCTCCATTGAATTCTTCTAAAGAGACACTACGCCGTCCACTTGCTGGGTCATTTAAATATACTTGCCCTTTGCTAAATCCCTCTACTACTAGGAAATGATTAAATTTCCAAAATATAATATATGGAGGTTTTAGCTGTCTCAAACCAGCTAAGTTAGTCTTAAAGCTCTTAGTACTAAGTTGATAATTTCTGGCAGCTTTCAATATATTGGCGGCGCTGACTCCATCTCGCGATACACCACACGCTTGCCTAAGTTCCGTCAGTGGCACAATTCGACCCCAGTAAGCCAGAATGATTCCCAAAGCCGCAGCACCACATTCCACTATCTCCATTTGTACTAACGTTGGAGTCCGATACCGCTTGTTTTCATGCCCCCTTAAGTTTTTCAGATTTTGCCACATACAATCATTTATATTAAGTAAAACTCTGATTTTTCATGCTTTGACTTACTGATTCTAAATATCAATTAATGCCACTCCAAGAACGGAACAACGGCAAGACAAAAGTAATCGGGGCGCTCTCTTCTACAGTGACTTGTACAGTAGTGGTAGTTCCAGGGGTTACTGTCAACTCTGGCCCTTGAGAAGAAGACCATTTGTAGCGGCTGAAGGTCGATGCGTCTGGTTGTAGTCGGGCAGTAACTTGAATTTGTGGCCCCTGTGACATAAATCCTTGGACGATTTCGGAATTGCCTATAACGCTTAATGCACTCTCTTTAGTCACTGGATAAGCTGAGACATCTGTAACAGAGCCAATTATTCCACCAAAACGTTCTCGTTGCACTGTGCTAGGCGTGATTTGTATTTTCATCCTTGGTTGAATTTTCTTACCATCACCTACTGGGAAAAATGCTACGCTTACGGGTTTATCTGATGCTTGTTGGGCGGCGATCGCTCCAATTACTGTACCTTGTAGTACAACCTGTCCTGGTGTTGCAGATATTTCTAAAATCCTTCCAGTGTAACTGCTTTTAATCTGGCTGTTTTCTACTAATTGCACTGTTAATTGAGCAATATTCCGTTGGACTTCCTGAATATCTTGTTTACGGTTAGTGTCAGCTTCTAAGTCCTGTTGTTCTGATGTCACCTGTTTGCTATCTAGTTGCTTTAACTGCACTTGCAAATCTTTAATTGAGTTCAGATTTTCTAGATATTGTCTTTCGGCATCTGCTTCTTTGACATCCAGTTGCTTAAGTTGCGAGCGGGCTTCATTAATTTGTTTGGCTGCGTTTAAGTAGTCTTGCTGTGCCTGGAGTAGTGTATCACCAGAAATTGCTCCCTGTTGCAATAGTTGTTGGCGTTTATCTAATCTTTGTTTGAAAGTTGGTAGCAGTTGCAAAGCAACTTCCAAGCTTTGTATTTGGCTAATCCGATCTTGTCGAATTGAGTCTAACCCTTTCTCCTTTAGAATTGATGTTAGCTTCTTTGTTGAGAGTAAGTTTTGCTGCAAGCTTTGGCGTTGCTGTTCAATTGCCTGCTTATCTACATCTTGCCGCCGTTGCTGTAAGGAGTTAACATCACGCCCCTGTTGTTGCAGTTGCGTCAGTTTGTCTCGTACTAGTTGTAGCTGCTTCAGCAGTTCGCTTTGGTCTAACGTTGCCAGTACATCTCCTCGTCTCACAAAGTCGCCAACTTTAACATTTACTGTTCGCAACCTACCTGCAATTGGTGATTGGAAGGATGCAACCTTACTGGGGTAAACTATTATTCCAGTACCTGTGACTGTAATTGGGATTCTTCCTAAAATACTCCAAAAAACACCCGCTACCACTAACAAGCCAATAGTAAATAGAGGTAGCCACTTTTGAGGACTGACTACCTGCATGATTTGGTCTAGTTCTTCTGGAGAAGAAGCGCGTTCTAAAGCTTCTTTGCGGAACAAATTATTTTTAGGATTATTCACCAAATATTATTCAGTATCTAAACTATTTTTTGCTGTTATTAATACAAATCAATTACAGTTGAATAAATAATTAACTTTATTTGAATACTTAATCTTAAAACTAAAACTATTTTTAGTTATCTATTTTGAGCATCAATCCTCTAAACTATATAAAAAACTATTGCCTACTTAAAACATTTACATATACTAAATTATAGATTATCAACAGCATAATCAAGAGTTAGCATAAAACATCCCACTAAACCCACTAAACCCACTTGCTAAACAAGTAATAAAGTAGCATAATATACATTTATCTTCTTTTAACATAAGTACTGGGCTTAATTAGTACCTCTACCAGTTGAATAACTCTCTAGAGACGTTTACCATTAACAGTGAAGAAATTTGGCTCTTGTGATCGTTGAGAAATTTTTGATGGTTTCACTCTGTCAAAAGATATGTATGCATCATAAGACTTGTAGTTTCACGCTTCCCCATTTGGCGTACACAAATCTCTTCCCGACATTGCAGCCACAGTTTTCTCTTTCCTTGCCTACTCAAAGGATGCAATCACATAACTATTTCTCCTTTGCCACAAGAGGCTTTGCAACAAATACTTGCTTTGGTAACTTTATTTCCTTACTTGTTTGCAGTAGTTCTCTGCGCTACATTCACCAGTCGCACTCCTATTCAATTTTGACTCCTGACGAATGTATTCTCTATTATTAAGAAGTAAGGCCATTTTATTAGCCAATGCCCAGCAAGACAATTGAAGTCCGAGAGTACACCGTCAGAGCGCATAAGCGTGAGATTCACACCCGCGTTTTTAACTTTATTTGCCAGCAGTGCCAAGAACCAACGCAAAGAGAAACCTTTGGCCCGCGACCGCTCTATTGTGAAAAATGCCGCGCACCACAACCACCCAAGAAATCAACAGTAGTCCCGCGCAACAAAAGAAAGCCCAGAGCGATGAACTACAAGAGTGGCAAAGGTATAGCGGGGTGATTGTTGTTTAATGGTGGGCGATCGCACTTTGTAAGTGAAGCAGTGCGATCATTCGCCCTAACCTAACTTCATCTAGTAAAAAGTAACTCATCGTTTACTAGTCTGATAGAGGTACAAACTGTGCAAACACCTCTGCCCCCGTCAGGTTTTGGGTTTTATCTGCAAAACAGTAATACTCAAGTTTTTCATCAATAAATACCTAATGCTCGAAAACGAGACCTTCAAAATTATCGAATAATCCAACAGGCACGAAGTACTGGTTATTTTGTTTCAATTTGTAAAATAGATGGCTACCACACTGACTACAGAATCCACGCTCTGCCCCCAAGTGAAGACTGATGAATTTTGATATTTCCTTTACCAGAAAAGCTAAATCACTTTCACATTCAACAATTAATAAATGGCACTCCGCCCTACTTGCGACACGATACTCTCCTGCGAGATGAAAAACAGATATTTCCAGTATTCAGAGAGAGCAAATTCTATCTATGAAGTTGTTTTTGGACTTCCGTGTATCATTAGCTCCCAAGGTATTGAGCGCCAACTGGTGTTATCAAGAAATGCTCATAAACAACGCTTATTAGAAAAGCCAGCCACCCAAATAAATCAAACCTATAATTCTTTGCATAATTAAAATTAACTCATATAGTCTGTCTAAAAATATTCTAATTTTATTCTTTAAGATAGATGAGTTTTCTTAGTAAATTATTATCTTTTTAATATATTTTTTCATTATAAATTTAATATTATTTTTGTACTTCCATAAGATTTATCAATATCAGAAGCTCTAGTATAAAGTGGCAAGTAATAATACAATTAAGCAGTTAGTTGCTGGTTGTAAATAATTAATATTTCACTAACTCAATTTGACCGTTATCAGGTTAGGTGAGCCAAAAAGTTCAAGGAAACAAACCTTAAACTTTTCGGTTCACCTTGCCAAAAAACTTACCAATCTATTAGGTATCAAGAAATAATGTTGAAACGTCGCACAATACTAGTGGGTTTATCTGTGCTTAGCTTAACTTTGGCTGTGGGTACAAAAGCCTATGGACAATCCACTAGCGGGCCAGAAGCTTGGGAGACTGTCTATAATGATGCAGTTGCCGGTGCAACAAGGACAATTTCAGTTCCACTTTTAAGCTTCTTACTATCATCTATCCTGCAAATAGTCTACAACTTGAGAGGTGCTTGGGGCGGTTAATTTTCTGTTTCATATCCAAATAGAGAAGCTTAAACAGAGGCTTTTGCAGTGTAGTTTTGTGGTAATTTTTACACCTGCGCTCGCCTGACTATCGTTAACGCAGATTTTACTTAGCCAAATATTTTATAGCCCGTGAGGAGTCTTTTTTCTATGTTCAAACCTCGCACAATTTCTAGTGCCTTAACTGCAACTATCTTAGCCTTGGCCATCAGCGTACAGATATACATCTCACATTCCGCACCCTTAACTGTCACAATCGGTTATTACGGAAGTAAATTTAGTAAGAAAGAGTAAAAAATTACATTTATTTAGAAAAAGTACATTTGAGATAGAAAAATTTCTCAAATTTATTCTCAATAATCAGCAATAAATAACGAGGTTGATTTGGGAGAAAAATTTAATAATATAATTTTATTCTTAGAGACTTAATATATCATTGCAAATTATAATTATCTATAAATAAATTTAAAAACGCCATAAAAACTTTAGCTCATTAATTTTATTAATGGGTAAAATTGGATAACTAAAATATTAATAATATTCATAAATCAACTTATATATTTATAGTAATTACGGCAAGCTTCTGGGAGGGACAGGAGAATGTACTTCATTTCTGATGTCAAATTTAAAAATTCTGTTTTTTGCTGAAAAGTCACAAGATGAACTGATTGAAAACATTGAAATATCCACCGCATTGTCGGATTATTTATGGTTTTTCCTAATTGATTTTTTACAGTATAGTTTAAGGATTTCAAAGCCGCTCTAATCTCTCTTTGTGCCAGAGTATAAACTAGCAAACATAACCCCATTATCATTGCTAATGCTTCGATTCTTTCTGGGCTTTTCAGGAAAATACTATCTGCTAAAAATAAAGGACTTTTGAGAAAACTAAATCCTCTCTCATATGACTGTTGTGCTTTATATTCAGACAGCATTTTCTCGTTGCTCAGTTCTTTCTCTGACAAAATATTTGTAGTAATTATAAACCTTCCAGAACTTAACCTTTCTGGTTCAATAACATCTTTATTTTCAGCAACCCTGGCTGATATTTGATAATATTTCGATTGATTCTCTTCTTTGATGTCGGCATGTTTTTTGATAATTTCGATATTTTCTATCTGATGATATTTAAATTCTTTACTTATTTTGATTAATTCTTTTCTCGCATCAGCAGCACAAGCAAACTTCTCTTGTGCTAGTTTTTTTAACTTAGTTTGAGTATTAGTCAAAGCTTTTTCTATTTTCTTTGATAATTTCTTTAAGTCAGATTTTTTTCTATCTTGACTTTGTACAACTAACCATCTTTGCTCTATATCTCCATAATTTATTTTCTTTTGAGCGTATGAGTATCCTGATTTATCACTTTTAACAAATTCCGATTCTGTTAAACTCATCACTAAGCTTTTTGCTGATTTTATCGTCAATGGTACTCTAGTTAACCATTTGATACTCGACATTAACTTAATATTTGATTCTGTATATAATGCGCTATCTGCTACTATTAAACTATCAACTTTTATTCTTTTCTTATATTCAACTGCAATTTCTCCAAACTTTTTAGAATCAACTTCATTTCCTGATACTGTTTTTATATATATTGGTATATCTCCATCTCCTGAACATACTAATTCTGTAATAAATTGTTTTAAGTCTGGACGATGGTCACGCGAATAACCGTAGGTTAGTTTTATCGCTTGAGGTGATTTCCTCTCTTCATTTTCTTTTCCTATATAATCTGATTGTTTTTGATTATTAAAGATTACTTCTGGTAAACTATATTCATATTCTCCATCTACATCGATCGCTACCAACCACCAGCCGACCAGCGCGACGATGATTTGGGGACGCACCCTTACCTCGGTAACGCCCACGAATATCTAGAAAAAGTACCTGGCACTGCGCCCTACCTCAAAGACATCCACATCTTCAATCCAGCTGGTTTCGTCAGCTTCGGGCTACCGATTGGTGATGTACCCAGCATTCGCCGCGACGTGCCTGTAATAGTGTCTCGCATCAATCACGACTTATTCTTCACCGACTGGGAGCAGCACGAGGCACGCATCACCAGCGACAACATCGCACCGGACTTTGAGGACTCACTCTACGCCGCCGCAGTGTGGAAGCAACTAGCCAAGGCTTCAGTCAGCTAAGTCTGCGTAGGATTAAGAAGCAGAGGGCAGAGAACAGGGGAAGAAAGGAGTGTGGGCAATACTTGTCGGATTTTGGGGAAAAGGGAAAGAAAAAACCTTTAACCTTTTCCCAAAACCCAATTCCGAGTTAAAAATGCACAAAGTGAGTAGTATTGGGAGTGTAGGAAGTTTTCTTCCCCATCTCCTCATCTTCCCCATACCCTATACAAAATCTTAGAAGAATCCTCTTGTCGGCAGAGGCGTGCCGTTAATTTCGTAGTCTCCGATCGCACGAGCCTTAAAATGATTTGGGTTGTGTGAGGATAAGGTACGGGCGTTGCGCCAGTGGCGATCAAAGTTGGAGCTTTTCTTTGTTGTTGAAGCCCCACCAACTTCAAACAACAAGGTGGCTGAACGTAGAGCCAAATCATCGACAATCAATTTGGCTTTGGCTGCACTCAGAGAAGTTGCCAGTGCCGCAGCCGTTTCTGCCTCTTCACCCTGAGCTTGGGCAGCAGGGAGGCGATCCAGACCATCAGCTGCTGCTAAAACAATCGCTTCGGCAGCAAAGGCATTGGCGGCAATCTGCCCGACAGTCTGCTGCAAGATTGGGTCATCTGCTGCTTGCTCGGCTACGGCATGGTAGAAAGTCCGGGGTCGGGTACGGACGAGGGCTGTAGCATCACGCAGAACGCTGCGAATAATGCCAGCATTGATTGCTGTTAAAAATAATTGCGGGACGATATTGTATGGCAGGTTGTCTTTGTCTGTGTCTGTCTCAAAAATTACTTCGTCCGCCTCTACACGGACATTTGTAAATATTGTCGTTCCAGTGCTTGTAAGCCTTTGACCGAAGCCATCCCAGTCATCCACAAGGTCAATGCCCTCGCGATTGGTGGGAATGAGTATAAACGCTTTAGTGCCATCGGGTACTAGCACACGCACGAAAATCAAGTCTGCATAAAGGCTGCCAGTGCTGTAATACTTCGTCCCATTCAGCCGATAGCCGTGGTCATCGGGTGTTAATTTTGTATTCGCGACTTGGCCGCCACCAGATCGTTTGACTTCTAGTTCGGTCGTAGCGAGTCCAATAATCGCGCCATCGACGACGGCTTTCAGCCATCGCTGATTCCTTTGGGTGCGCTGAGAACGCAAAATTCGCTCTGTAACAGAGAAATGATTCCGTACAATGTGAGCCACGTTTGGATCGGCATCCCCCAGCTGAATCACGACCTCGAATAGTTCACGTGCCGTGCTACCACCACCACCTTCAGCAACGGGGATTCGCAATGCACCCAACCTAGAACGCCGGATTAATTCAACCACATTATGAGGAAGGATGCGATCGCGATCACGCTCACTTGCTCCCAGAGCAATGAAATCAAACAGCTGCTGAAGTTCTGGTGAATTTGCTCTCACAGGAGTCGAAAATTGAATTGTCGTATCTGCAAGTTTGTCTGGACTCTTAATCATTAGTTTCTATCTCCGAATACTTTATGGAAAATCTATGTTGGTGAGTGGTGAGGCAATTGCTAGTTCTAGGTGACGTGACTTTAGTACTACAAACTTGAAGAATGTTTCCAGCCTTGAGGCGATTACATCTGGTAACATATTCAAGCCATCGACTGCACTCGACAAAAACCATTCCTCTGTAAGGGTTTTAGATGTATTTAAGTTGTAAAAAATACTAAAAATTTACCATATTACCGTAGTTTGATACTCCCAAATTTTCCCCAAGTTGTCAATCTGTTTTAACGTCTTTTTGTAGGAAAGACTCAAAGTTGAAAGCAAAAAAGCGCCTAGTTGCGCGTGGGTCTCCGTGTTCCCTATTCCCTGTTCCCTGTTCCCTTTGAAAATAGGTGGGCTACGTATAAAGTAGTTAAGTAACCTTTAGTAATTTGACCATTGAATTTAGTATTAATTAATTCAGCGATCGCATCAAAAAAACGCGCCCTTTTAATGCTATCCAAACTGAGATGACCAGAGTAGGTATTCAAGAGGTTGAGATAGGTCGCAGTATCATATTCTGCATCCCATCGATAAGAGCAATATGTCACTTTACCAAACAAACCGGTTTGCTCAATCTCATCCGTTTTACTAGGTACTTCATGCTCACGAAGAAGAGGCTGATCATCTTTAACTAACTCAGGAACAAAGCGGCAATATAGCTGCTGCACCTCCTCAAAGAAGCCATTACTAGCATCACTATATACGTGCTCATTCCAAAATAGCGCGATCGCTCCTTCATATCTGAGGGCTTGAGCCGTTTTTTTGTAAGCAATACTTGGGTCAAGCCAATGGAAAGCAGTCGCCGAAATCACTAAATCAAAAGCATTTTCTTCCGTTACCCAATCCTCAAAAGCGATGTTACGCACTTCTACTTGCGGATAAGCAGCCAGATTTTTTTGGGCAACCCTAGCAAGATTCTTACCCAACTCAATGCAGAGTATATGATAACCCCGGCGGGCAAAGGGCACAGTTGCCTGACCAGTACCACAACCAATCTCTAATATCCTTCCGTCTGGAGTGATTTGTGAGAGAGACACCACATCGTCAAAAAGCGCTTCTGGATATCCTGGTCGAACTTGGTCATACAACAGCGCTACTTGATTAAAAGTGGTTCTTAAGTGACTTCTTTCATCTGTCATCAAATTTTAGATTTTGATATTGATTCATAGTTTAGTAGGATGCGATTATAGAAATTAGCCCTATGCACCACCAAGATTTGCAGTGCATTACGAGAACAGCGATAATACACCCTACGAAATTGTTCCTCGTTCCCTTTACCATAATTTGTAATTAGGGTAAATACTCCAGCCATTAAGAACATTAAAAAGTTGCGTTTTCTAGATACTATTAGCATAATGTATTGCCAATTTTTTCAGGCTTAATGTTCACTGCAAATGCTCAGGGCTTGATTTCTGCCGGGAATATAGCAGCATATTCTTCAGGAGTAAGTGTTACATCCTTGACATTAATCTTTTTAGTGATGAATTTTTGCTTATAGAACAAGTCAGATATCTCTTGCTGTCCTGCTATAACCTTATCGGTAATCGGTCTGATGCCAAAACGCCGACGCTTGACTATTGTTTCTAAGGTTGGTGAATCAAGCTTGGTATCACGTCCGACAATTTCAGCAACTTCTCGCGTATTTGCTTTAGACCATTCGCCTAATTTGTGGACTTCTTCAAGGACAATTTTTATTAACTCAGGGTTCTCTTTCACGAAGCTACGTGCAGCTATCCAATAGCCTCCTTGGGTTGAAAGTCCTTTAGCATTACGAAGAATCCGAACTTTTTCCGTTCTCTGAAATATAGCTAGGTGGGGGTCACCTAGCACAGCTGCATCAATGCTCTTACGCGATAATGCTGCACGAGTTTCTGCTGCTATAGGACTAATATTTGATTTCTGAAAAAGCTCCGTACATTTGAAGAGTGGCAAAATCAAAGGTAGTGTGTCGGATAAACCACTCAAACATCCACTTCAGATGAGAGAACGAAGGAATCAAAGCACAAAAACGCCGCAACCAGGTTTTAGGTTGTAACCAAATATCCTCAATTGGATTTTGTGATGGGCAATTAGGAGCAAAATGTATGCAGTGAATTTGCCATTGTTCTTCTGCTAAACCTTGGTTTACCTCGGCTAAAAAGTTTTGGACAAGATGAGAACGATGGTAAGAAGCGCCATTCCAAAAAAGAAGTAATCGTTGGCTCTTAGACTGGTCTAATAAATAACGTAAATAATCAATCGTATTGTCGGAATTACCAGCTTTGTAAGCTTTCATAAGTAACTTACCATTGAGATAGTCAACCGCCCCATAATATGTCTGTTTATCTCGTTCATTAATAATTTCCACAGCAATTTCTTGATCAGTTTTTCCCCAGACATATCCGGTTAAGTCTCCCCAGAGAAGATGGCACTCATCTATTAATAATACTCTCAGCCTTGCTGATTCTATTTCCTCTCTGTTGCTTTCCAACAATGATTCAATCTGTTTTTTTTGCGGCAACAGCCTCTTTATCAGCCTTTGGGTTCAAGGCAGTGGTTTTCTTCCAACTAATTCCTGCCTCGTCAAACAAATCGTAATAGCTTCGTTTTGATTCGTAGATCACATCATATTCAAATGCTAATTTGTACTCCAATTCACCCAGTTTCCAAATATCTTTAGTTTGCAACCAACTTAATACTTTTTCTCGCTGTTCATCGCTCAGATAACTCTTTCTACCTTGATAATTTAAGCGTAGTCCCGAAATTCCATATTCCTTATAGGTGTTCTTCCAGCTTGTTATCGAACCAATAGATACATCTAAAGTTGTTTGAATTTCCTCATATTTGTAGCCTTGATAAACCAGTTTCACTGCTAAAGCTTTCCTCACTTCACGGGCATCTGGGCGATTATCTATAAATTCTTGTAGTTCTGCGATTGCCGTTTCTATATACTGGTTTATCATTGTTCGCTCTTAGACAGATTTTTTCCTCCGTATTATCTCGCAATCTTTTTCAGAAATCAAATATGATTCCTATATTAGATTGAGATGTTTGACATCTTTTAGTTCTAATCCTCCTTCTTGTAAAGCTTTAACCACAAAGTATTGACTAGCAGTAGCTCTTTGAAAGGCAATTCCTTTACCTTTTAAATCAGCTATAGTTTTGATGGGGGAGTCTTCCGGTACTACGATCTCGGAACCTTCACCAGTACCCGGTATAGTATTAGCAAGAAGAACAAAAGGAATACCAGCTGCTTGGGCAAATATGGGTGGAGTTTCACCAACAGCACCGACATCCAAACCACCCACATTTATTGCTTCTAAAAGCTGTGGCCCATCTTTAAATTGCGCCCACTGCACTTGAATACCCAAGGGATTCAAGCGTTTCTCTAAAACTTGTCTACTTTTGGTGATATCCGCAGCAGTAAAATAGCCAATTCTTAACAATTTTGTATGATGTAAAAGTTGAAGATAACTCTCTCATCTAAACAATCTACTGTAACTCGACCAATTTACAGTAAATTGTGATTGCACGGACTTTACCACAAGCTAATTTAAAAATCAAGCAGCGAGGATGACGGTGCTATTGATGCAAGTGGTAAAAAGAAAGAAACAATACGTGTGATACTAGCGATCGCAGTTTACACCAGACTGGTCTGGAAGAAGCGGTTAACGGGGCGTGCCAATCCGAGATTTTCACGCAGCGTCTTGCCCTCATACTCTTTGCGAAAGATCCCACGGCTTTGGAGTTCTGGCACAACCTTGTCAACGAAATCGTTCAGCCCTTCAGGAACAAAAGGGAACATGATGTTGAAGCCGTCAGATCCTTCCTCTGTCAACCATTGTTCCATATCATCGGCGATAGTTTGGGGCGTGCCGACGAAGGCCAGCCCGCCATAACTACCGATGCGTTGCGCTAGTTGTCGAATAGTCAAGTTCTCACGTTGCGCTAAGGCTATTACTCTTTCTCGTGAAGAGTGACCAGCGTTAGTCGATGGAATTTCTGGCAAGGGGCCATCGGGATCAAAACCCGAAACGTCGTAGCCAAGCGCACTATTGAGGCTAGCGATCCCACTGTCATAATGTACTAGGCTATCTAAATGAAGACGCATGGTGTATGCTTCGGCGACGGTTTCCCCCACGATGACTAAAGCACCTGGAAGGATTTTTATGCTGTCTGGATCGCGTCCGATCGCCCGCGCCCGTCCTTTAATGTCTGCAAATAAAGCTTTACCAGCTTCCAGATTACTAGCAGGTGCAAACACAGCCTCGGCGGTTTCGGCAGCTAATTGCCGTCCGGCTTCGGATGCGCCTGCCTGAACGATTACCGGCCAGCCTTGGACAGGTCTAGCGATGTTCAATGGTCCCCGCACCGAGAGATATTTTCCCTGATGATTCAGAACGTGAAGCTTTGCAGGATCGAAATAAATCCCTGCTTCCACATCCCGAATGAAGGCATCATCAGCAAAGGAATCCCAAAGACCCGTGACGACATCATAAAATTCTCTAGCCCGCCGATAACGTTCATCATGCTCTACCTCTTCTTCTAAACCAAAGTTGAGCGCTGCGTCTGGATTGGCTGTGGTGACGATGTTCCAGCCAGCACGACCGCCACTAATATGGTCGAGAGACGCAAAGCGGCGAGCGATGTGGTAAGGCTGGTCGTATGTCGTGGAAGCAGTGGCTACCAGCCCAATGTGTTCGGTGACGCTGGCAAGGGCAGAAAGCAGGGTAAAAGGCTCGAAAGAAGTGACAGTATGGCTGCGTTTGAGCGCGTTGACTGGCATATTCAGCACCGCTAAGTGATCGGCCATGAAGAATGCGTCAAATTTGCCTTGTTCTAGTTTTTGAATAAATTGTTTCAGCGCCGGGAAGTTGAAATTAGCATCAGGCAAAGCCCCAGGATAGCGCCAAGCGCCAGTATGTATGCTGATCGGGCGCATGAATGCACCCAGTTTCAATTGCTTCGAACTGCTCATCTGGAATAGGTTATTAGTGAATACAAGTCTTTAAGTATGGGAAAGACAGCCGATGTAACGGACAATCGCTTTTACAACTCAGTACCTACAATACTTCAGCCTCGATCTTTAGTCTTTTAACAAGGCGGAGGTATGTCCCCACTGTCCAGTAAAGACAAATTCTTTCAACGGCTTGCGGACACGGGGAGCCAGTTCGCGATCGCGTAGTCCATCAGGGAGGCTTTGGGGATCGCCAGGATAGCCAACTGTCACCACAGTTGCAGGCTCATAGTCTTCTGGAATTTGGTATATTTCCCTGGCGGTATCTGCATTAAATCCCGCTATTTGATGGGCAAATAAACCAAGAGAAGTCGCCTGAAGGATCAGGTTTTCTAAAGCCAGTCCGACATCATGAAATGCGTGTCTGTTTGTCTTCCCGTCGTCAGTAAGGATTTTAGCGACTGCAAGTATCAGTACCGGAGCATTTTTCGCCCATCCTTGATTAAACTCAACCAAGGTACTAAGTAGACGATTGTATTCTGTTGAGTCATCTTTGGTGGCAACAATAAAGCTCCAAGGCTGATGATTGTAGGAAGAAGGTGCCCAACGGGCTGCTTTTAGCAATGAGAGTAGTTTATCCTGCTCAACTGAGCGATCGGCAAAAGCTCTAGGACTCCAACGACTCTGGATAAAGTTATGAACAGGGTATTGCGTTTGGGCAAGTTTCTGCGTCATTTTAATGAATTTCCTTATCGATACTCAGTAAGTTGCCAATTGAAGATAACTAGGATTAAGAAACGGAAATTTTTAGCCTTCTTTTACAAAACTTAGTAAAGCTAACAATCTAGGCTTTAATTGATTTTTAGATATAAATAGTGAGCCAGCATGAGCAATCCAGCATTGCAGAAGAGAAACAACTTTGTTGCTTAATTACATAATACGGTAAATATATCAATTTAAAGTATTATACTTTCAGTGGCGATCGCTTCCTTTGATATATTGCTTGCACTTAATGGCAAGGCAGAGGAACTAAAGGAGTGCAAACACCACCCTGGGTAAAATTTTGGGGAATTTATTATGAGCAACAAGCACATTGAAGTTAAACCGATAGCTGGTTTTATCGGTGCCAAAATCAGCGGCGTAAATCTTTCGCGCCTTTGCACGATTAAGCAGTTGCTGAAATTCGTCAAGCACTTCTGAGTAGAAGAAGCCTCTGCTCAGAACTTCGGGAAAGCAAGGAGGCAGAAGAGACAAATACCCAATGCCCATTGACTATTTAGCATGAAGGATTAACCCGTGGTCAAACTAATTTTACCGATAGAACTTACTGCCGAGATTGAGCCACACCTACCATCGGATACAAAATTTGTGCGGGTAGATAGTGATGGTAATTTTGATAGCGATCCTGGTGATGCTGAAGTTTATCTCAATGGGTTTAAATTGAAGCCGACCACTCTACATAAGGTGCTGGCAGCTGCTCCTGGAATACGTTGGCAACAGACTCCTAGTGCTGGTGTTAATCACATTTTGACACCGATTTTTCTCGAACACGATATCATTCTGACTAATGGCGCGGGGGTTCATGCGATTCCGATTTCGGAATTTGTCTTAAGTTTGATCCTCTATCACGCCAAACAGTTACGGCAATTGCAAGCAGATCACGATCAACGCAAATGGGAAAAAAGCTGGTTAGTACTACCAGAGTTAGCAAATTCAACTGTGTTAATTCTTGGGACTGGAAACATAGGTCAGGCGATCGCAGCTCGTATTAAACCATTTGGAGCGAGAGTTTGGGGTGGTCGTCGTCGTCCTGAACCTCTACCAAATTTTGATAAAATCGTCGGCACAAATGAATGGCACACATTATTGCCAGAAGTTGACTATATAATTGTGGCGACACCTCTAACACCAGAAACCAAAGCTTTAATTGATGAAACAGTACTGCGATCGCTACCCAGTCATGCTTATTTAATTAATGTCGGTCGCGGTTCAGTTGTAGATGAATCAGCATTAACCAAGGCTCTCACTGAAGGCTGGATTGCAGGTGCAGGATTAGACACAGTTTCTATTGAACCCTTACCGCCAGAAAGTCCTCTATGGTCATTACCTAACCTCTTTATTACACCCCATACTTCCGCAATTTCCCCAGCATTGAAAGGACGGATTACAGACTTGTTCCTTGATAACTTAGAGCGTTACCAAGGCAATAAGCCATTACGGAATGTAGTCAATAAGGAAGCAGGATACTAAACAAATTAATACAGCGATGATATGAATATAAAAACTTTTCAAGTCTCGACAGCACAGAGTGTAATTACCACTGATGTCTTAGTTTTGGGTGGCGGGCCGGCTGGCAGTTGGGCAGCACTTTCAGCAGCAAAGCAAGGTGCCCGTGTCGTCCTAGCGGATAAGGGGTATTGCGGTACATCAGGGGCAACGGCTCCATCCAATACTGGGACATGGTATCTTCCCAAAGGCGCAGAACGTGATGCAGAAGTTGAGCGTCGGCTGTCTCGCTCATCAGGACTTGCCGATCGCCGTTGGTTGCAGCGTGTGATTGAGCAGGCACAAATAGGTTTAGATGATTTAGGGAATAACGGCTATCCTTTTCCTTTTGATGAGCAAGGCAATCCCTACCGTGCTAACTTGCGCGGGCCAGATTATATGCGCTTCATGCGCCAAAGAGCGATCGCAGCTGGTGTACGCATTCTTGACCATCATCCCGCACTCGAACTATTTTGGGCCGATGGTGCGATCGCAGGTGCAGCAGGTATTCATCCGCGCACTGGGAATCGCTGGGAAGTCAGAGCAGGTGCCGTTGTGCTGGCGACTGGCGGATGCGCTTTTCTGTCTCATGCACTAGGTTGCGATGGTAATACCGGTGATGGTTATCTCATGGCAGCAGAGGCAGGAGTCAGGCTATCTGGGATGGAATTTTCCTCGCAATATGGCTTGTCACCCGCTCATACTTCTGTGACTAAGGGATTGACCTTTACCTTCGCCAGTTTTTATCTGGAGGATGGCTCTCCCTTACCGGAAACTGGGGAAGACCGAGCTGTACGTATTGCGCGCCAGTTGGTTGCGGGTGAAAAAGTGTATGCTCTAATGAATCGCGGCAACCCTATTGAACATGAATGGTTGCGCCAGGGTCAACCTAACTGCTTTCTACCATTTGAGAGGATTGGTTTAGATCCATTCCAGCAACCCTTCCCAGTGACGCTACGCTCCGAAGGAACTGTTCGCGGCGTAGGTGGACTGGAAATCATCAACAATGATTGCGCTACAAAAGTGCCGGGACTTTATGCCGCCGGTGATGCAGCCTCTCGAGAAAATCTTACAGGGGCAGTTTCAGGAGGGGGAAGCCCTAATGCATCCTGGGCGATCGCTAGTGGGACTTGGAGTGGCCGCGCAGCAGCACTTTTTGCTGCCTCTTTAGGCGACAAAGCCGGGACACGCTTGGTTCGTGGTTTAGGTCAAGCAGGTTTGCGTCCCCGTAAACAGCCGCTAGAGGATGAGCTAATATCGGAAGCGATTAGTGCTGTTCAGGCTGAAACCTTGCCACTTGATGTTAATTTCTTTCGTTCTGGAGCGAGGATAGCGCTGTCACGTCAACGTTTGGATGCAGTATGGGCAGATATTAGCGATTATCTAGTAGGTGAGGGTCGCAATGCTCTACGCGCACGGGAAGCTGCGGCGATGGCGGCCACAGCTCGCTGGATCTGGGCGAGTGCGGATGCACGTAAAGAAAGTAGAGGAATGCACCGACGCACGGATTTTACAAAAACTGACGTGCAACAAACAAGAAGAATATTTACCAGTGGTATCGATGATGTTGTGGTTGTCGCCGCAGAAAATCAGTTGCAAGAGGTAGCGTAATGATTGAAATTGTTGATAGCGATCGCTGTATCGGCTGTGATATCTGCGTGAAAGTTTGTCCGCGCGATGTCTTCGATTCCGGAAACGATGGAATAGCCGTAATTGCTCGTAAATCAGATTGTCAGACTTGTTTTTTGTGCGAGTTGTATTGCCCTGTTGATGCGCTTTATGTCTCGCCTTATGCCGAACTGGACGATGAGGTTGATACAGAACAGTTAATTACCCAAAACTTGCTGGGTAGTTACACCCGTAACATGGGTTGGCATCATGGCAAAATGGGAGGCACTGACAAAGATCCAACTCAACAACTTAGAATTTTGAACAGGGCAAGGCAGGATAATGCAAAATTGAATGAAACATAAGCAGCAAGGTTTTACCCTCTTTCGCGGAATTCCCCACAAAGTTTACGCGGTGGCGAACTTTAGGCAAAAAGAGGTAAAATCAAGGCTTTTAACCCGCTTAGGCGGGTTTTGCCTGTGTAGCCGTGACTTCCAGTCGCCTAGTACAAGATTACTGATGCCCTAGTATAGGATGGGGTGTGTAAGGTTCTTCTAAAAATTTGCGCTCTTCATCAGAAAGCTCTAAATCCACTGCCTCCACAGCCTCTTTAAGATGTTCTATCTTACTAGCGCCAATTATCGGAGATGTCACACCTGGTTGATGCAATAGCCAAGCTAGGGCAATTTGTGTGGGTTTCACACCCCGTTTTGCAGCTAATTCAACTACGCGATCGACTACTTTAAAATCTGAATCTTGATAGTAGAGATTGTGAGCAAATTCGTCAGTTTTTGCCCGCAGTGTTTGGCCATGATCTGACTTGCTGCGATTCCCTGCTAAAAAGCCCCGCGCCAAGGGACTCCAAGGAATAATACCAATCCCTTGATCTAGGGCTAAGGGTATTACTTCTCGTTCTTCTTCCCGATAAACTAGGTTGTAGTGATTTTGAATTGATACAAAACGAGTCCAGCCGTGAATGTCTGCTGTATAAAGGGCTTTAGCAAACTGCCATGCGTAAACACTAGAAATTCCTAAGTAACGGACTTTACCTGCTTTGACAATATCATGCAGTGCTTCTAGGGTTTCTTCGATTGGTGTTTCATAATCCCAACGGTGAATTTGGTACAAGTCTACATAATCAGTCTGTAGCCGCCGTAAAGAAGCATCAATGCTATCAAAAATATGTTTGCGAGATAGTCCTCGGTCATTAGGCCCATCGCCGACTTTACCATGTACTTTAGTAGCAATCACAACTTGATCTCGTTTGGCAAAGTCTTTCAGCGCTCGTCCGACAATTTCTTCACTAGCACCCAAGGAATAGACATCGGCGGTATCAAAGAAATTAATCCCCAATTCCAAAGCCAGTTTGATAAATGGACGACTTTCTTCTTCTTCTAATACCCATTCGCGCAATTTACGCGAACCATAAGTCATCGTGCCTAGTGTAATACGGGATACTTTTAGCCCAGTTTTGCCAAGATTTACATATTTCGTCATACGGTTTGCTCTACTTTTTGTTGGGATGCTTATCTATAGCCTTTTGACATTGATTTGCCTAGAGTATTGCAAAGCTATGAGCATTGCTTTGCAAAAGCCAGGATACAAAATACTATATATCAATCGACTTGCCGGAGTTAACAGCTATAATATTAAGAATTGCATATAAATGAGAAATAAGGAACCGGGAAATCTTTGGGAGACGAGGCTGTTGGTAAAATCTCTCGGATCTGCAAAGCGATCGCCACTGTCAATCCAACCAGATCTGAGGCTAAAGCTCGTAGTTCAAATAGTGTATACTTTTCAAATTTCAAGAAGATTTTTTACTTAATATAGTTCTGTTTAGCCATATATTTAGAGTATTTTCAAATAATTAAGGCTATAATTACCTGTATAAATTTTCATTTTATTTAAAAAAATACCTGAGATAGTATTAGTAAAAAATAGATTACTTAATTAGATGATAAAACAGAACATAAGGTACATATAAAATATGTATGTAAATTATCCTGTTTAACTATCTAATAATTTATATTCTAAAAATCTCAAAACAATACTTGATTTTCCATATTATTAGCTATACTAATATTTAGACAAGCTAACACTAGCCAAAGAATTATAGTGTTTATCGTCTGAGTGAGTTACATCTCTTTGCAGTGAGGAGCTACAGGCGAAGATGTAACTCATGCGAGGGCTGCCATAACAAGCCTTTCTAAAAATACAGGATGCATCAGAGGAGTTCCTTGTTTTATCTGAAATGCTAGTGCATCAATTGCTGTTTTTTGTAATTTCTCTGAAATCAGTCTCAATAAACTTTGTCTACCAGCATCTATAAAGACAAGTGGAGACTAGGCAGCAAAATTGGTAAGTAATAAAAATAGGAGATAGAGAGAAAATAATACTCCTAACTCCTCAGTTTTGGCTGTTTTGTATTTATATTTCGCACGAGGAAAAGTATGAAAAATACTCAAGTCGCAATTAACGAACTAATTAGTGAAACACCTTGCAAATCTAACCAGAAAAAACTCACTTGCACAAAACCACCACAACCAGGTGCAACCCAAGGAAATTGCCCTTTTGATGGAGCGATGGTTTCTGTCGGAGCTATTACTGATGCTGTTCATTTAGTACATGGTGCTGTTTCTTGTACTCACAATCCTTGGGCAACTCATGGTAGTCTCTCTTCAGGTTCGCAATTATACCAAACTGCTTTTACTACTGATTTTAGTGAGGGTAATATCGTTTTTGGTGGAGAAAAGAAACTGTACAAAGCTATTATGAATGTTGCTCAACGCTATCATCCTGCTGCTATTTTCGTTTACGCTACTTGTTTGTCTGCTTTGATTGGTGATGATATTGATAGTGTTTGTAAACTAGCTGCACAACAAATTAATCTTCCAGTTATCTATGTAAATGCGCCTGGATTTCTTGGTAGTAAAAATTTAGGGAATCGCATCGGTAATGAAACTTTATTGAATGCTGTCATTGGTACGGCAGAACCGGAATTTACCACGCCATTCGATATTAATATTGTTGGTGACTATAATGTTGCAGGTGAAACGTGGAATATCTTACCATTATTCCAAAAAATGGGGGTTCGCGTTCTTTCTAAAATTACAGGTGATGCTCGTTATCAAGAAGTTTGCTATGCTCATCGTGCCAAATTAAATGTAGTACTTTGCTCAAATGTAGCTATACAGATGGCACAAACTATGGCGGAACGCTATGGAATTCCTTATATTGAAGAATCGTTTTATGGTGCGACCAACTTAAATGATTGCTTGCGAAATGTTGCGGACAAATTAAGTATATCCTTGGGAGATAGTGTTATTGCCTATGAACTGAAAGAACGTACAGAAAAGTTAATTGCCCAAGAAAATGCTGCTCTAGATATTGCTTTAGCTCCTTACCTTGCTGATTTAAAAGGTAAGCGGATTATTCTTTCTACTGGTGGTGTGAAAAGTTGGTCGCTTATTTTAACAGCCCAAGATTTGGGAATGGAAGTTATTGCAGCTACAGATGGCAAAACAACAGAAGAGGAGAAAGCTAAAATTAAACAATATCTTGGTGCAGATGCAATGCTTTTATCTGACACAACTCCCCAGGCATTATTAAAGGTATTACACCAAACAAAAGCTGATGTATTGATTACTGGGGCTGGCAATAAATATACAGCGCTCAAAACGGGAATTCCTTTTTTAGACATTAACCATGAACGTCACCATGCTTACGCTGGTTATGCAGGTTTGGTGGTACTAGCACGCGAACTACATGAAGCCTTGTATAGTCCTATATGGGAGCAAATTAGCAAACCTGCCCCTTGGGATAAAAAATTCGCTTATCAGCTATAGGCGCAATTTTTTTCTACCAAGTTGATGTAATTGATCGTCTTCCACTACACTTTGAATGTGTGGCGGAAGATGCTTCTTTTCCAAATATCTGCTTTGTTGTACAAAGAGAAGCGACTTGTTTAGCGAGCAATCCAACGGCTTACTGCTGGCAATTGTGCAGAGAACCAGAGCGCACCTAAAATAATCAGACTACCACAGACAATCAAGGCATTAGTCGCACCAAAATTATCTGCCAAAGTCCCAGCTAACAAATTTCCAAAAGGCATTGTACCCACCATTGCTAGGGCGTAAAAACTCATTACCCGTCCGCGCTTATCCTCGGTAACTAGGGTTTGAATAATCATATTACTACTGGTAATGTTGAGGATAGAAAAGCAGCCTACAAATACCAGAATAATTATAGATAGCCAAACTTGACGCGAGAGTGAAAAGAATATCAAACTCATCCCAATCAAAACTTGAGCGACTACAATCAAACGCTCTAAGCCCACAATTCCTCGTCTGAAACTTAGATACAAACAAGCAAACAACGAGCCAATCGGTGCTGAAGTGCTGAGGTGAGCCATCGTTGTTGCGTTCCCATTGAGAATCTTTGCTGCAAAAACAGGCATGAGCGCGACATGAGACATCCCAACGAAACCATGTAACGCTAGCATTAATAAAATTACTCTAATCGGCTGGAATTTCCAGACATATTCAAAGCCCTCCCGCAATTTCTCCAAAGTATCGCTAATGCCCGTAAGGGGTTGCATCTGTCTGCCTGGCAGCCGCATCGCTAGCAAGGTAAATATCGCAGGAATATAGCTGAGGGTATCGTAAAGAAAACAATATTTTACCCCTAGTGTCGCAATCAAAATCCCACCCATAGCAGGCCCCACAACGAGAGAGGAGCTTAACATTACTGAATTCAAAGCGATCGCATTACCCCAATCAGCGCGATCGTCTACAGTTTCGGTGACGATTGTATGGCGCACGGGCATATCTAATCCCTTGAGCAAACCATTGAAAGCACTTAGTACCAAGAGGATAGGAAAGGTAATCCAATTGGTAAAGGTGAGAATCGTTAAAGCCAGGGAAACGCTAATTCCCAATATCTGCACCACCATTAACAAGTCACGACGACTCCAGCGATCGGACAATATGCCCGAAAAGGGAATCAGTAATAACGTAGGTAAAAATTGTACAAATCCTGCAACTCCCAACAACCAAGGCGATTGAGTCAAATCGTATACCAGCCAAGGAATAGTTAACTGCTGGGTCATAAATGTTCCAGACATTGATAGTAACTGTCCGCCGAAAAACAGGCGAAAATTACGCCAGCGCAAGGCGGGTAAATAGTGGTAAGTGATATTACTGGTGCTTTTACCGAGTTGTCTATGCCAAATTTTCCTCATGAAAATTTTATTATGGTTTACTAATAATTAGATTAACTAATAATTGTCAAATAATCGCGTAGTTTACTACCCAGGCATCGCTGATCTTTCTGAGCTAAGGCTTTTGCACATTGACATCGGATCGCGATAGAAGATGATTGGTCTGCAAAAACGTAGGAAGTTACTATTTAGCAACTGCATACTACATTAACTCTATCGGAATACTGTATGATAATCTCAGTTATGCTCCCAGGATGAGAATGTTGCTATCAGATATTGGATATCGGCAAAATTCCCAAGGAAATAGGCGAGTGTGAACACCTCCTGATAGATCAAACTCTGGAGAATCCTAATGGGCTACAAACATATAGAAGTTAAACAGGTAGCTGGTTTCATCGGTGCAGAAATCGGCGGCGTAGACCTTTCCCGCTCTCTTTCTGAGGAGCAAGTCCAAGAAATTCGCAAAGCGCTATTAAAGTGGAAAGTCTTGTTCTTCCGTGGCCAGAACATCGATCATGCTGCCCAGGTCGAGTTTACATCTCGTTTTGGCGAAGTGACTTTCGCCCATCCCTTGGGAGAGCCTGAACCAGTTCTGGGATTTCCCCAGATCAAACCCGTAGACCGTAAGCTTTATGAGCAGCAGTATGGTTTTCGCACTGGCGGCCCTTGGCACACAGATGTAACGGCAGCGATTAACCCACCAGCAGCGTCAATTTTACGCGCAGTTAATGTCCCTAGTTTCGGTGGTGACACCCAGTGGAGTAATCTCGTTGCCGCTTATGAGGGACTCTCAGCACCCCTGCGATCGCTAGCTGATACATTAAAAGCGGAACATCTTTAGAGAATGGTGGAGTAGCAAAAGATGGTAAATCAGTGACTTGGAAACTCAAACAAGGAGTCAAATGGTCTGATGGTAAACCATTTACGGCTGCGGATGTGGTTTTTACCTTGAGGGGGGACAAAAAGGGCTAGGATGCAGATAAAATAAGCCTCATAGCCCTTTCTCCTTGTTGATAATACTTACGCTTATTAGGAGCTAGTATCATTAACTCAGCCACCAAGTCATAAGAATTTTCCATGAAATCGACCCAGTTAGACCCCTTCGGGTTCGCAGTCGCCTGCGGAGGGAAACCCTCCCGCAGCGCTGTCTCACCATATAATCCAATATAAAAACTGCTATGACGGCGAATTGTTCGTCCAGATTCTTTAATTCTACCGACATATTTTTGAACACCCATGCGTTTAATCTTTTGTCCGGATATTGTTGCAGCCGTATATGCAAGTGAGATTAATAATATTAAGGAAATTAGCCTTTGTCCTGATACATTAGTATCTTCTAAGTTATAACCACCGCTTTTAAAATCTCTAAACATCTCTTCAATATCAAAACGCTGTTTATAAGCCTTAATAGCTGAATCTAAATTATCTAAATTAGTTAGGATAAACCAGCCCTCCTCCGGCGCAACTCCAAAACGTTTACGTTTCCATTTACTAGCAAGATTAAAGCTAATAAATCCTGTAGACTTTGTATATTTAATACCTTGATAAAAGAAAGAAAGTCCAGGTGCTAAACCTGAATTTTTTAATTGCAACCAAATTTCCGGTTCTATTTCTATAAATGCATCTTTTTTTAAGCGCAAACAGAAATATACTTTCTGCTCTGTCAGCCAATTAGCCAGCTTTACAGAACAAAATTCGCGGTCTCCTAACACTACAGTTTTATAATTATTAAAAAGCGGCAATGCTTTTTTGAATACTGCTTCTTGTTCATCAAAATTGCTTGAACCCAATTTGTCTAATAGCTTAAAATATATTGGAATAGACCTTTGATCCCAAACCACACTAATCATTAACAGATTAATACACCCCCAGTTAGTCCGGTCAATTACTAAATAGATAACTTCATTTAAAGGAAAATTTATTTCTAACCAGCTTTTGATAATTGGAAACCAAATTTCTTCAACATTGATGTAATTTAAAGATAAAAATCGCTGAATTTTTTTCCTTCTACTTTCAAATAGTATTGGTATTGGTAAAGCAGTCGCTAGCGCCTCAAGGCTAACAGTTTTAATAGATTGTAATAAATAGATAAGGAGCTTTAGTAATAAGTATTCAGTACGTCCAAGCTCTCGCTTGAGGTGTGTCTCGTAAAATTCTGGTAATATTATCATTAAATAGAGCTTATTGCGAATGAATGCTCTTTTTGTTTTACCATAAATTGCTACACTGCTTGCCATACATCTATTTCAGGGTATTTTGTCCCCCCTCAAGCCCAACTCCACACAGGGACAAGTGCGATAGCCGTTCGCTGTCTTCGTCTCCTTTGGAGAAGGCAAAAGCTAGAGCTTATCGCAATTGCAGCCGTATTTTGAGGAAGCCAGTGTACACAGCATAAAAATGCGGCGTTGCAGGGAGCAAAACTAGTAGTCTAATAGTAAAAGGCTGTTCAAACTGGAGACTGTTGCTAAAATAAAGTGCAATCATCAGCCACAACTTTATATAATCCCTAGTAGAAGACTGATGAAAGTAATATGACTGATACGCCTGAGTATTTCCCAAGTAGACTAGACCGCATTGAACAAATAATGCTAGGGCTTGCCGAAAGACAAGCCAACACTCAACAGCAGTTAGACTCACTTACCGAAAATGTAAATCGTGTATTAGCCAGGAGTGCTATTTTGGACGATGTACTACTTGAATTACGCGACTCTCATGAAGAACATCAACGTAATTTTGAAACACATCAGCGCAACTTTGAACAACATCGTCAGGACTTTCAAGAACATCAACGCACTACAAACGCAGCACTACAAAGTCTTGAGGCTATCTTGTTACAGTTAACTCGAAATCATTCTTGAAATGCGATCGCGGAAGTAAGTCAGCAATTGAGAGAGAGCGTTCCTGATCTCATGTATACTATCGATTACGCAATTGACCACATGGAGCTTCTGGATTTCCAAAGCTTTCAGGCAAGGTGGCAACCCTAGCTATCTAATTGGTATGAAAGAGCCTGAGACTCAAGCACAGAGAGAATTTCTTGATGTTGATGAGCTAAACTTTGTATTGCGCTAACTGGATCATGATGAAGGCGATGTTTTTGTTGGCGAGAAGCTTCAGCCAAAGCTAATCTAAGACGTTGAGTTTTATACTCAGCTAGAGGTACTTGTTGAATTTGTGCAAGTAACTGTTCTTCGCTTTGGGCAAGGAAGAGAACTTGATATTGCCCAAAATACCGCAATTCGGCAGTTGATTTGCGCCCACTAATTCGCCGTTGATTAATAGGGGATTGCTAAAAAAGGGGGCTAGCGTCTGGCTGTCTTGACTGAGTTGAGTCTTGGGATCTTTCAGAGTACTCAGGTACTTTTGGCAATCCATCTAAATCTGCCTTTAATTGTTGTCGTAGCTTTGTATCTAATGGCAGCACCACTTCACTCAAATTACTGAGAAAGTGTGCTTGGCAACGTTGATGTGGTGCATCTGGCCAACTCGAATTCACGGCAGTAATAATCGCTGATTCCCCATCTGATAGCGTTGCCAGAATCTTATACGGTAATTCCTTATATGGTTGTAGCCATTCAATTAGCCCTTGCACTTGTGCTTGTTGCAATTGAACTGCACTAACTGGTGTACCACTTAATACTTCGTAAGCTAATCGGCACGTAAGTTGCATAATAGAAAGATGAAGACGTTTCAAAGCAAAGATGCCACCACCAGCCAAGAACTTTTTAACGCCGTCACAAGTTAGTAAGCTACAACAAGCTCTGAAAGAGAGCGAGCAGCCACACGTCAGGGAAAGAATTCTCATTATTCTGCTACAGAATGATGGGAAACCACAATACGAGATTGCTAAATTTTTAGGTTGTTCGCATAGAACAGTAGCATATTGGTGTATGCACGGTGATCCTGATAATTTGGAAACTCTACATAATAAAAGAGAGGACGAATATTACCGAAAAGCTACGCCTGAATATATTGAACTGTTATTAAAAACTGTTGACCAAGAACCCTCAGATTTAGGGTATGAATTTGGAAAATGGACAGCAGAGCGACTAGCTACATATTTAACCGAAAAAACAGGAATTGATTTAAGTAGCTCTCAAGTAAGGAGGATATTAAAGCGAAAAAAGTATAGCTATATCTGGGCTAAGTATAACCTGGAAGATAAACAAAACCCAATAGAGAGAGCGAAGTTTAAAGAAAAACTTGCTCAATATTTATCAATAGCGCGAGAACAGCCAGAGCGTTTGCAGGTATGGTTTTGGACGTTAGCGTAGCGGGCGCGCGTACCCGCGCGACGAGTGGTTTTAGTTTACGCGTGATTCGTCGCAAGGGTTGGGGTAAAAAAGGAAAACGCAAGAATATTCCAGGACAACGACGTTGTGGTCGAGTAAACGTCATGGGAGCAATTCGAGAATTAGACCGGAAACGCGTATGCTTTTTTGTAAAAAAGGGAAATGCAGATATTTTTTATGAGCAATTACAACAATTAAATGAACTAATAAAACAAGAGTGGGTAAGTAAAGGAAATGTGGGTAAAGATTTCTCGAAGTATGGGCCAAAGATAATTTTAATTTTAGACAATGCTAGTTTTCATAAACGCAAAGATATTCTAGCTAAAATATCCCAAGAGTTCCCGAATTTTATTTTAGAGTTCTTGCCTGCTTATAGCCCTGACTATAACATTATCGAATTAGTTTGGCATTCATGTAAAGAATATATTGCTCATCGCTTATTTAAATCAGTAGATGAATTACAAACACTGCTAGATAAGTTGTTGAATCAAGGCGAGTTAGTGATTAAGTGGCATCGGAAAATCAAACATAAAACTAATTTCAGCTATGTTGCAGCTTAAATGCTGATTAGCTTACAATACATACAGTAAGGTTCCGTGACATCGAGGGCTGTAAGGCATCTATTGCCCAAATCAAACCACCATGTTCAACTGCTGTGGCAGCTAATTTGGTTGAGTCGATGGGGGATATTATTCCCCGCACCTCTCATTTAGATCCGTGCGTACCCGTTTCCGTGTACACGGCTCCCGATGTTCTTAGCTTGCGCTTTTGCTCATGTGTTTATAATCGTGGCAACTCTCATGAATTGCTTCCAGATTGTTTTTCTTCCAGTTGGCGTGATTTCCATCGATGTGATGCAGATGAATCCGTTCTTCATCGATGAATTTTAAACCGCAGGAAGCACATCTATGGTTTTGCTTTTTAAGAGCTTTAGAGGTTTCGCCGTCGTAGAGCTTGCTTTTGCGTTCGCTCCAGTAGGCTGTATCTCCGTCGTAAGGTGATTTAGTCCCCTTGACAGGAATGTGTTTGTTTTCGGAGTAAGGAACCTTTGGGAATGCTTTGTCTAGTAATTTCTTACTGGAGTAGCGGTTTTGATTAGTTTCCTTGTTGAATACCGTGTAAGCTCTTTTTTGGATGTGGTATAACGAGTTTCTAGACCCGTCCATCTTGCAGTACTTATGGTAATTTCTCCAACCTCTTACTACCGGGGCTAATTTCTCAGCCTTTGTAGTAGCACCATAATTCGAGTTGTTGACGATGTGTTTTACTTTCTTACGGAATGCTTTGAAGTTGTCTACTGAAGGAGTACTTTTGAACTTTCCGTTTTTCTGGACTTTGAAGTGCCAGCCGAGAAAATCAAACCCATCTGTCGCGGCGGTAACTTTGGTTTTCTTTTGGCTTACATTCATTCCGCGTTTGCGGAGGAACTCGCTGATTCTTTCGAGTATCTCTATCGCGTTATCTTCGGGGCGTAGTATTATGACCATATCATCCGCGTATCGGATTGATGGTTCGGCAATATGCTTTTCTGACGTATTGCCTGTGATTTTCCTTCCCCGTTTATAGTCTCGATGATATTTGTGAATATCTTCGATTCCGTTGAGCGCGATATTTGCTAATAGTGGGCTAACTACTCCCCCTTGAGGTGTACCCTGTTCGGGGAATTCTGGATTAACCCCCGCCTTGAGGCATCGGAATATTCCGAGTTTTAAGCCTTTGGGGGATATGAGTTCATCCATTATTGCTGAGTGGTTAATCCTGTCGAAGCACTTTTCAATATCGAGTTCAATTACTCGTTTTTCTATTCCATTGGACTGGGATCTCAGGTTTCCAAAGATGTGCTTTTGTGCATCATGGGCAGAGCGCCCGGTTCTAAACCCGTAACTCCTAGCATGGAAAGTGGCAACGCGCAAGCTGGTTCGAGTGCGTATTTTGCTAGGCATTGCCAAGACCTATCCGCAATTGTTGGTATCTTAAGCATTCTGGTTGTCCCGTCCTTTTTGGGGATGGGGATTTCCCGTAATCCTTGATGCTTCCAATTTCCGCTATTCATTCTCAATAGTTCTTCAAGGTTGAAGCGTTCTTCAAATGAGAGGGATTTCTTCCCATCAATACCAGCCGTCTTTTTACCAGCATTTAGCTGAGATACTTGTCTTATTGCAAGAAATCGAGCCGAGGTTGATTTTAGAATCAGCTTTTGGAGTAACCTAGCTTTCCGCTTGTCTCCAACTTGAATAGCTTTATACACACGCTTTTGAAGGCGGAAAAGATTTCGGCGGAATTTCTTCCACGGTAAAGCTCTCCAAGATTCACTAGTATGTCTACTGTGTCTAATCATTTTCTCTTCTGGAGTTTGTATATTCTGAACACCTCGCAACAATTACGTTGCGTCCTACCCGACTTGTGAGAGTTCCGTATCCCGTCTTACCTACCTGGGGTTCGACTGCCCCAAGACTCGCAAATCGTTTTTATTCGTTCCCTCGGTTGGATTGATTGTTCCGTTAGATGTAGCCAATTCAACTACTGGATTCCCTAGACTCTTACCGATATTAAGACGATGGATTCGGCGGGAATTGTCTCCAGTGAGGTCAGGGGTTATGGCTGTTGCGCCCTGCTTCATACTGAGTTGCTTTTCTAGGCTCTGTTTCATCATGGGAACTCCCTGTTAGCGCCAGTGCCAACCCGCAACGGCTGTCTGATTGCGCCCTGTTCCCAGTTTCACTCTACAAGAAACGAGCTTGTTCGGTGTGGGCAGGTAAGGAGTCAATTCTGAGTCTGAATGGTAGGGCTTTCACCTACATCTAACCGAGAGTTCAGCCTTTTAATGACAGTAATCTGCTGTCAGGCTGGATTAGTTATTTACGGACTGATTACCGTGATTCACTAATCAACGAATCGCACCTCCTGTGTATGTGCAAGCGTTCCACCCAAAAGTGCTAGAAATTGTCGATATAACTTGCCTACATTACTCTCATTAATTTCCACACCACGCTCCTTTAATGAGCGTTGAATTTCTATCAACTGTTGATGCTCATGCTCATCTACGCAACCAATAAATGCCAGCACATCTAGCCCATAAGTACTGTAAGGCAGGCTGTATTTTAGCACTCCAGTAGCATAGTAATGTTTACCAAAATGTGTGCAACTGGGATTGGTACATTCTTTACTTTTACCTGCTACAAACACTGCACCATCCATTGTTTGAATCGTTTTACGCATGTGCCTTGGTCTACGTAGAACTAACTCTTTACCACAATGCACACATTCAATGAGCGGACATTCTAATACTATTCGTTTGATATTACTGAATTTTCGTTCTGGGCGATGGCGAGGTAACTTTACTATCACTAATTTTTTACTGCTGCTAGGTGCTTTCCTCAGCTTACCTGCTTTGTATACCAATTAGATAGCTAGGGGATTCGGGTGCTGGCGTAAGTTCACCGTTTTTAAGTAGTCCCATCTGCCGCAGTGCGTCTTTGTCCTTTTTGAAGTGCAGGACACCAAGTGGTTTACCATCCAAAAATACAGCTTCTCCGGATCTATCAGCCGAAGTTTCTACGCTCGCTTGACGATAATTTCGATCCGAGAATGTCTGACCTTTAAAATCATAAAAGTTAATTTTATTAATTTTGAGTAGATTGTCGTTGGGCATCTGTGAGAGGTTAAGATAAAACACATTTTGTCAATCAGTTGAAATCCACATTGCTTTCCCGCACTCAGAGCATTTTTTTGAACACAATTGAGTACTTCAAACGATGTTGCCTCTGGTTTTAGACTTTTTTTTGCCAAGTTTTTGCACCATTATTTCGCTACAAGGTCAAGATTACAGGATTTACACTCTTCTCTAGTAAGTTTTTCCACGCTAGAAATTAACTCATATAGCCTGTCTAAAAATGCTCTCATTTTATTCCTTAAGATAGATGACTTTTCTTAGTAAATTATTACCCTTTTAACATAAATATTTCCATTGTAAATTTAATATTATTTTTATTATTTCCATAAAATTTATCAATATCAGAAGCTCTAGTATAAAGCGGCAAGTAGTAATATAATAAACAGTTAGTTGCTGATTGTAAGTAATTAACACTGTACTTACTCAATTTGACCGTTATTAAGTCAGGTAAAACGCAAAGTTCAAGGAAACAAACCTTAAACTTTTCGGTTCACCTTGCCAAAAAACTTACCAATCTATTAGGTATCAAGAAATAATGTTGAAACGTCGCACAATACTAGCCGGTTTAACTGTGCTAGGCTTCACGCTGGCTGTAAGTACAAAAGTTTATGGACAATCTACTACCGGGCCAGATGCTTGGGAGACTGTCTATAATGATGCAGTTGCCGGTGCAACAACGACAATTTCAGTTCCACTTTTAGGCTTCTTATTATCATCTATCCTGCAAATAGTCTACAATTTGACAGGTTTTTGGGGCGGTTAATTTTCTGTCTCATATCCAAATAGAAAAAGCTTAAATAGAGGCTTTTGCAGTGTAGTTTTGTGGTAATTTCTACACTTGCGTAGACGCTCTGCGTCTTGTCGCCAGACATAGCCTGACTATCGTTAACGCAGATTTTCCCATAGCCAAATATTTTATAGCCCGTGAGGAGTCTTTTTTCTATGTTCAAACCTCGCACAATTTTTAGTGCCTTAACTGCAACTATCTTAGCTTTTGCCATCAGCGCACAGATATATATACAACCTGCCCTTGCTACTGGCGGAACTTGTAACCCAACAGCAAGTAACTTACCTATATGCCCAAGTGCAGCACCTTCAGAGTCAGCTAGTTTCGTTGACCCAACTGCGACAATCACCAATCCTGCAAATATTACCTTGGGTGAAAAAGACTTCGTTGCCCCATTTGCCGAGTTAGATGCTACTAATGCCCCCATTAGCATCGCGGCTGATTCTAATGTTCAAGACCAAGTGAAAATTATAGCTTCGGGAACAGGAGTGGACATTGGCAAGCGTGTCATTATGGCACACATGGCTACTATCAAAGGTGCAGCTAAAATTGGTACTCAAGGCTCAACCGGGCCGTTTATCGACCCAGTTACTAATACTCAGTTTAGCAACGATATTTCAGAGGTATTTCTCGCTTTTAACTGTGAAATAGACGGTGCAACTATAGAAAAAAACACAGTAGTCAACTTTCTGGCGCGGGTTGGCCCTGGTGTTACTTTACCTGCTGGGAAAGTTGTTTTGCCTGGTAAAAACGTCACAACTAACTCACAAGCTACTAGCGGCAGCTTTGGAAAAGTAGCAAATCTAACGCAAGCCGACGTTGCATTAATGGAAGGCATCATTGAAGTCAATGAAGCATTTGCCAAAGGTTACACAGAATTAGCCACAGCAGACCCGACAAACGTAACAGGGATAAATTACGCTCCAGCCACAGATTTTAACAGCGGAGGACTGCCGCAATTGAATGGGATTGCCACCCGTGATCCAAACTTCCGTAACCGCATCATCGGCAATGTCGTTCTGGAAGATTCTTTCACAAACCTCAACTACAAAATAGGTAATAGAATTTCCCTGCGTGCTGATGAAGGTGAACCTTTTAACGTTGGACAAATTGCTGGTATGGCAAACGATGTTGTGTTTCACGCTTTAGAAACCACTAGCTTGACTGTTGGTGATTATATTGGTTATGGGCCTCGCGCTCTGGTTCATGGCGGTAGACAGGTTGTCAATGGTGTTGCTAATGGTCCCGAAACTAGCTTAGGTAATTTTATAGGTCTAGGGCCGAACTCCGTTATATTCCGCTCAGTCATTGGCAGCAAATCAGCAATTGGGCAAAGAAGCGCAGTCTTCAATTCTACATTACCTTCCAGAACGTATGTCCGTTCTAAAGTAATCTATGCCGACAACGGTAATCTGATTTCAGCCGTGGAGTGGTAATATCAATTTTGGGTTTTAGATTTTGGATTAAAAATCCTTTCCATTGCACAGTTCTAGACCTCTGAAACAATTCTATCTATTCCAATTTGGTCTAAGCAAATCAATTTTGCATAATTATGAATCTGAAAATCTTGTCGTTAGTGCAATTACAATGCCTACTATTGATTGTGCTGTTTACTTTGATATTTGGGCTGGTACTAAGTTTTGATGAGGGTTCGTCTTTAGCTGCTGATATCACCTCCAATCAGCCTCAAGTGGTACAAGCTCCAGTTACAGGATTTGTTTCTACATTGTCGGATGAGGTCGAGGAATTACCATCAGACTTAATTCGCTGGTCAACTTACTGGCAACTTTGCTGGGAACCATATCCTGAAGCTAAAGAATACGAACTGCAAACTGTGCTGATGGAAGGGAAATCTCCAAAATTGAAACGTCAAAGCGATCGCTGCTTTCGTATACAAGCTGCATCTAATGAAAACCAAAAATCACAAGGATTACTCAACCGTGATTTAATCTTGTTGATGCATAAAATTCAGCTTGGCTATCGAGTGCGAGCAGTCTTAGATGACAACCGCGTCAGTGAATGGTCTCAAGTAATGGCAGTCGGTGCAACTACTACCTCTGAATTGAATGGTACTAATAATATATCCTTCATAAAGGATTGATATACGTACAAGGAGATTTTCTTTGAAGAGAATAGCTTGTGCCATTCGGGAGCGCAATAGCTCAATCAGATTTGCGACACTGGGGTTATCCATTCGTTAAATAGTGGGGTTTTAGCTTTTAAGCTCATCATGAAAAACAAGAAGTTTGACAAGAGTCCCCTGAATTAGTTCGTCACACATACTGGTGTCGTTAGTGTACCAGGAATGCCTAACTCAATTATAAATCTGAGACAGTAATAGTCATGTTTCCCTTTGAACCATCGTTTTGTCCTTGTTGTACTCCAGCCATATTGCATTTGCTGACTCAATCCGAGCTGGCTCAGCACATACTCCAATTAAGAACGGGGTCAGTTTCTGCGGCTATCAGAAGGAATCAAAAACAGCAGCGATCTCTATCCGTAGACCCATCTCTGCCCAGTCTTCCGCTTAATTCTTGATGCTGTGTCACTTGTTCTATCTTTATCCACCACAGCATCTGTAAACCCTCTTTTTCAAATGCTGTACGCGTTTTTTTAAGCTTTTTGACAAATACTCAGCACTTTCATGAACTTCTAGGTTGAAAGGGCGTGCCATTGCTTCCTCAAGAGTCTTTATCTTCCATGCTCTTTATTCTACAGTTCTATGCACGCTCATTTAGACTTGGTATTACCTTTAATCTTTAGTCGCGTTGCCTTCCCTTCTAAGGATATTAATCTTTATTTACCAATAAATAAAGTCGGAAAAGTAGGGTAAGGATTCAGGTCTAATAAGCTAATCAGCATTTAAGCTGCAACATAGCTGAAATTAGTTTTATGTTTGATTTTCCGATGCCACTTAATCACTAACTCGCCTTGATTCAACAACTTATCTAGCAGTGTTTGTAATTCATCTACTGATTTAAATAAGCGATGAGCAATATATTCTTTACATGAATGCCAAACTAATTCGATAATGTTATAGTCAGGGCTATAAGCAGGCAAGAACTCTAAAATAAAATTCGGGAACTCTTGGGATATTTTAGCTAGAATATCTTTGCGTTTATGAAAACTAGCATTGTCTAAAATTAAAATTATCTTTGGCCCATACTTCGAGAAATCTTTACCCACATTTCCTTTACTTACCCACTCTTGTTTTATTAGTTCATTTAATTGTTGTAATTGCTCATAAAAAATATCTGCATTTCCCTTTTTTACAAAAAAGCATACGCGTTTCCGGTCTAATTCTCGAATTGCTCCCATGACGTTTACTCGACCACAACGTCGTTGTCCTGGAATATTCTTGCGTTTTCCTTTTTTACCCCAACCCTTGCGACGAATCACGCGTAAACTAAAACCACTCGTCGCGCGGGTACGCGCGCCCGCTACGCTAACGTCCAAAACCATACCTGCAAACGCTCTGGCTGTTCTCGCGCTATTGATAAATATTGAGCAAGTTTTTCTTTAAACTTCGCTCTCTCTATTGGGTTTTGTTTATCTTCCAGGTTATACTTAGCCCAGATATAGCTATACTTTTTTCGCTTTAATATCCTCCTTACTTGAGAGCTACTTAAATCAATTCCTGTTTTTTCGGTTAAATATGTAGCTAGTCGCTCTGCTGTCCATTTTCCAAATTCATACCCTAAATCTGAGGGTTCTTGGTCAACAGTTTTTAATAACAGTTCAATATATTCAGGCGTAGCTTTTCGGTAATATTCGTCCTCTCTTTTATTATGTAGAGTTTCCAAATTATCAGGATCACCGTGCATACACCAATATGCTACTGTTCTATGCGAACAACCTAAAAATTTAGCAATCTCGTATTGTGGTTTCCCATCATTCTGTAGCAGAATAATGAGAATTCTTTCCCTGACGTGTGGCTGCTCGCTCTCTTTCAGAGCTTGTTGTAGCTTACTAACTTGTGACGGCGTTAAAAAGTTCTTGGCTGGTGGTGGCATCTTTGCTTTGAAACGTCTTCATCTTTCTATTATGCAACTTACGTGCCGATTAGCTTATTGAGGAAGTAAAGAAGGACGAGATAGAGAATTACTAGAATCAGCAATTAGAGCTTGTGTAAAAAAATCAATGACAGACCTACCTTGACGGCGACAAGTCTGCACCACTGTCAGCAAATTAGCAGTATGTTGAAACCGCTCCATCGAACGGGAACCACCACTAACTTTACGTTTGGTGACAGCTAAACGCAGCGTTCGCGAAGCGTGTCCGAAGGACTCTCGTTCAGCCTGATTGTTATCAGGAGGCACTTCAGGGTTATCTAAGAAATACCACCATTGATGAGCTTTATCGCGCAAAGAACGTAAAAGCTGCCCGGCTTTTGCTCCGGCTAAGTTAATCCATTGATCAATAGAGGATTGCAACTTGAATTTGAATTCATTGACCCAATCGTTGTAAAGGCTGGGATTAAGAGTTTCAAACCCGAAGAGCGTAATTTCTAAAAGCTTCATCAATTAAATTAACGAATGCTTTACCAATAACTTGGTTGTGAAGACCTGGAAGTTGAATTAATTTCTTGAAGTGACGGCGTAGATGTGCTAAACATTTCTGTTGAGCAACAGCTTGATAGCCGTTGTAAACGCTAAAATCATCGCTGCTGAGTACGCCTGTATATTTAGTGCCTAAAATTGTTTCTAACTCGGATCGTGAACGAGTATCAGCCGCAGTAAATAGGCAGAATTCAGAATTGGCAACTACCCACAGCCACTCTTTAACTCCCTTGACTGACCAAGCAAGGTGTTTCATCCACATGAATGTTAGGCTGCGTCTGTTTTAACCAACTACTTAACTCAGTGATGCTCGGTTCAATTGCCCCAGTTATTCGTTCATTGGTTGCAACTAACGTCCCCAGCCCAATATCGATTTGCCCCAGTTCCCACAACATTTCCTGCTGTTTTTCATAGGGCATATGTGCATAGTTATTTGCCCATCCTAAAAACGCCTGTAATTTCACCCCTAAATCTTGTCCTGGAATGATATCTTCTGGCCACTGGGCAGCTTGTACATTGCCACAACTCTCACACACGCAGGTTTGGCGTTGGTACTCAACTATTTCTATGGGATGTTCCACTAATTGCGCTACTGACTGTTTTTCTACTTTTAATGCAAGAGGAGCAAATGCTTTGTGACCACAACAGACACAGTTGCCAGGGCGTAAAATTTCATAACGAGCTACTCTGCCAAATCCCTTACGGGTTTTGCCTTGATGTCCTGGTTGCCCACCCGGTTTCTTCTTCGGCTGATTTGATTCCTCTTGTGGGGGTGCTTTTTTGTTTTCACTCTTCTTGTGGATGTCCCCTGATGGCGGTTTGGACGAATTAGAACTGCTCTATTTCTCTACTGACTTTTAAACGCTCTATTTCTTGCTGTAATTCACGTATTACCTTGCTCTGCTCAATGATCATGTTTACCAGTTCTTCTTTCGATAACTGGCCCAAACTTTCTCTCTCTACTTCTTGAGGCAGGTTTTGGTTCATATTTGTGATACTCCACCTCAACTGTCCCCTTTGTCAATACTCTGTTACCTGAATCCTTACTGATGCTAAAGCTGCTCAAGCTCTTCTTCCAAAACTTTGGCACGGTGTTCCTCGCTCATGGGTAAGCGTTAGGGCTTTATTTGAAGTTTTACCCTTATGAAGATATGGCGGCGATAGGCTCTCGTTTAAACATAAAGGCTTGGGATATTTTTTAAACTGGAAGTTCCTTAGCAATTGCTCGCACGACGACAAAGCCACCAAAGCTCTTGTGGTTCGACTGTCTTCTGACAGTAGAGCTTCACAACCAACGAACTAACTAATCTGCAATGGCTTGTTTTTTCTCTTTCATTGGTCGCCTTCCCCAAGGCTTTAGAACTGAGATTACGATAATCAGAACAAGAAAGAGAACTTGAATTACAGTTCCAGTCAACACTCCTGTAGCGTCAAACAAATATATTGGATTATCAAATGCTTGTAACCCTTCTTGTGCCGAGATCCTTTCTGCAACATTTCCCCAAGGAAATAGCCAGAGAGTACCGAATACAACTAAGAAAGTCGTCAAAATCCACTTCACAATAACCCAATAGAACTTAGTGAATCCATAGTTAGTTGTCCAGCAAAGAAACGTTGCCGTAATCACTGAACCAATTGCAGAGGGAATCACGATATAGTCATCAAGTAAAGTAATTGCTGAGTTAAGCGCCAATAGTGCATCCGCGTTAGTAGCCTTTGTGTTCCTCAGCGATAACAAAAACATACTTAAGACGGTTCCTGTCCAAAGTGCAGCAAACCCGATGTGTGCAGACAGCAACCAATTTTTCTGTTTGACACTCAGCTTTGGCATTTTTCCTCCTAACTTGATAGCTCCAACTCCAATTTGTACAAATCGAAGCCTGCGTTCGTTTGTATTGTCTGCCACAGATAGTTAACGCATTGATAGTTAATATATTAAGTATTATCCCAAAGGTCAACCTCGAAACGCTAAAATCCTTTAAAGAAAGTTTTGGACAATTTGATCCAATATCTTCAAAGCAGCTTTTTGTTCTACCTCTGATATGCCTTCAGTTGCCTTGTTGATTGTCTGTGCGCCCACAGATGGTAAGACTTTCATTAAATTCCTTCCTTCATCCGTGAGCCAGATTCTGACAATACGGCGATCGCCAGGATCACGCTCTCGATACACGAGCTTACGATCTTCCATCCGATCCACCACTCCGGTTAGCGTTGCACCCAATTGCTTGAGCTTGTCAGCTATTCCAGATGTTGAAAGACCATCCTCTTCCCACAAACAGCACAACACGAGGTAGTGAAATGGAGTCAGCCCGTATGGTTCTAGCCGCTCTAGGAAATCCCGATACATCAACTGGGATACCAGTTTGACTTTGTACCCTAAGTTGTCAGGTGCTAGGGCATATCGCCACTTTTGAAGAAAATCAGCATTTGGGGATGAGTTGGACATTTCAGAAAAAGTTGATTTATGAGGCAGATAGTTAACGTATTAACTATTCTATTGAGTTTATCTCCCTAAAAGCCTCACAATAACTTAACAAGCAAATTTTGAGCTTGTCATGAAACAAGCTTTTTGTTCCGAGGCAGTAACTTTTTGTTTTGGTGCAGCTAGTAGTTTGCCGAGGAAACTTGGCAAAGCGCTCGCCTACGGTGGTCAGAACACCATCGCTAACTATACCCCTATCCCCAAGTCCTATCTTCTGGTGGTTTATTGTCATTAAAATTAACTTGTTGAGAATAACTGTAGTATGAAACCCTCGATATTTCCGGTTTTAGAAATACCAAATAATATTCCTAATATCTCAAAAGTTCGCATCTGTCTTAATAGAGCAAGCAGAAACATACTTGCCTTTTTATTGTTAATTTATCGCGAGAATGGTAGACGCTCTATTATATGTTTTACCATTATCTTTTTCTAGATTAATATTCTGTATAAGTCTAATAATAGTCAACTAATAAATCTGCTATTGAAAGGAGATAATGCAGTCAGGCGTTGCTTATATTCTCAAAACAACAACACCCAAACTCTAGTCACTTAGTTGTTTCCTCACATCCATCATTCGTTCAGGGTTGTACTAATTAAACTCCACTGAGTAATCAGTTACAGCGCCCTCTGTTTACCACTAGGAGGAAATATCAGCGTTCGAGTTGGGTGTTGTTAGTTGACGAGACAGATTGAAATACAACAGCGTTTTTACCTCTTAACTAATTGAACTTGGGCTGTTAAATCTGCCTATGAAGCTATAGAGCTTCAATTAATAAGTTATCACTCTTTTTAAACAGGAGATTTACTTTGACACTAAACTTTACTTTTTCTACCCAAATGGCTGCCCCCATCGTTACCAGTTCTCTTTGTTGAAAGGTGAGCCCCACTTCCAAATCAAGCTCAATTCCAACTCTTGTCGTGCGCCTCGGTCAACGGGAGCATCCCACCAAAATGCTGCATTGACCGCAGTCTCAATCCCATAGCGATAGTGTAAATCTTAGTAGCTGCCGATATAGTCTTTGCAGGCGTGTATGCCCTTCCAGCACTTATTACTTTTGCAAGTTTCCCCCACATACAGTACAACACAAGCAGCCGAGTCAATTATGAAATAGAAACACGCTTCCCCTGGGCTATCTGATGGCATTCTCCAAAAAGATAATGGCGCAAGCCGCAGCAAGAGCGGATCAATCCTTTCTGGGTCACAGTGCTTAGCTGCAATGTCAAATAATACCGTTTGCTGTGGTGGTTTGTTCTCTCTTACCTTCTGCTGATACTCCAAAATTTGCCCTTTCCACTTCAGCAGGGCATCAGCACTCATAACCAGCGTCTCTGTTCGACGTACTGATGTCAGGGGTAAATCTGAGAAGAGGTCTAGCTGATTGGGTTCCAAGGTCATCACTGGAAGTCACTTTCCCAATAGATTACAGCATTTACGGCTGTTATGAGGTACAGTAGCAGCAACTAGCAAACCAGTTTCTTAAATGTTGAGGATTTATTAAATCGAGTGCAACTGAGATTAGTTGATCAACCATTTCTGTTGTAGTTGGAGCAAAAGTACGTAAAAAAGATTTAAGTTGTGACCACCATAATTCAATTGGATTAAAATCGGGGGAGTATGGTGATAAACATATAACTTTTGCACCGACAGCTTCAATCATTGGCACAATTGAATCTAGTTTATGCGCGGATAAATTATCCCTTACTACCACTGCTCCTGACCATAAATTTGGCACTAAAAACTTTTCAATAAATAATTCAAATGCAATGCCATCCATTGAACCATTTATTGTCATTAATGCAACTACTTCTTTAATACTAATTGCTCCAATTATCGTAAATGAGTGAGCCTCTGTAGAAGGGGTTAATAGAGTAAGCTCTTGTTCCCATTTGTGAACGCGCATGAGTCCTAGTTAACCCAAGTAGAGCAACAGTTTCATCCAAAAATACTAAGTTTTCTGGCTCTATTATGTTTGACCTTATCCCAAAAATTTAGTCTTAAATTTAGGACTCTCTCCGTCCCTGCTTGGGTACTCCGCTTTGTTTTTTTTTCCGATTTAATCCTAATTTCTGTAACGCACGACACATTGCACTTTGACCTACCCAATTACCAGTCTTGTCTGCAAATAATTCACACAACTCTATCAATGTTGCATCTGGATATGATTCAACTAATTCTCTCAACTCTGTGTCAGCATTTGTTAAATGACTAAATTGGGGCTTTCCTCGCGGCTTGGATTGCAAATTTCCTTCAAGTTTTTGTTGTTTTACAAGCTTTTGTACTAAACTCTTTGAGACTGAAAAAATGTCAGCCACTTTCCTGATTGAAATGTTTTTCTCAAGATGTGCTGCAACTATTTTTTCTCGTAGATCGACAGAGTAGGACTTCATTTAAAAGTATTTATATTTTTATCTAGTGTACCTCATAATAGACGCAAGTGCTGTATCCCCCAAAACTGAACTGAGTAAACCTGTTAACTGCTTTAGGGGTGCAATGCCACCGGAAAGGGCGGGTACGCCATCGCATTCTTTGAAACCGGAACAATAAACTTCTTTTTGCGCTTAATTATTTTCCACTTGATCAAGTGATTCCAATTCAGAAGCAAACATCTGAGCTTGCCTTAAAACCAGCCCGAATAAAAATAAATCCACACGCCACTGCACCATGATTAATCCGCCCCAACATTTACTTAAAGTAACTTCAATTGCATCTGAACAAAAATTATCATCTTTAATCCATCTAAAGCCTAAACGATAATTTTCATATCCTGGTAGTAGATAAAGTATACGTTCTAATTCATCTGTAAAACTTCCATTCGTAAACCCAAATTGGTCAAGGATTTCAACTAATTTGGCAGAATTTGCATCAAACATCTCAAATAATCCTTTATTTTAATAGCTAGTTTTTCAGGTGGGCTATGATTAGCTATGATTTCAAATTAATTTAAAAAGCTTAAATATCAAACTAAAAACTTAGACATAAATGATTTTATTATGCTCTCTGTTGAAATGTTATTATAATTCTGAAAGTTATTGAAGTTACAAAAGTACTAAATCTTTGTGAATTTTTCTACCTATCTTAGTAATTAAGCTGGAGAAAGTAATCAGATTAGATGAAAATATTAGACGTAATTGTTGAGCTTATGTCTTTTTCTACCTTTGCTCCTAGAAAAGTTCCTCCCTTGTGCAAAAAACAGAGCGATGGCGCTGCTTCGTCCGCTTTATACAGATACTTTCTTTAGAGACATTATTCTAGCAACGCTACAATTGAGGGCCGCTTTTTATGCCGACCATGAACAAGCCGACAGATAAAAACCAGACGAAAAACACCTGTTATATCCCTTGTCCTTACTGCTGGAGCGACTGGCGCTTAATCGTTCCCCAGATTGATTACTCTGGTTATAAGTGGGAACCCTGTCCAGTATGTGATGGAACAGGTCAAGTTTCTCAACAATAGTAGCGATAGCCGTTGGCTTAATCGATAGCTTATCGCCAACGGCGGGCGAAAAGCACCATCCCTTACTGCCTACTGGTCTGCAATGCTTATCTAGACTTATTTTTAGCTTTTCAAGCGTGCCATTCGATACTCAAGTCAAGACAAAGTGAGCAAGTTTCTGTTTCGAGGCAGTAACTTTTTGCTTTGGCGCAGCTGGAGCCTTCACTTGTTGACCCTTATGAGTGACCAATTTGGATATTACGGATGGTTGCTTACTGGGCATTTCCTCAACACCCATTACGCCATGTTTAGCATTCATGCTCACAAGCACTTGCTTAAGGTTTCGTTAAGTTATAGAGTTAAATATAGTGATTGAATTGATATCTATATCCAGAGTAGTTAACCAATTTCACCTTTGGGTAAAGAGCAAATGAATATTAGATGCAATCGTATGAAGACAAGGTTTAGTAAATTAAATTAGCAAGGGTTGCTAATTCTACGCCTCTTGCAAGGCTAACTCAGATCGCGCTTTGCTTAACAATATTTACAAACAATACAAGCTCCTTTCAAATGTTCTAAAGTTTATATAAATGATTTATCAGTGAAGTTTTGGATTACAAGTAAATACCCTGAATATGTTGTGCTAAAAATGGTTTGACGGCAAGTATGCTGTAGTTAACATCTGGCGTCGTCAGTCTAAATAATTTATTAAATTTGGTTATTAGGGCAAGTCATGAATAAAAAATGGGCTGTCAAACGAATGACACTAAATCTCACTTCTAGTGAAAGCGAAAAACTTGAAAAATATTGTGTAAGTACAGGTAGACCAGCAACTGATGTGATTCGGGAGTTAATTCGCTCTCTGCCAATAACAGACATTATCAGCGCCTGAATAGCCTACACAATGAAGGCTAACTCTATTACACACAACCATTTTTTAGCTGCTCGTTATTAACTTAAACGTCCGATGTTTAAATACTTCAGCTTATATAAGGCGTGTGCGCGCTAAGTCTTTATTGTGTTATCGATGCTGCAAGAGCCGAAAGCAACGCATATATCTACTAAGAGAACGTGTTGCTCTCATCTTGCTCCTTGAGTGAGCAACCAAAAGTATCAGTATTTTATTTACGCTTTGTACTAAATTCTCTATTTTTCTTCCTATCTTTAATATTTTAAGGTGATTACAATGATTTCAGTTGCGTTAATGTTTGATGATTCTATTTTAGATATTAGACCTGAGCTTAACAGCGAATTGGTGACAGTTGTTCAAATGAGCAGATTACCCAATATTGGTGAATCTGTAGAGATTTATGCAAATCAGAACGTCTATTCTCAAACAGAAAAGTTCACAGTTACTAAAGTTACTCACTGGGTTCTTTTGCAAGGAGACTTTACAGACTCGGAGCCAAAAGCTGAAATTACTCTTGCTTTACAAAGCTAATTCCGACAAGATTTAGCACAAAGCCAGTTCGTTGCATAAATTTTGAGCATAACATCGAACTCAGGGGAGTATGATTGCAATCCCGTTATGTCGCTTCTAGGATTAAATAATTATTCCTTTTCCTCATATATAGCCAGAATTACACGTTTTGGCTCAATATAATAAATAGTTGGGTTACTTGATTGAGTGCAACACTGCACTTTTCCTATACTTCTTCCCTACCTATCGAAGTTGATTTTTCCCATGCACATCATTCTTGGTGGCAATGGTCATGTTGGTTCTGCTGTAGCACAAACGCTGTTATCGCAAGGTGAGCCAGTAACCATTGTCTCACGCAGTTCTACGTCTATTCCTGAATGGCACAAGCGCGGCGCGATGGTTGAGGTTGTAGACGTAAATAATACCGTAGAACTACGCCGCGTGTTTGCAAAGGGTAAACGTCTTTTCTTGCTTAATCCACCTGCTAATCCGGCGACAGATACAGATGTTGAAGAAAGAAAAACTTTCTTCTCCATTCTCGAAGCAATAACAGACTCTGGCTTAGAGAAAATCGTTGCCCAATCCACTTATGGAGCGCAGCCCGGTTCTCAAATTGGCGATTTAGGAGTCCTTTATGAAATGGAGCAACAACTCGCCGCTCAGCCCATACCATTTAGTATCATCCGCGCTGCCTACTATATGAGCAATTGGGACTTCTCTCTACAATCTGCTAAAGTGGATGGCGTAATCTATACTTTCTTTCCAACTGATTTCGCATTGCCGATGGTTGCCCCACGCGATATTGGTCAGTTGGCAGCGCGTTTGATGACACAGCCAATAGAGAATACAGGGCTACACAACATCGAAGGCCCAGAAAGATATTCTTCGCTCAACGTTGCACAAGCATTTGCCAAAGTTTTACAAAAACCAGTCAAGGTAGTGGAAACTCCGCCTGACCAGTGGATAAAGACAATGCGGAATATGGGATTTTCAAACTCAGCAGCAGCATCCTTCTCCAACATGACAACCCTTGCGCTCTCGGCACAGATGCCACCCCGTGAGCTTGTTACACGAGGAGTAGTTTCATTAGATAGTTACATCGCAGAACTAGCGCATTCTGTTGTTTAACTCATTTGAAGAAAGATATTTCCATACATAATTGATCAAACACGGCGTCAATTATGATTTAGCAGCAACAGCAGCCAAAGTTATAGCTTCTGGTAAATCGCCAGGAGCTATTGACAGCAGAAGAAATACGCTTGGGAACAGAGGCTTGCAACTCTTGGTCGAAACAGCGTCAACGTCTAGAACTCACATTCCGCACCCTTAACTGTCACAATCGGTTATTACGGAAGTAAATTTAGTAAGAAAGAGTAAAAAATTACTTTTATCTAGAAAAAGTACATTTGAGATAGAAAAATTTCTCAAATTTATTCTCAATAATCAGCAATAAATAACGAGGTTGATTTGGGAGAAAAATTTAATAATATAATTTTATTGTAAGGATTCAGGTAACAGAGTATTGACAAAGGGGACAGTTGAGGTGGAGTATCACAAATATGAACCAAAACCTGCCTCAAGAAGTAGAGAGAGAAAGTTTGGGCCAGTTATCGAAAGAAGAACTGGTAAACATGATCATTGAGCAGAGCAAGGTAATACGTGAATTACAGCAAGAAATAGAGCGTTTAAAAGTCAGTAGAGAAATAGAGCAGTTCTAATTCGTCCAAACCGCCATCAGGGGACATCCACAAGAAGAGTGAAAACAAAAAAGCACCCCCACAAGAGGAATCAAATCAGCCGAAGAAGAAACCGGGTGGGCAACCAGGACATCAAGGCAAAACCCGTAAGGGATTTGGCAGAGTAGCTCGTTATGAAATTTTACGCCCTGGCAACTGTGTCTGTTGTGGTCACAAAGCATTTGCTCCTCTTGCATTAAAAGTAGAAAAACAGTCAGTAGCGCAATTAGTGGAACATCCCATAGAAATAGTTGAGTACCAACGCCAAACCTGCGTGTGTGAGAGTTGTGGCAATGTACAAGCTGCCCAGTGGCCAGAAGATATCATTCCAGGACAAGATTTAGGGGTGAAATTACAGGCGTTTTTAGGATGGGCAAATAACTATGCACATATGCCCTATGAAAAACAGCAGGAAATGTTGTGGGAACTGGGGCAAATCGATATTGGGCTGGGGACGTTAGTTGCAACCAATGAACGAATAACTGGGGCAATTGAACCGAGCATCACTGAGTTAAGTAGTTGGTTAAAACAGACGCAGCCTAACATTCATGTGGATGAAACACCTTGCTTGGTCAGTCAAGGGAGTTAAAGAGTGGCTGTGGGTAGTTGCCAATTCTGAATTCTGCCTATTTACTGCGGCTGATACTCGTTCACGATCCGAGTTAGAAACAATTTTAGGCACTAAATATACAGGCGTACTCAGCAGCGATGATTTTAGCGTTTACAACGGCTATCAAGCTGTTGCTCAACAGAAATGTTTAGCACATCTACGCCGTCACTTCAAGAAATTAATTCAACTTCCAGGTCTTCACAACCAAGTTATTGGTAAAGCATTCGTTAATTTAATTGATGAAGCTTTTAGAAATTACGCTCTTCGGGTTTGAAACTCTTAATCCCAGCCTTTACAACGATTGGGTCAATGAATTCAAATTCAAGTTGCAATCCTCTATTGATCAATGGATTAACTTAGCCGGAGCAAAAGCCGGGCAGCTTTTACGTTCTTTGCGCGATAAAGCTCATCAATGGTGGTATTTCTTAGATAACCCTGAAGTGCCTCCTGATAACAATCAGGCTGAACGAGAGTCCTTCGGACACGCTTCGCGAACGCTGCGTTTAGCTGTCACCAAACGTAAAGTTAGTGGTGGTTCCCGTTCGATGGAGCGGTTTCAACATACTGCTAATTTGCTGACAGTGGTGCAGACTTGTCGCCGTCAAGGTAGGTCTGTCATTGATTTTTTTACACAAGCTCTAATTGCTGATTCTAGTAATTCTCTATCTCGCCCTTCTTTACTTCCTCAATATTAGACCTGAATCCTTACAATTTCTGAATCTACTTCTCGATAGAAATTGATTTCAATCCGAAAGTTTTGATAGGCATAAATTTTGCAATCATACTTGTCAGAAGGTAATTTGATGTTTCCAAAGTTCATAAGCTTTCTCACTTTTTACTAGTTGTGTTCTAGGGTATTACCTCCACGGGGTAAAATTATTCCACACAAACCAACTTGAGCCAGCCTCCAAATAGCTAGCAGTCCGATGGATTGCCAAAGGATTACTCCAGTAGCAGCAGGCATTGATGGCAAAGGTGGGTTTGTCCTGCAATGTTCCATCTGGTAAGAGAATCTGGTAGACTTCATCCTCAACCCACAGCTCCACCCACTCCCCATGCAAGTATTCGGCGTAAAACTGACTCCAGCGAGATTCTAGCCAACGCGATTCAACAGAGCGATCGTAACGCCACAGCTTGAAAGAGATGTTCCAGTGTGCGAGAAACTCTAGCGCTACAGGCTTGGACTGCATCAATATTTCCTTATCCCCCGGCACAAGTGTCAACTCCTCACACAGCCGGGGAAGCTCCACAGCCATACCGCCGTACTCGACGGTGTACCACTCGATACCGCTGATATTTTGGTTTACCTGCTCTGTCCAAAGTGCTTGTCGCTTATCAGCTGTGTCTTGCGCTTTTTTGGAGAATATATCGAAACGCAACACTGCTTCTACGGGGGACAAACCGCCTTTTGCTGTGTGGTTTTGTAGGGCAAGGTCACACGCCGACTCCCAACCGGTTGCATTGATTTGGTCTATCTGTTGGGCAAGTGCAGCGGCTCTTGGGTCTTGAAATCGTGTCATTAACCTCTCCTTATCTGTTACTTATTCTTTGTTTAATCAATAAGCTTTACAGTTTTTCATACAACCAATTAAACCCTACGGGTAATAGTTGCGTAGTCAGTAGTAAACAAGATTCAGAAAACTAATAGCTGAAGACTAATGGCTATTAAACTGATACCCGTTCTTTCTTACTAGCGAAAGCCCCCGCCTGTCTAAGGGCGAAGCTGGGGTGAGGATGGGCGAAGAATTCTTCTACAGCTTTGGTTAGACCTGCTGCAACTTCTGGGTCATGGCAGGCGTAGACATAGACATCTTGTTGAGTACCATTGACCAGTCGTGTTTCTTGGCGTGAGCCTAAATGTGGGTAGAATGTTCTCACCCATGTGCCGAGATGACCACGGTAGTGAGTGCCTTTGAGAGGGACTTTCTTACCGAGTTCAATCTCAGCAAAATTCACAACGCCTAACCACTTTTCTTGTGTGCCGGTTAGAGTTTGTCTGTTGTGTTCAGCAAAGAGGTTAACAGCATAATCCGTCATCTGCTGTTCCATATAAGGGTTGAGTTTGCCACCTGTGAGTTGGGTGAGAGTTTTCATTGCATCAACCAGTGTTTTTAACCGCTGCTCGACTGGAGGGAGGGCTGGTACATGAATTTGGTTTTGAGATGCAATTGTGTTGGGTATGGCTGCAACGATTTCAATAAGTATCGTTCGGATCTGTGCAGCCACCTCTGATTGTTGTAGCAGCATTGCAGTTCTAAGAGCGCCTAAAGGACTAAAAATTCTCGCTTTTGGTGTTCTCGGACTTAGACAGAATGTCTGTCTAACATCCCGAAGTGCTTGTCCTGCGAGGGTTTCGCTTTCTTGGACGCTAAATTCTTCTTGATTGCTTCTGTACAATTCTTTGATAGCCGATTCCGTCACCTCAAAGTATTCTGCAATCTGTGCAGTAGTAGCCCAACCACTGCCACCCCAGACAGCGAAAACTATTGCCTTCGCCTTTGAAAGAATGGATAGGGCTTTGTCACTCTCAAAATTTCTTAAAGCTGAAGTCCTTAATGTTCTCGACTCCAGCAACACGGACTGATTTAACAGTAAATTCATGTTATCTCCTTGAAGAGACAGGGTAAATGACTGTTTTATTGAACGGTGTCAGTTGTCCAAGGGAATCGGTTGAAGTCCTGGTGGAGAGCTTTAAAAAAAATGAACTCGTTTTCTGACCAATCGAGATGAAGGGTAAGACGGATTTCATCAGGGTCTACTCTCTCAACACTTTTGCCCCGCCAACAGTTAGCGCCTGTTAGTTCCCAGTCTATTGACTCTGTATAAATCTCTGCTATTACTGCTCTCGATGCCGCATTTTTAACTGCGCTGACTGAGGCAGGAGTTTTCTGCTCTTTCTTGTCAACTAAAAAAAATCTGTATGCAGGCTGCATCTGCACAAGGCTGATGAAGTAATTGACGACTTCTGGCACAGCTTGTTGAAGAGTCACGCGGTCTTCATCCAGCGTGATTAACTGATCCTCTACTGTCGGGTACGAGAACAAGCGATCACGCACCGATATATTTCTTGTTCTTACCCCAGAGATACCCATGCTTTTCTGAAGCTCTTGGATGTTGTCTCTGATCTTGAGGGGGGACAAAAAGGGCTAGGATGCAGATAAAATAAGCCTCATAGCCCTTTCTCCTTGTTGATAATACTTACGCTTATTAGGAGCTAGTGTCATTAACTCAACCACCAATTCATAAGAATTTTCCATGAAATCGACCCAGTTAGACCCCTTCGGGTTCGCAGTCGCCTGCGGAGGGAAACCCTCCCGCAGCGCTGTCTCACCATATAATCCAACATAAAAACTGCTATGACGGCGAATTGTCCGCCCTGATTCTTTAATTCGACCGACATATTTTTGAACACCCATACGTTTAATTTTTTGACCAGATATAGTTGCAGCCGTATATGCAAGTGAGATTAATAGTATTAGAGAAATTAAGCGTTGACCTAATACATTAGTATCTTCCAAGTTATACCCACCGCTCTTAAAATCTCTAAACATCTCTTCAATATCAAAACGTTGTTTATAAGCCTTAATAGCCGAATCTAAGCTATCTAAATTAGTTAGGATAAACCAGCCTTCCTCCGGCGCAACTCCAAAACGTTTACGTTTCCATTTACTAGCAAGATTAAAGCTAATAAATCCTGTAGACTTTGTATATTTAACACCTTGATAAAAGAAAGAAAGTCCAGGTGCTAAACCTGAATCTCTTAATTGCAGCCAAATTTCCGGTTCTATTTCTATAAATGCATCTTTTTTTAAGCGCAAACAGAAATATACTTTCTGCTCTGTCAGCCAGTTAGCCAGCTTTATCGAACAAAATTCGCGGTCTCCTAACACGACAGTTTTATAATTATTAAAAAGCGGCAATGCTTTTTTGAATACTGCTTCTTGTTCATCAAAATTGCTTGAACCCAATTTGTCTAATAGATTAAAATATATTGGGATAGACCTTTTATCCCAAACCACACTAATCATTAACAGATTAATACACCCCCAGTTAGTCCGGTCAATTACTAAATAAATAACTTCATTTAAGGGGAAATATATTTCTAACCAGCTTTTAATAATTGGGAACCAAATTTCTTCAACGTTGATGTAATTTAAAGACAAAAATCTTTGGATTTTCTTTCTTCTACTTTCAAAAAAGATGGGGATAGGTAAAGCAGTAGCCAGTGCTTCGATGCTAACAGTTTTAATAGATTGTAGTAAATTTATCAGGATTTTTAGTAATAAATATTCCGCACGTCCCAATTCTCGCTTGAGATTTGTCTCGTAGAATTCTGGTAACATTATCATTAAATAGAGCTTATTGCGAATGAATGCTCTTTTTGTTTTACCATAAATTGCTACACTACTTGCCATGTATCTATTTCAGGGTATTTTGTATCCCCTCAAGGTCTCTGATACTGTGGTAAAGGAAAAGGTCAGTTCCAAAACGAGGGCCAAACATTTTACCCATACTGTCATAAAATTTAGCTCCCTGCTGTACATCTGCTGGGGCATCAATGCACCAGCCTTTGGGGTCTGAAAGAATGCGGCGGATGATTTCTTCGTCCTCACTGCTACTGTTACCAAGGTTTGCAAGCGACAAATAAACCTGTTGGTTTAGTAGAGAGGGGTAAGTGAATTTGTGGCGTTCGGGGTATCTCAGGCAGATGCAGTCGTGTAGCAGCGAGGATAAGCCCTCTGTGGTGAACAAGCTGGGATTGTCTTGGAGGAGTAGCTGGAAAACTGGTAGGGTAGACATGACTGTCCTTTACAGGGTAGTTAAGCGATCGCACTCTTGGCCGGGGGTGATCGCTTCTAATTTCCTTCGTCAAAACTAACGTCAAAATCAACGCCTAAAGCTGCTTCTATTTTTCTAAGGGTTGATTCTGGTAATACTTTAATATCTTCATTTTCAACGGAGTACCAGTTCTGAACGCTCATATCAGCAAGTGCAGCTAACTTTGTGAGCGGGCGACCGTCTGCTTTTCTCGCCTGTTTAATTTTTTCACCCAAACCTGGAACATCTTTTCGTAACGGCCTCTCAACTTGCATCAAACACGATCTCACTTAACTACCTCCTTATATTTAATCTCACCTTTCACCTCTTAACTATAAAGCATAAGATGACGGTTGACAACCGACGGTTTAAAGGTTATAGTTTGAGAATAGAGGAAATAAGCGCTAGCCTCTTAGCTAAATATAGGGACGCTCAGAATAAAACTAACCAAATCAAGCTAATTACGAAACCAACAAAACCAGTAGCCAGCGGGATGAGCAGCCGCAGCCGTAAACTTGTAATGGCCAAGCCACCGTGAGATGATTCCGATGACCTACCAAGTCTGAAAACTGGTTGTAAAAACTTCAAGCTTTGCAGAACAAAGGTGATTGTGAACTCCTCAGTACGCAATCGCCTTTTCAATTGTTATCACGTGGCTGTACAGAGGACACGGTAATATCCCAATATCTTCTCTACAGCTTAGTGCTGTCTGGTGTTTTGACATCAGCTGATACGCTTTGCCTTGGAATTGCTTTATGAGGCTTTGCCAATAAGAGAGTGAGCGTTGTGCAAGCACAACGTTATTCATGTAAATCAAAAAGCGATCGCTCTGCCTGAGAAACGTTGCGATCGCCTTTATCAACCAATGAAGGTTTTAAAATTATGCCACAAGTTGCAATAACTGTAACCCCTTGCGTAAAAGTTGAAGAATTGAGAGTAGTAGAAGTCTGCTTTGGCTGCCACGAATATTACGCTGATGACAAACTCATAGCCAGCATAACCTATGACCTCGACCACTTAACGCAACGCTGGGTAGTCATGGTCAATGATGAAGAGCTCCATCGTGCTGCTACCCCAATGCTTTGCCATCGCTACATCTGCTGGGAGTATAAAGCCGGCTCATTACCAGTGCAAGAGCAAGAAGCCAATGCCGCGACAACTGGGAATGAAATCATGGTTCAGATTGCTGACGAGTGTGAAAAGTATGGTTTTGAGTTGTTAGATGACGGGATCTACAAGGATGAACAAAAACTCGGTGAAATCGTTTACACAGAAGGCAAGTGGTGGGTCGTGCGAGGTTCATCGGTGCATCAGCAGAAAGTCGCGTGTGATTCTGCTCTTGATGCAGTGTGGTCGTTGTCGATGGCTCAACTAACTTGTTGCGAAGACTTGTTAGATAGACCATTTGAGACGCTAACGGTTGAAGAATGGCGAAGGCTAGTGGAATATCAGCCAGAGCTAGAAAGCCAGAAGTTAATAGCGGTGTAATTGTTCATCAGCAGCAAAAAGCCCTCTATCTTACTAAAGGGTTTGGTTAAAGTAGTTAGGAAGACTGCGAAAACTGAAAAGCCAGATAGACATCTGGCTTTTCAGCATGAACACAAGTTCTAATGCTTGAATAATATCAGATGAATATCTTTGCAGACACTGATATGCATCATATATACAATGCCATTTCACGCATTCAATCTAGATACTAGTAAAAGCCTCATCTACAAGGCGAGATGGGGCTTGATTAGCTCGGTTGCACTGTTACTGTAAAGCAACTGTGCAGTTAATAAATATTTTGTTAGACAGAATAAACTGCAATGTAGCACTTTTAAAGGTAACAAATAATACAGCTTTTTCTAAGCCAAAGATAGTTCGTATTTAACGTTTACGAGGCAAAGCTTTTGAGAATTAAGTGGCGGCAAATGACAGACTCGCTGATCCCACCCCTAATTACTGTTCGTAGAGAAAATGGTGGGTTTTGATACCCACCGGCTGATGAACATCTTATATGCAGCAATTATAAGGTCACACAGAAAAATACAAGTAATCAGTTTTACTGCTGCTATTCCTTAGAGATAAGGGCTTCGCCACGGTGAGAGTGAAAATGTTGGTATAAAGAAATGAATCCTGAACAAACATCAGAATTATTTGCCCTGTTGATGCGCCAAGAAGAATTACTCAAGCAATTGGTCGCTTCAATTAATAAGCCAAAGCTGGGATTGCACTCGGAAGCTGGCAATTGCAAAATCTATTGCAATCGCCACAACAAGTCTTTGTGGTACACGCTATCAAATGATGAACCAGTTGCGATCGCTCAAACTGCTCTGACTGGATATCTGCGAGAACTGAAATTTGAAAAGAGCGAGAGGAATAAGGAAGAAAAGTGTAAATTGTTGATTTCAATTCAAGCAGACAAACTCTACATCTTAGAAAGCGGCTATGATACGCACTTTTCAAAAAGCATATTAGCAGCCGTTGCCTTGTTGACTCCACAGCAGCTTTACTCCCCAGTAACAATTCAACAGCAGGCAGGGGATAAGGGAACTGTGCTGTTCTGTCGTGTATGGGCTGGGTCTGAGCTAATCATGGCTAACTACAACGAACAAACCGACTGGAAAGCAACCGCTCGCCAAGCTTTAGATATAGTCAAAGCTGCGAATGAAATGGTGTTTTAAGTAGAAAAGCCTGACGAAGAAAAGGCGGAAAAATCCGCCTACTTAGCTAAAAAACTTCTTAAGAACCGATTATTGCAGATGATGTGACAAACCTATTTAAAGTTATGTCTTAAGTATGAATGCATTAGTTAGTTGTAAACAGGGCTTGTAACGAGCGTTACTATCAGTTACTCAAGCCTTATCTACAGCTTACTGTGCTGTACATTCATTACCCAAAATAATCTGATGACAACAATAATTGTTCACCCCAGCGTCGAAAACTTACAGCAGTTTTCTGACTCATTCGACTTGTCCAAGCTGTTGAAATCTGAAGGAGTTCTGCCGTGGCTTTTGGCTAACGGATGGGACTATGACGACAAGACGCGATTAATTGCAGACATTGTTGACGAGTCCACAAGTCTTGATGAAGTTTGGGATTCATCAGAGTTCGATTTTAACGCATTGCCTGATGAAGAAAAGGAAAAACTAAACCTAATCTTCGAGCATTTCTATCTGTAATCCTCTGTCACTTTCAACCATTAATTAATCAAAAGGTAACGAAAATGCAAGCGACAATAACTCTTCCACGCTCTTTATCCCAACCTCTTTTTACTATAGGTCAGCGTATCCAACAGGGAAAAATTATTGGTATCAATTACTCGGTTCAAAAGAATCGCGAAGGTTGGTACTATACAGTATTAATCAATGAAACTTCCAGTCAGGCACTAAGTTTACCAGAAACACAAATTCGTCTCTTAGAAGAGCAAGAAAAAGAAGCGCAAATCCTAGCCGAAATCGACTCACATTTGAAGCGGTTAGCGGTTCTTCAAGAAGAGTTAAATACAAATTTAGAAATTCGTACTCCGTTTGGTACAATTCCTGCGCCTATTTCTCAAACGCCTCGCTCACCTAACGGTACATCCAGATTATCCGAGCCACGGAAGAAGAAACTTACTGCTTAATAAGAGTTGCTCATATTTGCTGAAAAAGCGGGAACTGAAATCCCTATAAAGTTCCCGCATAATTACCGGATGAGAACAATAGACTATGCCACACTCTACAACAATTGCCGCAGATGAGTAAAGCTCAGCAACACATAGAAGCTTGGAATGCACTGATGGGGTTAGATAAGCGGCATTATGTAGCTACAGGATTTTATGCACTTGGCGACGCTTATTTAATTAGTGGAAAAGACCCCAAGTACAGAAACACTATTGTTCTTGTAGAACATCGACAGAAAACGCAGATTAATCATTGGGATTATGTATGCAAAAGTTTTGAATGCCGTCAGCAGCCAACAATTACAACTAACGGTGACGATGGCAACGGGAATTTGAAACGGAAAGCCCCATCACTTAAAGTTTACAGCTAATTCAATAGATAAGAAGCGCTACGCATTGCCAAAAATGAAACTATTGCTTTCAAGCAAGGAGAACAGAAATGGAGCTTAATCCTGTTTACGATCCAAGACTATTGAATCCATCAAAAGTTTACCAAATTGATGGAGGATTATATCAGTATTTGCGTCAATCAGGTACTAGTACTAATCCCCGATATGTCTTCGGTCATTTACCTACCCCAGGGCATAAAAAGAAATCAGACATAGTTTTGAACCGAACTAAATTAGCAATCCGTTGTCAAGAAGTAGTAGGAATGACCTCTTCGATATCTACAACTGAAGAAACCCCTGAACAACTTCAATTATTTTAAAGTCATGTCAATCTATAAACCACCAGTTGTTAAACGACCCATCAAATTACAAAACAATGGGTCTACAAAGATAGTTTACCGAACTATCAAAAACATTCATCGGTTAAAAGATAGCCACGAGTTAGGAACTGCAACTATTAATAGTACATCCTATATGGTTCGTAAAGAAGGTATTTACTGGGTTGTGGTCTAATTTTCAGTTTTTGATTGAGTATGAAGCTTTCCAATATATGCCTCTGTAAGAGAGCTTCGCTACACAAGAAGTGAAAAGTAATAATTCAGGAATTGACAGAAATGGTACAAGCAATTGATCACGCTGCTAGTGCAACTTTCTTAACTGATGCAGTGGTTGAACGTCATAATTTCTCACAGTTGAATAAAACTCGTATTCGGTTTCGTATTCAGTTGAAGAAAAGTACAAAATCTGCTGCTCCTAAATGGGCAGATGTCTTAAAAGCTGAAGTCTCTGAAATCGAATCAGACCTTGTTAAAGTTACAAATTCCGAAGTTGGGCTGAGAGGAATCAAGGTAAGCTAATCGGCACGCAAGTTGCATAATAATAAGAGGAAGTCGTCTAAAAGCAACTATGCCACCAGCAGCCAAAAACTTTTTAACGCCGGAGCAAGTCAGCAAGCTTCATGTTGCTTTAAAAGAAAGTGAACTACCACACGTTAGAGAAAGAATTTTAATTATTCTGCTCCAGAACGATGGGAAAGCGCAACACGAAATTGCTCAATTTTTAGGTTGTTCACACAGAACAGTAGCATATTGGTGTATGCACGGCGAGCCAGACAATTTAGAAACTTTACATAATAAAAGAGAGTATGAGCATTACAGAAAAGCCACTCCTGAATATATTGAACTGTTATTAAAAACTGTTGACCAGGAACCATCAGAGTTAGGTTACGAATTTGGAAAATGGACAGCAGAAAGATTAGCTACATATTTAACCGAAAAGACGGGCATTGATTTAAGTAGTTCTCAGGTAAGGAGGATATTAAAGAGAAAAAAGTATAGTTATATCTGGTCTAAATATGGTTTAGAAGACAAACAAAACCCTCTAGTTAGAGCCAAGTTTAAAGAAAAGCTTACTCAATATTTATCAATAGCAAGAGAACATCCGGAGCATTTACAGGTATGGTTTTGGGATGAAAGTGGTTTTAGTTTACGTGTGATTCGTCGGAAGGCTTGGGGTAAGAAAGGAAAACGCAAGAACGTTCCAGGACAACGACGTTGTGGTCGAGTCAATGTGATGGGAGCAATTAGAGAATTAGACCGGAAACGCGTATGCTTTTTTGTAAAAAAGGGAAATGCAGATATTTTTTATGAGCAATTGCAACAACTAAATGAAATAATCAAACAAGAATGGGTAAGTAAAGGGAACTGTTCTGAAGATTTTGCGAAATTTGGGACGAAGATTATTTTAATTTTAGATAATGCTAGTTTTCATAAACGCAAAGATGTTCTAGCTAAAATATCTGAAGAATTCCCAAATTTTGTTTTAGAATTCTTGCCTGCTTATAGCCCTGATTACAACATTATCGAATTAGTTTGGCACTCATGTAAGGAATATATTGCTCATCGTCTGTTTAAATCAGTAGATGAATTAAAATCACTGCTAGATAAGCTGTTGAATCAAGGTGAGTTAGTAATTAAGTGGCATCGCAAAATCAAAAATAAAGGCAATCTCAACTATATTGCAGCTTAAATGCCGATTAGCTTATTCAAGAAGCTAGATGAAGCCGCCGCTCAACTCAGACAAGAGATTGCTTCTGTGCAGGAATGGATGTCATCTGATACTGGTGATTGGGTTTGTCCGATTGATTTAGCTCCCCTGGTTTGGAGTCAGTTGCTCAACATTAGAGATGCGATCGCTCCTGGACTGCGTAATCAATTAAAAGTTGATTACGAAGCCGGACTCGAAGATTATCAAGAGCGGATTGAGCAGTTCCTCTCGCTCAACACTTGGGAATTATCCCAGGACAAGCAAAAATCAGTAAAAGCCAACTTGCTTCGAGCCTTCCCTACTCTGACTGATTTGGAGGATTATTTACAAGTAATTATAGGTCGTCCGGTGATTATCCCTGCGCTGTCCGAGCAACTGAATCAGCAGCAAGCCGAATGTCTAGACCAGATTACGAAGTTCATCCAACAGTATGACAAAAATCTGGAGCAGAGACTAAGGGAATCAGCCCTGGCAGGTGGTGAACAACTCGCCGCGCAGTTGTTGGAGGAGCTGGCTGATTGGGAGCCAGGACGCAAACCCGTGCTGTTCAAGAAGAAAATGCAACGACATCTGATGAAGGTTCAAGTGCTACTGGCAAATGCTGACCCGGAAGCAGGCAGCAGCTTAGAGGCGATGATGGCGCATTTGGATTCTATCGTTAATGATCCGGCTATCGAGTCCAAGAACCTGGGGTCAGATACGCGCTCCCAACTACAGCAGAAGATGGATTCTATCTGTACCAAGTTATTAGATGAACAACGCAATCTGCAACAACTTGCGACTGGCGACGTGGGCTTGTCTAAAGCTACTGTCATGTCGTTCAAGTTCCGGTAAGAAATGGTCAAGGGCGAGTATGCTATCGCTCTTGACTTAAACACCGAAGTTAAAAGTGCGATGTTCACGATAGCTCACATATGGCATTGCATTTGTACGTTGATCACATTTCTTCAATTTCAACTCCATAGGAGATAAATTATGTCGCATTTCTCAATAGTAAAAACCAAACTCACAAGCCGTGAATGTCTGGTACAAGCTTTACAAGGTTTGAAACTGAATCCGCAAGTATATGAAACAGCACAACCACTACGAGGTTATTACGGTAGCTCCCAGGGAAGGAGCGCACAAATTATCGTGTCTGGTCGCACGATTAAAGCCCGTGCAGACATCTGATTCAAGTGGAATCAAGATAATGAGGTGTATGATGTGATACACGACGCCTACGAGACAGACCCGCGATTGGGGCAAGACTTCTTTAGTAACAAGTTAATGCTGGCTTATGGACAACGGATGGTTCGTGCCAAGGCTGCCGAGCTTCAAGAGCGATTTGGAGAGTGCGCGATCACCGAAGAAACTGCGGGGCAAGTGCAAACCCTACGCCTGACTTTCGCCGGGCATCAGCAACAACAGCAATATACAAGGAGATAACGCATGGAACGTTCAATTTTGATTCATTTCGACAATGCTACAGGTGAAGTTCGAGTAGAAGCAGAAGGTTTTGAGGGGCTAACTTGTTTGTCAGCAACCCAGCCATTTGAATCCGCATTGGGAGTTGTAAGTGAGAGCGATCGCGCTTACAAGGACGGTGCGATTCGTTGATTAGTGAATCACGGTAATCAGTCCGTAAATAACTAATCCAGCCTGACAGCAGATTACTGTCATTAAAAGGCTGAACTCTCGGTTAGATGTAGGTGAAAGCCCTACCATTCAGACTCAGAATTGACTCCTTACCTGCCCACACCGAACAAGCTCGTTTCTTGTAGAGTGAAACTGGGAACAGGGCGCAATCAGACAGCCGTTGCGGGTTGGCACTGGCGCTAACAGGGAGTTCCCATGATGAAACAGAGCCTAGAAAAGCAACTCAGTATGAAGCAGGGCGCAACAGCCATAACCCCTGACCTCACTGGAGACAATTCCCGCCGAATCCATCGTCTTAATATCGGTAAGAGTCTAGGGAATCCAGTAGTTGAATTGGCTACATCTAACGGAACAATCAATCCAACCGAGGGAACGAATAAAAACGATTTGCGAGTCTTGGGGCAGTCGAACCCCAGGTAGGTAAGACGGGATACGGAACTCTCACAAGTCGGGTAGGACGCAACGTAATTGTTGCGAGGTGTTCAGAATATACAAACTCCAGAAGAGAAAATGATTAGACACAGTAGACATACTAGTGAATCTTGGAGAGCTTTACCGTGGAAGAAATTCCGCCGAAATCTTTTCCGCCTTCAAAAGCGTGTGTATAAAGCTATTCAAGTTGGAGACAAGCGGAAAGCTAGGTTACTCCAAAAGCTGATTCTAAAATCAACCTCGGCTCGATTTCTTGCAATAAGACAAGTATCTCAGCTAAATGCTGGTAAAAAGACGGCTGGTATTGATGGGAAGAAATCCCTCTCATTTGAAGAACGCTTCAACCTTGAAGAACTATTGAGAATGAATAGCGGAAATTGGAAGCATCAAGGATTACGGGAAATCCCCATCCCCAAAAAGGACGGGACAACCAGAATGCTTAAGATACCAACAATTGCGGATAGGTCTTGGCAATGCCTAGCAAAATACGCACTCGAACCAGCTTGCGCGTTGCCACTTTCCATGCTAGGAGTTACGGGTTTAGAACCGGGCGCTCTGCCCATGATGCACAAAAGCACATCTTTGGAAACCTGAGATCCCAGTCCAATGGAATAGAAAAACGAGTAATTGAACTCGATATTGAAAAGTGCTTCGACAGGATTAACCACTCAGCAATAATGGATGAACTCATATCCCCCAAAGGCTTAAAACTCGGAATATTCCGATGCCTCAAGGCGGGGGTTAATCCAGAATTCCCCGAACAGGGTACACCTCAAGGGGGAGTAGTTAGCCCACTATTAGCAAATATCGCGCTCAACGGAATCGAAGATATTCACAAATATCATCGAGACTATAAACGGGGAAGGAAAATCACAGGCAATACGTCAGAAAAGCATATTGCCGAACCATCAATCCGATACGCGGATGATATGGTCATAATACTACGCCCCGAAGATAACGCGATAGAGATACTCGAAAGAATCAGCGAGTTCCTCCGCAAACGCGGAATGAATGTAAGCCAAAAGAAAACCAAAGTTACCGCCGCGACAGATGGGTTTGATTTTCTCGGCTGGCACTTCAAAGTCCAGAAAAACGGAAAGTTCAAAAGTACTCCTTCAGTAGACAACTTCAAAGCATTCCGTAAGAAAGTAAAACACATCGTCAACAACTCGAATTATGGTGCTACTACAAAGGCTGAGAAATTAGCCCCGGTAGTAAGAGGTTGGAGAAATTACCATAAGTACTGCAAGATGGACGGGTCTAGAAACTCGTTATACCACATCCAAAAAAGAGCTTACACGGTATTCAACAAGGAAACTAATCAAAACCGCTACTCCAGTAAGAAATTACTAGACAAAGCATTCCCAAAGGTTCCTTACTCCGAAAACAAACACATTCCTGTCAAGGGGACTAAATCACCTTACGACGGAGATACAGCCTACTGGAGCGAACGCAAAAGCAAGCTCTACGACGGCGAAACCTCTAAAGCTCTTAAAAAGCAAAACCATAGATGTGCTTCCTGCGGTTTAAAATTCATCGATGAAGAACGGATTCATCTGCATCACATCGATGGAAATCACGCCAACTGGAAGAAAAACAATCTGGAAGCAATTCATGAGAGTTGCCACGATTATAAACACATGAGCAAAAGCGCAAGCTAAGAACATCGGGAGCCGTGTACACGGAAACGGGTACGCACGGATCTAAATGAGAGGTGCGGGGAATAATATCCCCCATCGACTCAACCAAGCCCAAACCCAACAGCTTCGCACTACAAACAGCAGTCAAACACGCCTGCGTCAGTAATCAGTTACCAGTCAAGTTAAGACTGGTAACTGCTGATCATAAAGGCTTCGCCATTTCATAAGTGAAATATTTGAATAATCGACATGAAACTCTCAAATCTGCTCTCTACACTCGATTCACAAATCCCCATCGCAGCGCTTGATGTGCTGTCGCCCGACGAAGCAACGATTATTCAGTGGCTAACTAAGCTAATCGGCACGTAAGTTGCATAATAGAAAGATGAAGACGTTTCAAAGCAAAGATGCCACCACCAGCCAAGAACTTTTTAACGCCGTCACAAGTTAGTAAGCTACAACAAGCTCTGAAAGAGAGCGAGCAGCCACACGTCAGGGAAAGAATTCTCATTATTCTGCTACAGAATGATGGGAAACCACAATACGAGATTGCTAAATTTTTAGGTTGTTCGCATAGAACAGTAGCATATTGGTGTATGCACGGTGATCCTGATAATTTGGAAACTCTACATAATAAAAGAGAGGACGAATATTACCGAAAAGCTACGCCTGAATATATTGAACTGTTATTAAAAACTGTTGACCAAGAACCCTCAGATTTAGGGTATGAATTTGGAAAATGGACAGCAGAGCGACTAGCTACATATTTAACCGAAAAAACAGGAATTGATTTAAGTAGCTCTCAAGTAAGGAGGATATTAAAGCGAAAAAAGTATAGCTATATCTGGGCTAAGTATAACCTGGAAGATAAACAAAACCCAATAGAGAGAGCGAAGTTTAAAGAAAAACTTGCTCAATATTTATCAATAGCGCGAGAACAGCCAGAGCGTTTGCAGGTATGGTTTTGGACGTTAGCGTAGCGGGCGCGCGTACCCGCGCGACGAGTGGTTTTAGTTTACGCGTGATTCGTCGCAAGGGTTGGGGTAAAAAAGGAAAACGCAAGAATATTCCAGGACAACGACGTTGTGGTCGAGTAAACGTCATGGGAGCAATTCGAGAATTAGACCGGAAACGCGTATGCTTTTTTGTAAAAAAGGGAAATGCAGATATTTTTTATGAGCAATTACAACAATTAAATGAACTAATAAAACAAGAGTGGGTAAGTAAAGGAAATGTGGGTAAAGATTTCTCGAAGTATGGGCCAAAGATAATTTTAATTTTAGACAATGCTAGTTTTCATAAACGCAAAGATATTCTAGCTAAAATATCCCAAGAGTTCCCGAATTTTATTTTAGAGTTCTTGCCTGCTTATAGCCCTGACTATAACATTATCGAATTAGTTTGGCATTCATGTAAAGAATATATTGCTCATCGCTTATTTAAATCAGTAGATGAATTACAAACACTGCTAGATAAGTTGTTGAATCAAGGCGAGTTAGTGATTAAGTGGCATCGGAAAATCAAACATAAAACTAATTTCAGCTATGTTGCAGCTTAAATGCTGATTAGCTTACTGAAGCTAACAATAATGACATTAGAAGAGATTAGTGATTTCTTGCGTCTGACGGTAAAAGAAAAGCTAACCTCAGATGGTATTGTTGTTGATGCCGATTTCATACCCAAGGCTGTCGAGTACAAAACTCGGCTACTGGCTCAGATGGGTATCGAGTTAGGCAAGCCAGCCAGCATACCTTTCGGCGGTTTGGATTTACTGCGCGAGTGGTTACAAAAACGGCGGCGGCTGTTCACAACCGAGGCGCGTGAGCTGCATCTGCCGCAACCCAAAGGTGTTCTATTGGCTGGAGTTCCAGGTACAGGTAAGTCAATGGTTGCCAAGAATATTGCTAATATCCTGAATCTACCACTACTCCAGCTAGATATAGCGTCACTCCTGGGTTCTTTAGTTGGTGAATCTGAGGGGAATGTTCGCCGCGCACTCAAAACAGCCGAAGCGATTGCACCTTGCATAATTTGGATGGACGAGCTTGAAAAGGCTTTGTCTGGAAGTGGCGATACCAGCGGCGTTTCACAGCGAATCCTGGGGAACATCCTCACGTTCATGTCTGAATGTACAACTGGTGTATTCGTTGTGGCCACCTGTAATGACCCCTCTGCGCTACCTCCTGAACTCAAGCGAAAGGGTAGGTTTGATGAAATGTTTTTTGTTGATCTTCCCACAGAACCAGAACGGGTACAGATTCTAGGGATTCATCTGCAACGCTTTGGCATCACCGTCGAATCGGAGTATTTGGAAGTGATCGCAGCCAATACCGCAAAGTTTTCCGGAGCCGAACTCGAAACGCTAGCTGCTGAAGCCGCACTGTTGGCGTTTGACGAAGGTAGACCACAGCAGGTCACGCTTAGTGATTTGGAAGCCTGCCGTCAAACCATTACCCCGCTTGCCATTCAGGATGCTGCGGCGGTGGAACGGATGCAGGGTTGGGCATCTACCGCACGACGGGCAAGTATTCCTGTTGAAATGACGGCGAAAACTCAATCTTTGCGTGCTGCCAAGTTCAGAAACATGAACTGACGAGAAAGCGATTGCCTCCTGATTCTATGGGGGCAATTACCCGCTCTTGCGTGTCATAAGTGATCGCAATTATCAATGTAATTTTCTTACCGCTAGACTTGAACTCTTGAATAAGTATTACTTAGAGTAGGGTAATCAAAGTTATTAGGATTTAGATTTTCAGGAAATAAAAGAATTTCTCGTCCTTCTATCTTGGCTTGATAATGTAAAAGAATCGCTTTTTCCAGATAACAATGTTTGATGGGAACCCATCTATCATCATAATAATAAACAGTTACCCGTCTCATTGCGTACTCTTTAGACAGTAGTGGAAGATACCAGGACAAGTCCAATATTTTATCCTTTTTTACCTATATTTTAATTATTAAGCTAGGTGCATTCTTCATTGCAACTATCATAAGAAACATTTTTAAATCTACTAAATGGTAGTTGACAGGTGTTGAAGAGCCTTTAGTGATTTCTTAGGTGTTCGCTAATACTAAATTCAATAGGGCAATGCCCAGAAGTTAATGAGTTAATTGGGTAAGAAACATGGAAATCTATTTAGTTTTTGTTGATGCTATCCAGAACAGCAATAAATTCTGGTCTGCCAAAGTCGAAGATGGTAATTTGACAGTTCAATGGGGCAGAGTGGGTTATCAAGCACAAACCAAAGTTCACGCATTAGGCAATCATCAGAGAGCCATTAGCAAATTCAACAATTTGGTACTAGAAAAGAAATCTAAGGGCTATCGTGAGAGTCAGCCACAAATGGATAATAGCTGTGATAATTACGAAATAGAGAGAGCAATAAATTTACTCAATGGTTTGCGCTCTTATGTTGTTAACAAAAACTTCGATGAGCATTACATTCAAATCCTAAATCAATATCTGAAAATTGTCCCAACACCCTTGGGTATGCAAATTGAACCATACAGGGTATATCGCTCAGTAGAAGATGTTGATTATCAAATGGGATTACTCAACTCACTGTTAACGACACCTGCACCACAAGTTGATGTGGTGGCTGTTGTTATTACAAAAGAAGTAACTGAAGAACCCAAGGTTGTCAGTCTCAAGACTATCAGTAGGAACTTCTGGCGGCATCTTTAGGCTTAAAGAGCGTGACTGGGAAAAAGCTAGTCACACTCTTAATTTTTCTGCAAATGCATTCCAACTGTCCATTGGATTTTTAGGAATAACAGCTTCCTTGATGGTGAGGAATGAAAATTGCCACGATACTTTTTGATTACTAAACTCGACACCCATGCCCTTCCATCTTTATGAATACAGGTTCATCGTTAGCGAGCGTGCTGTTCTTATTCTAGACGTTAAGCAAACGACCATCTTCCATCTGAACAAGGCGATCTGCAATATCAAGGATACGGTCATCATGTGTAACTAGTAAGATTGAACAATCTTGTTTTTTTGCAAGTTGCTGCATAAGTTCGACAACATCACGACCACTATTTTTATCTAAAGATGCAGTAGGTTCATCAGCAAGAACTATCTTCGGTTGAGTTACTAAAGCGCGAGCAATTGCTACTCTTTGTTTTTGTCCTTCAGAAAGGTGTTCAGGGTAATAATCTATACGGTGCTTTAACTTAACTACCTCTAATATTGACTCTGCTCTCCGGCAAAGTTGCTGCTTTGAATAAGCATGGCACAAATTAAGAGACATCTGAACGTTTTGTGAGGCAGTTAAAAATGGAACTAAATTATGCTTCTGAAAAATGTAGCCAATTTGACGACGTAATTGCAGAAGTTGCTTATCACTTGCTTTGTAGAGTTCACAATTTAAAACCCTAGCACTTCCGTTTTGAATTGCTCGTAAGCCAGCAATTAAAGTTAATAAAGTTGTTTTTCCCGAACCAGAAGGTCCGGTTAAAATCACAATCTCACCTGGCTTAACTGTCAAATTGATATCAAATAAAACTTGCTGACGTAATAAGCGTTTGCCAAAATAGTGATTAAGATGTTGAATAGAAATAACTGGCTGCATATTTGTCATTTGTAATTTGTCATTGGTCATGGGAAGTGCTGAGTCAGGAGTGCTGAGTGCTAAGTCAGGAGTAAAGAATTATATTTGCCCCCCTTGCCTCCTTGCCTCCCTATTCCTCACTCTCTACTAGTAGTATGCCAAGGGAAGTTTGCTAAGTAATACTTCGTTTTGATAAACTAGTCAAAAACGAGGTATAACATGGCGAAAAAGTACATTGTTGACTTGAGTGAAGATGAAGTTTTTCAACTGCAATCAATTATTAAAAAAGGTAAGCACAAGGCAAGAACTATAACCCGTGCAAACATTCTTTTGATGGCTGCTGAAGATGAAACAGACTCAGCGATCGCAGACAGAGTTAGAGTTCATTCAGCCACAGTACAAAGGATAAGAGAAAAATTTGTCATTGGTGGGTTGAATTTTGCATTAGAGGATGAAAAATATCCCCCAAAACCGAAAAAATTAGATGAAAAGCAAGAAGCATTTTTGATAGCAACTGCTTGCTCTAACCCACCAGAAGGGAGAGTACGTTGGACAATGCAATTATTAGCAGATCATTTAGTGAACGTTGGTATCATAGATTCAATTTCCGACGAAACAGTACGCCAGACTCTAAAAAAAATGAAATTAAACCGTGGTTGAAAGAACAGTGGTGTATTCCCGAAGTAAACGCAGAATTTGTGTGCCGAATGGAAGATGTATTGGATTTATATAATGAGCCATACAATCCGAAAAAACCTGTACTCTGTTTGGATGAACGCCCATATCAATTAGTAGAAGAAGTTAAAAAACCTTTGCCACCAGAACCGGATCAGCCTGAACGTTATGATTATGAATATAAACGTAATGGGGTAGTCAATTTATTTGCCCTTTTTGAACCTTTAGCTGGATGGAGGCATATTGAAGTTACACAACGTCGTACCAAGGTTGACTTTGCTAAACAATTGAAAGAACTGGTAGATGTCCATTACCGCGATGCTGAGGTAATTCGTTTAGTAGTTGATAATCTAAATATTCATACTCCAAGTACATTATATGAGGCTTTCACGCCACAAGAAGCACGTAGAATTATCCAAAAATTAGAGTTTCATTATACTCCTAAACACGCTTCTTGGTGAGCCAGTGCGTTGGGCGGGTTCCCCGACTTGAAGCAACTGGCGAACCCGAAGGGTTGAATCAAGTGGAAATTGAATTATCCGTTTTATCACGTCAATGTTTAGAACGACGTATTCCTAATATAGAAACATTAACTTCTGAAATTGCTGCTTGGGAGTCACAGCGTAATCAACAACAAACAAGTGTCCATTGGAGCTTTAAAACCAAGGATGCACGTAAAAAAATGCAACGTTTATATCCAGATTTAACTTAGCAAATTTCCCTTGGCAGACTACTAGATTCTTGGACTCAATTGCTGGATCATTCACAATTGAATCCAAGTGCGCCATCATCGCCTCCAAGCTGCTGCCTGCTTCCGGGTCAGCATTTGCCAGTAGCACCTGAACCTTCATCAGATGTCGTTGCATTTTCTTCTTGAACAAGACTGGCTTGCGTCCTGGCTCCCAATCGGCTAACTCTTCTAGCAACTGAGCAGCGAGTTGTTCACCACCAGCGAGTGCAGATTCGCGTAACCGTTGCTCCAGATTTTTGTCATACTGTTGGATGAACTTGGTAATTTGGTCTAGACATTCGGCTTGCTGCTGGTTGAGTTGTTCAGATAGCGCAGGGATAATCACTGGACGACCTATGATTACTTGTAAGTAGTCTTCAAGGTCAGTCAGAGTAGGGAAGGCTCGAAGCAAGTTGGCTTTTACTGATTCTTGCTTGTCCTGGGCTAATTCCCAGGTGTTAAGTGAGAGAAACTGGTCAATCCGCTCTTGATAATCAATCAGTCCTGTTTCATAATCAACTTTTAATTGATTACGCAGTCCAGGAGCGATATTATCTCTGATATTGAGAAGTTGACTCCACACCAGGGGAGCTAAATCAATCGGACAAACCCAATCACCAGTATCAGATGACATCCACTCCTGCACAGTAGCAATCTCTTGTCTGAGTTGGGCGGCGGCTTCGTCCAACTTCTTGAATACCTCTGAGCCCAACTTCGGAATTCGTTACTTTCACGAGGTCTGATTCAATTTCAGAGACTTCAGCTTTTAGCACATCTGCCCATTTAGGTGCAGCAGATTTTGTACTTTTCTTTAACTGAATCCGAAACCGAATACGGGTTTTATTCAACTGTGAGAAATTATGACGTTCAACCACTGCATCAGTTAGAAAGGTTGCAGTAGCAGTGTTATCAATTGCTTGTACCATTTCTGTCAATTCCCGAATTATTACTTTTCACTTCTTGTGTAGCGAAGCTCTCTTGCAAAGGCATATACTAGACCACAACCCAATAAGTTCCTGATTTCCGAACCATATAGGATGTACGATTGATAGTTGCAGTTCCTAACTCTTGACTATCTTTTAGCCGATGAATGTTTTTGATAGTTCGGTAAACTATTTTCGTAGAACCATTTTTTTGTAGCTTAATGGGTCTTTTAACAACAGGTGGCTTATAAATTGACATAGGTCAAAATAATTGAAGTTGTTCAGAGTTATCTTCAGGCGCAGAAGTCGAGGCAGACATCCCTACTACTTCTTGACAACGGATTGCTAATTTAGTCCGATTTAAAACTATGTCTGATTTCTTTTTGTGTCCTGGGGTAGGTAAATGACCAAAGACATATCGAGGATTAGTACTAGTACCTGATTGGCGCAAATACTGATATAACCCTCCATCAATTTGGTAGACTTTTGATGGATTTAATAGCCTTGGATCGTAAATAGGATTAAGTTCCATTTTCGTTCTCCTGATTTAGTAAATACTTTCAATTTCTAAGCAGCGTAGCGATTGCCTAGAAATGCTTTCAAAAATTGCGCTCTCTTGTCTAGCTGTAAACTTTAAGCGATGGAGCTTTCCGTTTCAAATTCCCGTTACCATCGTCACCGTTAGTTGTGATTGTTGGCTGTTGAGAACATTCGGATCTCTTGCACTGGTATTGCCAATGATTAAGCTGCGTTTTCTGCCGATGTTCTACAAGAACAATTAAACCTTTATATTTTGGGTCTTTACCACTTATCAAATAAGCGTCGCCGAGTGCATAAAATCCTGTAGCTATGTAATGCCGCTTATCTAACCCCATCAGTGCATTCCAAGCTGATTCGTGTTGTTGAACTTTACTCATTTTTTACTTTCTGGTTTCTTTGTGTCATAATCCTTTGTTGAATCGATTTTTCTCTACAGCCATACTGATTAAGTCTGGCTATAGAGTTTTTCATGCATAGTCTGATGCTCCAGTGGCAGAATATTACAGATAGAAATGCTCGAAGATTAGGTTTAATTTTTCTTTCTCTTCATCTGGCAGAGCGTTAAAATCGAACTCTGATGAATCCCAAACATCATCAAGACTCGTGGATTCGTCAACAATGTCTGCAATTAATCGCGTCTTGTCGTCATAATCCCATCCGTTAGCCAAAAGCCACGGCAGAACTCCCTCAGATTTCAACAGCTTGGACAAGTCGAATGAGTCAGAAAACTGCTGTAGGTTTTCGATAGTTGGATGAACGATTGTTGTTGTCATCAGATTATTTGGAGTAGTGAATTTACAGCACAGTAAGCTGTAGATAAGGTTGGAACAATTGATAGTAAAGTTTGTTACAAACCCTATTTATAACTCACTGATAAATTCATACTTAAGACATAACTTTAAATAGGTTGTTACGTCATCTGCAATAATTGGTTCTTAACCAGCTTTTTACAGAGTAGGCGGATTTTTTCCGCCTATTTTTATCAAGATTTTCTGCTTAAAACACCATTTCATTCGCAGCTTTCGTAACAGCTAAAGCCTGTTTACTTATCTCTCGCCAATTTGTTTGCTCGTTATAATTAGCCATGATTAGCTCAGACCCAGCCCACACGCGACAGAACAGCACAGTTCCCTTATCCCCTGCCTGCGGTTGAATTGTCACTGGGGAATAAAGCTGTTGTGGAGTCAACAGGGCAACGGCTGCTAATATGCTTTTTGAAAAGTGCGTATCATAACCAGTTTCTAAAATGTATAGTCGGTCTGCTTGAATTGAAATCAACAATTTACATTTCTCTTCCCCATTCCTCTCGCTCTTTTCAAATTTTAGTTCTCGCAGATATCCAGTTAAAGCAGTTTGGCTAATCGCAACCGGTTCATCATTTGATAATGTGTACCACAACGATTTATTATGGCGATTGCAATAGATTTTGCAACTGCTAGCATCAGAGTGCAATCCCAGTTTCGGTTTATTGATTGAAGCGACCAACTGCTTGAGTAATTCTTCTTGGCGCATCAAGAGGGCAAATAATTCTGATGTTTCTTGAGGAGTCATGTGTTTAATACCAATACATTTTCACTCTCACCGTGGCGAAGCCCTTATCTCTAAGGAATAGCAGCAGTAAAATTGATTACTTATATTTTTCTATTTGACCTTATAATTGCTGTTTATAAGATGTTTATCAGTCGGTGGGTATAAAAACCCACCGCTTTCTTTATGAACACTAATTAGGGGTAGGATCAGCGAGCCTGCCATTTGCCGCTACTTAATTCTCAAAAGCTTTGTCTCGCAAACGTTAAATACGAACTATCTTTGGCTTAGAAAAAGCTGTATTATTTATTACCTTTAAAAGTGCTACATTGCAGTTTCTTCTATCTAGCAGGATATTTATTAACTGCATGATTGCTCTATAGTAACAGTGGATCAAATTTGCTAAAGCCCCATCTCACCCTGTAGATGAGGCTTTTACTAGTATCTAGATTGAATGTGTGAAATGCCGTTGTATATATGATGCATATCAGTATCTGCAAAGATATTCATCTGATACTATTCAAGCGTTAATAACTTGTGTTCATACTAAAAAGCCAGATAGGCGTTTGGCTTTTTAGTTTTCGCAGTCTTCCTAACTACTTTAGCCAAACCCTTTAGTAAGACAAAGAGCTTTTTGCTGCTAATGAGCAATTACGCCGCTACTGGCTTCCGACTTTCTAACTCTGGCTGATATTCCACTAGCCTTCGCCATTCTTCAACCGTTAGTGTCTCGAATGGTCTATCTAACAAGTCTTCGCAACAGGTTGATTGAGCCATCGACAAAGACCACACCGCATCAAGAGCAGAGTCACACGGGACTTTCTGCTGATGTTCTGACGAAGTTATTGTGACCCACCATCTGCCGTTAGTACAGCCTACTTGACCAAGCTTCTGGTCTTGGTAGTAAATACCATCGTCCAGGATTTCAAAACCGTACTTTTCACACTCGTCAGCAATCTGAACCATAACTTCATTCCCAGTTGTCGCGCTTGGAGCTTCTTGCTCTTGCACTGGTAGTGAGCCGGCTTTATACTCCCAGCAGATGTAGCGATGGCAAAGCATTGGGGTAGCAGCACGATGGAGTTCTTCATCATTGACCATGACTACCCAGCGTTGCGTTAAGTGGTCGTGGTCATAGGTGATGCTGGCTATGAGTTTGTCATCAGCGTAATATTCGTGGCAGCCAAAGCAGACTTCTACTACTCTCAATTCTTCAACTTTGACGCAAGGGGTTACAGTTGTTGCAACTTGTGGCATAATTTTAAAACCTTCATTGGTTGATAAAGGCGATCGCGTAGTTTGGTAGACGGAGCGATCGCCTTTTGATTTACATGAATAACGTTGTGCAAGCACAACGCTCACTCTCTTATTGGCGAAGCCTAATATTTTTTGCTCCAACTAGTGGCTGGAGCTACCAAGCAGGATAAACAGCGTGTCAGGCTACAGATGAGCTTTAAAAGTTGGCCACCGTCCTGCCGATAATTTTTATTAAGAACTCCCGCAATCCTTATCTACCTTCAGCAGCTTTGACTATCCACTGCATCTGTTACCTGGGGATATTGTTCTGTTCAGTTTTTTTCAAGGTTCAATAGAAGCGCTTTTATGTTTTTAGGAGGAGCGCCCGTTTCATACTCTTATTGTCACTTACCACGTTAGTGATTGTCAACTACTTTGAATCACTTTTCTAGGATTTTTAACCAACTGAACTTGTAAAAAATCTTCTACAGATATATTGAGAGCTTTGCATATTGCTTCCAGTTTTTCCCAAGAAACAGTAGGTTTTAGTCCCTTGCGTTCTTCAACTGTATATTCTCCGCGCTCTAAATGCTGTATCGACTGGTAAGAACACCCGGCCCGTTTAGCCAGCGAAGCCATTGACTCTTCACCTCTAAGTATTTTTAATCGCTCTCCCATCTCTTTAGTCCACCAGACGCTAGCGATAAGAGTTTTTGACATAATTAATAGTTCTTCTTCTATGTAATCTTTTCTATTATCGCCACTTGACTTCTCAGCCATAATACAATAACTAAGTTAGTGATAAAGAGTAATCCCTTTCACTAACTTAGTTTGAAGCACGGCAAAAGTAAAAGCGATCGCTTGCCCATGTGCAATGCGATGATTTCTATTTGCGTCAATTGAAGGAATACAACTAAAGAAAAGGAATAACCTACAGCAAACGCTTGCGCTCTTAAGCAATGCCAGAGCAATCGCATACACTTGTACACGATTGCTGAGCGGGGCAATGCCTTTATCTGAGTGCAAGGAGCGTTGATGAAAAGTTTGTGATGTCCGTTGATTGCTTCTCCAGGCTTCTTTACCCAGTCAATAGACCTTGTGCTATGCCCCGGTGATCATGTCTCTAGACTATGTTTCGACTTGGAACGTTAACTCGATTTAGTTTGTAATGGTTAATTTTGAGCGTCTCTATATTTAACTGAGAGGCTAGCGCTCGTTTCCTCTTCTACATTTTTAGTATCTCTTATTGAGAGACACTTGTCAAGCTTCTCTTATTATGAGACACTAGAAGTGTGAAAAAAATATTTTGAAGAAAGATACTAAAGGAGGTATTCATCTGGAAGCGACATTAATGCGGATTGTGATCACAAGGGAAGTTCCTGGATTGGGGGCAAAAATCAGAGAAGTTCGGAAATTGTCAGAGAAAACTGTTACTGAGTTAGCAGCAGAGGCAGGAATTAGCACATCCCACTGGCACAGAATTGAAAATGAAAAAATTCAAGAATTGCCATTGGAAACATTAAGGGGTATAGAAAGGGCATTAGCCGTAGACCTGGGAATTGAAGGATGAACAAGTTTTATTTAGAGAAAGTTGACCTTTTATTAATGAACAGCTAAAAGCGATCGCCCCTCCGCCAAGAAGTACGATCGCTTGCACTAATCCCTCAATAGGAATAGCTATGTCTACCCTACCAGTTTTCCAACTACTCCTCCAAGACAATCCCAGCTTGTTCACAACAGAGGGGTTATCCTCGCTGCTGCACGACTGCATCTGCCTGAGATACCCCGAACGCCACAAATTCACTTACCCCTCCCTGCTAAACCAACAGGTTTACTTGTCCCTTGCTAACGTTGGTGACGGTAGCAGTGAAGCCGAAGAAATCATTCGCCGCATTCTTACAGATCCTAAAGGCTGGTGCATTAATGCCCCAGCAGACGTAAAAGAAGGGGCTAAATTTTATGACAACATGGGTAAAATGTTTGGCCCTCGTTTTGGAACTGACCTTTTTCTTTACCACAGTATCAGAGACAACATCCAAGAGCTTCAGAAAAGCTTAGGTATCTCTGGGGTGAGATCAAGAAGTATTTCTGTACGCGATTGCTTGTTCTCGTACCCGACAGTAGAGGATCATTTAATTACGCTGGACGAAGATCGTGTCATCCTTCAACAAGCTGTGCCATTCGTCATCAATTACTTCATTAGCCTTGTGCAGATTCAGCCTGCATACAGATTATTTTTAGTTGACAAGAAAGAGCAGAAAACTCCTGCCTCAGTCAGCGCAGTTAAAAATGCGGCATTGAGAGCAGTAATAGCAGAGATTTATACAGAGTCAATAGACTGGGAACTAACAAGCGCTAACTGTTGGCAGGGCAAAATTGTTGAAAGAGTAGACCCTGATGAAATCCGTCTTACCCTTCATCTGGATTGGTCAGAAAACGAGTTCATTTTTTTTGAAGCCCTCTACCAGGACTTGAACCGATTCCCTTGGATAACCGACACCGTTCAATAAAACATCATTTACTCTAACTAGAGCAGAGAATATGTCACTCCTCGAAATCGCCCAGGTAATTGAGCAAATTAAGTCAGAAATTCAGATAGACTCAAACGGGCATGGTAAAGCCAGTATGAAAGCAACTGCAAGGTTGGCAGGAGTCAGCGATAGAGCAATTCTGAAGGTTCTAGCAAGCGCAGACCTCAAGCCATCGAAATTGACTCAAATGCTTATGGATAAAGGCTTTGCTGGGGCAGACCTAAATAGTTGGAGAACAGAAGGTATCCCAGATATTGCAGTTGGGATTATCTTAAATTACTATGCTTACCTTGCTGGTAGATACTGTACACAACAAGCGAGGTTAGTCTGTGAAGCGTTTGGAACTATTGGTGTTCGTGCCTGGATACAGGATGCTTTAGGCTGGACAAAGCCAATACACCAAAATAATAGCTCTCAACCAGTTCAGCCGACCACACCTGCCCTTCCCCCAGTCGAACAGCGTTTGCAAACTTTCGTACAAGCGATGAAGACTTTAGCTGAACTCACAGGTGGCAGACTCAACCCCTACATCGAGCAGCATTGCAAAGACTTCGCCGCTAATCTTATAGCTGACTACAACAGACAAACTCTAAGCGGCACACAAGAAAAGTGGTTAGGCGTTGTGAATTTTGCTGAGATTGAACTGGGTAAAAAAGTCCCCCTGAGCGGCACTCACTACCGGGGACACTTGGGAATATGGGTGAGAACATTCTACCCACAATTAAACTTGTCCGAAATATTAACTTAGGAAAAGAAAAATGGTAAAACGTTAGATTGGGCGTCTACCATTTTCCACAATTAGTTATGATTTTAGATTATATACAAAAGTATCCACTACGAACAAAACAGATTTTAGGGATTAGTTACGAACAATTGCAATCACTGCTAAATTGCGCCTTAAAACGAAATCGATACATCAAAGCTAAACAAGAGAGTCATAAAATTAGAATTAATGCGGCTGGTGGTGGTCGTCCCGAAAAGTTATCAACCGAAGAACAAGTATGTTTATGTCTATTTTATCTAAGACAGATGCCAACATTCCAAGTATTAGGAATGCTATTTGGTGTTTCCAAAACCGAAGCTAATGATACATTTCACGACTGGATACCAATTCTTCGTGATATATTACCTGCTAGTTTATTAGAACAAGTATCAAATAATGAAAGTGATTTACTATTTGTTCAAGAAGTATTAACAAATTTTAGGCTATTAGTCGATAGCTTAGAACAGCCAATATATAGGGATTCTGACCAAAAAGAGCAACAGAAATATTTTTCTGGAAAGAAGAGACAACATACATTAAAAAGTCTGATAATTGGCATACCAGAAGGCAAAGATATTGTAGAGGTAGAAGTAGGTGTTCCTGGGCCAACAGCAGATATAAAATTGTTTCGTCAATCTCAAAATAAATTTGATAAATCTCAACCCTTTTCAGGTGATAAAGGCTTTCAAGGAGGTGAGAATATCACTACTCCTCATAAAAAGAAACCAAAACGAGAATTAACTCAACAGCAAAAAGATGAAAATAAGGCTTTATCTAGTAATCGGATATTCATTGAACATTTGATTCGATTACTTAAAATATTCCGCATAGCCTCACAAAGATTTCGCTTAAAGCTTGAGACGTATGAGCAGATTATTTTAACAGTTTGCGGATTAGTTAGGTTAAGAATTGGTAGCTTAGTTCTGCCAACTTAGCTAGTAGCAAAAATCATAAATTTTTAGAAATTAGGAGTTAATTTTTATGCCTCTAAATTATCACTAACTATCTCAAAGCCTTATAATTACGTATTTACGAAGATATCAAAGTTTTGCCCCAAAGCTTTGAACAGTCTGGCTTTGGAATTTTCGGACAAGTCTATTAGGCGATCGCCAAGAAACACGATTGGTTAATGGTACTCAGCAAGATGTCTACGTCTACGCCTGCCATGACCCAGAAGTTGCAGCAGGCTTAACCAAAGCAATTGAAGAATTCTTCGCCCATCCTCACCCCAGCTTCGCCCTCAGACAGGCGGGGGCTTTTGCTAGCAAGAAAGAACAGGTATTAGTTTAGTAGCCATCAGTCTTCAGCTGCCTAAACCTTACTAACTACTGGCTACGCAACTATTACCTGTAGCAATTTACTGGACTACATGAAGAACTGTAAAGCTTATTGGTTAAACGAAGAATAAGGAACAGATAAGGAGAGATTAATGACACGATTCCAAGACCCAAGAGCCGCAGCGATCGCCCAACAGATCGACCAAATCAATGCAACTGGTTGGGAAGGAGCTTGTGACTTAGCACTACAAAACCACACAGCAAAAGGCGGATTATCGCCAGTAGAAGCAGTATTGCGTTTCGATATGTTCCTTACAAAAGCGCAAGATACAGCCGATAAGCGACAAGCACTTTGGACAGAACAAGTAAACCAAAACATCAGCGGTATCGAGTGGTACACCGTCGATTACGGCGGCATGGCTGTAGAGCTTCCCCGGCTGTGTGAGGAGTTGACACTTGTGCCTGGGGATAAGGAAATATTGATGCGGTCCAAGCCTGTAGCATTAGAGTTTCTCGCACATTGGAACATTGCTTTCAAGTTGTGGCGTTACGATCGCTCTATTGAATCGCGCTGGCTTTCATCTCGCTGGAGTCAGTTTTACACCGAATACTTGCATGGGGAGTGGGTGGAGATTTGGGTTGAGGATGAAGTCTACCAGATTCTACTTCCAGATGGAACATTGCAGGACAAACCCACCTTTGCCATCAATGCCTGCTGTTGCTGGGGCAATCCTTTGGCAATCCATCGCACCGCTAGCTATTCCGAAGCTGGCTCAAGTTGGTTTCAGTGGAATAATTTTGCGCCTTGGAGGTAAGAGCGACCGCATACACCCACGTAATACGATCACTTCATTAAACCTAGAAAGTATTCACGGTTAAACTACCAACTTTTAACTGTTTAATCAAGCATTCAACCTCATATAAACCTCATATCTTTTCTCATAATTGTATGGGTCATCATCTATGATTTGCCGTCTGAATCTCAATCCAAAAAGCTTAAAACTCTCAAGCTTACCTGCAAGTGCTAAAAATTACTTGCATAAAAATCTAGTAACCAGCAACACAGCGTTTGTTAACAATATTTTTGACGTTCAAAATAAAAGCGATCGCTATTAGACAAGTAGCAATCGCCACGTTAGACACTCCTTTACTTCAGCATAACCAACATGAGAATCATTGTTACAGTCATTGAAAAAATCACTAGTGTTGCTCACATTGATATCCCGGACGGGCTTTCAGAATCAGCAATCAAGCAGCATATCGTAGACCGCTATAACAGCGGCGAAATGCTAACTGATATGAACATTTTCCAAGTAGATTTTGAATCAATCAGCGCCAAAATTGTCAAGCAAACACCAGAGAATTTATGACTGTTGCACAACTGCTGACACCACAACCACAAACTATTGGTAGGCATCCTCTGAACTTCTACGAGTCTCCATCGTGGTTCACAACTGAACTACTACGCCATGTGAAGCTGTCTGGTGTAATTGGTGAGCCATGTGTCGGACATGGGGCGATCGCTTCTTTACTGTCCGTGTGGCCACACAACACAAATATCTGGACAAATGATATTGACCCGAACAAACAGGCTGATTACCATTTGGATGCAACACTATCCGAGTCTTGGGCTAAGTTTCCAGAGTGCGATTGGATCTGCACTAATCCCCCATATTCAGAGTTTGCATCCCCAATTATCAAGAATGCCTACCGTAAAGCCCGTGTGGGTGTTGCAGCATTCTTGTTGACCAGCTTTCTCGAACCCTGTGATGACCGTGCTGATTTCTTACAACAGCACCCGCCGTCACTTGTCATCATCATGCCCCGCTTCTGCTTTCGTAAGGATAAACGGGGTACTCGCTGGGCTACTGATAACATTACCATCTCGTGCTTTGTTTGGGATAAACGCGCAACAGGACAAAGCATTATTATTCGCCCCAAATCTCAAATCGTGGGTTTTTACAAGAATCCAGAACAGGCGATTTCGCAAGAACGGGCAGAAGAAATTGTTCGGGCAATAGCTTGTGGTGAAGTTAGTACAAACTATTGATTGAAGAGGTATTATTGATTGAAGAGGTATTTATGTCAACAAACATATCTTGGACTGACTTAACAGATAATATCATCCGTGTCAAAGAAGGCGGTTGGTGGTGTCAAAAAGTCTCAGAAGGGTGCAAAAATTGCTATAGCGAAAAACTCAACCAAAATTCTTTCTTTGGTGGAAACAAGCAACCTTACTCTGGGCAACCACCAGAGCTAGTGTTAGATACAGAAGCTATTCGTAAGTGGGGATTTCAAAGGAAACCTAAAAAGCATTTCGTTTCTTCAATGACTGATGTTTTTGGTGAGTGGGTTCCGCGTTTTTGGCAACGTGAAATGCTCGATGGAATGTTCGTTGCTCCCAATCAAATATTTCAAATTCTCACCAAACGTCCAGAAATTATGCTGTCATCTATAAACGAATGGCTTGATAGTCATGGATTAGATAAATTACCTGCAAATATTTGGGTTGGTACATCAGTAGAGAATCAACAGACAGCGGACAAACGTATTCCCATACTATTACAAATACCCGTAGTAGTCCGGTTTTTATCTTGTGAACCGTTACTTGAAGAAATTGACTTTATACAAGCAGGTGTTTTTCAAAGATTAATTAGTGACAATTATCAACGGGAATTAGTCAATGAAGATATCCAGTGGTTTATTCTCGGTGGTGAGTCTGGCCCGAAGTCAAGACCATGCCACATCGAATGGATTGAGTCTATCGTCAACCAGTGCAGAGAGTCGAAAACACCCGTATTCGTCAAACAGTTGGGGGCTAATGCTTACCTTGGGGGACAGCGATTTAAGACCTGTGACTTAAAAGGGGGAAAAATTGAGGAGTTTCCCGAACATCTGCAAATCAGAGAATTTCCTTTATCTATGCACGAATAGATAAACCCCCGCATTGCCTTTGCAGGGGATGAGGAACTACAAAATTTCAGAGATTGGAGATTATTGACTATGAGTCTAGCAGAAAACCTGATTCTTGGAGGTATAGAAATATGAATTGGCTCTGTGACCAAAACAGTTTTCTAGCTTGGGAATCGCGTTCCAGAGACACAATTGAGGTAAAACGTTGTTATGTAGACGTGGCTGGTGGTGACTTAATCGCTGGAATTTTACTTAGTCAGATCATCTACTGGCATTTACCGGATCATGAAGGGCAACCCCGACTCAGAATTGAACGTGAGGGGTACAAGTGGCTGGCTAAAAAACGTGATGATTGGTGGAAAGAGTGCAGAATTACACCCAAGCAATTTGATACAGCCATTAAGTTATTAGAGTCTAAAAATTTGATTGTGACTGCACTTTACAAATTTGGCAATAGTCCAACCAAACATATCCGAATCAACTGGGAGAATTTTCTGGCACTACTAAATCAAGTAGTCCAGACTCCACCATTAGCTCCTGAACATATCAAAACACAAGTATCGAATGGTTCTGACGAAAAAGTGAATTTCCGAAAAAGTGAAAATGGAAATGCCGAAAAAGTGAATTTCCGAAAAGGTGAAAATGGAAATGCCGAAAAGGTGAATTTCCGAAAAAGTGAAATTCCGAAAAGGTTAAGTTTAAATTGCCGAAAAGGTGAAAATCATTATATTGATCCAGAGATTACTACAAAGATTACGAAAGAGAGAGAAGACTCCCCTACCCCTCAAACTGAATTTGTGGAATTCAAACCAGAACCAATCAAACAAGACCCGACTCCCCAAAAACTCTTTTCCCTGTCAAATCAAACTGGATCTTCACCACAAACCGATAACCCTGATTTAGACACAAAGGTTCCGGCAAGTTCGATAAACTCGAACAACCGAATCTAGCTTCATTGCCTGAACAAAGAAAATACAATGCTGCCAAGAAATGCGATGAGTTTTTTACACCCAAGGCATTACCGCCTTGGCGAATCAGTGCCAAAGATTTTGACAGCGAGTTTGTGGAACACTGGCGCGGTATGTTAGCCAAGAGCAGCGAATGGCGCAGTCGAGGAACTGAGCCAATGAAGGGGGATGCAAGGCGCTCGCTCTGCCGCATGGAACAGTTCAATTTAGGTTCTCTAGAGGATCTCTGGGATGCTTTCCTTGAGCGCAAACAAGCTCGAATTTTACAACTTGAAGCCAGAGCCGAACTACAACCAGAAGCTGAACAACAAAATGCTCTCCCCCAGGAAGTTCCGGCTCCACCACCTGTACTGCCGCCTGAACTTCGTCAAAAACTTGATGCCGCCAGACTCAAATCACTTGATGAACAACAACGCCGACTGAGCAAAATTAAACTCGAAGCAAGGAGAACATCATGATTGCAGAAGCTTACGTTATCGAAGCCGAAGTTCAGGTTTTAGGGATGCTGTTGTTTGACCAGGCTGCGATCGCTCGCGTCATCGATATGCTTAAAGCAGAATATTTTTCGGTACATAGCCATCAAAAAATTTACCAAGCAATACTTGCAGTACATTCTTCTGGTAGAACAACTGATGTACTGAATGTTTGTCACCAACTCAAAATAAATGGGCAACTCCTTGAGGTTGGCGGACATGGTGTAGTTGGGCGAATGATTGATACTGTGGTAACAAGCGCCAATATTGACCATCTAGCTGCACTGATCATCGAATCGCGGCTAGGAGAATTGATAGCTTGCCGGGCATTTTAGAACGTGCTGGGCAGACATCTATTCAAAACAAGCTAGCCCTGTTTGAAGAACAATTAGCTAGTATTCGCTCTACCACCACAGAAGAAGAAAAAGACGTTGAATCCATCGGCTCAATTCTGCTAGACCTCTACACCCAACTCGAACAGTTGGACAATGGCAATAGTGAAATCGCTGCTATCCCCACAGGCTTTTATGACTTAGACACAATTCTTGGTGGTGGTTTGCATCGTCAAGAGTTGGTTATTCTCGCTGGCAGGCCATCTATGGGAAAGTCAGCCGCTGCTCACCAAATTGCATACTCGATTGCTAAGCAGCAAAATTTTCCAACTTTGCTCTTTAGTTTGGAAATGAGTAAAAAACAAGTCGTTGGACGAATTGCAGCCGCTGAAAGCGCCATCCCAGCTAACTGTTTTCGCACTGGTCAAATGGGTACTGCACAATGGCAGACTCTTGCAATGCAAATGTTAGACATGGAACTTGTGCCTTTTTATATCAGTGATTATTTCAGTAACAGTGTACTTTCCATCGGTGCAAAAATTAAACAAGCGATTGCACAATACGGTCAAATTTCACTAGTCGTTGTTGATTATTTGCAACTGATGTCAGGTGGTGAGAATGAAGTCCGTGAACTTGGTGAGATTACCAGAAGGTTCAAAATTCTCGCCCGTGAATGCAATGTCCCAATCATTTTGCTGTCACAGTTGAGCCGTGGTGTTGAGTCACGCACTGATAAACGCCCGATGATGAGTGATCTCAGATCATCCGGCGCAATTGAACAAGATGCTGATGTCGTAATCATGCTTTACCGCGATGAGTACTACAACCAAGATAGCCCTGACAGAGGCATTGCAGAAATGATTGTTGTCAAGCAAAGAAATGGCCCCACGGGTACAGTCAAGTTGCTTTTCGATGCCCAGTATACAAAGTTTAAAAACTTAATCAAACGAGAGTAATATCCCGCTAAATCCCATATTCTTCGTTTGGAATTATGAAATAAAAAGCAAGTTTTGAGTAAGAATTCAGGACTCAGAAATCAGAATTCAGAATGGGCTGCACCTCGCTACGCTAACAGAAGTTATAGGAGATTTAATATTAGAAGTACATCCACAAATCAATTTAATTCCTGATTCTTCTACTATTCTGACTCCTGAATTCTTGCAATTTAGAAAATCCAATATTCAACTTGTAGTTAAACCGCTAACACAAGTTCTAAACGGTAATCAAACATGACTAAAATTATTGCTCGTACAGGACACCGAACAAAAAAACTTGGAGGCTATAACGAAGAAATCTTTATCAGGTTAGTAGCGTTATCTAAAGCCTCCCTCCTAAAAATGCAAGCTACAGAAGTCATCAGTGGCATGGCTTTAGGATTCGATCAAGCGCTTGCAATCGCTGCAATCGAGTTACAAATTCCCCTGATCGCTGCTGTACCATTTAAAGGACAAGACGAACTTTGGTCAGAGCAAGACAAAGAATGCTACGAGAGCATCCTATTTCAAACAAAGGCAATCGTCTATGTTGACAAAACTAGAGAATATTCCACTGAACATTCAGGATATAACCCCCAAAAGATGCACAAGCGTAATCAATATATAGTCGATCACTGTGATGAGGTACTCGCGCTTTACGATAGTTCAGATGGTGGAACTGGTAACTGTATCAAGTATGCCGAAAGCTTGGGTAAACCAGTGCTGAATGTGTGGAAGTCGTGGGTTAAGTATCGAGGCTTTTGAAGATTATGAAGTATAGCATTGAACTTTTGAACGAAACTACAAAGCTAACTTTAATGATTCAAGACCAGCTTAAGTGTTCATTTGAAGAAGCTTGCGAAGTTACAAAAATTATCTTTCGTCAAGTCAGGAATAGGGAACTTGTCATAGATAACTCTTTGAAATCTTTACTGCCTGATTTTCTCCAACAAGTAAGAAACACTAGTAAATAAATACAACAATATGCACAACCAACCTAAATCAGGACATCTCAAAAACTTTTCCGGCTTACAAATTGAATCCGCTATCGCTAAAGCATTTAAGGATCTGACACTTCTACATCGCTGTTCTGTCCGTCAAACTAATATCAATTTCACTTTCTTCGATCAAGGAACTATCGCCACAATCTGCAACGGCTTGAAGTCGCAAACACATCCACATCCAGCACTTGCAGCTTTAGATGCTTATGTTCACAATACCTTTGCCAAAATAAGAGCCTAGATAAATTTTGGCAAAAACGGCAAAACTAAGCATATATAAGCGGTTTGATGAAAATGTAGTTTGGAATCTGGAACCCTTATCCTGCCATCAATACGTTAAAAATCCTTGTGGGAAACCTTAAAGAAATTTTTCGGACTGATTGTTTTTGCCTACCCTCAAAGAAATGGGAGTCAATAGTTAAAGTATCATCATCTTACCCTCGTAAATTGGCGAAGGTATTGTAATTGATAAGCATTTTTGCTTTTCTTAGTGCCATTCAGGGCTGGTTCTTCTCCCCGTTCTAAAAATCTCTTTCTGATTCTTCCTACTGTATTGCGATGCAGGTTGAGAGCTAAACTGATTTCTTCATCTGTCCATCTTTTCGTTGCACCCTCACCTTCATCACACATCAATAGCACTTGTGCGTGCAATATTTTTTTGGCTGGGGCATATCCTTTATGGCTAATCGTTTCCAGTTTTTGCCTTTGTTCTGTATTCAACAGCACTTTATCACTACGGCCCCTTCCCATTGCCTTACCCCCATTTTGGGCTTTTCCTATTGCACTACTTTAGCCTTGGCATGCCAGTAGCCCCATTAATAACATTAGCAACTACTGCTTCATAAGCACCAATATCTACCCGCCTCCTAGAGATACGTCGATAGCCAGAACCTCGTTGGTCAAAAGGCACTTGTTCTGTGGTATTGCCATCTTTATCTACATCTGTAACATCCAAAGGTATATCTGCATTTTTCCCCGCGTTAATAGCAGGGCTGCCTGAGACAAGAGCATGGGTTTTAACTGAGCCGCCATTGTCTCGCAAGGTGGTAAGCTAATCGGCATTTAAGCTGCAATATAGTTGAGATTGCCTTTATTTTTGATTTTGCGATGCCACTTAATTACTAACTCACCTTGATTCAACAGCTTATCTAGCAGTGATTTTAATTCATCTACTGATTTAAACAGACGATGAGCAATATATTCCTTACATGAGTGCCAAACTAATTCGATAATGTTGTAATCAGGGCTATAAGCAGGCAAGAATTCTAAAACAAAATTTGGGAATTCTTCAGATATTTTAGCTAGAACATCTTTGCGTTTATGAAAACTAGCATTATCTAAAATTAAAATAATCTTCGTCCCAAATTTCGCAAAATCTTCAGAACAGTTCCCTTTACTTACCCATTCTTGTTTGATTATTTCATTTAGTTGTTGCAATTGCTCATAAAAAATATCTGCATTTCCCTTTTTTACAAAAAAGCATACGCGTTTCCGGTCTAATTCTCTAATTGCTCCCATCACATTGACTCGACCACAACGTCGTCGTCCTGGAACGTTCTTGCGTTTTCCTTTCTTACCCCAAGCCTTCCGACGAATCACACGTAAACTAAAACCACTTTCATCCCAAAACCATACCTGTAAATGCTCCGGATGTTCTCTTGCTATTGATAAATATTGAGTAAGCTTTTCTTTAAACTTGGCTCTAACTAGAGGGTTTTGTTTGTCTTCTAAACCATATTTAGACCAGATATAACTATACTTTTTTCTCTTTAATATCCTCCTTACCTGAGAACTACTTAAATCAATGCCCGTCTTTTCGGTTAAATATGTAGCTAATCTTTCTGCTGTCCATTTTCCAAATTCGTAACCTAACTCTGATGGTTCCTGGTCAACAGTTTTTAATAACAGTTCAATATATTCAGGAGTGGCTTTTCTGTAATGCTCATACTCTCTTTTATTATGTAAAGTTTCTAAATTGTCTGGCTCGCCGTGCATACACCAATATGCTACTGTTCTGTGTGAACAACCTAAAAATTGAGCAATTTCGTGTTGCGCTTTCCCATCGTTCTGGAGCAGAATAATTAAAATTCTTTCTCTAACGTGTGGTAGTTCACTTTCTTTTAAAGCAACATGAAGCTTGCTGACTTGCTCCGGCGTTAAAAAGTTTTTGGCTGCTGGTGGCATAGTTGCTTTTAGACGACTTCCTCTTATTATTATGCAACTTGCGTGCCGATTAGCTTATCCAGCACTTTTTCTATAGGAACTTTTAACTGTTCGTTACTATTGAAGCCTCTACTGCCATTGAGATTGCCAATGAGGTTATAGCCGTTGCTACTAAAATTACCAAAAAGGTCGGGGTTAGTGGTGTTAGTTGAATCGTTATTGGGATTGTCATAGTTGCCAGCAACGATGCTGTTTTCTATTGTGGCATTACCAAAGCTAGAATTATCAATGCCACCAGCGCTGCTTCCGCCATAGTAGTTGTAAGCAGTATTAAGTGTGATAGTGCTATTTCTGACGGCAATTGTGCTATCGTTGTATATACCACCACCAGCTTCTGCTTCATTACCACTGATAGTACTGTTATTCACGATTGCTGCACCAGAGTTGTAAATACCACCACCACCGTTCTTAGCTATTGTTATCCGATTATCATTAATAGTACTGTTAGCAACTGTAAAAACGCCAGAATTATAAACCCCGCCACCGTCGTCGTAAGCCTCGTTACCTTGGATGGTGCTGTAGTTTACAGTCAAAATCCCAAAAGAATTGTAAATGCCGCCTCCATCCGTACCTCCGCCGTTCTCACTAATGGTACTGTTGTCCACAGTTACAATGCCAGAAGAATTATAGATGCCACCGCCAGTCCCAAGAGCAAAAGTATTGTTATTATTGATACTACTATTACTTACTGTTAGCGTGCCTTCATTGTAAATACCACCTCCCAAATATCCTACGTTACGAGTTATAGAAGTGTCTTTTAATGTAAGGTTACCAGTGTTATAGATGCCACCGCCGTAATAACCAACATTATACTTAATAATACTATTACTTATGCTAAGAATGCCTTGATTATAGATGCCACCATAGTCGCCACCAGTGGGCCCAGAATTATAGCCATCAGCAATAGTTAATCCTCCTATCTTAACAGTGATACCACTACTAATTTCAAAGACAAGGGATGCATTATCACCACTAATAGTTAACGAGTTCGCGTCTTTACCCCTAATCTCAAGATCATCTATAATGCTTAAACTACTACCACCGAGAGTAATAGTATCAGCAATCTTATCGCCGAATATTCCATTAAAACTAATAATGTCTCTTCCTGTTTGAGCATTAGCATTCAAAACTGCCTGCTGCAAAGAGCCAATACCAGTGGCGTTGGTGTTAGTTACATTAAATGTAGACATTGATGATGTCATCCTCTCTTTACAAAGTATATTGATGTGATGCTAAAAACATAATTTTTTAGCAGTAGAAGCATGAAGCTTTTTTCTTAAGTACTCAAAACTCAAGAGTAAGTGTTGTCAAATTTTATAAAACACTAGACTACTTTCACAAATGCTTTTCAGAGTTAGATATAGTTTAGTTAAGGATTATTGCTGAAAGCTACATTGCTATAGAAATATTGCAGTGCAATATTTCTCCACAGGCGATCACTCACACTAGGCATTTGCTCTCAACTGTATTGTCTTAGAGGTTCAAAAAATCTGTCAGAATATTTGCTGGACAAGATAAACATAAACTTGTTAGTCAAAATACATAGGATAAGTATTAATATTACTATTTCCCATAACATTTAACTCATCCCTCGGTACATCAGTTTTACTATCTATAGCTAGTGCATTTTCCCCCATTATGCAAAATAAAAATAGATATGTAATAAGCTTTAAAAACTTACTTATCAAATATTATTCTTAGTCAAACATAAAGTATTCTAAATTTATTAGCTTCCCTTTCACTAAAACTGTTTTTCTTTGTCTCAGAATTAAATAGGTTAATTGCTTACTTTCTTTTTTTAAGAGTACAGCCATTTGCTTGATAAAGCAATACTAATACGAAAATTTTACTGTTTGCAAAAATTATTCGCAACCCAATACCATATATACTTCTTAAAGAAATAAACTATTTGTTGGAATATTTAACTTTTTTTTAGTAATTTTGATTTTAAAAAGTTTATTTAACTTGTCAATTTTAATAGTGCGTAAGAGTGTCCTATTTCAGTAGTATTAACTCTGGTATCTCTGTTTTGTCACTTTCGGTAGAGAATAATCCGGAATGCTTACAGAATAAGACTTTTATCAAAAACCATGATTGAATGGCAGTAAGAAAAACTCTAAGGTGTGCAGAATAAGGGTTACAGCTTTTAATGCTAGAGAGCGCAGTAATTAACTCACATTCCGCACCCTTAACTGTCACAATCGGTTATTACGGAAGTAAATTTAGTAAGAAAGAGTAAAAAATTACTTTTATCTAGAAAAAGTACATTTGAGATAGAAAAATTTCTCAAATTTATTCTCAATAATCAGCAATAAATAACGAGGTTGATTTGGGAGAAAAATTTAATAATATAATTTTATTCTTAGAGACTTAATATATCATTGCAAATTATAATTATCTATAAATAAATTTAAAAACGCCATAAAAACTTTAGCTCATTAATTTTATTAATGGGTAAAATTGGATAACTAAAATATTAATAATATTCATAAATCAACTTATATATTTATAGTAATTACGGCAAGCTTCTGGGAGGAACAGGAGAATGTACTTCATTTCTGATGTCAAATTTAAAAATTCTGTTTTTTGCTGAAAAGTCACAAGATGAACTGATTGAAAACATTAAAATATCCACCGCATTGTCGGATTATTTATGGTTTTTCCTAATTGATTTTTTACAGTATAGTTTAAGGATTTCAAAGCCGCTCTAATCTCTCTTTGTGCCAGAGTATAAACTAGCAAACATAACCCCATTATCATTGCTAATGCTTCGATTCTTTCTGGGCTTTTCAGGAAAATACTATCTGCTAAAAATAAAGGACTTTTGAGAAAACTAAATCCTCTCTCACATGACTGTTGTGCTTTATATTCAGACAGCATCTTCTCGTTGCTCAGTTCTTTCTCTGACAAAACATTTGTAGCAATTATAAACCTTCCAGAACTTAACCTTTCTGGTTCAATAACATCTTTATTTTCAGCAACCCTGGCTGATATTTGATAATATTTCAATTGATTCTCTTCTTTGATGTCGGCATATTTTTCGATAATTTCGATATTTTCTATCTGATGATATTTAAATTCTTTACTTATTTTGATTAATTCTTTTCTCGCATCAGTAGCACAAGCAAATTTCTCTTGTGCTAGTTTTTTTAACTTAGTTTGAGTATTAGTCAAAGCTTTTTCTATTTTCTTTGATAATTTCTTTAAGTCAGATTTTTTTCTATCTTGACTTTGTACAACTAACCATCTTTGCTCTATATCTCCATAATTTATTTTCTTTTGAGCGTATGAGTATCCTGATTTATCACTTTTAACAAATTCCGATTCTGTTAAACTCATCACTAAGCTTTTTGCTGATTTTATCGTCAATGGTACTCTAGTTAACCATTTGATACTCGACATTAACTTAATATTTGATTCTGTATATAATGCGCTATCTGCTACTATTAAACTATCAACTTTTATTCTTTTCTTATATTCAACTGCAATTTCTCCAAACTTTTTAGAATCAACTTCATTTCCTGATACTGTTTTTATATATATTGGTATATCTCCATCTCCTGAACATACTAATTCTGTAATAAATTGTTTTAAGTCTGGACGATGGTCACGCGAATAACCGTAGGTTAGTTTTATCGCTTGAGGTGATTTCCTCTCTTCATTTTCTTTTCCTATATAATCTGATTGTTTTTGATTATTAAAGATTACTTCTGGTAAACTATATTCATATTCTCCATCTACATGAAATGATGTTGAATCTAAGTGTGATGATGAGAGTGAGATCTGATATATTTGTACAGCATTTAAACTGATTGCTAAAAATACTGTATCTAGTCCTTTTATAAATAATTTATCTAATATTCTTCCCAGCTTATCATCATTGAGATATTCTGGTTTTACTTCTGCACCAATTAAGTGTTCGCAAGCGATTAATTCAAAGAATTTTGGGAACATATATAAAGGCTGTGACATCATACTTAATCCGTTTAAAATCATCGCCTTTACCACCTGACCTGCACTGACTTTTTCTCCTGGCTCTGCCCCTAGTCATTTATTAATTATTTCTACCATCCCAATTGAATCTACTATTCCTGCTACTATCCCTAAATGGTCAATCTTCTTCAATTCAAGGTCTTTGGTACTAAACATAACAACAGACAGAAATTCCACTAAAATATCTGTTGAAATTTTCTCCTAATTATGCCGATTCAAAACGTTTTTTTATCTTTTTATAGTTATTGAGGATAAAGCTTTCAATGATTTTGAACCCTTTTTGACATCAAAATAACCTAAGAACTAAAATTTTGTACTTAGTCGTAAATATTCAACTGTATATCTAAGTTAATTATAATAATTTCTATTTAGCTCTAATAGATTCTAGTCAATTCTTTTAATTATTAGTTCTTATGTACTAAATATATCTGTTCCTTTGGGGTGTGACAGTTGTAGGTGCGGAATGTGGGTTAAACAGCTTCCCAGGAGAAAACCCAGGCACTCTAGTAGCCGGAATAGTCATTGTCTCTTGGGTTTTGGGATTACGCCCCTCGCGTTCGGAGCGTTCTTGCCGCTCAAATGAGCCAAAGCCTACCAGCGTTATTTTCTCCCTATTAGCTATAGCTTCGGTCACGACTGACCAATTCGCAATTCGCAATTGTAATCCATATAAATAATTCCCAATTAGAGCCTGTAAAGAAACAACTTTTACAATTTGCTATCTAAAACCTTGCTAAATCAAGTATTTTTAGTAAAAAAGAAGGAAGGTTGTTTCTTGACAAGTTCTTAGTAATCCATAATTTCTAATTGTTTTTAACTGCGAATTGCGAATTGTTATGGCTGCTACAGTATCCACTAGCTCACATGAGTTCATAAATTAACTTTAGCATTGCAAGTAAGTATGGGAAACATAGCATCATTAGCTCTTCAATCAAAGGGGGAAAAGGAGTAAAAATCTCGCGACATATGTAGTCAACCGCGCCGCAAATGCTTTCCGCATGGCAGCACAAACTGCCGGAAAAAGTAATTCGAGGAGGTGCATTTTATCGTCGCTTACGTTCTCACTTGGGCGCATCTAAAGCCATCACTGCCACTGCACACAAATTAACTCGCTTGTTTTACCCAATTTGGACAACTACTGAAGAATATTCTGAATCTTGGTATGGACTACTATGAACAAAAATACTAGGAACTGATTCTCAAACACTTCCGGCAAAAAGCTCAGGCTTTTGGTCTTGAAATTGTCCCAATTTCTCCAGAGCAGCAAAACACTCCATCCTCTCCTACCCTTGCTACATAAGCTTTACATAAAGTGTTTCTTCAGAGTCAACGGTTCTTTAAAGCTTTGTTGATCACTGCTTCCTTCACTAGTTTTACAAAGTCTGGTGGAAAATCATTACCACTCAACTTGTTCCAACTCACTTCCTGTTTCAAATTATTCTTGTCCCCTTTCAGCTTTAATATTTGATTAACTGGGGTTGTGGGCTGCTGTAGTTCTTCTGCTCCCAAATATTTAGCTAGTACAGCATTATAAACTTGTTGAACTGCACTATCTTTCTTGCTACCATTTAAACCTATACTAGAGAATATAGTTTCTTTTTCCTCATTACTTGCTCCTTCTAGGAGTGTGAAAGTCTTTCCAGCAAGTTCCTTTCTAGCCTCATTTTTCTTGGTTGTGGTCTTATTAGGATCGAATCCTTTAACTTCTTTGTCCCGCATTTTCTGCTTAAACTTTCTTGTTCCCCATTGACCAATTTGAAAAGCTCCAACACCTGCACCCATAGCAGTAGCAGCCACTAATCCTGCTGGCCCAGCACTGAATCCTACAACCCCAGCAGCTAGTGTCACATTACCAAGAACAGTATTTATAGCTGCACGCTTCATTTTCTTTTTCTGTATTTCTTTGAGTTGATCTAGTGTCTCAAGTTGATCTAGTGTCGGTGAGTCTCCTATTTCGGCTAAATTTTTCTTATTCTTGTAAGCCTTCTTAAATTTGTAGCCTCCTTGGATAACCTCTGCACTACCCACTACCGCTGCTCCCATAGGAGCAACAGCCCCTCCAGCAATTATTTGCGCTCCTTGCGCCCCTCCTGCTGCACCAGCATTGTTTACTAAACTAGAAATATCTTTAACTGCACCTGCTGCCGATTTTGTCAAGTCTGCAACGTTTTTAATACCCCTACCCATAGATTTGTGACCACCAAAATTCTCTTTTTGAGCAGCTTTCAGACCAGCATCGGTATAAGTGATCAGCTTTGGTACAGTTGTCAAAACGCTAGCTGCTGACTTACCGACATCGAAAGGTATTGACGTACCTCCTATCGTACCCCCTTGTTTGACAGCTGCTAAAGCTCCTGATCCAGAGGTTGAACCACCCAGAGCCTGATGATGTTCAGCACCTTTTCGTGCTTGAGTTCCAACTAATCCAGTGTATGTAATAGCGGAAGTCATGTTGCCTAAACCGTCAGATGCATTTGCAATCCTTTCCCTTTTTGGCTTCGTCTTATCCCTAAATGCACTCTTAAATTTCTTTAGAGAATCTGAAAATAGGAGCAAACCACCAACAGCTTTAACATCATCCCTAGTCATGCCAATTACGGCTGCATCATTTCCAAATTTTTCAGTTTCGCCAGGGGGAAGGTTTAAGTAAGAGTTTGGGTCTTGATCATTGGCGGGAAGATTCTGTCCCAAAACTTGATCAACATTAGACTTGCTCGAATCCTGTCCCAGAATTTTGGTTTGATCTGAATAAGTCTCGTGTTGCTTTATCCCATCAGCAACTTGCTTCCTCGGCTCTTTGGTATTGTCAAAGGGTCTATTAATTCTTTCTTTTGCTTTATCCCAGCGTGTTGCTGGTTGCTGTTCTTGCTGTGTCCCTTGTGGCGGAATTTTTCCTTCTAATCCTCTAATTGCGGCTTGCTGTCGGTCTAGTTCATTTAACTCCTCAATTACTAAATTTACGAAAGCAGGTCGCCTCTGCTGCCGCAAGTCTGTAATTACCTGTTGTCTTGCCATATAATTCATTGGTAGCAACCGTTGTGCTTCCTGTTGCGGTGTCAGAGGTAGGGGAGGGATTGGTGGCTGTTGTTGCCGAAATCTTCTTCTAGTAGACGGACGCTGCGGTTGCTCTGGCTCAGACATAGCTGCCAGATTCTCCAGTTCTGACTGTGGAGGTAGCTCAGTCTCAAGCGTTGCTACTATTTGCTCTATACTCGCGTATATTTCCGCAATAGACCTATTATCTTCTTGCTGCTGCACATCTTGAGAGCTTGCTTGCTCAGAAGTACCCTTTTGTTGATCTTGAGCAAGTGAATCTTCTGGACTATATTGCTCACTATTGGATCTTTGAGACGAGCCTGGGGTCTTCGTGGATAGCCCTGCCTGGTCTTGCGTTTGATATGATATTAGCATTTGTCCAGCTATGGGAGCGAGAAAACTATCTTTTTCCTCGGCTATTTTGGCTAAGTCTTCTGGATTGGTTTTACCTATCTCTTCATCCAAGATATCAGTATAATATTCTTCCAGAACTGCATCTATTGCAGCTCTATCCACAAGATAAGCTGAATCATCTTCTTCCTTACCAGACGGTTGATCTGATCGCTGCTTTTCTTCAGGCACACGCTGTACAACATTACCTTGAGCAGGCATACACTGTACTCCAGAATTCGCAGCCCCAGCTACTTGTGCTGACTCACCCCGCGCTGCCCTAGCACCTAGCATATCAGCTTCAGCTTCTAATTGAGGGTCGGCATTGATGACAACTCCCTTGGACTGAGGCGCGGTCACTCGTCCGGTTTGCTGTTGTTCTATGTGAGCTAATTCGTGGCCTAGTAATTCTTGACCTGACTGAGTGGTAGGTTGATACTTACCTGGTTGAAAGTGGATATTTTTTCCCTGAGTATAGGCTTGTGCTCCTATCTTCTCTGCTTGTGACCCTTGGTGAATGCGGACATCAGAAAAGTCTGTACCAAAGGAAGCTTCCATCTTTTGCTGCACCAGTTTCGGCATGGGTTGACCGCCGTTACTGGGAGCTAAGTTTACTTCAGGAAGATCCTTGAGTGTCTCCTCAGTTTGCTTTGGCTGAAGCATCTCAGGCATTGCCGATCTTATTCCTGGAAATATGGGGATCTGGGCAAGGTTGAATCCTTGTAGTTTTGGTTCCTCTGGTTTCTGGGTCAACTCCTGACTCTGTGGGGCAGAGTTCACTACAAAAGGACGCGACTTAATTTGAGACTGTACTGGTATGGCAGCATCTGAAGTGGATTTTTTTCCAAGAAACTTCTTTGTCTGTAAAGCTTTCATTTCAAAGTCTCCTTAAGTGCTGCCTACCAAACTTAATATCCCTGAAGGCTAGGATAAATAATATCAGAGTTTTGTCTCAAAATTTACACAGAAAAATTCTACTAAAGTCCAAAGTTTTCCGCTAATTAGATATTAAAAGTGGGTAAACGGAAGTTAAATTGAGCTTTTCAATTTAGTAATAAAAATCCTCAAACCTTGGTAAGTCTCTAGCCTCTTCTACAAGTAGTTAAGCTCTATATTTGTATAGATTTCATGACTGATTCTACTTCTGAGGATTTACCCAACAAAGCATCTGCTTGAGATTTTGAGCACTCACAGCCGATTAGGGTTTATCTATTTCTAAATATAAAATATTGAAGTAAATATTTACACCCAACTTTTGATCTCGGCGTCAGTGAGCGAGCGCTCCAGTTTGATATATTCATTTTTAGTAGCCTGTAAAATATGTTTCATTCCCAATGACTCACCAGAGTTTGCGGCAATAAAGGCTGCATTCAAAGCGATATTACGGATATTACCCCCTGTGATACTCAGTTGGGCCAACTTGGTGAAGTCTAGCCCTTCAGTCGGCGTTTGGCTGGGGAAAACACGCTGCCAAATCTCTGCTCTTTGCTTCATATCTGGAAATGGGAATTGCACAACAAATCTGAGGCGGCGCAAGAAAGCTTGGTCGATTGAACTTTTTAAGTTAGTAGTTAAAATGGCTAAACCACGATAAGATTCTATCCGTTGTAACAAGTAACTGACCTCCATATTTGCATAGCGATCATGACTATCTTTTACCTCTGAGCGCTTTCCAAATAAAGCATCTGCTTCATCAAATAATAAAATTACGCCACCAGTTTCTGCTGCATCAAATACTCGTCGCAGATTCTTCTCTGTCTCACCAATATACTTATTCACAATTGAACTTAGATCGATGCGATAAAGGTCTAATCGCAACTCTTTGGCTAATAACTCTGCTGCTGTTGTCTTACCCGTACCGCTAGCTCCCGAAAATAAGGTACTGATCCCTAGTCCCCGCCCACTTTTGCTGCCAAATCCCCAATTTTTATACACTTTTGTCCGTTGTGCTACATGAGCGGCAATTTCATGTAGAATTTGCTGCTCTTTCTCTGGTAATACCAAATCATTCCAGTTGACAGACGGCTCAATTCGTTGAGCTAACTCATCTAAACGCACACGTGCTTGGTTGCGGCAGATATCCCAGAGGTGCAGATGGACAGAACTAGAGGCTACACTCTCGTCTATTTCTCTGTCTTTTTGTTCTTCTATTTTTTTAACTAAACTTTTGACTTTCAAAGAAGCAGCCTGAATGTTTGTAGGGCTGAGGCTGAAATGAGATACCAAAGTTTCTATGTGTTGTTGAAAGCTGGGTGTAATGTTCCCCAAAGCATTTTGCCAAATTACCTGCTGTTCCTCTGAGGTGGGTTGATACACGTCAAAAGTAATTAAAGGACGCTGCCTTTGACGGCGGCGAGCGCTACTAGTAATAATTAAAGGACAATTAATGGTTTCGATGAAACGGGAGATTGCACTCTCTCGGCTTGCTTCCATTGTTTCTAATTCATCACAATCTAGCAACAGAACGCGATCGCTTAACATCCATTCCCGCTCACACAGACACTTGATTAGATTTAGTTGGTTAGTATCTGTAGGAATCGCTTCTGCGGAAATAGCGTATAAACTTAATCCTAAAAAGGTACAAGCAGTGGAGGCAATCGCTGATTTACTCGCCACCTCTGTTCCACATAATTGTAAGACTGGTAATATTTCTGTCTCATTTGTTGCCTGCAACCAAATATCTGCCAACTGCTGTGCTACATATTGGTGGGAGGATACTAAATAAGCCGTGGCTGGTACTGGTAACTCAATCTCCATCAAGCGCTCATCCAAATGCTGCACTCCCATAAGATGATGCAATATCCGTTCATCAATCCGCAATGGATTGGTAGTGAGAGTATTTCCTACTCCAACTTCAATCAATCGCCATCGACGTAACGAGGCGTTAGGCATCAGCGCACTCCAATGCGGTTCTGCTAATGCTTCTAAAGCCAAACTAAAAGTAGGATAGTCTTGCTGGCGATCACCTTGAGCCTTAACAAACAGTGACGACCAATTACGATCCAATTCTCTACCTGCACATAACAGTAATACATTGCGCTCAAACAAAGACAAATCGAAAATATTGCACACCTGCTCTAACGCAGATGATGATTTATTGGCCTCAATTGTGGGGGAGTAAAAATTTTCGCTATCTCCGCCAAAGTTTTCGGAATCAGCTTTGAATCCTCTGTTTTCTTTCCATCGTTCCGTTTTCCCATTGTTTACAGTCTCTCCCACTTGATGAATATGATATTGTAGGGCTTCCCCTACGTGCCTAATTGCCTTCATCAAATAAGATTGATTAGCTTCTAACCATTTGTCATTTATTGTAGGGATTGATAAGTAGGTAGACATATACAAATGAAATTATTAATTCATAAAATTAAGCATTTGTCAAATAATTTTTCGTACTTAGTAATAAATATGAATTTATTACTAAATAAATGTTTTTAAAGCCCGTTAAGACAAAATTAAATTGTTATTAACAAATTCTTAATTTTTTGTTAATTGTATTTTCTCTTTTTTATAAAATGAAAAATATAACCATGTTTTTTACAATCTGGAGTTTAGACTAGGCAGCAAGAAATGACCCAGCAGGGCTGAGTTGAAGAAAAACAGATATGAGGCATGAAAATTGACTGACTTAAGCAGATTCTGGTTGTTGCTTGCGAGGTCGAGTTGTAGTTTTTTTAACAATGGGATAGCGAATTCTACGCGTTCGTGGTTGTCCGGTTTTCCAGCCAGGAGATTTTCCACGAGGTTTGGGTGGTTGAGCAGGAGTACCAATCGCCGCGAAAATTCCTCCCATAGCTTGAGCGACTCGTCCGGGGGTCAATTTATCGAGTGACTTTTGCCTTGGCGCTAGCCTCTCCCTTTGGGAGAAGGTAGAGGATTGTCAGTAACAATATCACGAGCCAACCACAACTCCCAAGTCATCAGAGGCATGAGGTCACTCCAGCGCTCACATTGCTTAGGACTACTGAACTTAGGCAATGTCCAGTGTAGGCGTTGCTTCAAAAAGCGATACCAGTGGTCAACAGTAAAGCGTTGCAAGTAGAGTTGCCAAACTTCTTCGAGTAGAGGCATTTCCTCTCCTACCCAAGCCAACCACAAAGATTTTGACACCCGTGAATTGCCAAGGTCATCAAGACGCTCAACCCTGATGAGAGACATAGGACGTGTAGCAGTTTTACGAAAGTGTAAATTAGACCATAAGCTCACTTTGACTCGTCCGAGCTTGGAATGGGTTACTTCTATGCTTTGAGTGACTTCACTCCATGTGAGAGGTTCATTAAGTTTAAATTTATCACCATGTTTCCTTGGTCGTCCCCTACCAGAATATGTTGTTGGTGCGCCCCATAAACACAGGTTAGAACGTGTGACTTGAAGAAGATTTTGGACACGTTGTCCAGCTTTACCTTCCAAAAATGGATGTCCAAGTTTACGTTCCAAAAACATCCAAAAAATAGGATAAAGGAAAACTAAACGGCTTAAACTCTATACCTGTATGCAAAATAAAGGTTTTGGTAATAGCGATGGCTATGGCAGCAAGCGATCGCAAAGTTTGTGATAAATTTACGAGTTAGGTAAAAAGTTGGCATTTGAGTACTATTTATCTGAATTTGCGTCCATGTTCTTGTTCCATTTCTGTTACTATGTCCATTTTCTTTTTCCAAACTTGCGTAGCTTGCCGCCGAAGGCATCGCTTGATTAATACCTTAACGAAGTTATAGGTATTTCAGCTTGCAACTTGTCCAACTTCTCCTTCCGAAACTTGTCCAAAATCTTCTTCAAGTCACAGAACGCAAACGTACTAAAATATCTGCTTTGATGTTGCTAGTCTTCAAAATGAAAGGGGCGCACCCATACTCACTATCCCAAACCGAAATCGGTCTAGTGGGTAAATGTTCACACACTTGTTGTAGTTGCCAAACCGCCTTCTGTATCGGGTTTTCCCAACTGGTAATTCGCTCATGTCGCAAGGGTAATACCCAACTGCCCGAATCTTCCGGTATCCATGCAATGGTACTATACCCTTGACCAACGGTAATTGGTTTGTCTCCCCCCATTGAGACAATACTGTGTTCAATTGTCCTCTCAATAAGAGTTACAGCATCTGGACGTGACCAGGCTGTGTAGTCGCCTGCTAACAACGGACGATCCTGTTTTGGCATCTGCTTGATGTATAACTGCATCAATTTCTGTCGCTGTGGTCTGCAATCTTGTAATACTTCGTAGATACTTGGCCATTTACGCCTAAATACTGGCGATAGCGATAAATCTGCCAAACTGTAAGCATTCCGAGTCAGCAATATTGCATCTGTCAGTTCAAAAGTTGCGTCATGCGCTCGACCTAAATACTTGTACGCTGCTTGACGAAATTCTTTTAATTTGTCACTTTTCATATTGGCAGACGAGAGTTGGTGGTTCTTCTCTCAGGTTCTGCTAATAGGGGGCCTGTGTTCAAGCACACCCCTTATTTTTTTCTTGAGGCACGGGCTATTTAGTCTAAACTCCAGTAGCTTGGGTAGGAGAAGAAATGCCTCCTTTAGAAGAAGTTTGGCGACTTTACTTGCGTCGCTTTACGGTTGACCACTGGTATCGCTTTTTAAAGCAACGCTTACATTGGACTGTACCAAAACTAAGTACCCCTAAGCAATGTGAGCGCTGGAGTGATTTAATGCCTCTGATGACTTGGGAGTTGTGGTTAGCGCGTGATATTGTTACTGACAACCCTCTACCTTCTCCCAAAGGGAGAGGCTAGCGCCAAGGCAGAAGTCTCTCGAAAAATTAACCCCTGGAAGAGTTGCTCAAGCTATAGGCGGAGTTTTCGCCGCAATTGGTACTCCGGCCCTATCACCCAAACCTCGTGGAAAGTCTCCAGGCTGGACGCCAGGAAAAACCCGTCTACGTAAAAACCGATTTCCAATAGTTAAAAAGACAGCAACACCACCCCGCAAAGAACCATCTGTAGCTGTTTAATATCAAAGATTATTCATACTTTTGGTAAGTCTCTGATTAACTCAGCCCTACTGGGTAGTTTTGTATTGCCTAGTCTAAACTCCAGAAGCTAACCACAAAGGTTTTGATATTCGTTGATTACCTTGTTGATCAAGACGTTCAACTCTGATCAGTGACATCGGGCGTGCCGCCGCTTTACGGAAATGTAGATTTTTCCATAAGCTAGCTCTTACCCGATGTAGTTTCGGATCATCTACCTCGAAGACAGATGCAGCCTCACTCCATGTTGTGGGTTCATTGAGTTTGAATTTAGACCCGTGTTTCTTGGGTCGTCCCTTCCCAGAATAAGCTTCAGGCTCACCCCATAAACAAAGATTTGAACGTAATCTTATTAGAATGTCTGCTGCAATACTAGTAGTCTTTAAGACAAAAGGCGCACAGCCATACTCGCTGTCCCAAACAGAAATCGGTCTAATGGGTAAATGCTTACACACCTGTCTTAGCTGCCAAATCGCTTTTGTAATTGGACTTTCGCCACTTGTAATCCGTTCATGTCTAAGGGGTAATGCCCAACTGCCTGATTTTTCAGGTATCCAGGCAATTGTACTATACCCCTGACCAATGGTAATCGGTTTATTTCCCGCTATGGATGTACCACTATGCTCAAATGTTCTCTCTTGCAACGTCACTGCCTCTGGGCGTGACCAGTTAGTATGGTCGCCTGCCAATAATGGACGCTCCTCCTGTGTTGGTATTTGTTTGATATATAGTTGCATCAATTTCTGCCGCTGTGGTCTGCTATCCTGTAATGCTTCATAGATACTTGGCCACTTGCGCCTAAATACTGGCGATAAGGATAAATCTGCTAAGGAGTAAACATTACGGGTCAGCAATATAGCATCTGTTAATTCAAAAGTCGCGTCTTTAGCTCTACCTAAATATTCATAAGCTACTTGACGAAATTCTTCAAGTCTGGCAAGTTTCATGTTGGCAGGCGAGTAAGGGTAGTTCTTTTCTCAGCTTCTGCCAAAAGGGGGCTGTGTTCAATCACACTCCCTTTTTTTTCTTGGTCATTCCCCATTTAGTCTAAAGTCCAGTTAGTCGAAAGCTGCCTAATATATAGCAGACTACTATAGCCAGAAAAATCCACCCCAAAGGATGAGCAGAAGTGAAAGGCAAATGCAGTAATTTCGGAATAGTAAGTGGTTCAAGAATAAATCCAATTCCGCCGATAGCAAACAAGCCTAGCCAGAAGCTGAGATTACTAAAAGCAATTATTTGTGCAATCTCAACAACTGATAATCCCCAGTTATAATAAAGCCGATAGCGAACAGCACTACCTGTTAATACCGCAAAGCCTACACTATTACTAATAGCATGACCCAAAAAATCTGCAAGAATAATTTTTAAATAAGGCAGTCTTTGACTAATCTGGTAGCAAGCTAAAATATCATAGACTGTAAGTACTAAATAACTGACAGTTGTCAGTCCCAATACTAATAATAGATGAATACTTGCAGTTGCTTTGATACTATTAACTAGTTCCCAATAGCTATACTTTTTGAGTTGCTGACTAATTGCAACTACAGCACAAATAAATAGTAGGAGACTCAATAACGAAAAAATCAAATTGATTCTACGCTTTTGCTTACTCATACAGTTGATGATTACAACAGTATTTAGTAGCTTACTCGGATTAGTCCATTATGAAATCTAGATTACTTTGTGCTACGGTGGGAAACGGCAAATACACTACTGAACCTTAGTAGTAGCAAGGATTTGGGAACTATTTGTTGACGGCGATCGCACTTGTCTAACATCTGTAACTCAACACTCACGTTCCCCCGCCGTTGCCCCACGCTGCCTTGAGAACTGCGATCGCTACAGAGGAAGCAGTGATGAGATTGCTTGACCACTAGCAATTCATCTATGGTGCTACTTTTTCTTTGAACAGCTTCCCAGCAGAAAACGCAGGCACTCTAGTAGCTGGATAGTCATTGGCTCATTGTTTTAGGATTACGCCCCTCGCGCTGGGAACGTTCCCGCCGTTCAAATGACCCAAAGCCAAAGAGCGTTATCTTTCTCCATTCGCTAGTGCGCTTATCACTCTCGTTGTAGCACCTGTGTACTAATCTAACTTTTCACGGGAAGTCTTCAAGCCGCGAAACAACATGACTTTTTCCACAGGCTGATTCTCAATAGCTCTAAATTGATCAAAATGGCTAACGTAAAAATCCAGGTTTGAGAAAAGCTGAAAATGGCGTTTTCCAGATGCCGTAAAAAGTCAGGTCAGCCAGTCGGTTGCTGACGCGTGAAAACCGCTAATTGAGCGGCGAAAGCACGCTTGAAGGCGGGTCGCGCTTCGCCACGGGCGACATAGGTAGAGAGATTTGGATAGTCGGAGAGCATACCCGAGTCTTTCAACCTGAGCAGCACTTCCACCATCATAAGGTCACCTGCGCTGAATGCGCCATCGAGCCAGTCGGCATCTCCAAGGTGACTGGAAAGTTCTAAGAGCCGTTTACGGATGCGACCTTCGACGACACGCAGGCGCTGCTCGTACCAGACCTCATCACGCTCTAAGTACGCGGCGATTTCCCGATCAACGATTGGCGGCTCCATCGTGTTAAGTGCGGCAAACATCCATATGATCGCTCGCGCTCGACTATTGGCATCGTCTGGCAACAGCCCTGTATGGCGCTCGGCAATATGGAACACGATCGCCCCCGACTCGAACAGGGCGAGATCACCTGACTCGTAGGTTGGAATTTGCCCAAAAGGATGAAGCGCACGGTGCGCGGGTTGCTTCATTTCACTGAACGAAACAAGACGAACGTTATAAGGTTGGCCCACTTCTTCGAGCGCCCAGCGAACGCGCATATCACGCGCCAGTCCCTTGCCGCGATCAGGCGACCGTTCAAAAGCGGTAATGGTGGGTGCCATTGTCAGGGTCATAGTGATTTCTCCTTTCAGTCCAATTTTCTGCTCTGGGTGTGTTCTGTCCGGCAAGAACAGCAACTCTAGATATCAGCATCAAAGCTGGCATTAAAAGCATCAGCGGAACTATCGCAAAAAGACAAATGCAACACTATTGGTAATAGTGTTACATACATTTTACAGGGCTTGCCAATGCTGGCGCTGCACGGCAATGTAACGTGGATTGGTGAAATAATACTTAGCTAACCAACTTCTAGGCTAGTTACAGCAAATACACGATTTATAGGCAAGTTAGGAATTTCTTTATTGTACATCCGAGCGACTTGGGAGACTGGCTTCATAGAGTAACGTTGAGCCAGTTTTATCGCTTCGGAATTAGCATCTGGTACATCAAGAAACACCGGAGCATCAGAACTAAAAGCAAGCAAGGCGAGTAAGAGTTGCTCGGCAATTTGTTCATCCTCAGCATTCAACGGCCCAATCCGGAAACCTGTGTGACTTTGGCGGATGACTCCATAACCAACAAGATGCCCATCTCTTACAACTCCATATGCAGCACTGTTTGGTTGCTTTATCCAAAGTCGTAGGAACTGCTCACGCTTTGCCGGAAAAAGCTTTTGCCCGTAAGCAATTAACTGATCAAAAGGCACATTTTTAAGCTCTACAATGCCGTCCGGCACAATGCCTGAGCCTACAGCCTGATAACGAATATGACTGTAGGCGATTTGAAAACCTGATTTTTGGTAATTCTCCTGTTGAGCAATCTCTCCATCTAAGCTAATGTTACGCTCACTACCAAGGTATGCCATTGCTGCCTTCCACATCTTCATGCCAAAACCTTGCCCACGAAACTGCTCTTTGACAATATAAAAGCCAATAACGGCAAAGTGTTTAGAGTAAGCAACAGCAGAAATACTTGCTACAAGTTCATTGTTCAATTCCCCCACGAAAAAACCGCATTGATCAGCTTGGTAAAAACATTCAGCATCATAAATTCCTGGATTCCAGCCTTCAACTGCTGCCCAATCAATTATCAAATCTAATTCTGACCTCCTCATTGCTCGAATGGTAAAATTGTCCATTGTCATTGGTGTTATCGCGGTCATAACATTTTTCTACTTTTATCTTATTGTGCAATCGCCCGAGGAGAAAGACAGATGAGGATTGATGATTATAATGCAGCAAAAGCGCTGACTGAAAAATTAAAACAAAGCTTACCAATTAAAGTCAAGGCTGGCAAACAGTTTCTCAAAACGTTAAAACAAAAAGGAGAACCCGCCAATCCAGACAGGGAATTTGAAATTGATTTCGTGGGTTATTCAGGAGATGAAGGTGGGATTATGTGCGGGCTAAAAGAGCCAAACAGTCCCGAAAATCAAGAAAAATACGTTTCTTCTATTACTCATCTAAAAATTGACCATAATCATCCCTTAGCTTCTGAAGTTCAGGCTTACCAACATCAGCGAATTCATAAATTAATGTTGCAAAATTCTAGAGGTTTTACAGCAGAGTTAATGACAATAGAGCCGACAAAAAAGAAAAAATCTGCTAAAGGTTTCGGGAATTGATTAACTCTGAACTTGTAAAGACACAAGGTCAGTAATCTGCGACTCCGTTTCAATCTCTAACAGTAGATGAAATTGTGGTAGGTAAGTAGCGGGCTGTTCGCCGTTATAGCAGTTTTTACTATGTTGCCTCTGTTCCAGTCAAGGGCATCGGCATCATGATGATGGCGAACAAGAACTATCCCATCCTGGCTCGCGTCAAAGCCGCCTACCAGATATTGATGGCGCTAGATAGCAAGCTCGGATTAACGAGTACTCGTTGAGGAAGCTCCTCTTTAAATCAAGTCGTGGCTTGCCACCGTCTCAAAAATGAACGAACATAGGGAAGCGCGATCGCCCTACTACAGCTCTTCTCAAGACAGAAGATCCTCCGAAAACAGGCATCAAGAAGCCAGGCGTTGACCCAGCGATCGCACTTGTGCAACATCTGCAATTCCACACTCACGTTCCCCCGCCGTTGCCCTACGCTGCCTTGAAAACAGCGATCGCTACGCCTTTGCAGCGATTAGATTGCTGGTGGTAAAGCAATGCATCTATGGTGCTACTTTTTCTTTGAACAGCTTCCCAGGAGAAAACCCAGGCACTCTAGTTGCTGGGATAGTCATTGTCTCTTGGGTTTTGGGATTACGCCCCTCACGCTCGGCACGTTCGCGTCGCTCGAATGACCCAAACCCTACCAGCGTTATCTTTTCCCCATTAGCTACAGCCTCAGTCACGACTTCTAAAAAAGCACTAATGATTTCATCAGCCTGCTTTTTTGTGACGTTGGCCTTTGCCGCTACAGCATCCACTAGTTCGCCTTTGTTCATAAATCACCCTGGAATGTTGCAAATAAAGGAAATCTAGCATTACTAGCTCTTATTAGCAAAGGGGAAAATGAATAAATTTCTAGCAACACATGAAAATTACATCCCTAAAATTGTTGGTTAAAAGTTTGGGAGAAATATCGAGTTATTATGAAATACTCTATTGACATTAAGTCATAACAAGCGTAAGTACTATCAGCAAGGAGAGAGGGCGATGAGGCTTATTTTATCTGCATCCTAGCCCAAGTTGTAGCCCCGTAAGATTAGAATTACTAAATAAATTGGGAACTTTGAGATGAGGGCAAACCTAATAGAGTCACTGTATCTGTTATGAGGAAGATTTTCGTTCTGAAGGTTGGAATTATTGCTGCTACTTGCTTTTTCTTGGGCGGATGCGCCCAAACTGCCGATAGCAAAGACCAAAGCCAATTTGAGCGAATCGTGAGCGAAGCGATTCGACCCATTATGGACGAGAACAATGTTCCGGGGATGGCTGTGGCGGTCACGGTTCAGGGAAAGCGATATTTCTTTAATTACGGTGTCGCCTCTCTTGAGAGCGGACAAAAGGTCACTAAGGATACGATTTTCGAGATCGGCTCGGTTAGCAAAACATTCACAGCAACCCTCGCGTCCTACGCGCAAATAAGTGGAACTCTGTCTCTTGTCGATAACGCAAGTAAATATCTGCCCGCGCTCGCTGGCAGCAGTTTCAACAAAATCAGCCTTCTCAATCTTGGCACCTATACAGCGGGCGGTCTACCCCTACAGTTCCCGGATGATGTCAATGATCAGCAGGATATGATCGCCTATTATAAAGGCTGGCGCCCGAGCTATGCGGCTGGTACCCATCGGCTCTATTCAAACCCGAGCATCGGCTTGTTTGGTTATCTGACCGCCAGAAGCATGGGCAAGCCTTTCGATGAGCTAATGGAGAAGAAGCTTTTCCCGAGACTTGGCTTGACGCGTACTTATATTAGGGTTCCGCAAGACCAGATGGGTAAATACGCTTATGGCTACTCGAAAGATAACAAGCCGATCCGAGTGAGTCCTGGCGTTCTGGATTCGGAAGCCTATGGCGTGAAGACAACTGCGTCCGACATGATCCAGTTCGTCGAGGCGAATATGAACGGCACGGAGTTGGACAAAACTCTCCAACGCGCGATTGCCGGAACGCACACCGGATACTTCAAGGTCGGCGACATGACGCAGGGACTAGGATGGGAGATGTATACTTATCCAATAAATCTCAACCGACTGCTTGCGGGGAACTCGCCGCAAGTGAGCCTTAAGGCCAACGAGGTGATCAGACTTGCTCCGCCGCTACCACCGCACGATAAGGTGCTGATCAACAAAACCGGCTCGACGAATGGGTTCAGTGCCTATGTTGCCTTTGTTCCAGTCAAGGGCATCGGCATTGTGATGATGGCGAACAAGAACTATCCTATCCCGGCTCGTGTGAAGGCCGCCTACCAGATATTGATGGCGCTAGACAGCAAGCTCGGATTGACAAACACTCGTTGAAGAAGCTCCTCTTTAAATCAAGTTTTGACTTGCCACCTTCTCAAAAACGAACGAACACAGGGAAGGCGCAATCGCCTTAGTTTAATAGTTCTTTACCTGTTCATCCAAAAAACACCATAACCACTGTTCTCCTAACTCCGCCGAGCTAATCACTGAATGTCCAGTTTCTTCATAATGCTGCCGTGCGTGTTGATGTTCAGAAGAATCACAGCACAGCATCTTGCCGCAACTTTGACAAATGCGAAGATGCACCCAGCGACTGTTGATCCGGATACACTCTTCACAGCGGAATACTGGATAGTTTGCTTTAGAAATCAGAGTGTCCACAGTCAGATTATCTAAATGTTTGCAGCTCATAGAGATTTGAGTGACACGTTAATCAGAGTATAGATTGGTGTGGGGTAACACAGCTAAATTTGTTAGTTAAGCACTAACATTCCCACTCACCCGATGCAGCCAAGGTTTTGCAGACTTAGTATTAATCCTATAGCCTACATCAGCAAGGCTTTCGCCATTCTTGGGAGAAGCGATTGGGGAGGCGCTAGCCTATGCATTGCCTAATAGAGCGATGTCCACTTTTAGGGGCTACATCTACACACCTTAATCTATCCCCAAGTTTCTTTTCATCAGCAACCGCTCATCAGCAAGCATATTCTGTAGTTCGCCATTGTTGGAAGATCCGATGGAGGAAGTAATTAGCTGTGGTATTAGTTCAAAAGACAATCACATTATCTTGTCAGTGAAGCGCATTCGCTTTTGGCATTGGCGCAGCGATCGCCTCTGCAACATCTGCAATTCCACACCCACGTCCCCCCTGCCGTTGCCCCCTGGTGTCTTGAGAACGCGAGCGCTACAACAGGAGCAGTGATTCGATTGCTAGCAGTAAACCCAATGTATCTATGGCGCTACTTTTTCTTTAAACAGCTTCCCAGGAGAAAACCCAGGCACTCTAGTAGCCGGAATAGTCATTGGCTCATTCGTTTTGGGATTACGCCCTTCTCGCTCAGCACGCTCACGCCGCTCAAATGAGCCAAAGCCTACCAGCGTTATCTTCTCCCCATTGGCTACAGCCTCAGTCACGACTTCTAAAAAAGCACTGATGATTTCATCAGCCTGCTTTTTTGTGACGTTGGCTTTTGCTGCTACAGCATCCACTAGTTCGCCTTTGTTCATAAATCACTCTGAAGTATTGCAAATAACGGAAATTTACTTTACCATGAGTAACTTCTGTGAGGCTAGGGGGAAAAGCACTAACAATCACGCGGCATACCAAAGTTAACAATGCACACCTACTGCTATGGCAACTTTGAATTAATGGGTAAAGCCAGTTGAGTTTCAGGAGAGCATCTGCTGTAGTCAAACGGCCAATCTACAGTTTGCGCTTTTTTCATGCGATTCCTGCGGATTTGCACAAGGTTGGCTACGGGAGCGACCAGTAGCAATCCCAAAGTTCGCATCAGCAGGGCTTTCCATAGCTTTGGAGGTGATTGGCTGCGGAATTAGAGTAAGGTGCGATGCGCTCGTTTGCAATCTTGAAAGCGATCGCACGAGTAAACAAAGCCGTATTCTGGTCTATGGAAACTGACGACTACGGGGACTTTAAGAAACGCTATCCTCAAATCTCCACAAACGGATGGGCGATAACTGAAATGCATAGATTCTTCTGGGGTTTCAGTCCCCTTGCGGGGTAATTGTAATTTGGAAACTAGTGGAGACCTAGCTACGGGTTTCATCACAGCCTGGAGTTGGGCGTTTCAGTCCCCTTGCGGGGTAATTGAATTTGGAAACCTGAAGATCCAATTTATTTATATCAATTGTCCAACGTTTCAGTCCCCTTGCGGGGTAATTGAATTTGGAAACATTACAGTATCGACCCAGAGTCACTTAACAACGAATACGTTTCAGTCCCCTTGCGGGGTAATTGAATTTGGAAACTGAAAAGCAGACAAGCGATTTTCATATTAAACATCTTTGTTTCAGTCCCCTTGCGGGGTAATTGAATTTGGAAACTCATCCATGATCTAAAACTGTGACTAAAACTAATATGTTTCAGTCCCCTTGCGGGGTAATTGAATTTGGAAACTTCTCGCAGTGGGTTATTTTTTTCTTTTAGAGTATATTCCTTGCGGGGTAATTGAATTTGGAAACCTAAATGTTGGTGCAAACGCCGCACAACTAGCGCTATTAAAAGAGTATATTCCTTGCGGGGTAATTGAATTTGGAAACTTAAGTATTTGGCATGATCAGCAGCGAGGCTTACACAGAGTATATTCCTTGCGGGGTAATTGAATTTGGAAACTTCTAAAGCCTCGGTCAGTTCTTTGGCTCGTCTTATATCAGAGTATATTCCTTGCGGGGTAATTGAATTTGGAAACTTTTATCTCTCCAAAGTGATGAAATGGAGATTACGTGAGTATATTCCTTGCGGGGTAATTGAATTTGGAAACCGCGATCGCTCCGTGCAACCCAACAATGAAGTCACACATTGAGTATATTCCTTGCGGGGTAATTGAATTTGGAAACCTTACGGTACAACTTATTTAAGGGTAAGAATTAATAATGAGTATATTCCTTGCGGGGTAATTGAATTTGGAAACCGCTCGGTGCTGAAACTGATACAGAGCAAGCTTCCTGGGAAGGTTTTTGACGGATCGAAAATTTAGGTCATTTTCAGCCCCTCTTATTGCAACTCATTTGCAACTTCCCCTAGCACTGAAACTTTGAAACTATTATATTGTCAAGGTTCTGGCGATTTTGACGAGTCTCCGGTGTTTTTGACCTCGCTTCGACTTGCCAAACATCAAGCTGATTTCTTAATCATAAGACTACTATTTACTATTGTCGAGAAACAAAGTGTATTAACTGTTATTTTCCTGTTTGAGCGCTTTACGAGCTAATTTGACATAAGTTTTCACCGTTTCATCTGGCATTTGCAAATCAGAGGCGATCGCCTTGACTGATTCACCCGTTTCTTTACGGGCTAATATCGTTGCCCAAGTGCTGGCAATTCTATCTGTACGTTCGCCGCCCTTGCGTTTGCGTTGGGCAGTGAATATCTCGGTTAGTTCTTCAATGCGTTGAGCTAGCATATCGGGAATCAACTGCTCAGCTATAGCTGACTTTTGTTCTGCTAACCAACCAGAGCGTGTTTGTCCCAAACCAAAAGTAGTTTTATGTCCTGTGCCGCAGTATGGGGCAAGCCTAACCAAAGCATAAAACAACTGAGTAAACTCAGTATTTGCTAAAGCTACCTTGCTTAAGCCCAAAGATATTGCTCCAGTAAAACCTGTGACTGACCCACGTTTTCCTGCTGCCACTTTCATCGATTCCAAACGATGCTGATGAATAATTACTCCTTCATCTACCCATTTGAGAAAAGTCTCTTGTTCTACTGGCATCTGTGAAAAATCATTCCAGCGTCGTAGGTAGCTGTGGAACAGATTTTCTGGGACTGGCAGAGGGAAATGATTACCTTTGCGACGAAAACTTGTTGGTGAAATAAAACTGAGATCAACTATAGACTGCTGCCTTGGTGATTGCAGCAATTGTGAATAAGTGGTTGGAGCATGAGCGATACTCACCTGTTTTATTTGCAACGATACTCCATTCAACTCAATAATTTTGGGTAAGTTCGTTAACCAAAGTTTTAGAAATTGCACCACCCGTTGAGATAGAGCATTTAAGTGCCAGTAGTAAGTCTGATTAACTTCCAATTTTAGTTGTTTGCCACTAGCAACCAATTGACCTGACAGCGCTGAGATATTAAAAGGTTTTTCTGATTCTCCATCATGGAGATAAGCTGATAGCTTTGGGTCGATTTGCTGTACTTGCTTTAAAAACCAAGCGTGGAGTGCAATACTGTATTGCGAGTAGAGGGAAACTGAGACAGTTGGTTCTAAATCAAACACCAAGCCTACTAATTCAGTCTTATCTGCCCATGTAGGAACTGAAGAAGTCGGCACTGATTTAGTTTTAGGTTTGCGGCTGGTGCTTGTGACTGCTCTTGGCATCGCTTACTACTGGCTCAAATCGTGTTCAATATTTTAGGCGATTTCTATCCTCTTATGGGAAAAATTGATTACAGGCTGGTGGTGCTAATGTGGGAGTGTTCACCTATTTCAGTCCCCTTGCGGGGTAATAGGTTTTGGAAACTTTCCGCCACAATCAAGAAAGTGCGATCGCTCGTGTTTCAGTCCCCTTGCGGGGTAATAGGTTTTGGAAACCTCCTGACGGCGAAGCACAAGCTAAAGATTTAAAGGTTTCAGTCCCCTTGCGGGGTAATAGGTTTTGGAAACAGTGGGGATAGAATTTGATGAGGCGATCGCGGAACTCGTTTCAGTCCCCTTGCAGGGTAATAGGTTTTGGAAACTCCAGGGTGTAGAAAAATTATTTCACTGCCAGAGGATTAGTTTCAGTCCCCTTGCGGGGTAATAGGTTTTGGAAACGAATTATGCTTAGTCCTAAACCTGTTGAGGGTTCCTGTTTCAGTCCCCTTGCGGGGTAATAGGTTTTGGAAACTGCCTGACGTAGTGTTGCTTTCTCCTGCTGAATGTCAATGTTTCAGTCCCCTTGCGGGGTAATAGGTTTTGGAAACCAGCTGATGAGATTATTGCAGCTAACCCCCAGGTGGTTTCAGTCCCCTTGCGGGGTAATAGGTTTTGGAAACTATTCAGTCAACTAAAAGGTTTTCAACTATGGCTTATGTTGTTTCAGTCCCCTTGCGGGGTAATAGGTTTTGGAAACGGACTGAGGCGGGCATTAAGTTGCTTGGGTCACGTGTGTTTCAGTCCCCTTGCGGGGTAATAGGTTTTGGAAACCCAGTAGACGCGGCATTATTTGCGATTTGTCTTTTGTTTCAGTCCCCTTGCGGGGTAATAGGTTTTGGAAACGTGGCCGGATATTTCCTAAATCCAGTAAATTGACGTTTCAGTCCCCTTGCGGGGTAATAGGTTTTGGAAACTTAGGGATTTACGCGCGGTGTTAGAGGTTAGAACTCTTCGTTTCAGTCCCCTTGCGGGGTAATAGGTTTTGGAAACTTTGGAATAAACGCATTACAGGATATCAACTCAATGTTTCAGTCCCCTTGCGGGGTAATAGGTTTTGGAAACCCACGCCAGATGCACCCGCCGGAACGCAATTAAAGCATGTTTCAGTCCCCTTGCGGGGTAATAGGTTTTGGAAACTATTAACAACTCCAACAAGAGCAGAGTTAATTAGAATGTTTCAGTCCCCTTGCGGGGTAATAGGTTTTGGAAACCTTGACTTCTGGAATTAATCCAAAGCTTGCTAAATGTTTCAGTCCCCTTGCGGGGTAATAGGTTTTGGAAACCCATCTGAAGCTAATAGGATAGTCGTGTTTTTTGGGTTTCAGTCCCCTTGCGGGGTAATAGGTTTTGGAAACTTTATGGAAATTTTTTATGAAGGATTCGCTTGTGTTATGTTTCAGTCCCCTTGCGGGGTAATAGGTTTTGGAAACATTAAAAGTAGCAATAGAAGAATTAATAAGCAGATGTTTCAGTCCCCTTGCGGGGTAATAGGTTTTGGAAACCCAGCTGTTGGGTAAATCTGCCTATCCCAGGCTTCTTAAGGCTAGGAGTTTCAGTCCCCTTGCGGGGTAATAGGTTTTGGAAACTATCCGGCTCATTGGTTAGGTTGACTTTGAATTGTTTCAGTCCCCTTGCGGGGTAATAGGTTTTGGAAACGGCTCGGTCTGAAACTGTTACAGAGCAGGCTTCCTGGAAAGGTTTTTGACGGATCGAAAAATAAGGTCATTTTCGGCCGCTCTTATTGCAAGTAATTTGCAACTTTCCCGATTACTGAAACGCTGTAATTATTCACTTGTCAAGGTTCTGGCGATTTTGGCAGATCCCCAGGGTTTTAGCCCCCGCTTCGACTTGCCAAACATCAAGCTGATTACATAATCATAAAACTATTGTTTGCTCTTGTCGAGGAATTTCAGAACCGTATGTAATTGTTCGCTTGATTGCGCCCGCATCAAGTACATACAATCGTACCGAATCCTCTTCAGGCTTAACCAGTTTTTCTATTTTGGTCTGGAGTGTCGCAAATTGTATCGCTGTTAAAAAACACTCAAAAACGCTGTACTGTGTCCATTTACCATAGCCAGACAACATTTTATGTAAACGAGTGCGACGTTTATTTGCAGCTTTGTTATCAGGCAGGTCATAAATTATTAAATAAAACAGAGTAGTCATTGTCAGATTTTTCGATAAATGATGATTAACGCAAAGCTAAAGCCTTATATGGAATCCCTTCCTGTAAATGCCGAGACAGTAATCGAGCTTGTAATTCAATAGCTCGTCGATAAGTGCATCTGTACTCAAAAACTGGATGTTTAAATTCATCATTCATTTTGCGCTCGAATGCCTGTAAGAAAGTTTTTCTCGCAGTATCCTTGAGGCGATATGCGCCTAAACTTTCATTAAAATCGTCAGGTTGAATTTCATGTTTATGCAATACAGCTAACACTACATTGTCAGCGATCAATGAGCGAAACTCTTCCATGAGATCCAACACTATTGCGGGCTGACCATGATGGACTTCATGTAAATAACCAATATAAGGATCTAACCCAGCAACATGAACCGCAGCTGTTACTTGAACTCGCAACAAACCATAAGCAAAACTGAGCAACGAGTTCACTGGGTCAGTAGGCGGACGGCGATTTCGACCAGTAAATGTCCATTGTTTTCCAACCATCCGTGGCCAACAAGCAAAATACTCTCGTGCAGCTAAACCTTCAATTCCTCTGACCTGATCTATAGTTTTTTGGCTTTTAACAAGACTTTTACGTTCTTTAAGAGGATTATTTCGTTCATTATGACGATATAAAACTTGATATTGGTTATGAATTTTGGCTGTCACAATTGCTTTGACTAATTCTAAACGTCCGACGGGATCGCTATATAGTTTATATTGTGCTAATCGCAATTGACCGTTGCGCGAATAACCAGGAAGCGCAGAACCCAGATATTTACCAAAGCTAGAAAGATAGTGAACAGGCATACCCAGTTCCAAAGCATACACTAGAGCATCTCCTGTGACTTGAGGGTTGCCCATCAAGACAACTTGTTCAACAGTTTGGGCTGCAACAGTCTGTTTTTTCCAAGAACCATCTGATTGTTTGAGAGCAACATTAAAAGCCTCATAATTCTTGCTCAAAACGGCATCAGCTTGAGTTACGTAAAGTACTGACATTTTAAAGCGCTGGTAATGAGTGGTGGATAAAAATGATTAATCAATTTCTCCTAATGAAATTAATCATCGGTTTCAGGATTCATTGAACTTCGTAACTGTTTAACTTCAAAAGGTAGACAAATCTCTTTTAAACTGCATGAAAGACACTTTTTAGTGTTGTCAATTGGCGCAGGCATAGTTCTTTGGGCAGCAAGTTGAGCAAAAGCGATCGCTTGCTCAGTCATTTGCCGTAGCTGCGGTGTTAATGCTACTGTCTGTCTTCTGCGGTTAGTGTGATAAAAAATCTCACCGTAAGCAAGGCTGCGTCCGGTACGTTCTTCTATACACAAAGCAGCTGCACAAAGTTGAAAATGGTCATTAAGATGTTGTGCCATCTTCCCTTTTTTATATTCCACAGGGACAAGCTGACCATTGGATTCTTCAACTGCATCAATGATACCTGCGACCTTTAAGCGATCACTCCACACCCATTGCTGTTGATGAATTAGCGTTTCGCCTTCTTGAAATGTTGTTTCTTCGTTAATATTGCGGTGTATGTGACGGCCTAAGATAATATGTTCGTTATCTGACATCTCACCCAACACATACTCTAAATAGAATCTGCGTGGGCAGTATTCCCAAGCGTTGAGATACGCCAGAGGTAAATAATCTTCAGTCATAAGTTGTTAGTCAACTTTAGTTATTAAGTTTTTCGCCCTTACCAATTTCCATTTTTTCAATCACACGAGTCTGTCCCATTCCCATAGCTGTTTTCCGTCCTACTCCAGCAAAATGGGCGAAATGAGCTAGAACTGTAGCAATTTTTGCAGGCTCAGAGTCAAGAAAACGGTATATTATCCAGCCTTGGCTTCCAATTTCTGCACCGCCTTCTAGCTTTAAAGCCTGGGTTTTTAGTTGGAAAGCAGAGACGAAACTATTCCACTTAATTTCGGGAAATTTTAATTCTGCTGGAGCAAAGTGATTCCAACGCCGCTGTAGTCCATTAAAAACTAACTCTGGTAATGGAAAAGGCTGTATTGCACCACTCTGCTTAAAGCTAGTAGGAGACACGAATTGTAGTTTGATAGTGTTTTGGGCTGGAATTTGTACCAATTTTGTAAAATTACTAGTTTGCGAAATATCAATCCATTCGTTTAATCGGCAAGGAACACCTGCTAAAGTTATTTCACCCCCCAAGTTGCTATGTAATCCCCAAAGCAGCGGCGCTAAAAGTTCCTTTTTCAACAGGGTAACTCTTAGCTGTATCTTTTTTGAAGAAAAATATTCTACTCCCAGGGTAAAGGGTACACTCTCTTGCTGATGCAGATGTTGAGCTAAAGCAGCATCAGCATTAGCAAACCATTGAAAACATTGAGCATGAATTGCTCGTCCTAACGTTGATGGCAATGGTGCAGTAGCGACAAGAGAAATTTGAATTACGTGCAGAGTATTAGTATCGGTTTCAACTCCTGTCATTTCATAGGGTTGTTGTTGCCATTCTACGTAACTGCCCTGAGCTATACGCCCGCAGATGAGTTCCATGAGTTTCGGGTACAAACTCAAATCTGGCATTACAGGCATAATTTTGGAGACACCAGCATGAGTTTTTAGGGGAATCCAGGCTGGTGCAAGCTCTATTTCTGGCAACCAAGAGATTAATGGTGTTAGGTTAGTTACTGTTTGTGTGCGCTTGAGAACTAAATTTAATCGGGTTAAAACAGCTTCAGTATCTTTGGTAAATGTCATAACGGGCGCTGCTACTTGTAAGTTGCACAGGAAGAAATCCAGGTTTGATTACTCGGTCTTTATCTAGTTGTGCTTTATCTGTGGAATAGGGATTAATGCGATTAAAGGTAGTTTTCTCACCCAAATCATCCATTGGCTGTACTGTAAAGCCAAAGGTAGAATTGTGTTGAAACAGCAGATCAAGAGTTTGTTGGCTGTATTGTGGCAGGTATTGAAAAAAGCAGCCCCGTTTACCGAAGTAGTTAATTAGAGAGAATAGTTGTTCTAACTGAGTTAAGCGATCGCTAGGGCCACAACAAATTTGCAGATGACCTTGCATATACACCCATTCTCGAAACACAAAACCATCTTGCATTGGCAAAGTGGAGCGGCTTTTGTCGGCTTTATCAGCAGTTTGGTCGTAATAACGGAGTTTGTAGCCGTTGCGATTAACCACCAACTTTTCAGGTGGCCAAATATGAATACTTAAGTCTCGAATCCAAATAAATTGGCTTTTAATCCATTGGTCAAGGTCACTTTGGTGCTGTCCTCCTTGACTTTCTAACAGCACTTTTAACAATGCCATTTTAATAGCATAAGGAGTAGGCACAAGGTTAGACCGAGCAGCCATGCTAGTAGCATCGGAACGCTTGAGAGAGAAGAGGCTAACTGGTTGATAAGTGACAGTCAGCCATTGCTTGGCATTTACTGGTAATTCCTGTTGAGTAGTGTTTGACTTATTCAACCGCTTCGGCATTGTCGCTCTCCCAAGGTTGCGCTCTTTCAATTAGAGTTTCGATTTGTGCAGCAAACTCAGCAATATTCTCGAAATCAAAGCAGAGTATTGTATCTGCACCGTTGAGGTTATTTAAGGTATTAGCCAAACTATGAATCTGGCGGTTGTAGCTTGCTTCTAAAGCACTAATCATCGGTGCAGGACAACGGCGGGTACTAACAGTAACTACACCTTCAAAATGGTCGGGGTGAGGTAAGTTAGTGTTGCGTTTTGCCCCGTTGGGTTGGAGGTAAGTGTACAAAACACTTTTAAGTAAAGCATCTAAACGTTTTTTGCGTTCAACAGTATCGATGCTGTAGTTGAAATTATGGGGATTGTAGCCAATACGAAAAGCTTCAATGTTTAAGACAGTTGCATACAAACCAGAACTGACTTGTACATTGTAGGGGGTTGGGTTATCTGTACCGTACTTGGCATGGAAGTAACTTTGAGTTTTTACTAAAGTTGGTAAACCTACCACCGCACCAAATTCTATCACAGACTCGCGTTTAAGGGTTTGTCCTTTTTTCTCAGTTACCATAAACCCTTCTAAGTCACTGATGCTGCAACGTTGAATAACTTTGGCAGTTTTTGTGGTTAAATCGGTATCTTTTTCAGTGAAGATACCGATATTTTTATCAATGTCATAACCAATACGGTCAGGGTTAAATTGCTTACCGCCTTCTGATAAATTTAGACCTGATTCAATAGCAATACGATGCAAATGCTCTGCTTGAATATGTTTGAGCATATCACCAGAAACACCATTGACCGACTCAGGCTCATTCATTCCTTTTTGAATAATGTAATAACGACGGGTTAAACTTTGATTGCCTTCGTTACCTTCATTGTTCAAGGCGTGAAGTTGCCAAGACAAAGAACCACTAATAGAGATTGAGTAAGCTGGGAATTGTGTATTAGTCATCGCTTGATTCTCCGGAAATTGCAGTATCGTCTAAATTAATGTCTTGTTCGTCGTCAGTTTCTAAATCGTTTTCTTTGGGCTTATTCCAACGAGCATATCCATAAGCAATTAAAAGATTAAACTTGTCCGAAATATTAACTTAGGAAAAGAAAAATGGTAAAACGTTAGATTGGGCGTCTACCATTTTCCACAATTAGTTATGATTTTAGATTATATACAAAAGTATCCACTACGAACAAAACAGATTTTAGGGATTAGTTACGAACAATTGCAATCACTGCTAAATTGCGCCTTAAAACGAAATCGATACATCAAAGCTAAACAAGAGAGTCATAAAATTAGAATTAATGCGGCTGGTGGTGGTCGTCCCGAAAAGTTATCAACCGAAGAACAAGTATGTTTATGTCTATTTTATCTAAGACAGATGCCAACATTCCAAGTATTAGGAATGCTATTTGGTGTTTCCAAAACCGAAGCTAATGATACATTTCACGACTGGATACCAATTCTTCGTGATATATTACCTGCTAGTTTATTAGAACAAGTATCAAATAATGAAAGTGATTTACTATTTGTTCAAGAAGTATTAACAAATTTTAGGCTATTAGTCGATAGCTTAGAACAGCCAATATATAGGGATTCTGACCAAAAAGAGCAACAGAAATATTTTTCTGGAAAGAAGAGACAACATACATTAAAAAGTCTGATAATTGGCATACCAGAAGGCAAAGATATTGTAGAGGTAGAAGTAGGTGTTCCTGGGCCAACAGCAGATATAAAATTGTTTCGTCAATCTCAAAATAAATTTGATAAATCTCAACCCTTTTCAGGTGATAAAGGCTTTCAAGGAGGTGAGAATATCACTACTCCTCATAAAAAGAAACCAAAACGAGAATTAACTCAACAGCAAAAAGATGAAAATAAGGCTTTATCTAGTAATCGGATATTCATTGAACATTTGATTCGATTACTTAAAATATTCCGCATAGCCTCACAAAGATTTCGCTTAAAGCTTGAGACGTATGAGCAGATTATTTTAACAGTTTGCGGATTAGTTAGGTTAAGAATTGGTAGCTTAGTTCTGCCAACTTAGCTAGTAGCAAAAATCATAAATTTTTAGAAATTAGGAGTTAATTTTTATGCCTCTAAATTATCACTAACTATCTCAAAGCCTTATAACTACGTATTTACGAAGATATCAAAGTTTTGCCCCAAAGCTTTGAACAGTCTGGCTTTGGAATTTTCGGACAAGTCTAATTCATCAGATTCTGCATCAGCTTGAGAAACGTGATTATTCAGGAGTTCTTGGCAAAATCGCAAAATCAACTCTGCGTCAAATCGAGCCACCCCATGCCCACCAGACGGAGGGTTGTACTTACGAAGTTGATCTAGTACTTCTTTGTATTTACTCAATTGGATATCTTGAGGTTCTAGAACAACTACTCGCCAGTCAAAAACACGATCAGCTATTTTTATGCGTTCAGCAATCCCAAAGCTAAATAAACCCCCAGCAATCAGCCATAAGCTCAACCAATCTGCCTTTTGAGAGTCAACTTTATTAGTATCTGCCTTAACTCGGTTAACGCCTTGTACAGAAGTAGGTAGGTAAATTTTTACTGCACTAGCTACCTCTGGCAATTTACGGTTAGTGGCTTGGGTAAATAATTCCTGGCAACGGTTAGTTTCCGTGTTTAGTTCAAAGTTAATCTCTTCACTAAATGCTTGGAATAGCGCAACCAGTAAAGCACCATAATGGTCTTTTAGTTGCCAGCCTAACTGCCACAGTTCGTTATGATTACGATCGTGACGCATGGAAGTCAGAATCACGCCATTTTGCGTACTGGCATGGGGTGGTTTTGGTGCATCTTCATTCCATTGAGGCTTACCCCTTTGCTGGAATACGTAATCTTTATATAGTTTCCGTTTTTCGCTCTCCTTTGCTGTGTCAAAAAAGTCTGTCTCTTGGGGAATTTTGCTTGTGTCCGTTTTTTGACCTTTTACTGGTGGAAATGGATTAGTGTAATCAAGCTTTGCGATCGCCTCCAGATTTACAGCCTGTTTTAAACTGATGCGGTAGCGTGTACCTTCATCTACAAGCCCAACATCGCTTTTTTGATTTGTTTTCCTTAAGGCATACTCAACAAGTTGCACCAAACCCAGTAGAAGAAACGTATCAGCATAATTTCCGTATTTTTTGGTGACAAATAAATTCTCTATCATTTAGGCGTATCACCTATGAAAGTTGCGAACTGAATAAGATTCTATACCCCGTTGGAAGAGGGGTATTCCAATACCTCAAAGCTTCGTTTATGAGTTCGCAGTAAGTTGCTAGATATTATGAAGTTGTACTGAACGCTGATCGCACAATCTTAAACCTCTGACCACTAATAGATAAAGTTGTAAATACTCAATTTGGTCATTAGTAAATCGATTCAAATCAAATTCTCGTTTGAGAGGATAGATATTCTTGCTGAGATTGGCTGGTGGTAGAGTTAAGGTAGAGGGCAAATACCGCAGCATGGTTTTCCAACTTTGAGCGATCACTTGTTGTGCTTGAGGGTGTAGCTGTATAGTTTTAATTCGGGTTAAGTCTGCTTCTTGCCATCCTCCAGTCCAAGCTGAGTGATGACGGCCTACTGCTAGTATCACTGTGTGCCGTATGTATTGAATCTGTTCCTTATCAGCAGAAAAATAATCCTCTAGTAAAGGCACTAAGCATTGATTCAAAATATCTTGAGCTAAGTATGCACTCTCGATAGCATGGTTGGGGCGCTGATGTTTTTTCTCGTGGGCTTTGAGTGCAGTTTTTTGCTCCTGGGATTCGGGATTGTAGTCAGTATGTGCCAATAAGTATGCTTTGGGATTTTTAGCTTGGAATGATGTGTGAGCGATCGCTTGCCATCCCCGCATAACTTCTTGCCATTTTACTTGGAGTTTGCCTAAATCATGGGTGAAAATAGCCAACAATACCAGCAACTCAAATAAAGCTTCTGCTTGCTGCTGTTGGATGTGAGGAAAGATTTTGCTTTTGATTAATTGTCCACCTGCTGTTAAAAGTTCATCTCGGACACTGCTATAAGCAGTATCCGCAGATTCACCATTTTTCAGACGAGTAGTTTCAAAGGAGTTGCGCCAACAAGTCCACATACAGCCCAAGTGACCAACATAAGTATCCATGTGGTAGCAGTACTCATTTTTGATGAAACGTTGTGGTTTTGGCGGTGATGCAAAACCATTCCCAAACTCATTGATCCCAATAAGTAAACCAATGTGTTCGTCATAGTAGAGATAGCGTGGATTGACCAAAATCTGAATACTGCTAACCAATGCCGCACGGGAGGTAATAGCAGTACAAACAGGTTGGCTGTAGGTTTCAGATTTTTTCTTCGGAAGTTCAATTCGCTTAAAAATCCAGTCTCCTCCAAAACCTGAACTTTGAAATTCTCTCCAAGCTTTGCACAGAGTAGATATCGGCACTGAAAAAGCCAGCAGATTTCGAGGATCGATGGTTTTTTCTTCAATGTCAATCATTGGCGTTTGTTCCCAGACAAACAAGCTGCGGTTATCTACGGAGCGAATTAACTCGCCAGCAGCAGATTGATCCCCTCTAAAATATGCAGCTTCAAAATGCTGTTCAAACTGCATCTGGTTGTTTTGTTTACGCTGCTGTAATAAGTCTTCTGCCGTATGAACTTGATTAATCCAAGCTTCTTCAGTCCGAAATCCAACATTTTTGTTGGCTTGTGCAGACTGAGTGTGTACTTCTAAAACTTGCCATGTTAGTTCGCACGTTTCTTTGGGATAAGGTAGAAAACTTTGCTTTTTGGGGTCAGATTCATCTTCTTCTAAATCTGCGATCGCTATGACAGTCGAAGCTGGATTCACTTCAACAGTAGGATAAATAAAAACTTCTCCTCGCTCACCCAAAAACCGAGCGCAACGTCCAGCCCGTTGCAACAGTGAGTTCATAGGACAAAGTTGAGTGTGCATGACTTGGCAAGTAATATTGATTCCTGCTTCAATTACTTGCGTAGAAATTAGAACGTAGCAATTGCCATCGTCTTTCCAGTCTTGAGCAAATATAGTTTTGAGGTCGGTTTCTTTTTGGGCGCGGTGTTCTGGTAAGAATCTAGAATGCAGCAGTGTAACGTGCAATCTTTCATTATGGTTTAGTTCTTCTAAATCCCTAAATAATCCCTGAGCCTGAGAAACAGTGTTACAGATGACTATCACTCGTTTACGCCCGTAAACTTGAATATCATTTAGGATAATCGAAGCGTTGAGCGGACGGGATACAGCTTGGAAGGTACGGCAGCGATCACCTTCTATCACCTGTAAATCTGCGTCTTCAATTTGAATAATTTCCATGATTAATCAATCAAGTCTTTGATTTGGATGGCAAGTTCATTTGTAAGTGTGGCGGTCATCAGTAAGAATGGTGCGATACCTTTGACCTGTTGCAAAACTTTCAGCACAGTAGCGAAAGAACGGTCTGGGTCAAGCAGATGTAATTCATCAAATACTAAGTAGGAAGCGAAAATCGCTCCTGAGTTCACATTAGCAGAACCACGACCGACTGAATAGGGAATATTGAGGAAACTGCTTAACATTTGGTCAATTGTGCAGAAGACTATATCACCTTCAAAACGAGGGTCTTCTGGGTTTTCTCCTGTTTGCAGAGTTACTACGGGGGAACGGGATGATGGATAAGCCTTTTCCCAGTTCACAACTAATATTTCAGTCCGTTGGCGGAGACTGTTGGCCAATGTTCGCAGAGGTACAACGTAGATGAGTTTGTTGGGGAAGTCTATATTGAGGGCTTTGGCGAAGAGGAAGGGTGCGATCGCTGTTTCCGTTTTTCCTGAACCTGTTGGTGCGCGGAGCAGGATATCTTGGTGATTGAGGAGTTTAGCGATCGCTTCTCGTTGAAAGTTGCGCGGGGGAAATGTAGTCAGGGTTTGGAAATATTTATCAATCATAATTGATAAAATGAATTAGGATAATTTTTGAGATTGGTCAGTAATTAGTTATAAATTTTCAAATTTATACTACAGTCCTCACTGATTACTGACTATTATTGATTGCTTACTGATTGTGCGAGGAATTATGCTGCTAACTGAACGTCGCGCTGATCGAGTGGTTCTCTACAATATCAGTTGGCAAAAATTTGAGAATTTATTAGTAGACTTAGGTGAAAGTCGTGCAGCTAGGGTAGCTTATGATGATGGTACGTTAGAGATTATGACACCACTACCAGAACATGAATATTACAAAGAAATAATTGGTGACATTATCAAAGATACGGCTGAAGTTTTAGAGCTAGATTATGAGTGTTACGGTTCAGCTACTTGGAAACGAGAACTAAAAAAGGCTGGGGTAGAATCTGATAATTGTTTTTATTTTCAAAATGAAGCTTTAATTCGAGGTAAACTCAAGTTTGATTTAAATCAAGACCCACCTCCAGATTTAGCTTTAGAAATTGATGTTACCAGTAAATCTTTAGATCGCTTTCCTATATATGTACGGTTAGGTGTACCTGAAATTTGGTCTTATGACTCTGGAGAAATCAAAATTTACCAGTTGCAAGGTGAGGAATATCTTGAAAGAGAAACAAGTTTAGTATTTCCTAATCTGAATATTCAAGAAATTCCCTCACTAATTGAAAGATGCCGTATGGTGGGAAGACGAGTTTTCCGACAAGCGATTAGGGAGTGGGTAAAGGGACAGATGGATGAAGAAGGGTAAGGCGATGGCCATTTATCTTTACTTTAACTCGTAGTAGCTATCAGAATCTACACGCATGAATGGAGAATATGCTCGACGTTCACTATCAGGATTAACTTTAACTTTAGTTGGGTAGTCAAAACCTTCCTGATCTTCACGAATTGCTCTCCATACCAACATACGCCAACCTTCTACAGATACTAAATAACGATCTGTTGTTCTACCAGGCTTGAGCCAATATAGTCCATTGCCTACATTAATATGTTTGTCAGATTCAAAAGCTGCTGTAGAAGCAGAAACTTTTGATAGATACCGAAATGGATCGCAGTTATCTAATTTTACTATGTTATCAAAGCAATCTTTAATAGCTTTTTGAGAAAGAAAAGGAACTAAAGCTGAAGGCTTACGCATTTCCTCAAGGAATAAGAAACCTATCGCAGAAATAGTTACTTGTTTATTAGACACTTCAACCAAAGGTTCTAAAAGTTTTTTTTCTATATAAGGAACTCTTTCTTCCCATTATGCTTGGGATATTTCTGTCTCACGCTCTATTTTTTCAAATAAATCTTTATATATATCAAATTGCGATCGCTTAAACTCTACAGGAAGCGGTGGCAATTCTAGTAATGTAGTTGACTGCTCAAATATGTAATCACACTTAATTCCCTTTAACATACCCAATAAAACGGTGTAAGGAACTAGAGCTTTATATCCTCCTGTGGGATTGAGAATAATATTACTGGGATCGTAACTATCAACTTCTTGAAGAATACGTTTGACAAAGTTAACAACCCCTTCTCTTTTGAAAGTTTCAGCATCTACAACTTGAAGTCCTGTAATTCGCTCGGCTTTTGCATATATGCTATTCCTGTGATACTTGAGATATTTTTCAACAGCAAGAGCGCAACAGTATCCATCATCTGTATTTGATGACAGCAAAATTACTCTGTCTTGATTTGTAATACCAATTCTAAAAAGTGAGTGAATTTCAGCAGATAACTTATTTTTTAAGTTTTCTCCTTCAGGGACAATTTCACGAAAAGTAGAGAACACTTGTTCAGCAGCATCTTCCACGCTTTTTTGTTGCTGCACCCAATCCATTAATTTTTTTGGGTGAACTCCCAATGCTTTTGCAGCACTTGTCCCCACAGAACAGATAACGGTTTTTATCATTTTAAAACCAAGGTAAAAAACGCAGTCCATGAGTTATATCAAAAATAACGTGATTATTTTGATTAACTTGTTCTGCAATTATCTTAAATGTTTGCCACATTTCTTGAGTGCTTCTGCCAGTTGGAATATCAACTGGTTTAATACGCGAATCTACCAAAGCCTCTAGAACAGGCCAAGTATTTTCTCTAGCTCTTTCTCTCAAACATACTAACATTTTGTCGTATTCACAAAATTGTCGTAAAGCCTCTGCAAAAACACCACCAACATATTCTTTGCCGTTATGAGTGTAGGTAGTTTGTAATCTGACTTTTCACGGGAAGTCCTCAAACCTCGAAACAACGTGGCTTTTTCCACAGACTAATTCTCAATAGCTTTAAATTAATGAAAATGTCTAACCTAAAGATCAGGGGTTGGAAAAGCTCAAAATGGCGTTTTCCAGATGCCGTGAAAAGTCAGGTTTGTAATGCGCCGCGATTGCCTAAAAATGTGATGATATTAATATGGCTCATGATTTTTGATTCTTTCAATTTCGACTACGGTAATAGTGGTAAACCTGTTTCATCCCAAAGCGCAGGTAATGAAACTTTAGGACTACTAGTGCGTTCATTCTCAATAAACCACTCAAAAGCCTTACCCTCTGGATTTGGAGGTACAGGATTTTGTCCTTGTTGTTGCCGTTTTCTGGGATAATGAACAGGTTTATTATCATTAAAACCTTGGCATCCACAACAAAAAGCTTGGATAAAGCGAACTTCTTCAAAAGATTTACCGTTACCATAAGCTTCAGTTACCGCATTTTTAAAAATTGCTATTGATGCTTCTGCTTGTCCAGGCGATGAATTAAAAGTTGAGTATAAAGAAGAATAAAACTCGCGCCAAGCTTCTCCTTTACGAAGGTCAGTTTTATCCCAATTAATAGTTAACCTTACGCTGCCAAAACCTAGCGGTTTACCACCTCCTAAACGGTGATAATGATTTTCAGGCAAAGATAAAAGGAAAAGTAATCCACCTAGTTCAACATCTGAAAGGTTAGTTATGTCAATTTTAAAACTAAAGGTAGTATTAGGTTTTACCCAAGCTGTAATAGAACGATTTTGATCATCTCGTTCTATATTATTATTTTTAGGTCTACGATATTCTTGGAAATATCCTTCTTGTTCTATTTGTGTTGGATTATTCCAGTATTGTGCAGGTAAATTATTATGGTGAGGATAGACTTTGCGTCCTCTTAACCCATTATTACTTTGATAAGTATTTTCTTTTGCTATTCCTTTATCAAGTGGTGTTCCTTGTTTATCTTGAGCAATATAAAATCTTGCTTGTTGTGGTTTAGGTTGTCCAAGAATAGCTAAAGGAAAACCATCATCTCCAAATGATTCTACAGAATCATTTGAATTACACTCTACTGAATTAATTCGTAAATTACCTTTATAAGAACCTTGACTATTTTGGTTTACCCAACCAAATACTCTGTCTGCTGAAGAAAGTTGATCTATTTGAATAGCTGGTCTAAGTTCTTGTGGTAATAAACTTAGAGGATCTATTGCAAATAATTCTCTAGCAATAATCACTGGATATAATCCCAGTATTTCATACCCATTATTATCCTTCCTTACCCTTGCATAACAGAGAGTGCCTGGTTCTAAGTTGCGTTCATGAGTTGCTAGACTATAACCTACTCCCTTGATATGACGTGACCATACAGAATTATTTAAAGCAGGTGGGCTATCTTTATGTTTTTTATAAATTTCATCTTCATGTATTTCTTGATAGTTATTAATTAAATTCTGCCATTGCTTTTCTAACTTTTGTGCAATATCTGTAAATAAAACTTGAATAATTGGATTTTCACTATTAAAAAATACTCGTTCATCATGTTTTTTATCAGTATTTTGATTTGTAATACAAACAAAACCACGAATCTTTTTTATTACCCCTAAAGATTGATGAGATTGCCTATTTACCGTATTAGTCATAGTGGTTGGATCTGGTTCATCTCCTAGTGTTTCTCCTAAAGGAACAATTTTACGTACACGCCAATACTGAAAATCATTTTTATGTTGCTTGTTTTTGTTATCCCATCTCGAATGCTGAAATTTTTCAACCCAGGCTTCTACTTCTTGCTGATGTTCAGGTAAGTTACCATTTGGGTATCTAACAGCATTTCTAGAAATTTCACCACTTCTATAACGAGGTAGCCAAGCTGCATACATTAAGTTAGGGCTAGGAGTTCCATCATCTCGAATATTTGATGTACCCGGTAACAAACGAATTAATCTATTACCATTTTCATTACCATTTTCGTCTTGTTCAATACGACACGGAATCATTTGTATACCAATATTGGTAGACATTCTAAAAGCTAAACGTTCTTCGTGTTTAACAAATATTGACAATCGAGAATTAGTCACTGCTTCATAAGCTGATCGCAACATTCCCTTAATTGAAGTTGGTGGTAAATAAGGTTTACCATCTGCATCTAATCGAAGTGGATAAATTTTATGATTTGTTCCTTCTGCTTTGGCTGCATCAGGAATCAATAAAGGTGTAATGGTGGTTAAGGTAACGGAAATTCTGCCACTCCAATGATTATCTAGATAAGAACCATGTCCGCAAGGAGTGCGATCGCCTAATTCCCCATCTATATTACGTGGAAGTGCTGGAACAAAGTTATATGGGTTGTGAAAATCTCCTGGTGTATTGTTTCTAGGTGAACTATGAAATGAACGAACTGGTTGCGGTGGTGTTGTTACTTCTTTTTTAGGTGTAGGAGTAATAGGTTGAGTGGATACAAAAGGCTTTCCTTTTTCGCGGATATGTTTTGGCTGTCCACCTACTTCTTCTAATTCAACGTCTAAACCATTAAGTCGTGCGATCACAGTTTTTTTGATTTCTAATAAATCTGCTGATAACGCTGAATCTGGAATTATACAACTACTAAATGAACCTTTACTGTTAGTAAATTGTAATTGAATTTTTCCATTTTTAGAAACACTTAATTTTCCTGTTAACATTATTTAACCACTAATCCTGCTAATCTTTCTTCTACTACTGAAACATTACCATTATCATCAGTTTCTTTGAGATATTCAACAGCATTCAAATAAACTCGTTTATCAGTCGTTATTCCTTTCAATGGAATATTTATAGAACCGATACGAGCAGTAGCAAGTTTTCCCCATCCTGAAGGTGATACAGTTTTAATTCCTTTACCCCATAGAATATATTGTTGAGAAATTGTATCTAATGCAGGAATTGCAGGAATATCATTATCTAAATAATCGGAAATACTTTGTTCTGAAATTAAAACGGCTTTACCTTCACCATTCAATTGATTCAACCAACGTAATTCAATATTTTGATTAAATGCTCTCAATTCAAAAACTTTATCAAGAGGTAAGGTTTGATTATTCGCGTCTTTTAAATCTCCATTTGATTCAACTTTAGCCAATTGGCAGGAAAAAGGAGAATAAATAATCGCTACTGCTTCAGAAAGTACAGAAGCACATTTTTCCAAAGCTGATTTGAGACTAATATGATTTTTTGAAATTCTTCCATATAAAGTTATCATGAATTAACCACCTTATTTTTATTTATCCAAGTTGTCCAAGTATTATTTAAATATTTTAAAAGTTCAGAATCTAAATCTGTTAAACTTCCATTTAGTAAAGTTACATGAGTGAATTTAGTTAACTTGTCTGGAAGATTATCGCCATTGATTGTAATTTTATTAACTCTAATTGAACCCATACCTCTATTTGTCCCATATCCTAAAGGAATACGACCATCTACGAAATCACGCAAACATAATAAAAGTAGGGAAATAGGAGAAAAGTTATCTTTAGTAAGGTGAGTAATATCTAAAATCAAAGATATGGGTTTCCAGCTTATCTTCATCAAATCTAAATTGCTATACAACATACCATCAGCAGCACCTCCAGTCCATCTATCTACTGCTACATGAAAAGCTTGTTGAATATTTTGGAGATTAGCATTATTTAATGCGTCTCTCAGATTTTTTTCATCAGTAGCAGCTTGTATATCTTCCCAAGCTGAAGGAGTAATAGGGACATTGGCGTAACAATCATCAATAAATAATGAACCAATGCCCTTATGAGTGCTATTATTAGCTTTTGCTCTTGTTCCAAATAATTCATCAACTAATGGAAGTTCAATTTGCTCCATAAAATTAGAAGATGCTTTTACTATTGAAGGACAAACAGTTCTAATAATGCGTTCAGCTTGAAATCGTAAAGCTCCTTTAATTGAACTACCTGGTAAAACAAAGGTAAGGCTATTTTCAATAGCACTAACTAAAGGAAGAATATCTACAGCAATACCATTTCCTTCAGCTTTTACCATTAAAGGACTTTGTGGTTGCCAATAAATTTCAAAAGTCAATTTACATTTTTGGTTTTGAGCAGAAATGCTATAAGTTTCTAAAAAGTCTTTAGTAACAATTTCATAATTATCCCGTAAAGCTTTTAATATACCATCACGTTCATTCAGATTAACTTGACGAACATTTAAATTAGATAACTTTACTTTTCCCAATCCTCTTGTTTTTGCTGCACCTAATCGAATTTCCCCATACTCTAAAGATTTAATCAAAGAGGAGAAAGTATTTTTATAATCTGTTGCTTCTTCTTCTGATTTTAAAGGTATATCTAGTGTCATATTTAATGGAATTTTACAACCTCTGGGTAATATCGCCCGATCATATTTAGCTTTTACTGAGGCTGTAGCCAATTCTCTATTAATACCTACACCATCTCTAATTTCAGTATTTACACCCTGAATAAGAGCATCTTCCACAATAATAAAACTAGCGTGACCATCAGCATCTTTTGGTTGCTGATAACCCCAAACACTATTTGCTTGTCGGTCTTTTTCTATCCAACTACTGAAAGCTCCTGCTAAACTTGTTCCTGGAATATAATATTGACCTTCACCATTGACAGCTAAAGCTAAATCTATTTGAGGATTTCCTCCATGACCACCTACATGAATAGGACTTTGGGCAATCAAGATACCACCGACTTTAATACGACAAGCTATTCTACGTGCCATCTGACTTTAATTCCTCGTTTTGAGTATTATTTTGTTGACTTTCAAGCTCACGTTTATGAGCGCGGATACAAGCATCTATAAGAATTTGTACTGCTTCTGTCCATAATTCTTTTTTTAGTCTTTCCTCTCCTGTTGCAGTCAAAGTAAATTCAGCAAATCCTTGTTTATGTCCTAATTTGCTTAAAGCAGATGATAAATATTCCCAAATTTCTGTAGGACTGGTAATTAGTTGACGAAGTTTATCTAAACTCCCATTTGGCCATTTCTCAGCACGATTTTTAGTTTGTTGTAAATGCTGAATCCATTTTTCTATCCCTTCATTGTCTGGTAATTCCAAGCGTGTCAGGACTGAACGTAAGCTTCCTAATTGGCTCATAGGAGGTTGACTTTGTTTGCTCTCGATTTTTATGTCTAAAATTTGAGTGCGAGAAGTACAGTCAGAAGCCAAAAGCAAAGATGCTCGATGAATAATTTCTTTCCATGCCGCTTTTTCCAATATATAAGCATAATTAATCGTATCTTGATTATCTTCAAGGTATAAATTGGAATTGACAGCAGAATTTTCTTGTTTGTTTGCTTTTACCTGTTCTTTTACTGTTGACATAGGGCTTATTAAAATTGGGTCATTGAAACAAATCTGACCATACCCTTCGGCTCGACGTTTACCAATACCACTTAATTCAATTTCCGTTACTAATTCTTGTTCAGGTGTTTCTTTAACTTCAAAAACAATACAAGTTCCTGCTGCTAATCCCACTAATGAAGGGCGAGGTAATCCCCAGCGTACTTGCCAAGAATCTATTCGATGTGTTTTTGCTATGAATGTCAGTTTGGTATCTGCACCAAATTTAATTTCAAGCTCCACCTTCAAATATTTTTCTAGCTCTGCTTTGAAATATTTAATATCAGTTGTCGGGCGTAATCTTTCATCTCTGAGTAATACATCAGAAAGCAACCAAACAATTAATTTATTATTGTTAATTTTCGGATTGCAATACTTAGAGTCTGAATTACTTAAAATTTCTAAACTTATGTCACCATAATCATCTTTTTTTGATTGCCCAATACGATAATCTCCTTTTAAGAATTCACGCCAACTTTTACTATTCTTGTCTAAAATATGTGCTATGGATTGCCTTAGTTTTAATTTCGCTTGTAATTTAGTTCCTGCTTGAATAGCTTCATAACTATAAATACCTCCTCCTGAATCTTTGGTAGGACGTTGAGCTTGATCTTCAATAGTGTTATGAGTCCCTACACTCATTTTTATTGTTTCATAATGAGGTAAAGTTGTTCCATCTGTAGAATCTATATATCCTGTTCGATAGCCTTTTAATTGACCATCTTGTTCAGGTTCTATAAAGCGATTATAAACCTTACCTCCTTTATCTAGACCACCTCCAAGTTTTTCATAAAATAGTGCTAAAGGTACAGGTCTACCTTGCTGTTTATTGACTTCTAATGTAGCGTTAGTAATGATGATATCGCTATTGGCGATCGCACTACCTAAATCTACACCTAGTCCACTTAATTTTTTGGTAATTAACTTTAGTAAATGAGTTCCAGGAATATAATCAAGTGTCTCAACTACGTTACTAACACTTCGTTTAAAAATAATCAGGGGAGATTTGGTAGTAATTCCTAAACTAATTTCTACCCATTCTTTGTCTTCAGCTTTAGTTACATATCCTAGATTTTTTGTATCTTCTTTATCGTATGAATCATTTTTTAATGGTGGATCTAGTGGAAAATTTTTTGAAATCCAATCAATGCGGTATTTTATATCCTCATTCTTAATTACTAATTGACACTTTCCTGTTCCTCTACGACGTTTACCACCAAGACGTTCTACAAATTTAGTTCCAGCAATTAACAAAGCATGAGCAGCCTCTTTTTGATCTTTATTTACTGGTAAAATTAGTTCACATTCTGCTTCTAGTACAGCCCCACTTCTAACTACTTCCTCAAATCTGAGAAATTCCTCTTTAGTACAACCAGATTGAACATCTATACTAATTCCCGGCTTTATAAAAGTTAGAGCATTATTGACATTAGGTTTGCTCTTGAGAATTTCCCGTAAAGGTTCAGAGAAATATGCTGGACGTATTGATAAAGCCGCAGGAATAGGAGATGTTTCTATTGCTTCTTTTGCTAAAGCAGGTTGTTCACCAAATAAATAATCTACCCAGTTTTGCCAAGTGCCATTTTCTTCACCATTATCTAGACCAAAAGCTAATAATTCGCAAGCATCCCGCCAAATACCTGTAATAGTTTTAGCTGGTATATAAGGTATTCCATCTTTATCTTTTTGTACTAAACTATCAATATCTCCGGGTATGCCTGCACCACAACCAATGTGCCAATCACTGGTAAATTTAATTTGGATAGTCCACTTATCTATTTTTGTAGATTTAGTATTCAAGTTGTTCGCTCTGTTATTGACTGATGTTTGAGGTTGTTTTTCCTGAGTTTGTTTTTGTTTATGCCTTCTGCTCACTATTTTTATCCTCTAAATTTATAAATTCTGCTGCATCTATCGCATCTAATAATCCAGTAATATCAATTTCTAAATCGGATTCTTTTTGAAATAGTGACTTTTCACTACCTGCTAAAATAGTTAATTCTTCTGGATAGCGATCACGAATCAATAGATACCTTGCATCAGCCACACTTTTACCTAAAAATAATCCAGCTTTCAGTTCATGGATCTGGCTATTAGGTAATAATCGCCTATTATCATCATTCTCATCTTGAGCAGTGAGGGCTTTTACTTTTGCTTCCAACTTAGAAAATTGATGAAATTTAGCCCACTCTAAACCTTTTGCTATTTGAAGTTCTTTGTCATCAGTTACTACATAAGGACGGTTATATAGCTTTTGAGTCACTGTACTCCCTGATTTAGTTTCTAGCTTGCTCCGAATACTTTTTAAATCAATATTGCTAGAATCATAAAGTATATGAAAATCAAAAGCCGAACAAGGATAGGGCTTATTTGTTTCTGGATAAGTTACTTTTTTCTTGACTTCCTTAGCAGATTGCATAAGTTTTTCTGCTAATTCATACGCAACTGAAAAAGGAAATTTTGGTTTAATAATAGCTATTCCAGCACAAGCAGAAAGGCGAGAAACTTTTAATGCTTTTGCTGCAATTTCTGCAACTATTTTATTATTCGATGTTTCTTGCTCAAAACTATTGAGAAAAATTTTAGTAAATTTAATAGCACTTTTACCATCACAAACTACAGTTAAATCATCTCCTCCTAAAACTAATGGTATAACTGTAACTAGTTTTTGATTAGAAAATTCAAAAACATCAATAGCGGTATTAAAAGCTGTTTCTGTACAAATATCTAGATTAATAGAAAAATACTTTAATTTGTCTATATAGTTTCTGTTGGATTCTGAACAACTTTTATTGTCATTCTTGATATGGTCTTCAAGTTTTAAAAAAATCTCTCCTAAACCATTACCATCTGCATGAATAACAGATAACCATTTACCTTCACTTTCACTTTCACTTTCACTTTCAAAATAGTTAATCAATTCTCTTGTAGTCTTAGGAAAATTAAGGTCATTTTTCTTCTGCTTTATTAATTCTATAATTCTTTCTAAACCTTTATCACTATAATTTCTTTTACTATAACTAATTATAGAAATAGGTTTTTCTCCAGAGTTGTCTATTAGAGAAGCAGGTAAACCACTTGTAGAACATTCATCTATTATTGGTAAGCGCAAAAATCTTAAATCATTAGCAGGTCTTTGAGAGCGGACAGTTTCAAATTTTTGATGTATTGCTTTATTAATTTTTCCTAAACTCTCTTTATTCCAATCAAATTTATGAGTTACACCACAAATATCTAATCCTGGTGCTTCCTTCAGAGCTTTAAGAGTAACATACTGTATAATTTCTTTAGCAGTTTTTTCTTCTTTTGCTAGTAATAATGCTTTTCCTGAAGTAGAGACAATTGCCTCAACTTCAACATTATTATTTGGAGCGATTGGCGGATTTAATTTTTCATTTAAAAGATTATCCCTGAGTTGTTGCCCATTTTTAAATAGACTCAAACACCGATTAGATTTACTTGCTTTTTCTACAGCTTCTAAAACCCATTTTGTACCTGCACGATAGGTTAATTCAGAAGCACCAATGTTTTCTTTCAGTTTGTTAGTGGAAAAGATGTAGTTTTGATTTCCAGATGTTTCAATAAGTACCAAATACATAATCTATCCTTTTGTAAATTTGGACATAGGATTTAATTCTTGAACATAAATCATTTATGTGTTTATTCCCCACTCAACCCCACCAGCAACCGCGCCAAAGCCTGCACGGTTAAACGTTGTGATACATCCTCACCTCGCTTTAATCTATGAACCCTACTGCGTAAAATCAGTGATTCGGATTCAACAACATCATTGTTTCCGTCAAAGTCGCTGAAAATAATTGCTACAACTTGCAATGTCAACTCAGCACACAACTTTGCCCAAGGCTCAATTTCTGACTCATCTTTCACTAAAATTACTGCATGGGTAGCTTCCGCCATAATCAAGCGGTTCTCGTCTGATATTTTCCCTCCAATATCAAAGACGAATATCGGGGTATTGATACCTCTGACTTCCTGCGCCTTCAGTTTGGCGAACTCTTTAGTAAATCCTGCTTTGTATTGTGCTTTCAACTGGGCAGCTAGATCAGGATCGCGCCAGGCGGTTTCGCTGTACCAAGAACCATCGCCATCGGGACATCCGGAAATAAAGTATGATTCTGGTGCTTTAGGAATTTGCAATAGTGCTTGTTTTAATCCATCCCGAAAGCAAGTCTTTCCTGTATTCGCAAAGCCACACAACACAACTTTCAGGTTGTTTTGCGGCTGTGAGTCTCGCACCACATCTAAGGTATCCCCTACTCGATAGTCTGGATGTCTGCTAATGGTAACTACATATCTATCAAGCCCTTTATCTCCGATTTTCGGATCGAAGATGGCGATCGCATCATATACTTTCCCTAACTTATCTCCTAAGACCTGGCTAACTAATACAGATACCCGCCCGTTGATTTTAATCAGGGAACCTCCAGGTATATCTCCTGTAATAATCATTTCATCTAATTTTGTTGCCACATCGCAGACAATGCGATCGCCTGTAGCTTGTGTATTGCCAAATCCTACTTTAAGGATGTCACCCTGTAACTCTATATAGTAAGTCGTCATGATTCTTGCAGGTTTATCAAACCAATTTAATCCTATGGTTGCTTGGCTCATCAAATATCAATCAAGTCTCCCAGTTTATACGCTGGATTGTGTGTGATAGAAATCACATATTTACCTAACTTAGGATCGTAAAAAGCAACTGCCCCATATATATGAGCTAGCTTGTGTGCTAAAACAAATGCAACAGGGATAGAAATAGGCCCATTAATTTTTATAAGTGGCCCTCCTGCTAATTCACCTGATGCTGCCATTTCTTCTAGCCGGGCTGCGGCATCACGTACAATCTGGTCATTTTGGGCAGTTTCGCCAAAACTTACTCGTAATAGGTTGTCTTTAATCTCAATTTTGTAAGTAGACATTACCATTGCTTTGATTTGCTGGGTACATCATACACGCACTTGGAAAAGATGTCTTCCAAAAGGATGTATCTTAAAGAAAGTTATTTATCGAGATTCGGCTGTGTCTGAATTAGTATTTCAAGACGTTGCTCAAGTTGAATTATTGCAATGGTTAGCACGCGGTTCACTAAAGCAAAAACTGTTGCGGACAATTCGATTATGGGTGTGGTTACGATCTCTCTATGGCGACCGTCAAGAGCGTTTAGCTTTAAATGATTCGTTTACTTACGCAGAATGGCGAGACGCATTTTTTAGTTTCACTCACACTAAAGGCGAAGAAGTTCCAAGCTTGCACGATCCTGATTGCCCTTGTGCTAAAACAACTCAAGAGTGGTTATTTAACGAAAAAACGGGTGTTGTTGCTCACCAATGGCAAGCATCGTTGATGGCTCACACTGGGATAACAGATTCTAGAAAAGTATTAAAGCGAAGATTGTTTGGTATAACTCGTCGTTCCTTGCAAGGTGATTTAGAAGTTCTAGCAGACTTAGGTTGGTTGATTTATAAAAACGAAAAGTATTACCGTGTCAGCGAGCTTCCACAACGTCCACTTACGCCAAAAGATGAAGCTGAATCTAACAAACTGGGTGTTTATGAACTGAACTTTCTGCACGAAGATTTAGTAGAAATTGTCGAAAATCACTCTCACGAAATTAATGGTATACAACGCTTTTTTTTGAAGGTTGATTATGTAATTCCCCGTATAAATATTGACTTAGTTGGTGAATGGCAATACCAGTTACGTCAACTTTGGGCAGAAACTCCAGTACCACCAATCAAACTGACTTATGCAAGTGCCAAACTCGGAAGTCAGGTTCATTGCCTAGTTTTTCCAGTCTGTATTTACTATTTTCAAAGAGCCGTTTATTTATGTGCTTATGGCGAAAGTCCTGATCAGAAAACTGAATGGTATAACTTTCGCCTTGACCGGATTCAAAAAATGATTCCTTTGGATTGGGAAAATTCTCAACTACCACTAAACTTACGCAAACATTATCATAAACAGACTCTACCTAGTCCGGATGACATTGCTGTAGAGATGTCTAAAGCTTGGGGTTTTGATTTTTATTTGCCATCACAATTAATGTTAATCAGGTTTGATAAAGATTTTAGTGATCGCTATGTTACTGGTACTGAACGACATGAAACTTTTGAAGAAATTTCTTACCAGCAAGCACAAAACTTAATTAAACAAAAAATGAAACAACCAGAACAACAGGCTTTACTAGAAATTTTGAAAAATCGTTCACCAAAAGATGCTTATTACCAAGTGTGTTACCGCAAGCAAGATAATGGCATTGTAATGCGTCTCCGGGCATGGCGGCCTAAATGCGAAGTTCTCTTTCCTTACGAATTAAGGCAAAGTATTGCTGCTGATGTCGCCAAAGAATTTCAGCTTTACCACCAGAATTGAATTTTCTTATGAATACATTACACTTAACACCAAAATTTGAAGAAGCATTGGTCTATGCAACTCGTCTTCATGCTAACCAAACTCGCAAAATTAGCGGCGTTCCTTACATAGCTCATTTGCTGAGTGTGACAGCACTTGTACTAGAAGCTGGCGGAACCGAAGAAGAAGCGATCGCTGGCCTATTGCACGATGCAATAGAAGACCAAGGCGGCAAATCTACACGTGAAGAAATCCGCCAGCGTTTCGGTGAGACAGTTGTTACGATAGTTGATGGCTGTACCGAATGTGACACATATCCTAAACCACCTTGGCAAGAACGTAAGCAGCAATATTTAGAAAACCTGCGTCATGCTTCACCTTCTGTCAGGTTAGTCTCATTGGCAGATAAACTGCACAATGCAAGGTCATTATTGTCAGACCTCCGACAACACGGCAGCAGCATTTGGAAAGAGTTTAAAACTGGTAGGGAAGGAACTTTATGGTTTTACCAACAGTTACAGCAAGTTTATAGTGCTACTGGTTCAGATTTTCTGGCTCAAGAGTTATCACGGGTGATTCAAGAGCTTTGCAACGAAAGCTAAGAATTCGATTCAATTTTTAATTCCCTTACAGGGCAATGTTTGTGGAAACTTACTTATAAAGATTTCAGTCCTCTTGCGGGGTAATGGTTCGTGGAAACAAGAAAGGCTTTTGTCGTTTCCATCGCTGATTGCAGAGTTTCAGTCCCCTTACGGGGTAATGGTTCGTGGAAACCTTTGGGTAGGAGATTTGAGTAGAAATGATTCGGGGCAATTGTTTCAGTCCCCTTACGGGGTAATGGTTAGTGGAAACTTCATTAGAGGCTTGGCGAATATCAAGAGGAGAACATACGTTTCAGTCCCCTTACGGGGTAATGGTTAGTGGAAACCAACATTTGCCGTAGGCGGGGCGATCGCCTATGATCAGAAGTTTCAGTCCCCTTACGGGGTAATGGTTAGTGGAAACGACGCGGACGCCGCTAAACAACAAGCCCAACAGCAAGTTTCAGTCCCCTTACGGGGTAATGGTTAGTGGAAACGATATAAATTAGCCAAGCATGACTTTGCAAGTTATCTGGTTTCAGTCCCCTTACGGGGTAATGGTTAGTGGAAACATCGGGCTTATGCTGATTAGTGTGAACTCCTAAAAAACGTTTCAGTCCCCTTACGGGGTAATGGTTAGTGGAAACCTTTTTCTGTAGGATATTCTTCCCACTTTAGGAAGTTTCAGTCCCCTTACGGGGTAATGGTTAGTGGAAACACTGGCATTATCTGGACTCCACAAGATGACATTGATCGTTTCAGTCCCCTTACGGGGTAATGGTTAGTGGAAACCGTCCCCATTTCCCCGATTATCATTACTTGCTTGCCATCGATGTTTCAGTCCCCTTACGGGGTAATGGTTAGTGGAAACTACTCATTAGATATTTTATTATTGACAAATTTAATCAAAAGTATGTTTCAGTCCCCTTACGGGGTAATGGTTAGTGGAAACCTCCTCCCGCAATCCTTGCGATCGCGCGATCGCTTAACTCGTTTCAGTCCCCTTACGGGGTAATGGTTAGTGGAAACATCCGCCGCAGTAGTCATCCACCCGCTTTGCCATTGTAGTTTCAGTCCCCTTACGGGGTAATGGTTAGTGGAAACAGTAATCTGTTGGGGGGTGACAACCCCTCTCACAAGTTTCAGTCCCCTTACGGGGTAATGGTTAGTGGAAACTTATAGATTGATTCGTTCAGAATTTCGGGAAGACTTGTTTCAGTCCCCTTACGGGGTAATGGTTAGTGGAAACCTTTAAACTTAATCCCTTCTTTTCGCCCGAAAAATTGTTTCAGTCCCCTTACGGGGTAATGGTTAGTGGAAACCTCCATCATCAACCGTGATAATTCGGAGGGATTTAAGTTTCAGTCCCCTTACGGGGTAATGGTTAGTGGAAACCAGTGGATCTTTATTAAGTGAAAGTGAATTTTTAAAGTTTCAGTCCCCTTACGGGGTAATGGTTAGTGGAAACCATAATCATTAGCCATTGGTTGCTGGTTATTGGTTGTTTCAGTCCCCTTACGGGGTAATGGTTAGTGGAAACTTAGTGTCCTTCAGCCCGGTGGCTATGAAGAACTGTTGTTTCAGTCCCCTTACGGGGTAATGGTTAGTGGAAACCTGATGGATCTGACGGATCAGCCTTTCCAGGAGTATGTTTCAGTCCCCTTACGGGGTAATGGTTAGTGGAAACATTTTCAAAACAAACTATTTGTTAGTTTAGAAAATGGTTTCAGTCCCCTTACGGGGTAATGGTTAGTGGAAACACATTGAATCAGTAAGCGGGAACAGCACTTTTAAAAGGTTTCAGTCCCCTTACGGGGTAATGGTTAGTGGAAACTTTCGCTTGTGGCATAATTCAAAATTCCCTTTTTGTGTTTCAGTCCCCTTACGGGGTAATGGTTAGTGGAAACATTCCCAGCAGGTTTGCTTTGACGTCTAACATCTCTAGTTTCAGTCCCCTTACGGGGTAATGGTTAGTGGAAACCTGCTTCGCTCTTGTCCTTGCTGAGTGTCCACACCTGTTTCAGTCCCCTTACGGGGTAATGGTTAGTGGAAACGCTAAGTCCGTTTCTATCGGTGGCGTTGATGATGTGTTTCAGTCCCCTTACGGGGTAATGGTTAGTGGAAACGCTAAGTCCGTTTCTATCGGTGGCGTTGATGATGTGTTTCAGTCCCCTTACGGGGTAATGGTTAGTGGAAACTACCATGCTGTTTGATGGCTATATGTCTGGGTATAGTTTCAGTCCCCTTACGGGGTAATGGTTAGTGGAAACTTCTAGCGCCTTTAATACAGCCGCTCGCGCATCAATTTGTTTCAGTCCCCTTACGGGGTAATGGTTAGTGGAAACTGCTCGGTGCTGAAACTGTTACAGAGCAAGCTTCCTGGGAAGTGTTTTGACGGATCGAAAAAAAAGGTCATTTTCAGCCGCTCTTATTGCAACTAATTTGCAACTTCCCTTAGCACTGAAACTTTGAAACTATTGTATTGTCAAGGTTCTGGCGATTTTGACGAGTCTCCGGCGTTTTTGACCTCGCTTCGACTTGCCAAATATGAGGCTGATACAGACATCATATGGCGATTACTTAGGTTTGTCGAGTATTTTCCTGACTATAACTGATTCTTGGATATTGGCACTCGGAGTTTAAACCATTTTCATCGCTAAAATTTTCTGAGCTACTGCTTCACTGATGGGCATCACTGATAATCGATTTCCTGTTCTGACCAGTATTAATTCTTCAGGGCTAAATTTCTCCCTGAGTGCTGACAATAAGATGGGCTGGTTAAACGCTTCAACGAACTCTACTACAATTGTCTGCCAACGTGGTGATTCAGGAGTTGATTTTGAATCATAGTATCCCTCTTCTGTCACTTTCCGGAATAAGCAAATAGTTCAGGAGCTAAATCATCCAGAAGCATAATAGGGTTTAAATTGATTCATTGCTGCAATTAAATGATTGAATCCCAGTAACAAATGTGAATTAGGGAAAATACTTAACCAGGGATAAATTAACCAAAATAGTAAAAGTGGTTGGATAATGAGACGCAGATTATTTAAAGCATTCTTCCATCCAGATTCATGGTTCCATTGCGGATGGTTAGAAAAATCAACATCACTATTATCTTGTGCCTCAGTCTCAAGTTGACGAGATTGATCTAAGCCTAAGAAGACAGGAGAATTTAAACTAATCATCGTGTAAACACAAAAAATAATCTCCCACCACCTCTCAATATGTTGGAAATTGGTGAAACGGTAATCTGTCCAGCCTAGCTCTTGTTTACACTGTCGAAATCCATATTCTACCCAGGTTCTTAATCCATATAAGTCACCTAAAATTTTCTTGAGATTACCTTGCAGATTCGTCATCACGAAAGAGGTAGAATTTTCCGGCATGGTTTCTGGGTCAGTAGTTATTTCCCAGTAAGTTATGGCTCTTTTTTTACCATAAATTATTTCTCGTATATATCTGGTTTCTGATTTTTGATTGCTAAATGTTCTCTCAAACTTACACCACTTATTTGCCCTAACGCTTTGCCCTGAAGGTAGCCAGACTCCATGATTACTTCTAATTGCTACGACATAAGCTAATTCATATTCATTCAGTTTTTTAATGAATTCGCTACTTTCACCATATAAACTATCTGCTAGTACTAGTTCAATATTAAAGCCTTCATTTATTAATTCTATAATAATTTCTGATGCTAACTCTATTTTGGTTTTATATTTATCTCCTGATTTGAGCGTCCCCTTCGGTTTAAATACTTTGAAACTTAATGGAAATGTTATATTGTCATAAACTCCATAAGCGTTGACTGACACTATTCCATTATCTATTTTTCCTACGCTCCCTAGATATTGTCTTGCTACATAATCTGTCTTTTTACCTTTTTTCCTGTCTCCCGTTTCATCTATTACTACGGTTATCGCATGACCCTTTAATGCTTTCTTTAATTTATCTAACCTTCGGCTCTTTAATTTCTCTACTAACCAATCTGAATTGGCTATAAAATGATGTAATGACTGTGCCGAGTTTATACTTACTACTTTGGCTATTTCTGGTAATGATTTTCTTTTTATTGGTGAAGTTATCCCTAAATGTAAATATTTAAAGCACTCATAATTTCTTACTTCTTTAAACAGGTCTTTGTACTCTGCACAATATTCATCTATGATCGCAACTGTTGGCTGGGCATCCCTTGGCAAATGTTTCAGGATTTGTAATTCTACATCCATTGCTCTACTTACCTTGTAGAGTTTTATCTTTCCTTTATTCTATTCATTATATCCGGAAAGTGACAGAAGAGGGATATTTACTATCTAGCTCAAATTGTGCCGGGTCAGCAATATCTGTTTTGGTTACACGCATTAACCCAGCAATACCAGGACAAGGAGTGTTGGAGTGATAGAAAAAAACTAAGTCACCAAGCAGCATTTGACGTAGATAATTGCGAGCTTGGTAATTGCGTACACCATCCCAGACAGTTTCACCCTGCTGTTGAAGGTCAGAGATACTGTAGACTTCTGGTTCTGATTTCATCAGCCAATAATTCATTGAGAAAACATAGATATACAGGCTTTTTAATTTACCATTTGAGTCTGTTTTGGCAATATTTCAGCAGTATTTTCGCAAAATCCTTTGACCTATTGTGGAGTAATGGTTCATACACACCACCAGCGATCGCTAGATGAAGTTGGAGAGTTCGCCTTTTGTCTGTGGAAACCTGGATGAGGAATATCAATATACTTGCTAGCCTTTACAAACCTTTCAGTCCCCGTGAGGGGATTTGGTCTGTGGAAACCCGAAAAAACCGACGGGAGTCGGCGTAATTATTTGATGTTTCAGTCCCCGTGAGGGGATTTGGTCTGTGGAAACCTTACAGTCCGGTCTAATACTGAAGCTAACTTGTTTCGTTTCAGTCCCCGTGAGGGGATTTGGTCTGTGGAAACAACTCTATAGATAGCTCCTGGGTCTAATAAGATACGTTTCAGTCCCCGTGAGGGGATTTGGTCTGTGGAAACGTCAGTTTTTGTCTCAGGTTGAGTCATCATAGAAAAGTTTCAGTCCCCGTGAGGGGATTTGGTCTGTGGAAACTTGTCGGCTCGCTCAGCTGATCGCCCAAGTTGGGTAGTTTCAGTCCCCGTGAGGGGATTTGGTCTGTGGAAACCAGAATCTATGCATTTTCTGTTTCTCGTCTTTGTGTTTCAGTCCCCGTGAGGGGATTTGGTCTGTGGAAACCAGCGGATACTGTGGGGTAATCGTGGGCTGGCCGCTCAAAAGTTTCAGTCCCCGTGAGGGGATTTGGTCTGTGGAAACCTCTGCAATAGATTGAAATACAAGAAATTTAATGTTAGTTTCAGTCCCCGTGAGGGGATTTGGTCTGTGGAAACTGCTCGGTGCTGAAACTGTTACAGAGCAGGCTTCCTGGGAAGTGTTTTGACGGATCGAGAATTTTGGTCATTTTCAGCCGCTCTTATTGCAAGTAATTTGCAACTTCTCTTAGCACTGAAACTTTGAAACTATTATATTGTCAAGGTTCTGGCGATTTTGGCGAGTCTCCAGTGTTTTTGACCTCGCTTCGACTTGCCAAACATCAAGCTGATTAATTAATCATAAGATGAGTATTTGTTATTGTCGAGTTTTTTCACGGGTCGCCTCAATCCCTAATCCCAGATTCTTGCTCAATCAAACTCAACAGCTTTTCTTCCACCGCAGTCAAATACGGTCGCTTCAACTCCCCCAGATATTTCAACACAGCACGAGCAGTTTCTTCTAAATTTTCGCTTTCCTGTAGTCGATTAATGCGATCGCTGATTAGCTGCATCTGCTGACATTCCTGGGGTAAGTAGTTGAAGGACTTTAGGTGCGGCAAACCAACGGTGTACTCCCCATCCCAGGTTTTGACAGTGCAGCTAAAATCATTCACTTGACTTACGATACCCCAACAGCCACCCTTACCCCTGAGTTCTGGATTATCTTTGGCTAAAATTTGGCAAACTTCCCCCAGTTGGTAGGTGTTGGGTACTTGAGTACGTTCCATTATTCGCTGCACCGCATCTTTGACAATGCGATGAGATGGTACTTTCCCGTTGGCAGATTCTACCGCTTGTTGCCATGCTTCGGGCTGAATGTCTGGGTCTAGCTTGGTCAACGGTCTAACTTGCCACTCATTCGTCGGCAAAATGTGATCGTTCCGATCACATTTTTCTATCAAGTTATCAAAAACAACAGCCGCTTCCATTAAAAGGTAGGGTTGGCGGCGGGTATAACCGAATCTCTCGCGACAATAGTCTTCAAAAGTTTTGTGCGTGGAACGGTACAGTCTGCGATCGCGGAGTTCCATCAAAGCCTTTCCCGCCTCAAAGACTGCTCTTTCTACTTTACGCTCTAAATGAAGGCGATCACTCTGCTCCTGCTCGGTTAGTTCTGGAACTTCAACTGCGGTAACAGTGATTATTGCTGTAGCTGGGTCTTCTTTAAGGTCTTGGTTATCTGGTGGTGTGCTGTTACTGGATGAAGTAGAGACAACTTTTTTGCGCTTTGAGGATGGTTTGGTCATGATTCCATCTCTTTAGTTCCGCAGCATTTTCTCAATCTCGATTACAAACAGACTTGGTTACAAATAGGTTTTGAGTAGAGTGCTTAACTGCAATTGCCTCATTAATGAAACACAGGTAAAGGGAAAGAGGATTGGCTGTGACAAAATTACGCATTACCCTCTCCTTCCAAGTTGACGCCAAAGTTAACACCCAAAACGTCTTCAATTTTGTAAAGTGTTTCTATAGGAAGAGATTGCTTTTCTTCTTCAATTCGATACCAATTCATTTGAGACATCCCGACAGCCTCACAAATTGCCTTAAGTGAGCGCGAATCAGCTTCTCTAGCCTCCTTGATTTTTGCACCTAGTCCAGGGACATCAATTGATATCGTTTTCGTAACCTTCATTAGAGATGAAATCATAACACTTCCTTATTAAAGCACCACGTGAAACTTGATATGCAAATCATAACGCTTCACGTGAATAGTTGACAACGTATAACGTGAAGCGTTATAATTGAGAAATAAAGAAAGCGCCCCGACGACCAATCTGAAGCGCTTTCCGTCCCGTTAAGAACTTTACTCATCATGACATACCAAATCTACAGCCAACAACAGCTGCAACTGAAATCCATCGCCCGTCTCAAGCAAATCTACAGCGAAATCGGCTGCACAGTGGAGGTTAGCGACAAACGCTGCAAAGATTCTTGGATTACTGCCATTATTGATTATCAATCCGCTCAGACTCACAAAGTCGCTAATGAACAAGCCCTAGCTCAAGCCGAACTCGACGACTACATCGCAGGACAAGCCCAAGCCGTTGCACCCGAAGCACTCACCCCTGTAGAAATCTCTTTTGACCATCACGAATATTACGCTGGTAATCAACTGATAGCCAGCATCACCCATGACGATGACCACTTAACACAACGCTGGGTAGTCATGGTAAATGGTATAGAGAAATTCCGTGCTAACACTTGGGCAAGATGCCATCGCTTCATAACTTGGCACCTAAACAATTCGCAATTGCCAAGTCGCAATTCGCAATTAAATGCCATACCTAAAAGTAAGAAACCTTACACCTGTAATGATTCAATTCACAATTGCGAATTGCGAACTGCGAATTGCGAATTGCACCAGCAAGGCACACTCCATACGCCACCAATCCCACAAGTACAAGAACTGACATTTTTAGAAATCTCGTACTACGACCAAGAAGTACATATTGGTGATTATCATACTGATAGTTATTTGGTAGCCAGTATTAGCTTCGACCACGATAACTACGAAGATTTATACTGGCGGGTGATGATTAACGGGCAAGAGATTTTCCGAGACGTTACACCCGCGCTTTGCTACGAATACATCAAGCAACAGTATCAGCAAGGCACGTTACCAGTACAAGAGCAGTTACCAGAAGAAGTTTACACCACAGGTAACGAAATCATGTCCCAGATTTTCACCGAGTGTGAAAAATTCGGCTTTGAAATTTTGGATGACGGCATATACCACAACGACGTGAAGCTGGGCGAAGTCGGGCAGACTAACGATAGGTGGTGGTTCACACGCGCCACAGACGAAACACAGCAGCGCATTCCCTGTGACTCAGCATTGGATGCCGTGTGGTGGCTGTCGATGGTGGAGGACTTAACCGATGCAGAAGTGGCTAACTGTGAGCAATTGCTAGACCTCCCCTTTGAGCAGTTAACCGCCCATGACTGGCAACGGTTGCGGGAGTATGAACCTGTAGCAGCGTAATTGCAATTCGCAACTCGCAATGGGCTGCGCCCCGCTACGCTAACGCAATTCGCAGTTTAATTGCGACTTGCGAATTGGAAATTGCGAATTGGTATTGCTCCTTTGCCTAATTCGTCCCTTCATTCACCAACCACAATAATGCAACCCACAATATCCATTCCCCGACACTGGGGCTACCCTCGCTTTGCTTTGGAACAGCGTACAGAACAAGGCACGATTCTAGGACTTTATTACTATCCATCTGGTACAGAACTGGCTGAACAATTTGGTGATGGTTGGCGTTATGCCATGATGCCTAACAAAAATCCTGACGAGATATCGTACTTACAAGAGAATCAAATTCAACAGCTATCTCCACAAGAATTATTCATACAAATCACAGCAGAGATTGACTTCTACCATCGTCAGATATCCATTCTGCAACAACAGTTATCAATATTAACTGGAGGTTTTACCAATGGCTAAAACTGTTGATAACTACGTTGAGCGAACTTCAGCCAGACTATTGCGTTCTCTGCAAAAAAGTGGGGGTAAAGCACCTCTGCACCGTGTTCAATTCACTAATTCAATTATTCAGTATCTTCTGGATAAAAAACTGGTGCAAGTACAGAACACAGGACACGGTTTTTTATTGCAGATTCCTGAAGAGTTTTGAGTAGAACACAAGATTTAGGAGCAATTGAAAATGCCTCATCCTCCTCTACATATATTAGTCGATGCTGCAAAGTTTATTCTGAACGAGATTGCAGTACACCCTGATTTCCAAGCTCTCGACTATCATCCTGATCTAACTATAGGGGATGCTCAAACAGCACTGTCTTATCTCAAGCACGAGCTAGAAGAGAATTGCAGATATAACAATATCTCGGATTAGAACAAAAGCGATCGCTCAAATCATTACTTGTTTGAGTGATTGCTACATATAGAAAGTTAATACTTCCTTCTCAACCAACTAAACACTTCAGAAAATATGAACACTGAAATTCAACTAGGTCTTTGCAATCCACCTGAACCAGTTTACTTGTATGTCAATCAGGGAGAAGTAAATGGGGAATCTTACGTTTGGTACAAGTTTGATATTAATCAAGATAAGAAAATACCAGTGACTCAACGTGCATTGGCTGGGTATTTGTCAGAGTTGCGATTGATAACTAAAGAATTCCAAGGCAAGGATAATATCAAACTTGAGATTGTTGTCAGCGCCGATGAACTTTATGTTATCAGAACTTCGGTAGAGACCAACTTTGCCAAAAGCTTTCTTCTGGCTGCATCATGTATTCAAAATTTTGATAAACCACTAATTATTGCTGCTACTGCTGGAGAAAAGAATACAGTTTTCTGCAATCTTTATGATGCAGCAACTAAAACCAGGATCAAGAGAGAGTGGAGCAAAGATATCGATTGGGCAAACATCATTCATGATATCCAATTTATTTTAGGTGGCACATCCTCAACTATTCCACCAACGCCGAAACTTAGTGTAGTTCCTCAACCAATCCACCCACAGGATTTACGAGTAAAAAACATTCGCACTTTACTTGATTATCCGTTGGATTTGGTCAAAGAGTGGTTACGATTTCAAGACGTTGAGCTTCCTAGCTCATTACCTGAAGAAAAGATTGATGAGCTAATAAAAATGATGTGCTTAGCTTGGGCATCGGACAAGTGTGAGCATCCTAATTATGCGGAATCTTCTTATCAAAAGCAGGTGATTGATGCTGTGGCTAATAGTGCTGATGAGTTAACAGCAGTCAAAACATGGATGCAACACTTGCAAACAGTAAAAGCTGGTGTGATGTAAGACATTTTATCAATGCAGAAGTCAGCAATAACTATAATCACTGACTTCTGCAAATATCCATTAACCACGTAGGAATTATTTAGATGAAAGTCGTCGTTACAGTTGTTGAAAAGATTAGTAGTGAAGCACACATTGATATTCCTGATGGGCTTGATGAACCTGCTATCAAAGAATACATCACCGACTTATACAACAGTGGGGAAATGCTGACTGATTTGAATATATCCCAAGTCAATTTTGAATCAATCAGCGCTCAAGTTTTGAAGCCACAGCTTTCTACAAATTCATTATCTCTATAAAGTTTTAGAGGTTTACAGATGAATAACCAATGGACAGATAAAGAACTTGAAACTTTAGAAGAAATGGCGTGTCTCTACAGTGTAAAACAAATCGCATATCGGCTCAAAAGGAGAGGATACAAACGCTCAACATCAGCTATTCAAAATAAATTGCGTTCCTTGGGATACTCTGCACGTCCAGTGCTTGATAACTACAATTGCTGTGAAATAGCCAGAGTTCTACAACTTAATTCCGCTACTGTTTGGAGTTGGGTCAACAAGGGCTGGATTCGTACAACTCGACGCTCTGGTAGATATTATCAAATCAAAAGTAAAGACTTGAAGCGATTTCTTCAAAACCCACCCCAACGAATCAAGAATCGCATTGCTGCCATCGATAAAGATGCTATCGAGTATTTGGTAGGGGAATTAGCATGATTGACCACATTAACACGGCTTTTCTTTGCTGGTACATCTCACCACCTTGGGGTTATTACATTCCACCAGTTGAAGTCAATTTACTGGAACGAGTCTACATCGGAACTACAAGGACATTCGGCTACTGCTGTGGGGTGAAGTGGAAACACGACAGATGGATTTATGCGATTGTTTGCAACGACGACATCATCTACACCACAGAACACGAAATCATCGGCACTGGGGAGATGCAACTGGCTGCACTTGAAAAACCCGCTTTCGTTCTCGGCGATCGCGTAATACTCCGTTCTGATGATCAGCGGACAAAGCAGCGGCTAATTCTGGGGATTCAACTGCTTAACAGGTCTTGGTTTTATTACGTCGAGTGGATGCCCCCTGCGCTGGAAGAAGTCAACACTCTCGATGATCGATTGGCTCTTGTTCAAGAGAAGGATTTGGCACGGATGCTTTTTTAGCGCGATCGCCGTTTTGAAATTATTAGGACTGCTACATGAATTACTCATTCAACCAAAGCGTTTCAATTACTACCCCGGCTTTACCTCCTGTTGAAGAACGACTGCATACTTTGGTGGAGGCAATGAAGACCTTAGCTGAACTTACAGGAGGCAAACTCAACCGTGAACTCGAACAGCATTTTCTCTCCTGTGCCGCCAATCTCTTAGCTGAACATAATCGGCAACACGCAAGCCAATTTGTCGGTAAAAAGCCACGGCTAATGGTCAAAAAGTAAAACGACCGCATACACAAGGGAGAGATTTCGCACTATATCTCTCCTTCCCTTGAACAATTACTCCCCAGTCTCTCCAATCACACAAGTAGAAATTATGTCTCAAATCGAAATTGCACAAATCATAGAACAAATCAAGTCAGAAATTGAAGTTGATGAATTCGGTCAAGCTAAAGCCAGTGTTCGAGCAACTGCAAGACTGGCTGGAGTTGACCACACTGCAATCATTAATCATCTCCAAGGTGGTGAACTAAAACCGACTAAATTAGCCCAAACCATTATCTCACAAGGATTTGAGGCTGGTGAACTAACTATGTGGAGAAACCTTGGCATCCCTGACGTGGCGATCGCAATTATCCTAGAATATTACGCCTACGATGCTGGTAGATATTCCACCAAACAAGCCCGATTGATATGCCGTTCATTTAACACCATCGGTATTCGAGCATGGATTCAAGACAAATTGGGTTGGATCAAACCCGCCGCACCTACCGAACCGGCAATGACCCAAATACAATTACTCGCTGCGATCGCACAACAGATGGCATTGCAAGAACAGCGTTTGCTGGAACAAGAGCAGCAGCAGACGGAAATCTTGGTGAGAATTGCTGCGGTTGAAGTTGAACAAGACCGTTTCAACAGTCCATGTGGTCACAAGTACAGCATTGTTGGTTTCGCCAAACTTCAGGGATTAGAAATATCTCTAGCAGAAGCGGGTGGCAAAGGTAAAAAAGCCAGCGCATTGTGCCGCAAGAAAGGAATAAAGGTAGAACACATTCGTGACCCACGCTTTGGACAAGTCGGTTTGTATCCAGAAAGTATTCTGGTCGAAGTTTTCAAAGCCGAACAAAAATAAAAGCGAACGCTCGATACAGAACAGTGGCTTACCAAGCAGCTCCTAAAGAGCGTTGCAATTTTATGTCATAAGTCGTTCTTACCAGTCTAACAGTAGAAGGTTAAAAACCATACATCGCCAAAAGCATGAATTTGAGGAAACTACCATGCAACAACTTGATTTATTTCCACAATCAGCCCCAGTATTACCCGTCACCTACTATCCCGATTTCCTAGAAAGGCAGCAAGCCTCGGAACTTTACCAACACTGTTTGAAACTGGAGTGGCAGCAGAATTACATCAGGATGGTCGGTAAAACTATGCCCGTCCCACGCCTCGAATGTATTTACGGCGATAAGGGCTGCAACTATCTTTACTCCAACAGTGTGTTTTTACGACCACTCCCTTGGACAGAAAAACTGCAAGAGTTACGGGACTCTATCACTGCCCTTACAGGCTACAACTTCCGCATTGTTATCGGCAACCAATACCGTTTGGGGGCGGATTCCATAGGGTGGCACGCTGACAATGAAGCATCAATGGGATTGGAGCCGGCAATCGCATCAATCAGCCTGGGGTCGTGTCGCAAATTCCAAATCAAACCAATCGGAGGCAGAGCAACGGACTTCTGGTTAGAACACGGGAGTCTACTTGTGATGCATCCAGGCTGTCAGTCTACGCATCTGCATCAGGTTCCCAAGACGAACAAAGTAGTCGGCACTCGGATTAATCTTACCTTCCGTCCGCACATCGGGAGTAAATAATTGTGATTCTCCCAATCATGTATAATGACCTCACTTAGTTCATTTGTACTACTAAGAATCAGTCAGGATTTAGAACAAGAAAGTTCTTACACATGAAACGTTAGCCCTCCTGAGATTTGGTATAGCGTTTCACCATTGCATCATCCACCAATCGTATTCATTGAAAAGGAGTCAGATATGGGAGAAGCTAAACGCCGTCGTCAGTTAGATGCAAACTTCGGCAAACTTCAAATGCCTGATTGTCTTAAAGGAATGACAAGAGAGTTTCTCAACAAACAAACTGACTTAGAGATTATGCCTGTTTACGATTCTAAAAATTCTGGTCGTGAACTTACAAAGCGTCATCTAATTTTACCCACACCATCAGAGCAAAATGATGCTCGTCAAGAGTTGCTCAAACATCAACAGCAAATCATGCATCCGATGACTTCTTTAATACAAGAACATGGTAAAGGATGGATTGTTCACAGACACAACTGTCGAGAAAACTGTACCGACTGGGGATATATTCCTGCTACCACTTTGTCTTTAAAACAACTGCAAAGTGGGGTTTTCTCTGATGATTTAGGCTTGGTGGTCAGTGGTGTGATTAAGTATGCCCTCGAATCGTGGAGTTTTGAGCCATCAAATCAATTGATTCCAGTTATTGCAATCAGCAATAGTAACAACGACTCGTCCTGGTTGTATTGCATTTAGGTCAGAACAAGCAGCAGAGGTTTGGATATGTATGGAGTTTTTTACTCTTCCAAACCTCTGCAACTCCGTGTTTTTTCTAACTAAACCTTTTTATACTCCTGCCCCAGGCTAATCCGCTCCATTTTCACTCGCTTTAAAGGAGTCAAAAATCATGGGAGAAAGTAAACGTCGCCGTCAGTTAGACCCCAACTACGGCAAACCTAAAATCTCTGATAGTCCCGATACAAACACAAATGAAAAAATCATAGAACATCTTGAAAAAGAGATTCTATCAGTACACTACCGCCAATTCACAAACCATCTCAGCTTACCTCCACTACCTAAGCACAATAGAACTCGTCATCAAACAAACATTATCGACATAGACCAATATCCCAATTGTCAGTTATCACCAAAGCATTGGCATGAATGGGTTATCGGCTCCGCCGTTGACCCCACAATTACCGCGCTCAATGTCCATTCTATAGAGGGAGATGAAATATACGAATACCTAATGTATGCCTTACCCCAAAGCGCCCGACGCAATGACGGACGACTGCGTGATGGCTACTTGAGACGATACGCTCACATCAACAGTGCATGGCGAGTAGGTGGACTAGATCCTCATAACAACTGGAAACCAATGGAGTGGGGACGTATCAAACCCGACAATCCCCGGCTTGAATGGGATAGTGAAACTCAAAGCTATACTCAAAAATCAGTTAAATATGAATCGCCCCCCAAAACCCCAACCCGTGTCACATATCTGAGAGTACCCTTACACATTTGGAAATTGGTCTCGTTGAGGTATGACGTACCAATGCCAGAACACATCACTGTCACACAAGAAGGTGAAGCATTAGGATTCTGGGCTTGGGTGATGGCACATCCCGAAATCCCTGTAATTCTTACGGAGGGCGAAAAGAAAAGTGGCTGTTTGCTGACTTTGGGATTTGCTGCCATCGCACTCCCTGGAATTTGGAACGGGCGAGTCGGCAAAGAAGACTTAGAACGACTCCATCCTGATTTAGTGCCAATGGCGCAACAAGACCGTAAGTTCGTCATTCTCTTTGACTACGAAACCAAACCCAAAACCAAACAGCAAATTTTCCAAGCCACACGTCGGACTGCTAGAGTTATCCTACATCTTTCTTGCCAATGTTCAGTCGCAGTACTGCCAGGGCCAGAGAAGGGGATTGACGATTGGGTAGTGGCTCTGGGGAAAAAAGCCGAAAAAGCCGTCACCGCGATGATTGATGATGCTCTCTCCATTAACGAGTACCAGAAAACATTCTTCACCCATCGCTTCCGGGGACTTAACAAATATAAGCCCAACATCGTAGTTAATAGCCGCTATCTTTCAGAGGTAGTTCGTTCTCTGCCCGAATCTGGAGTTGTTTGTCTAGTTTCCGATATGGGTACTGGCAAGACCGAAATCATGTCTCAGATGAGAAGAGATAATCCAGACTTGAGCTTTTTGAACAATGGGCATCGCGTTAACCTGCTCAAAAATTTGAGCGATCGCCTGCAAACTGCCATGTATTCGGCGATGTCTTCCAAGGACTGGGCAAAAGCTAAAGCACTGAGTATTACTGTAGACTCGTTGTATAAAATGGCGAATAATTTACAGGCTTATGACATCTTACTTCATAGACGAAGCCTGCCAGTATCTTGTCCACTTGCTCAAGTCCAAAACTTGCAAGGAACACCGCGGGGCTATCCTGGAGGTGTTGGAGTATCTCGTCTACAACGCCAAGCTGGTAGTCTTAGCAGATGCTCACCTCGATGATATTACCATCGAGTTTTTTATGAAAATGCGACCAGCGGGAGAAAAACCATACATCATCAAAAATGAGTATCGTTCGGGTGGTCGTCAGGTTTACTGGTATGAAGGTCACAACAGCAGTGCATTGGTTGCAGAATTACACGTCCAACTCATATTGGGCAAGAAGTTGATGATAGTCAGTGATAGTAAGCGCTTCATCAAGAAACTAGAACGTGCCTTAAACGGTAAGACAACAATACACAATGATGACACACCGGAACCAGAAGAAGACCGAAAGCTCAGAGTCTGGACTATCCATTCGGAAAATAGTGGCAGTGATGAGAATATCGTCTTCATTCGCGAGATTAACACTGCAATTAAGGATATCGACGCACTGCTTGTTACTCCCAGTCTCGGCACAGGTGTAGATATCTCGACTGAGCATTTTGATGCTATTTTTGGTGTGTTTCACGCTGTTTCCCAATCTGCAACTGAATGCGCCCAGCAATTATGGCGAGTTCGTCCCAATGTGCCGATGTATGTTTGGGTGGCCCCTCGTCCTCCCTTTGGTTATGCTGAAACTAACCCCCAACGCATCAAGGAGAAAATCCTTCAGAAAAACGAGATGACTGCTTTTCTGATTCGCATCGACAAAGAAACAGGTAAGCGTGGGGCAGAGAAAGACTGGATGTTGGATACCAGCTGTCAAATTGAAGCACAGCGCAATTGGTCTATCAATAATTTACGAGCTGATCTGCGATCGCTCCTGGAGGAAATGGGCAATACTATTATTCCTGCTGGAGACGGTAGCGATGATGGGGCTGCTCGTTGGATCAAGGCAGCTGGCGATGTCCTCTCTTGGGAGCATTGTACTAAAGTTGCCAGCGCCAAAGATATTGATAGAAGGACTTATGACAGCAGACAAAATCAAGATTACCTCAAGCCGGAGGAAGTTTTAGAATGTGAGAAGTTTCGTATTCAGGACACCTACGGGATGACTGTTACTCCTGAGCTGGTGGAGAAAGATGATGGAGGGCGGTTGATAAAGAAGATTATCGCACTCGAAGGCTTACTTGCACAGCTAGGGGGAATTTTCACTGATGACCAGGAAAGAGAGTTTGTTTCACCGCCCAATGTTGTGGCCGATAGGGATAGAGCAGAACGCGCTCGCCTTGCCATCTGCACGGACTGGGGCAATTATTCTACATCCTGGCTCATGCGTCACCGACTGGGGTTGAGGCCAGTGTTGATGGATTTGTTCGCCGGGATTGAGGTGACGGGGACTGAGCCAGTTCTTCAAGCGATCGCGGATTTCTCGAAACGCAATGCATCGCACATCAAGGGTATCTTAAATCTCACCATACCGCTTGACGAGTCACCGATGTGGATTTTGGGGCAGTATTTAGAGCAACTGGGACTATCTACCGAATCGCGGCGGCCTGTGAAAGATGGAAAACGGGTTAGGTATTACAGCCTTAATACTGAGGATGTGGTGTTTGCTCAACAGGTGTTGCAGTACCGCCAAAAGCAGCGGGAGGAGAGGGAAATCAAACGGCAAGAGGAGCAAGAGCGTCACGCTGCTTATGCTGCTACGATGCAGGCTCAGTATGGTATTGAAGTAGATAGACCGTCATCTAATCTCTCGTCCATACCCCCCGCTAATAAAGATGGAAGTAATAATTGGGGGGGTATGGACGGACAGCAAAATCTCAGTAATCAGTGGTGGGATAGAGTAAAATACTATGCTCGGCTGGCAGTTGAACGTGTAGAACACGGCATAGATTCGGTAAAAGAACTGCTCAGTACGCTCACGAGTGATCAGCGTTGGGGCGTGATGCTGGAGTTCGAGGAGGTCAGCCCAGAGAAATTTACTCAGTTGCTTGTAGATGCCCCGCAGTGGGTGGAGTGGATGGTTTAATTTACACCCAAGTTTAGTACTAGAGCAATAAACTATTGCTTGCGAGGTGTGTCTGCCACCAACGATATAGCTACACCCTCATTACAAGTCAAACTTCTTATCACCGCTGACGAGCGTTGACAAATTCTGCTGCCAATTCCTGACGGTAAGCCTTACCGGAATGAGTCTCTGGGGCAGTGGTAATTTTGGAGGCGGGTATGGGTCTGTGTGTGGTGTGCTCCCGGGAAAGTGGCGGTGTAGGGAGCGAGTAGTTCACTGTTCCATCAAAACCATTACTGTGAGCCGGTGATTGTGCAAGTTCTGAGTTTGGGGCAAACAATCTCTATCACCTTGCCCTTGAAAAAAACATGGTTTAACTATTATCCATGTCCAACAATGGTTAAAAAGCTTTCTTCCACTTCTATTTCCAAAATTGGAAATGTAACTTCCATTTATAACGATGTTATAAAACTGAGTTCAAATTATTATTTGAATTGTCAGGTAAGCAAGAAGTATGGCAGACAAAAGGTAGTAAGAAATCAGTTGATATTATTTGCACAGATTTGTTGCTAATGCTTATATTTTAAAGTTTTGACTGATCCACTCTCAATAAAATTGGAGGTTAATATGAATCAAACCAAAGTATTATTTACTCTCATGCTTGGAGGGCTGTTAGCAACAGCAACAACAGCAGAAGCTTCTTCCCCAGATGCTTTGGAAAAACACTACCAACAAGTAAATACTAGTTGTCTAAATGCCAGTAATTTACAGAATGCCCAACCCGTTGGTAGTATTTTCCGATTTGGTGATGAAGTTGGCTATGATGCTCTGCTTATTCGTGGCAACTATTCACAGCCAGATATGAACAATCAAGTTGGGCAATTTCTTTGCTTATTTAATCGTCGCACTCGTCAAGCGTATGTTCGTGAAGTCAAGCAACTCCAACAATCTCCAAACAAGACCTTATCCGGTCTACCAGGCCAGACCATTGAGCAAGTGCGACAATGGGCTAGCAAGCACAGTTTTTTGCTTCCTTTGCAATCAGTAGAAAAGCTTGAGCAGGGATATCCCAATTACAAAAGCGTTATCAATCTCGGTCAAAAAGCAGGCTTGTCTGCTTCATACATCGCCTTCGAGGTCTTTACTGACTCCAATGGAATTGTTACTAGCCAAACAATTGACTACAGAGACTATAGCAGTATTCGTCGCCCGCTTGCCTTTACACCAAGCCATTCGCAAGGACTACAACTGATCCAAACAATCTATGGTGAGCAAATTAAAAATGATTTCATACAATCTAAGTTCCTAAAGCACAAGGATGTTACTGGCTCCAATGGGCTGAAAGTAAATGTTTACGTAGGCAAACTATTTGTTTACGAAACTTGGAATAGTAAAGATTCTTCTGCTCAATTTAGTATTTCTCGCTTGGAAGATTTCAAAGGAGCAAAACAAATTCCTGCTCAAAATTTTAATGATGGACTTGATATTCTACTCAAGGCATCGCGTTGGTAAGTAAGCAAGAAAAATATGCACAACAAAACACCGCTGTTCCTTATTGTCGTGGGTTGGAATTACTTAATCAAGCTCATAATGTTATTGATGTTTCGTGGAGAACTCTACCAGAAGCGCAAGAAGAAGGGACAATCGAACTAGCTAAAGCTGCTCAGAAAATGGGTATACAGCCGACTTCGAGTTACAATGGCATAGGCAGGTGGGATTCATTAGAGAATTGTCAAAACAATAATTAGCTTGGCTATTTTAGATTAAAGCTAATACCAATTCTCTATAAATCTGCATAGAATAAAGCTTGGTGGAAGAAAGCTTCAAGGATGAAATCATAACTTGTCAAAGGGGAGATTACCGGAGAAGATAATTGAGCTAATTCATGTTGAACCTGTTGACCAATTGATCTAGGTTTCAGAAAATTTTCCCCTTAACCAAAAAGTGTTGCCACAAAAGTATAAGTAAAAGTTCCCGCTTCTACTCGTTCAATCCGCATTCCCGGATGAGTATGAGTAGGTCGTTTCGCTCTTGGTGCGATGGTATAACGTACAAGCTCAAGAATCTGCTTTTGATCTTCAGTCGGATAACCACTCGCTAAAACTTCACGGGTAACAGATTGAGTGTAACTGTTGGGCGAAGAGGTTTCTTGGCTGTTAAAGATGAAAGTAATAATTGGGGAGGGTGTGGACGGACAAGCAAATCTCAGTAATCAGTGGTCGGATAGGGTACTATGCTCGACTGGCAATTGCACGGGTAGAACACGGCATAGATTCAGTAAAAGAACTGCTCAGTACGCTCACTTCGGATCAACGTTGGGGCGTGATGCTGGAGTTCGAGGAGGTCAGTCCAGACAGATTTGCTCAGTTGCTTGTAGATGCCCCCGATTGGGTGCAATGGATGGGGTGAACTTGCCAAGGTTAGGATAAACCAGTTTATTGTCACGAGAAAGAAAATGATGTTTGACTTTGTATACGCCCTCAATATCTTAGGGAGTATCGCTTAACATTTCTGTTTTCATTAGCATGGCTTAGTCATGAGAGGAGCTTCTCCCATCAGACTGTAATCATCAGTGAGAGGCTAAGGTAATTGCATTTCTGTCAAGAAGGTAGAAGAAAAGGCGATAAATCTAGCTTGGAGACTGGCTTTGGCAGATATTCAACCACTTCTTGCGTCTTAATTCTCTGGGGCAACGAAGTACTTGGTTTAACATTTTTTTGATCCAGTCCAATCACTCCTTGAATACTAAAAGGGGTGAACAAAACCTGTATCAATGAAAGGATATGCTCAAATCTCTTCACCAATTGTAAGCGCAAGCGACTCTTATCCGTCGCATTTATAGCATTGCTCATCAAAGTTGAAATTTGACTATTGAGTTATTCAGATAGTCACATGATTCCTGAACAGGTGTTTAACCAAATATTTTCCTAACTTGGAAAGCACTTTTCCTCAAATGATGTAGAAATTCTAGTTTGATTAAAAGTATTTTACTGATATTGAAGTTTAAACCAGAGCAAGACAACGTATTTTAAATTATCAACAGAATGTCCCAATAAACTTATATCTACCCTTTCAGAAAAAACTCCCTCGTATTTAATAGAGCAAATGCTCGGGAATTTAATATGCTGGAATTTCAAAAGGAGAGTATATTCTACTATCCATTGTCGCAAATCAAGACTGTGAAATGATAAATGTCATGGTCAAAAAATATTAACTTAGAAACTCAAATTTATCTTCAATGTAATTAATAGGAGAAATCAAGAAATGGTCGCGATAATCAGCATTAAAGAAACAAAAAGTAGCTGGTATAGTTTAGAGAGAGAAGTTCTCGAATCTTTTTATACTGAAGACATTACAGATAACCAAGACAAACTACATCTTGCTTTCCTTATGGTTGCAAAAGGTTATGCAAGACTTTCTTCCCAAGACATGAACTTTGAGCATATTTACCAAGAACTATGTCAGGATGAATATTATACTCATGGTTTATCAAAAATATTACTTTTGTCTGGATATAACCCAGATACAGGAAGAGTAGAACCATTAGGAACAGTAAGGCTTGTTCTCGCTTCAGAGCAAGCTCAATCACTAAGATTAATGCCTATAGAAGCTATGAGTTTATTCTCGCCTATAAATGGTTGGGCAAACTACAATTTTGCCGGATTTAACATTAAAGAAACGGCTGAATTAACGAGATTTGCAGTTACTCCATTTTCGAAAAATGGAATATCTAAAAAAATTCAATTATCCAGTCTTATTCTCAATCAATTAACGCGAGATGCCATCCAAATTGCTAGAGAAAAATATTATCGCTCTCAAACATGGGCAATACTACCTCGATACATTGTCAAAATTAGCGAAGCTTTAGGTATCACTGTTATCCCATGTCCAGAAGTAACAATAAATTATGAAAACTGCGCGGCTCTTGTTAATACATATAACAAGTATTGGTTGCGTAGCAGTCCTGGTTTTTATAAAGTTCTTGCTGAAGATTTAAATATGTCCTATTTCACACAAATTAACAACTCACAACAGTATTAAATCAATCATGCTTAAAACAACTTGGAAACAAATTCGTTTGGAGATAAACAAGCCCTACCCTGCTTGTCCTACTTTAGTTATCTTATCGCTGGATGGACTATTAATCATAACTTCTGGGTATTTAGCACAAGTGTCTACATTGCTTACCTGGGCGTTTAGCCAAATTATCATGGTCATCGTTTTGACTCATTTTTACATCATCCACCATGAAACAGTTCATAATGCTGTTTTTAAAGACCGTACACATAATGAAATACTAGGACATATTCTTAGTTTAATCATTGCACTCCCTTTTTTGCCTCGTCGCCAGTCTCATCTACATCACCATATTTGGGCAGGTAATATCAATGATCCTCCTAATCAGCGTCTGATCAATCGCTTATCCAATGCTTCTAATTCAACACTGGAAATAATAAATTTCTTGTGGAAGCTTTGTATTCCTGTATTAACTGTCAATGAACGCATTGCACTTTGGATTAAGCCCTTTGTACAATGGTTTAGAGGTGAGCGCACAAAAGCCCATAAAAAAGAGATTGTTTATCAAGTTTACTACTTGGCATTTTACTTTTTGTTTTTTGTAGTTTTGGGCTTATTTGGCTTTCTCGCATTTTTTATCAGTTGGTTTTTCCCTGCCTGGATTATGCTTCTTTTTGTAGAAGATATGGCTAATTTGCCTCACCACGCAGATACGGAGCTTTATGATACGCCCCAACCTCGTCCTCTGTGGGAGCAAGATTCCATCACCCATTCATGCCGTTCAATCACTTTCTGGTCTAGTTGTGTCTTGTTAAACTTCAATTTGCACACTGCTCATCATTTCTTTCCCTGGATTCCCTGGTATGAGTTACCTGAAGTTCAAAAACAAATGCAGAAATATGCACCTGAATTGGGTGAAGAAAATGTCAACGAATTTTCCTGGCTAATCAAGCGTCGAGCGGTTTCTTTTAGAGATGTCTTTCAAGCCTACATTAGAAAATGATCATGGGTTAAACCCAGGACAAACGCATCTAAATTACTCTTGAACACAACGAAGGTTAAGAAACGAATGGCACTAAGAGTGGTACTCGCAATATATGAATTCGCAATATATGAATTATTTCGGTGCTAGGGCAATCCATTTTTAATAAATGAGTTGGCTCGCCATCTACATTACTATCAACTTTAAATAAAGTGTATTCATTATATGAATCTAATTCTGTATTCTGACTCCTTTTCTAAGCTACTTCAGTCTAGAACCGCCCGAAATACCTGAAGTCTGCGGTGGAGGATCGTTAAGATTATTGTCATCTTGGGCTAGAGCCATTGAGGGCATAAATAATAGTAAGCACAGAGCAATATAGATGACAACGTTGTTCCGAAAATACTTTTCTAAAAGGCATAATACTTGAGCCATGTTTCCCCTCCTAAAATCAATTGAAAGTATCTAAAGAGGCAGTCGTGGCAAACTGTTCCAAAGGTTTTAGATGAAATTACTTCAGCAATTTAAGTGTCTGTCAAAAAACAACTTTTACAATTTCCTATTTAAAAAGCTTACTCAGAAATCATTCTTATTTCAAAAAGTCAAGGTTGTTTTCATGACTTGCTATAAGTTAATTTTTCGGCTTTTGATTTAAATTTGAAGTTAATGTGTCCTTTAGCTCGATAGACTTAATTTACAGAAAACAGGTATCTATGCACATCTTATAGATGTCATGGAAAGACCATTACATCTGTCATCAGTTCATTAAAAAAGCACAGTGTGGTTTAACAAAGCACTAACAAGTCATAAAATGCTCTACCCCCCAAGCGTGGGAAGGTGGCATACCGTGAAAAGCCAAGTTTGATTACGGGTTTGTGCCTATAGAGATTGCAGATAGGTGGCGAGCGCAAGCAAGCACAAAATTTAGCTGATCACAAATCCGGACTGGGCATTCTTAATGCTGGAGAGGATTGCTCTAGTCTAGTCGAGTTAAAGTGACAATTTCTTCAAAACAAAAGTTATCAACCAGATCAGTAAGGCTTGAGGCGATGTCAGCATGATTATGGGAAATTTGCTCGATGATTTTCAGAATTTGCTTGCCATCTACCCGGATAGCAGAAGAATGCAACTGTTCAACTAAATCAGCCCCCAGGACACTTAGAGCAGTAGGAGTTAAGATATATGGCTTATTTTGATCCGCAGGTGGTGTGTTAACTGCTTCATTATAGATATAGCGCACACCAAGATGCTGAGATATAGTATCAAAAATATCAGCCTCTTGGAATGGCTTACGGATATAGTCATCACAACCAGCAGCTAGGATTGCAGCCCGCTCTGACTCTAAAGACGAGGCAGTCACAGCTACAATTTTTGTAGCAATACCAGCGGTAGTGCATTTAATACGTTTTGTAGCTTCCAGCCCATTCAGTACTGGTAGCCGCATATCCATAAATATTAAGTGCGGCGAGAATTTTTGCCAAACTTCAATTGCTTGTTGACCATCAGTTGCTTGTTGCAGTTCAAAACCAAAACCAGAAAGCAATTTCATCAGTAGTTGGCGACCTTCAGGCAGGTCATCCACAATTAAAAGCCGATAGTGAGGCTGATTTGGTTGTAGAGCCAAAACGCGACGAGTTGATTGTGGTGCTTGGCTTTGGGGAGTTTCAACTGAAGATACACAAATATCAAACTTGAAGATACTGCCATATCCCACAGAAGAACTAACAGTAATGTCACCTCCCATCAATTGTACAAATGAGCGAGCGATCGCCAATCCTAAACCAGTCCTTTGTTGCGATTGAATACCAGTTTGAGTTTGTACAAAGGCTTCAAATAGCTGCTCTAACTCATGAGGGTTAATACCAACACCAGTATCTTCAACTTCAAAGTGGATTTTCTGTTGTCCGTTATCTTCTACTGCTAATAATTCATCTAAGTAGGTAGGCACCGAAATTTTCTACTATGTAACAAAATCTTAAGTTGATAATCTAGAGCTAAATTTTACACGATGTGTGTTGTGATTGTTTTTTTTTCCTCTAGCTTGAACACCATTGATGACGGCGTAAGCGAGATCTAGCTCATCATCAAATGCTTGCCCGGATAACTCATCTTTCTTGAGATGTTGCCATTCCAATTCAATTGGATTCATTTCTGAGCAATATTTCGGGAGAAAAAAGATGTACAAACCCTGACTTTCCCATTTTTTCCACAATTGTTGAACTTCTTGGCAGCGATGTATTGGCCCGTTATCTTGCACAATCACGCTGATACGTCCAGTTTCTTGGGCTTGTTTGGCTTCTTTCTCCATCATTTCTATATAAGATTTACGGTCAACACCACCGATAACTAAACCGTAAACAAAACTGATTAAAGGTTGGAGAAGCCCGATAATACTTAATCTGCGACCACGGCGTTTAGTCTGTTCTAACCGTTTTTGCTCACCTCTAAAGTAATATGTATAACTAGGTTCGCTCCACATACAGAACCCTGACTCGTCTAGGTATTTCAGGTCTATTTCACCAGTGGCAGCAGCTAATTCCAACATGTCTAGGTCTGCTTGCTTGTTTGCTCGTGCTACTGGGTCTTGTTTTCCTTTATGGCTTTTCCTTGTCCGTTTCCAATCGACCCCCTTTTTTTGAGTACCCGTCTTAATCTGTCGGCACTCATCTCAACGTTGCGTTCTGTTTTCAACTTCAAAGCTAACTGAGAACTATTGTATGTGCGTGGCTCGTTTCTGAGGCATTCTTCTAAAAATATCATGTCATCCTCAAGCCACTTTGGTTTCCCCCCTCGCCCAGGAGATTCCCAAAGCCCTTCTGTGCCCAGTTTTTGCCATTGATGCAAAACTTTTGTGACTGTTTTTTTGTGACAATCAAAGTGATCTGCTATCTTCTCTACATACCAACCATGTGCATTTAGCCTGATTATTTCCGCCCTGTCTTTGACTTTCTGTGGTACATCCTGTTTTCTCAGATTTAGTAAAGTTTGGTCTTGCTCAGGAGTCAGAAATACCCTTAAACGCGCACCCATACACCAACTACCTTGTAGATGCATTATCAGTCTTTACATATCTTAACATAGCTGACTTTTTTGGCACCTACCTACTTATTTCACCAGAAATTGCTTGCGATGCTTTGATAACTGTAGCTAAATCCAAATCTTTGTTTGAGCTAGTGCTGGTTGTCGTCGTAACAGGAGTTGCGGTATCTATGTGTATAGTAGTGCTTCTTTTTTGTGGTGAAGTCGCCAGCAGATGTGGGTATTTAGCTGACAAATCTTTAACTTTGGCTTTTGCTCCCCAGCGCTTGTAGCAATAGTGTGCCTCTTTCATATAAGTAGAGGCAAATTTTGACAAGCCACGCGATTCATAAAATTTGGCTGCTAACTCATAAGCTAATGCTTCTTCTTGGATATATTCGTTTTCAGTTGCGCCAATAATTGCTCTTTCATAGAATTCTTCAGCCTCAAGGATATTACCTAATACTCTGGCTTTCTCTGCTTCTACCAAGTCGTATTTATGCTGAAAATTCATCGGCGCATATTGCGCCCAATTTTGCATCTTCTCTTGGTTGCTTGTCACCTTGAGGAGCAGATGTTCTCGTTCTAAACTGGAAGTGAATGGATATGTTGCTATTTGCGACAGAGAATCGTATAAATAGAATAGAGGAACAGTTATCATTCCTGTCGCGCCTTCTAAATACTGTTCAGTAAAGTTTGCATTTTTTACGGCTTCAGTAAATTCCTCAAACAGATAACAAAGAATTAGTTTGTGAAGATAAAGGAAATGAAGTGCAGTTTTGCCATTAACAGCCAAATAAAGTGGTAGTGATTCTTCTTCGTTGTAGACAACACCAACTAAACGACATGGATTTTCAACTTCTCCAAGCAAGTTAAGGACTACCTGGCGGTGCATTTGGTTTTGACCTAAGTTATTTTCTTGCTCCAGTTGAGCGATTGCATGGCACCACAAGTCCATCTCCCGTTCGAGCTCTGTCAATTCTAGACCACTAAAATATAAGTTAAGGCATTTAATCATTGCAGCATAGCTAGCATATTCAAAATCTCCATTTTCTATGCCACTAGAGTACGCTTCTTGTAAAACTGTAATGGTGTCTATAAGATGATTTTTTCCGTGAATTATGCACAGTGCAATTATCAGGAATATTTTACATTTGATGTCTCTAATATTAAACTTTTCAACTAGACTTAAAGCCAATTGACTAAATTGATCTGCTCCCTCAATATCGTTAGCTACCCCGTTTAAAATCATTCCATAATTAGCATAAGCAAAGGCAGAAAAAGGCGAATTTCCATGTTTGATAGATAAATTCAACTGTTCGCACACAATCAGCGGCAATAATGTAGGTACAGCTTGATAGGCAGGACAAATCATATTCGATAAGATACGCATGGTTGCCAACTTGCCTGCTTCTGTCATGCTAGGCAGCTTTGTTAGCTCCTCTATGCTCCCCCGAGTCAAAGCAGTCTTTGCTTCCTCTAGTTTCTGCTGAACATCCAACGCTGTTGGCAACTCTGGTAAACTTATCCCCATTAGCTCTAACGCTTGTATCCCTATTTTGACAGCTTCGACTAGTTTTGTTTGCACCACACAAGTTGCAATTTTAACCTCATAAGTTTTTAGTCGCTCTAGAGAGGTTTTGGCTTCTTTTAAAACAATCTTTCCCCATCTCTCCATTCCATCAAAGTCCCTGCAAAGGTATGCTGCTTCTGCCGCTTCCTCATGCAAAACTAAGCTGAGATCGTATTGCTGTTGCCAACTATCATCGGTTAGCAACTCTATCCCCCTAATTAAATATTTCAATGCCGCACTATAAGCTGATGCTGCTCTTGCTTTCTTCGCTGCCAGCAAATTTAGTTTGACAATTTGCGAACGTTCTGATTGCTCACTGACAAGTTCAACGCCAATATTTAGATGATCCACTATCTCAAAGACTTGATCTGATAGTGTCGAGTCTGTAGCCTTCTGCAACAAATTGCGACCGATTTGTAAGTGAAGGATTTGTTTTTGATTTTCCTCAATCAGAGCATACGCTGCTTGTTGAATGCGGTCATGCAAGAATTTATAATCCTGAATTAATAGTTGAGCATCTAATTCGGATATGGGTAGGATAACTCCTGCGTGAACTGCTTCAACTAACGCAGGGTAAAGTTCATCTGGTGATTTTTCACAGATAATAGCGAGTATATTTAAACTAAAATTAGCATCAACGCAAGCTGCCAAACTTAAGAGGTTCTGCGTTGATTGTGGCAGTTGCTTGAGCTTACCAATCATCAACTCCACCACATTGTCAGTTATATCTCTGGCATGAATTTGAGCGATATTCCACTGCCAGATGCGACTCGCAAAATCAAAACTCAGCAGATTTTCAGCGTACAGAGTTTTGAGAAACTCATTCACAAAGAAGGGATTCCCATCAGTTTTATTTATGACTAACTCTGCTAAAGGTTGAATCCAAGCGGTATCACTATGTAATGTATCGGCAATTAATTGAGCTACAGCCTCCAACCCCAAAGGCTCTAAAGTAATCTGATTAATTGTTGTTCCCGCTTTTCTCAAATCCTCAAGAGTCATTATTAACCCATGAGTTGAGTTCACTTCCGAGTCTCGATACGCTGCAATGACAAACAAATATTGTGAAGAGCGATCGCTCATCATCAACTCGATTAATTTGAGTGTTGCCGAGTCTACCCACTGCAAATCATCCAGAAAGATAACTAAAGGATGTTCTTTTGCACAAAATACTCGGATAAACTTTTGAAACACTAAATTAAAGCGATTTTGAGCTTCAGTCGCTCCAACTAGAGGGACTGATGCCTGTTTACCAATTATTAGTTCTAAATTAGGAATCACATCAACAATGATTTGCCCATTGGCACCCAAAGCTGCTTGAATTTTTTCCCGCCATTGTTGCAAAGAAGTCTCTGGTTCACTGAGCAATTGCCCAATCAAGGACTCAAAGGCACTCACAATTGCAGAGTAAGGAATATTCCGTCCAAACTGGTCAAATTTACCTGTAATGAAATAACCGCGCTTTTGGGTAATCGGTTTATAAATTTCTTGCACTAGGGCTGATTTGCCGATACCAGAATAGCCTGTGATAAGCATCATCTCACTTTCAGGCTTGCCCTTTGCAGACGCATCTACTACTGAATTTGACCCTGTACTGATTCGCTCAAAACAAGTCAATAACGTCTCAACTTGGGTTTTGCGTCCATAGAGTTTCTGCGGAATCTGAAACTTATCATAAATATCGTGACTACCTAATTGAAACGCTTCCATTCCACCTGTGTCTTCTAGCTGGTGGAGACATTCTTCTAAATCTGCCTTGATTCCCCAAGCACTTTGATACCGCTCCTCGGCATTTTTCGCCATTAATTTCATAATGATGCCGGAGACAACTTTAGGAATTTCTGCATTCACCTGATGAGGTGGAACAGGCTCAAGAGCAATATGACAATGCACCAATTCCAGTACATCTGTTGCGACAAACGGCAATTGCCCAACTAGCAGTTCGTAGAAGGTGACTCCTAATGAGTAAAAATCCGTGCGGTAATCTAACATCCGGTTCATTCTCCCGGTTTGCTCCGGCGAGATATAAGCGACGGTGCCTTCTAGGACATTAGGGTTTTTAAAACTCGGATTTGTGCGCGCAAATCGCGTCGCAATCCCAAAATCGATAATTTTCACTATCCCAGTAGCTCTGTTGAGAACGATATTACTGGGGTTAATGTCCTTATGGATGACATTACTGCTGTGAATCTTACCCAATATCTCTGCAATCTGAATCGCCAAACGCAAGAAATCAGCCAAGGGCATCGGGTTAAATAAACTTGTCCGAAATATTAACTTAGGAAAAGAAAAATGGTAAAACGTTAGATTGGGCGTCTACCATTTTCCACAATTAGTTATGATTTTAGATTATATACAAAAGTATCCACTACGAACAAAACAGATTTTAGGGATTAGTTACGAACAATTGCAATCACTGCTAAATTGCGCCTTAAAACGAAATCGATACATCAAAGCTAAACAAGAGAGTCATAAAATTAGAATTAATGCGGCTGGTGGTGGTCGTCCCGAAAAGTTATCAACCGAAGAACAAGTATGTTTATGTCTATTTTATCTAAGACAGATGCCAACATTCCAAGTATTAGGAATGCTATTTGGTGTTTCCAAAACCGAAGCTAATGATACATTTCACGACTGGATACCAATTCTTCGTGATATATTACCTGCTAGTTTATTAGAACAAGTATCAAATAATGAAAGTGATTTACTATTTGTTCAAGAAGTATTAACAAATTTTAGGCTATTAGTCGATAGCTTAGAACAGCCAATA